>JAFXQK010000070.1 GCA_017527205.1 Lachnospiraceae bacterium | reverse complement strand
TTTGATTTTGATAAAAAGGTAGATCGGCGGGGAACGGACTCGTATAAGTGGGACGTGGCGGAACATGAGCTTCCCATGTGGGTTGCGGACATGGATTTCGAGACGGCGCCCTGTATTCGGGAGGCCATCGAGAAGCGTGCCGCACATGGCGTATTTGGATATAACGTCGTGTCTGGGGAATGGTATGAGGCCTATCAAAATTGGTGGGGAAAGCGCCACCATCTAAGGATCGAAAAGGACTGGCTGATCTTTTGCACGGGCGTTGTTCCCGCACTCTCAAGCATTGTGCGGAAAATGACGACGGTGGGCGAGAATGTCCTGATCCTTACGCCTGTTTATAACATTTTTTTCAATTCCATCGTCAATAACGGCAGGAACGTCGTGCAATGCCCGTTACGGTATCAGCCAAAGACGGCTGGTAGAACTGCTGGAGACATTGCGGCAGCGGGGAAAACTGTAGGAGACTTGGTGACAGAGGGCAGGCCTGCGGGAGACGCTGCGGCAGATGGTAAGACTTTGGCGGAGAGCATGACGATCTGCGAGCAGGAATATGACATTGACTTTGATGCCCTGGAGATGGCACTTTCTGATCCGCAGACGACCATGATGATCTTTTGCAACCCGCATAATCCCGTGGGCAGGATCTGGACGCGCGAGGAGCTTTCGAAGGTCGGGGAGCTTTGTAAGAAGCATCACGTGCTTGTGGTCTCGGATGAAATTCATTGTGATCTGACGGATCCCGGAAAGGAATATGTTCCCTTTGCATCCGCATCGGATACTTGCCGTGAAATCAGCATTACCTGCATTGCGCCGACGAAGGCGTTTAACATGGCAGGCATGCAGACGGCAGCAGTCTTTGCCTGCGATCCCGTCATTCGGCACAAGGTTTGGAGAGGGCTGAATACGGATGAGGTCGCTGAGCCGAATACCTTTGCGTGCGGCGTTACCGTGGCGGCGTTTACGAAGGGGGCTCCCTGGTTGGATGCCCTAAGAAGCTATTTATTTGAAAATAAACGTATGGTGCGGGAGTTTTTGGAGGCGGAGCTTCCGAAGGTCCATCTGGTGCCGTCTGAGGCGACCTATTTGCTGTGGCTGGACTGCAGTGCCTATACGGACAATAGCGTCGAGCTGGCAGAATTTATTCGCAAGGAAACAGGGCTATTTGTGTCGGAGGGAGCTGAGTACGGCAAGGCCGGCGAACAGTTTTTGCGATTGAACATTGCATGCCCGCGCGAGCAGGTGAGAGAAGGACTGAGCAGATTAAAGAGAGGGCTGCGGGCAACAACAGAATAAAGGTACCCTAAGGGGCGATTAGAAAAGCAATCAACCGAAAGGCTGATTGCTTTTTATTGACAATGGAATGTTTGATTGAAATAAATCTGCATTTTATGATAAAATAAAAGGAGACTGACAACGTTAAGTGAGATATTTTTTGTAGTGCAACGCAATGACGCAATGGAACAAAGAATGGAGATGGAAAGCCGTGAACCAAGAGAATGCTAAACTTAGGCGTTATGAAGATGATCTTAATGTCTGCGGATTTGGAATCATCCTACTGGGAGCGTGGTCCGTATTGAAGCTGAACATTCAGCTTTTGTCATATGCCAAAGAGATCTTGAAGCTGGAAAAATTTGAAGAGTATGACAGGTCGGTATTTTTTGTATCTTTTGCCCTTGCCATAGTGCTGTTTGTAGTTTTGTCATTACTTGTTTGCTGGCCCAATTACTATATTGGACGAAATGCGATGAAGGCCGCAAAGGGACAAGCATATAAGAAGGGGTATTTTACCTGGACGGTGATCCTTTTGGTACTTTCCGTTCTGGGACTCATTCCCTACAAGGATAGTATTATGGACTTGTCAAATATCGATATTACCATTGCTTCGCTTTTAGTGGACCTAACTACGATTTATATCTTAGGAACAATTTTGGTAGCAACGCAAAAAATCAGAGAAATAAAAGCAGAGAAACAGATACGGGAGTGACCAGTCATGCAAGAAGATTTTCATTATTATGCCACATATTGCGCCGCTTATCTGGCAGGATACACTCATGAGGAGAGTCTGGATATCGCGTACAGCGCACAATTTGTTGATCTGTGTTCCAGGACGCTGCTTGCCAAGATCAAGGCACCCCTTAACGCGGCGACCACCCAGCTGCAGCTGGAACTGATGGATGCGAGGACGGATCAGGTAGGACTTCAGGATATCACCAGGATATGGTCAGCGTTTCATTTCCTTCCGAGGGACTTAAAGGCGGAAAAACCTGGTTGCTGCAAGCGTTATTTGGATAAATACAGACTGATCTGTGGACCGAACGGAGAGCTTGTAGCCAAGACGGTGGAATATGCGAAAGGCAAGCCGCTACAGTCTGTGGGTATCGCAATGCACGTGCTTGCGGATACCTGGGCACATTCTAATTTTGCAGGAACCCCTTCGCTGGTGATCAATAACACAAACTATGTTTTTTATGAGCTTTTTCCTGATGGTGACGGTTATCGGGAGAAACAGATCACCTTTGTTCACAAGGCATCCTCTCCCGATGATCTGGACAACAGTATTTATACAAACAGCCTGTATCAGGCGAATGAAAATTCCATCATGAATCTCGGGCATGGCAGGGCAGGACATCTGCCGGATTACAGTTTTGCAAGATACAAATACCTTCCTGCCTGGGGAGAGTATTCGGAGCTTACAAAGGATAATCCGAGGGACTATGTCAAGGCGTTCACCCAGATGATATACGCGATGAAGTTTATCCGCGGCGAGTATGATCTTTTTGAGACGGAAACCTATGATATGCAGGCAATCGAGCCCTACAGGGAAAGAATCAGATCCATCATAGAGAAGAGGCAGATCATTGCCAATGATGATTGGAAGGCTTTTGGCGAGGAGTTATCCGGGCAAACAATTGAGGAACATATCATAGACAAGTATTTCGATGAATACACGAAAAGTGCTAAAAATGAGAAGGATCATACATTCCTTGGAAGGTTTATTCGAGGTGCCATCGGCCACAAGGGAATGGTGATCGGTGAGATCCAAAAAACGGGCAATAAGATTGCGGGTAAGGCGAAATGATCGTTTTGTGAGGAGATAACATGACTGGGTTTCAAAGAGTGAAAAAAGTTCTGCTTGGCTTACTTATGCTTGCCGTGGCGATCGGATTTATGATGGAGCCTTCTGACGAGATCTATATGGCGATCGTTGCAATTCTTGCATTGGGCTTAGCAATAGAAGGAATCAAGGACGTCGTTTTCTATTTCATGATGGCAAGGCACATGGTCGGAGGAAAGATGATTCTGATCCAGGGAGTAATCATTTTGGATTTTGGGCTGTTTACCGCGTCTCTTACGGATGTCCCCAAAATCTATATTCTGCTATATTTGATCGGCATCCATGCGTTCTCTGGTGTTGTTGAGGTCTTGCGGGCGATGGAAGCAAAGAGGGCTGTTGAGGGACCGTGGAAGCTTAAGTTCAGTCATGGGCTGGTTAATTTTGCGCTGGCAATTGCCTGTCTCATTTTCATCAGAAACTCTAACACGGCGCTTCTGATCTACAGCATTGGTCTCATCTATTCGGCCATCATTAACATTCTCACTGCATTCCGGAAGACGACGTTTATTCTCATTGAATAGCTGTCCTGCCCGACAAAACAGGATAAATGAATGGTAACGATTGCATATTTTCATGGACTTCGCTATAATAGTCCATGTTGACTTTAGGGTAAATGCTTTTTGGCAGGGTTAGTCATAGTGCCAGAAAGGAAAGGGTACGGTTTTGAGTAAGGAATTTCGAGTAGGCGTGAAGGATGGAATTCCGATAGCGCTTGGTTATTTTGCAGTGAGCTTTAGTCTTGGGATCGCCATGCTCAGCGCAGGCATGACGGCCGTGCAGGGCGCGGTGATGAGTGTTTCCAATCTGACAAGTGCGGGTGAGTTTGCAGGTGTTCGCGTAATCGCGGCTGGCGGAGGATTATTGGAGCTGATCCTGACGCAGGTCATTATTAATTTAAGGTATTCTCTGATGAGCCTGTCGCTGACGCAGAAGCTGGATGAGAAGGTGACGCTTTGGCAAAAGCTCTTGATCGCGTTTGGCAATACGGACGAAATTTTTGCCGTTGCCATGAATCACCAAAGGAGCTTAACGTTGCCCTATATGCTGGGGCTGCAAAGTCTCCCCATCATCGGCTGGACGGCAGGAACGTTTCTCGGCGCGGTCGCCGGGGGAATCATGCCAAGGAGTGTTAGCATGGCGATGAACGTCATGCTGTATGGAATGTTTATCGCGATTGTATTTCCCGTGGCAAGGAAATCAAGGGCCGTATTAATTGTGGCGAGCATCGCCGTATTTTGCAGCTGTCTTTTTCGGTATGTGCCGTTCCTTCAAGGCATCTCTGATGGCATTTCCATCATCATTTGTACGATCGCCGCGGCGACGCTTGGTGCCATCTTTTTTCCCGTGGATGAGAAGGAAGATGCGTGATGAATTCACGGTAAGAGGAAAATCGCGATGTCATAAGAAGGAATCGTGATTTGAAGAGGGATGAAAGGTGGCGGACATGAACATATATCTTTACATTCTCGTGATGGCGGGCGTTACGTACTTGATTCGTATGCTTCCGCTGACGCTGATTCGCGGGAAGATACGAAATCGTTTTGTGAAATCTTTTTTGTTTTACGTACCCTATGCCTGCTTGATGGCAATGACGTTTCCAGCGGTGTTTCATGCATCGGATCACGTCATCGCGGCAGTAGCGGGCGTCGTTGTGGCGATCTTGCTGGCACTGAAAGGGAAAGGATTGATGACCGTTGCCGTCGCCGCAAGTGTTACCGTGTTTTTGGTTTCGCTTGTCTGTGGCATACAAGCATGATGTCGAACCATGGGAATTCTTTGTTTATCTGCGTTTTTTGCATGCATTAGGGGGAAATTATAAAAAATGCTTAAGAGGCAGAAAAAGGGGTTGAAAACATAGTAATTATATGTTATAATATTCATTACATATAGATCATGGTTAATGATTATCAACATGCCTCGCGCGGGCATGCAAAGGAAAGCGGTTCATGATGTGGGATTTTAAACAACGGCTTGCCGATTGGCGTCAATATAAATCGGAACACAAAATAGAACTATCCATTCAGCACGTCGTTCCTTGCGGAGAATTGTACGTGAAGTCAAGGTCTTGGTTTTTGCTTCAATCCGTTGAAAAAAGAAAAAAGCGGGAGGAGCAGCTGGAGAAGGATCTTCGTGAAATTTTAGACAACGCAAGACAAAGAAACAAAGTAATGGAATCATAGACAAGAAAGAAGCCATGCCATCCGGGAGGGACGACATGGCTTTTTTATTTGTTCGTTACAATATGAAAGATCAGGAGTTTACCTTGATGGCGTTAAATACTTGACCGATGGGAGCTTGAATGAGAAGGTCGGCAAATTTGTCGCGAGGGGTCGGAGCCATGTTGATCACGACAAGCTTATCCCCGGAGAAGTAATCAATGAGTCCGGCAGCGGGATACACTGCAAGAGAGGTGCCGCCAATGATGAGTACCTCAGCCTGACTGATGGCGCGCACGGATTCCTGGATGGTATTTTGGGAAAGGCCTTCCTCGTAGAGTACGACGTCTGGCTTTACGCGGCCACCGCAATCCTCACAGACGGGAATGCCCGTGCCATCCTTTACAAACTCTAAATCATAGAATTTCCCGCACTTTTCACAGTAGTTGCGAAGCACGCTTCCGTGGAGCTCCAAAACCTTTTTGCTTCCGGCAGCCTGATGCAGGCCGTCGATGTTCTGTGTCACGATGGCCTTGAGCTTTCCGGCCTTTTCAAGCTCGGCCAGCTTAAGGTGCGCTGCATTGGGCTTCGCGTCCGTGAAGAGCATTTTGTTTCGATAGAAGCGGAAGAACTCCTCAGGCTTTCGCACATAGAAGGTGTGGCTTAGGATCGTCTCTGGAGGGTAATCATATTGCTGATGATACAGGCCGTCCACGCTTCTGAAATCGGGGATGCCGCTCTCCGTGGATACGCCGGCACCGCCAAAGAAAACGATGTTGTTATGTGTGTCTATGATGCGCTGAAATTCTTCAATATTTTTCAGGTCAGTTTCCGTTAACGTAGTCATAAAACACCTCCTTTATCTCAATGGGAGCGATGCTCCAACTATTTTTATTTTATCAGAAAACAGGCAAAATGAAAAGCAGTTCCAGACGGAAAAGTTTAGAAATTCTTAAGGCGTACGGCGGTTGAGTCGGCGCCTGATTTGTGATAAAATAACGAGGAAGAAAGTTTGTTAGGTAAGGATTGCGGGAAGATGGCTAGGCGAAGAAAAAAGAAGACTCCACCAATGGAGCTGAAAAGAAACGTAATTAAATTGCAGGATCGCGGGAGGGAGCGCGTTCTTGCGCGCGGAGCGATCTGCTTTGGTGTTTTAGGGGTGCTTTGCGTCCTCTATTGTATTGCCATTCGTTTTCTTATGGGTTATGGTACGAATTTTTATTTGATTTGGGGCGCCATGGGCATAGGCTTTGGGGTGATTTCCTTTTTTTGTGCAAAGCCTGCGCTGCGGCGCAAGCTTCCTGCATGGCTTCTTCGTGCATTTTGGATTTGCTTTGGAATTGCGCTGGCAATTTTCCTTTGTGTAGAAGGACTGATTCTATCCAGGCAAAATGCGAATGCAAAGGATGGCGCGGAGTATCTTCTGGTTTTAGGAGCGCAGTGGAAGCAAGAGGGGCCAAGCATGGTTCTTCGGTATCGACTGGATCAGGCGATTCATTATTTGAAGGTCAATCGAGAGACGAAGGTGATAGTTTCCGGCGGACAGGGAGCGAATGAACCGATTTCCGAGGCCGACGGCATGTACGCCTATCTTGTGGAGCACGGCATCGACGGATCCAGAATTTTAAAGGAGGATCAGTCGACCAATACCTATGAGAATCTGAAATTTAGCGCACGGCTCCTTGATAAGACACAAAACAGCGTGGTTATCGTTACCAATGGCTTTCACGTATTCCGTGCGGAGAAGCTGGCTAAGGCACAGGGATATCTTCACGTGGAAGGCCTGGCGGCAGATTCGTATCCCCCCATGGAGGCTCATAATCTTCTGCGGGAGTTTTTTGGCGTCGTGAAGGATTTCTGTGCGGGCAACATGGTTTATTGGGAACGGGACGAAAACCGTTAAGACGGAGCCATCCGGCGGCAGGGCATGGCAGAAATGCGGAAAGCATGCAAAAAACGTGGCAGATGCATGGATGGGGCATTGATAAAACGGGATCAGAAAACAAGGGGGAGGATGAACGGATGGAAATCCACGTGGGAGATAAAATTCGAATGAAAAAGCAGCATCCCTGCGGGAGCTTTGAATGGGAGGTTTTACGGGAGGGCGCTGACTTTCGCCTGAAATGTATTGGCTGCGGACATCAGATCATGATCGCGAGGAAGCTGATGGAGCGCAACGTCAGGGAAATTCTTCGGCGAGAGGAAAAAGCGGATTAACTCTTATTTGACTATTTAGATGGTTTATGATAGCATGGGGAATGGTTGGTGAATTCCATTCCGATGTATAGGTTAGAGAAGAGGTTTTAGAAATGTTTCGGGTTTTTGCGCGGATGAAGAATAACGGCGTGTCCTTGCGACGGTTAAACGTCATCATGGCAATCATTGGAATATTGGCATCCATTGCACTGTTTATTGCCATGGACAGGACGACGAAAATACATCAGCAGACCCAGGAGCTTACAAAGGATTTTTTTTCCTGGCGCAGTGATGCTTATGACATGCAGCTTGCATCAGACTATCTCACGGAGCAAATTCGTTGCTTCTCCGTTACGGGTGAGTGGAGGTATCTGACGAACTATTTTTTGGAGGCAAAGGAAGCACAGCGAAGGGAGCGCGCACTTTCGGAGCTGGAGGAAAATCTCGGAAAGACGAAGACCCTCACGGATCTTGTGGCAGCCATGGAGGATTCCGTTCATTTGATGGATCTGGAATACTATGCCGGAAGATTGACGGTGGAGTCCTTTGGATTGGATCTGTCAGAGGCACCTTTGGAGATTCAGAACGTGACGCTGACTGCTGAAGATGAGAAGCTTAGCGCCTTGGAAAAGCGGGAAAGAGCTCAGACACTGCTTTTCGGGGAAGAATATCGGGTCCAGAAGGAGAGCATTTCTGCGCACATGCAGGAGTGTCTGAAGGATTTGATGGTGGACATCGATTGCGAACAGGACAAGGTGACAAAAACGATGCAGGAGCAGGTTCAGACAGAGCATATCCTGACCTTTGTCTTGATTGCGATCATGCTCGGAACCATGATCCTTGTGGCGTGGACGGTATTTCGGCCGTTACGTATCGGCGTTGAAATGATCCGTAATGAAAAGGATATTCCGCTCAAGGGCGCCTATGAGGTTCGCTTTTTGGCAAAGACCTATAACCTCATGTTTCAGGCCGGCATAAAGAGTCAGGAGAAGCTTGCCTATGAGGCAACACATGATAATCTGACGGGGTTGTATAACAGACGAGGCTATGATTTCCTGATCCAAAACGTCGATTGGGAGACCTCGGCACTGATTTTGCTTGATCTGGATGATTTCAAAAAGGTCAATGATGAGCATGGTCATGACGTGGGAGACATCGTCCTCAAGAGGGCAGCGAGTGCGATTTTGAAAAGCTTTCGTTCGCAGGACTTCGTCTGTAGGATTGGCGGTGATGAGTTTGCGGTCATCATGGTGCATTCCTATGTCGGTCTTACGGACCTGATCCGTAAGAAGGTCGAAGCCATGAATGAGGTTCTGGAGCAGGGAGATGAGACCGTTCCGGCAGTTACGATTAGCGCAGGCGTTGCCTTCGGACATCAGGATCAGGAAAAGGAAGCACTCTTTAAGCAGGCGGATGAAGCTCTGTATCGGGCCAAGGACATGGGCAAACGGGGCATTGCCTTTTATGAATAGGATTTAGAAGGGAATCAAAAGGACATGAAGCAAAAGACGATCGGGAAAGTGATTTCTCAAAGGGAGCTGGCGCCGGCCATTTTTGATCTGTGGTTGGAGACGGAGCTTGCCAGGGACGTGAAACCGGGACAGTTTGTCGGCGTATTTCCAAAGGATAAAAGTACGCTTTTGCCGCGTCCCATCAGTATTTGTGAGGTAAATGAGGAGAAAACGGCGCTCCGCATTGTTTATAGGATTGCCGGTCAGGGAACCAAAGAATTTTCAGGCTATCAGGCCGGGGAGACCGTGCAGCTTCTCGGTGTTCTCGGAAACGGGTTCCCCGTAGAGGAAGGCTTGGGGAAAAGGGTATTTCTCATGGGAGGCGGTATTGGCGTTCCACCCATGGTACAGCTTGCAAAGGTGCTTTCCTCTAAGACCGGGGAATGCGGCGCCGCTACCGTAATTCAAAGTATTATGGGCTATCGCGACGCGCAGAATTTCCTGAAAGGCGAGCTGGAGCGGTATGGTGAGGTATTTGTCGCAACGGAGGATGGCAGCGTCGGAACGAAGGGGAACGTCATGGACGCCATTCGGGAAAATGCCCTAAAGGCAGACGTCATCTTTGCATGTGGCCCCATGCCCATGCTTCGCGCCATTAAGAACTATGCCGAGGAACAAGGCATTCCCGCATATATTTCGCTGGAGGAGCACATGGCCTGCGGCGTTGGCGCATGTCTTGGATGCGTTGTCAAAACCAAGGAGGTGGATCACCATTCTCACGTCCACAATGCAAGGATCTGTACGGATGGTCCGGTATTTGAGGCAAGGGAGGTGGAGATCTGATGAGCTTGGAAAATAAGATTCTTTCAAGTCAGAGTGATGCAGGGGAGGCCTGGATGCCTGACCTGCGAACGAGCATTGCAGGCGTGGAATTCCAAAATCCCGTAATGACGGCATCCGGAACCTTTGGCTCTGGCATGGAATACGGAGAATTTGTAGACTTAAATCGTTTAGGCGCAGTCGTGACCAAAGGCGTGGCAAACATTCCTTGGCCGGGAAATCCGACGCCAAGAGTGACGGAGGTTTACGGCGGCATGCTGAATGCCATTGGACTGCAAAATCCTGGCATTGACGTTTTTATGGAACGGGATATTCCGTTCTTAAAGCAATATGATAAGACGAAGATCATCGTGAACGTCTGCGGAAAGAGCGTGCAGGACTATGTTGACGTAGTGGAGAGGCTCGGCGAGGAGCCCGCAGTGGCGCTCTTAGAGATCAATGTCTCCTGTCCCAACGTCAAGGAGGGTGCCATTGCCTTTGGTCAAAAGGCAGATGCCCTTTATAACATTACGGCGGAGCTGAAAAAGCATGCAAGGCAGCCGATTATGATGAAACTGAGCCCTAACGTTACGGACATTACGGAGATGGCAAGGGCAGCGGAGGCCGCAGGTGCGGATGCGCTGTCCCTCATCAATACCATCACGGGCATGAAGATTGACATTCACAGACGCAGGTTTGCGATTGCAAATAAGACGGGCGGCATGAGCGGCCCTGCGATCAAGCCCATCGCCATTCGCATGGTATGGCAGGTTGCACAGGCAGTGAAGCTCCCGATTCTCGGCATGGGCGGCATCGCAACGGCAGAGGACGCCATTGAGTTCCTTCTTGCGGGTGCAAGTGCCATCAGCGTCGGTGCCATGAACTTTGTGAATCCGTATGCAACGGTGGAGATTCTGGAGGGCATTGAGGCCTATATGCGCCAGTACAAGGTTGAGAAGCTGACTGATTTGATTGGAGCCGTACGGTAAAAGTAACAAAGGATGATACATATTTTCAGCCGTTGCAACGTATACATACAGTATCTGGGAAGAGCTGGAGGTGCGTTGCATGGAATTATTAAAGCAGAATATCCATCGGAATGGTGTGAAGCATGAGGGCGAATTGCAGTTGACGCTGGAGGAGGATGTCAATCTTCCGGAGACAAAGCCCGACGTCAGCACGATCTGTATGGAAAAAGGACAAATTGTCCTGGAAGAAGTTCGCCCCATTGCGGATGCCGTATCCGTAAAGGGGCGGCTTGTCTTTTCCGTCCTTTATCACACGCAGGAGTATGGGGGCAGGCTGGAGTGCATGGAGGGAAAGCTGCCGTTTGAAGAAAAGATCCGCGTGGACGGACTGCTGCCGATGGATCAGGTATGCGTGACGGGAAAGGTTGAGGATCTGACGGTGACGATGATCAATTCACGTAAGCTCAGCGTACAGTCGGTTGTCACGCTAAAGGCCGCGTCGGAGGGCATACAGGATGAAGAGGTGCCGGTTGGCATTGCGGGAGCGGAGCAGATGGGGATTCAGATTCATCAGGTTCCCATGGAATTTACGGAAATATGTATGTGCAAGAAGGATGTCATCCGCGTGAAGGAGGAGATTTCCCTCCCTGGCGGATACCCCAATATTTCTCGGATTCTCTGGAAGAGCGTGGAGCTTGGCGAGATGAACTTCCGCCTTGGAGAGGAAAAGACCTATGTTCAGGGGGAGGTTCGCATCTTCGTTTTATATGAGGGCGAGGATGGTACACCACAGATATATGAGACGGTGACCGAGGAATCCGCTGAGCTGGCATGCTCTGGGTGCTTTGAGGGGATGGCGCTTGACGTCAGATATGGCATCTCTCAATGGGAACTGGCTCCAAGACCTGACGTTGACGGAGAAATGCGGGATTTTGGTCTGGAGATGACCATTGATCTCAAGATTTGCGTGTATGATGACAAGAAGCTTGACGTCGTGACGGACGTCTATGGCGTACGTCAGGAAATTGAAGAGGAGAAAAAGACCGTTGGCGTAAGCCATCTCCTTCGAAGTGTTACGGGAAAGACGAAGGTTGCCAATCACCTAAAGCTGGATAGTGGGGAGAAGCTGGCACAGGTGGTACATGGCGAAGCGGAGCTTGGGCCTGTCATGCAGGAGGCTGCGGAGAATGGGCTTACGATTCGGGGAAGCCTATGCGTAAAGATTTTGTATGTAACGGGCGAGGATGACAAACCATATGGTTGCCTTCGAAAAATCATCCCCTTCGAGTACGTGCTGGAGATTCCGGGCATGACGGGAGAGGAAAATACGGAGCAGGTACAGGCGGATTTGGAGCAGCTGAGCGTTACCATGTTGGATGAGGAAGAGGTGGACGTCAAGGCGATTCTTTGCTTTACCTGCGTTTGTTTACGCGAGGAGGAGGCAGAGGTTTTAGAAGATGCCATCGAGATGCCGATGGATCCTGAGAAGATGGCGAATCTGCCCAGCATGGCGATCTATATGGTGCGCCCGGGAGAAGGGCTATGGGACGTCGGAAAACGCTATTATGTGCCCATCCAAAGCCTGATGGATTTTAATGAATTGCCGAATGAGGAGGTACGGCCAGGGCAAAAGCTTTTCGTTGTCAGGGGAAACTAAGGGAAATTGAGGGAGACCTTGACGGACATACAAGGATTGTACTATAATAAATACAATCCTTGTATACAGAATACATGCCATGATGCAAAGATGTCGCAGTGCGATGAGAAACAAATCGATGAGAAACAAATCGGTGAGAAGCAAATTAGATAAGAAACATAGGTGAGTTTCATGATAACATTACAGGCATACGCAAAAATTAACTTAAGTCTCGACGTGGTCGGGCGATTGGAAAACGGGTATCACCTGGTTCGCATGATCATGCAGACGATCGGGATTTGCGATGAGCTTTCGTTCGAAAGAACGGACGGGGAAATTCGAATCACGGCAAATGACGGGGATCTTCCCCTGGGGGAGGACAACCTGATTTACAGGGCAGCTGTGATGATTCGTGACAGGTTCCATACAGGCGGCGTGAGCGTGCATTTGGAGAAGCGGATTCCCGTGGCGGCAGGTATGGCGGGGGGAAGCACGGACGCGGCTTGTACCTTGAAGGCCATGAATCAGTTGTATGATCTTCGGCTTTCCGAAGAGGAGCTCCGGGAGCTTGGCGTAAAGCTTGGTGCTGACGTGCCCTATTGCATCATGGGCGGGACGGCGCTTTCAGAGGGAATCGGTGAGGTGCTGACGCCGATTGCGCCCATGCCGGATTGTTTTCTCTTGGTGGCAAAGCCCGAGATCAACGTATCGACAAAATATGTGTATGAACAGCTGGACAGCCATGAAATTCCCTTGCATCCGGACGTGGACGGCATGCGCAGGGCCATTGAGGAAAAAGATATAAGGGGCATGGCAAGGCTTTTGGGAAATGTGCTGCAGATGGTGACGGTTGAGAGATACCCAATCGTGGAGGAACTGAAACAGGTGATGCTGGAGCAGGGTGCTCTGGGGAGTTTGATGAGCGGAAGCGGACCTTCAACGTTTGGAATTTTTGATGACGAGGAAAAGGCGAAAGCGGCCGCGGAGAGGATCAAGGCGCTCGGGCTGGCAAAGCAGGTTTTCGTTACAAGGCCCGTAGATATCAGATAACAAGCAACGAGGAAAAACGGCAAGGAAAAAGTGTCAGGGAAAAGCGACTGATCAAAGCAATAGGGAAAAAGTAGCGGGAAAAAGTAGCAGGGAAAAGCGATGGGGATAGTAGCAGGGAAAGCAACAGGAAATTGCGACAGGAAAAGAAATAGATCATAAAAGCGGTAATAAACAACAGGAAAATGATAAGAACGATGGCATTAGGGCAAGCATGGTGTTTGGAAATGTTGCCACAGAATTACCATGGGGAAGGCGGAGAAGATGCAAGAGAGATTTCAGTTGAAAATGGATCAATTTTTACCTCTCAGGGACGTGGTGTTTAATACGTTGCGTCAGGCGATTTTGACGGGGGAATTAAAGCCGGGAGAGAGACTGATGGAAATTCATTTGGCGGATCAGCTCGGCGTCAGTCGAACGCCTATCCGCGAAGCCATTCGAAAGCTGGAGCTGGAAGGCCTTGTCACCATGATTCCCAGACGTGGTGCCGAGGTCGCGCAGATTACGGAAAAGAGCATGAATGACGTGCTGGAGGTACGCCGCGCCGTGGATGCCCTCTGCGTGGAGCTGGCCTGCGAACGAATCGGGGAAGAGGCCCTCGCACAGCTTGGAGAGGCCTGCGAAGCCTTTGCCGAGGAGGCCAGAAAGAGTGAAAAGGATAAGGATGTCAAGGTGCTGGCGCAGAGGGACGTAGCACTGCACGACATTATTGTTCAGGCCACGGGGAATCAAAGGCTGATTCAACTGGTGAATAATTTGTCCGAGCAGATGTATCGGTATCGTTTTGAATATTTGAAGGATCTGAGTCAGCATGAAAAGCTCGTGGAGGAGCATCGAATCATCTACGAGAGCATCGTGAAAAAGGATCGTGAGACGGCTTGTGAGGCGGCCAAGCTCCACATTGACAATCAGAAGAAGGCAATCATTCGCCAGATTCGTCTGGAAAAAGAGAAGAAATAATTGCTTTGAAATGTATGAACCTTCCTGATTTTGGACATATTCCTTTTAGTTAAGGTAAGGAGGAGTATGGAATGGAGCGGAAGGGAATCGTAAGATGGCTGCTTGTTTTTTGTGTGACGTGGACTTTTTTTGGATATCTGTTTCCGGAGCTGCTATGGAATGGTGACATTTGTAAGTCAGCCTGGATCATGACAGAGGAGGACGGAGAGCTTGTAAAGGAAGAGCTTTCCCTGTCTGGGGAGGCACTACTGAATGCTATTTTGGAGGCGGAGCCGGGGGAGATTCATGGCCGGAGCAAGCTGTTGGAAATATGGAATGCCTTTTGGAAAAAGGGCAGAAAGGTTAGTGACAAAAGCATGGAACAGAAATTGGTTGCGGAGGCGCCCATTGGGGTGTTTGATTCCGGCGTAGGCGGACTTACCGTAGCGCGGGAGATCATGCGGCAGATTCCAAATGAAAAGATTGTCTATTTTGGAGATACGGCGAGGGTGCCTTATGGCAGCAAGTCAAAGGAGACCGTCACTCGTTTTTCGCGGCAGATCGTCCGCTTTTTACAGACGCATCAGGTGAAGACCATCGTGGTTGCCTGCAATACGGCGAGCGCCTATGCGCTGGAGGATTTGGAGCGGGAGATCGACATTCCGATCATCGGCGTAGTGAAGCCGGGTGCAAAGGCAGCCGCAGAGGCAACCAAGAACGGCAGGATCGGCGTCATTGCAACAGAGGCGACGATCGGTAGCCGAATTTATAGTCAGTACATAAAAAAGATTCATCCCGAGGTGACCATTTACGGAAAGGCCTGCCCGTTGTTCGTTCCTCTTGTAGAGGAGGGACTTTGGGAGGATCCGGTCACGGATGAGATCGCGAAACGCTACTTAAATGAGCTGATCGACATTGACATTGATACATTGATTTTGGGGTGCACCCATTATCCCCTGATCCGCTCCACGCTGGCAAGAATTATGGGGGATAAGGTGACATTGGTCAATCCCGCCTATGAGACGGCGCGGGAGCTTCGTGAGATGCTTGAGGAAAAAGGGCTTTTGAAGGAGACGCCCGTGGCGCTCGGCGAGAACAAGTACCAGTTCTATGTCAGCGATGGTGCGGAAAAATTCAAGACCTTCGCAAATTCCATTATCAAATATGGAATTTTGAGCGCAAAAACCATTAATATCGAGAATTTTTAAAGGAACAGGGAAAAGGCAGTGACATCAATCCCTTTTAGCTTTTACTTGTCTGTTAAAAGTAGATAAGGCGGGGGTGTCGAGGTGTTTGTAGCTTTGCAAATCGTAGTTTGGCGAATTCTTGTTGCTCGGTAAATGCCTCGTCAGAAAGGACGGAGCCCTCACGGGAGGTAAAGTGGAGGTAATGTGGCTATTATAACTGTCCCGTTTTCGAATTTGGCGTACAGACAGTATAATAATTTGGATATTTGCTGTCCGCATTTGAATTTAGGCGTATAAACAGTGTTTTGCAACTGGCTAATTTTGATTATCGCAATTCAGACAGTGAATTTCAGCCAACATTCACTGTCTGGATTGAAATTTCCTAAACGGGACAGTGGACTCTTGAAAAAAAGTACTGTTTGAAAAAGCTTTTAACAAACGGGACAGTGGACTCTTGAATAATGGCACTGTTCGAGATGGCAATTTGTAAAGGGGACAGTCGTTTCAAGGCACCTTGGACTGCCTGAAAGCAAAAAAAGGAATCCAGGCAAGCAAAAAAGAGAGAGAATGCTTGCCTGAGATGCGAAAGTGGAATTCGGGCAAGCAAAAAAGAGAGAGAATGCTTGCCCAAGAAGCGAAAGTGGAATCCAGGCAAGCAAAAAAGAGAGAGGATGCTTGCCTGAGAAGCGAAAAGAGGAATGTAGGCAAGCGAAAAAGAAAGAGGATGCTTGCCTGAGAAGAAAAATAGAAATCCGGGCAAGCGGAGGGACAGTATGGAGAGGAAAGCTGGCAGTATGGAGAGGATAGCTGGCGGGCTGGAAGGGAATGTTGCGATAGAGATCACGGGCGGGCAGGGGCAAATCAAAAACTGCCACGAAGGACGGTGTTATCTGAGGAATGGTCATATTTATGTGCTGTTTTCCGAGACATTGACAGAGGACGGAAAGCAGGGGGCAACCTTTTCCAGCCGACTTAAAATCAGTGAAAACGAAGTCATCCTTCGAAGAAGCATTCCGAGTACTGCCAGGGACACAGGTGCGACGGAAGCGCAAGGCGCTGGGAAAACACATGCGGCGGAAGTGCAAGGCAACAGGGAAAAGCACATTTCAGAAAGTTATGGCACGGATGGCAAAGCTGGAGCACATGTCATGGAATTTGTCTATCGAATCCAAGCGGAAGAGGATATCGGCTGCATGGTTGATTATCCGACGCCCTATGGACTCATGCGTCTGGAGATTCGAACCCGGAAGCTGGAAATTCGACGGGAAGATAAACGCATGGAAATTCAAATAGAATACACGATGCTCCAAGGAGGACAGGAAATCAATCGCGACAAACTACATCTTCAAATCTACTCCGTTTGTTAGACAATATGATTCATGCGAACGAACGTCCTATGGAAGCTTTATTGAATATGCAAGGTAAACGTCCCATAGACTTTAGGGGAAGGTTGGGAGGGTCTTTCTAGGTCTCAAGTCTAGTAGAAAGACCCGCCCAACCTAGCCCTGAGTCAGCAAGCATTTGTAAAACGAAAAGCCCCCGACGCCGTATGGCGTGGGGGCTTTAGAATTCCTGGATTTGTACGATTACTTTATGGGCTTAGCACCGGCCTTTTCCTGAGCGGCTTCCATGGCTCTCTTGAAGAAGCCCTTCTTTTTGGGAGGAGCAACCTCAACCTTACCATGAAGTCCCTTGACGCCCATAATGTACATGCCGCTGACCGTTGCCTTGACTTCCTTCTTTAGAGGAATGCTGTCGAAGATCTTCTCATCACTGATCAGATTCATGATCTGAGGTCCGATCTTTACTTTCACGATGGGAAGCTTTTGATTTCGCATCAGCTTTGGCGTCTGATCAATTACGGATTGCGGCAAGCCGGATTCCTTGATTTTCATTCGCTTCTTGTCGATGATCAGCATGGAGACGGTTTGTTTGTTGGCTTCCATGAGCTCTTGCTGCTCGGCTTGCTTTTTCTGGGCCTTTTTCCCGAGAACGTACATGGCAATGATGGCTGCCAGGATTAGTACCAAGACCACGATTAGGACAATGAGACCAGGCTTGATGGCCAAAATCGCAACGGTATTCATTTTCATCATTAGAGGTATCCTTTCCTGTCTTTTCTGCATTTCCTTAGACATCATATCACAGCTTTTCCAATTTCTCAATCATTGGTTTGTTTTTTTTTCGAGAGTTTGTGATTTTCTTTTATCAAGCGGTTGGATTTATTTTTTCGAGAGTTTGTGATTTTCTTTTATCAAGCGGTTGGATTTATTTTTTCGAGAGTTTATGATTTTTTCATTTTTCAAGTCAATGATTTGGTGCTATAATATGATCGTGATGTCATGCGATCCATTGTGAAAAGCGTGAATCATGGATTTTTGAAGAATGTTTTTGGATGTTGAGGAGAAGATTATGAAAAATAAGAAATGGATGAAACCGGCGGTGACCTGTGCCGTCATGTTATTAAGTGCGCTTCTTTGCGGCTGTGCTAACAATACAAAGGATTCGACCGGCTCTTCTGAAAGCAGTACGGCGACTGAGGTGACGCCGAAGGAGGTAAAGCAGGTGACGGAAGGCCGTGTCTATGCAAAGGACATGGATCTGGATAAGTATATTTCCCTGAAGGATTATCAGAGCTTCCGCGTTGAACGGGATGAAATTGTCGTTGACGAAACACAGCTTAAGGAACTGATGGACAATGTGTACATTAATAGCTTTCCTGAGAGCCTTGGCGTGAAGGATCGCGCCGTTGCCGTTGGAGATACTGCGAACATTAATTACGTCGGTACGCTGAACGGCGTTGCATTTGAAGGCGGTACGGCAGAAGGAGCGAAGTTAACCATTGGTTCCCATACCTTTATTGATGGTTTTGAGGACGGTCTGGTTGGCGTGATGCCTGGTGAAACGGTAGATTTGAATTTGACCTTCCCTGAGAATTATCATAATGCGGATTTGGCTGGACAGGCTGTTGTCTTTACGGTAACGGTCAATTATATCATCCCTGCAGAGAAGATGGATGAGGCGGTTGTCGGTTTGATTGAAGAGGTGAATACCGTAGAGGAGCTTCGCCAATATGTCTATGATTACCTTTATGATTCTGCCATGCAGGAGGGGCAGGAGAGCTACGAGGAAAAGATCATGGATGCCTTTCTCGAGGAAATCTGCGACATCAAGGAGATTCCTTCGGAGTGGACGACTTATTATAGTGAGCAGGCCAGAAATTTCTTTGTGACCACCGCGTTGCAGCAGGCAACGGATCCCGAGACTCTGGTGAAAACTTATTATGGAATGGATCTGGAGACCTTTTTAAAGACTTATTCGGAGTTGGCGGCAAAGCGTGACTTGGCGATGCAGGCACTAGCGAAGAAAGAAGGTCTGACCATCCAGACGGATGAGGAGCTGGATAAGCTATTGGAGCAGTATTCCACGGAAGCAGGGTGTGAAACCATTGCAGACTACCTGGGAGAAGCTTCCAAAGAGGATTTCAGACAGGATTATGTTTACGAGCAAGCCTTCAGCTTTATCATCGATCTGGCCGGTAAGGAATAAGAGCGGCAGGGGATAAGGTCAACAGGGAATAAGGTCGGCAGGGAATAAGGGCGACAAGGAATAAGGTCAGCCGGAATTCAGGCCGGTAAGAAAGACGTAAAAAGGCATGAGTGACCGGCAAAGCGGAAAGGATACAAAGGATGCGAAAAGGGATGACGTTGGTAAAATGGATCATGGTTTTTTTCATGGTATTTTCCATGGTAGCATTGTGTCCTTTTGTAGCCACAAAGGCCCAAGCAACCAGCATCACGGAATTACAGAATCAAATCAAGGCGCATCAAAAGGAGCTGGACGAGGCGAATAAAAAGGCGAGTGACCTAAAGGATAAGCAGAGCCTGATCGAGGAATTGATTGATGACTTAAATGCGGAGATTGTCAATACGCTGACTTCCATTGAACTGAAGGAAGACGAGATCGCTGAGAAGGAAGAGGAAATCCGGCAAAAAGAGCTGGAGATCATCAGCAAGCAGGCAGAAGTTGATGAGACGGAGGAAGCCTATTATGCGGCGAAGGCGAGGGAAGAAAAGCAGAAGGAAGACATGCAGATTCGCGCCAGAAGAATTTATGAGACGAATGATTACACGCTCATCGAAATGCTGCTTCGCGGCGTGGGATGGTCGAAGATCTTAAATCAGATGGACTATGCTGAACAGCTCTATAATTATGACAAGGACAAGCTTTCGGATTATGACCAGGCAAAGCGAGAGACTCTGGCGCTTTGGAATCAGCTGGAGGAGGAGAAAAAGCAGCTTCAGGCACAGAAGGCGGCCTTTGAAGGGGAAGTGGCGCAGCTGGAGCTGGCGAAGCAGGCGTTAAACGAACAAAAAGAGGAACTGGACCGGTCGCTTGCAGCCAGAAGGAAGGAAAGTGCAAACTTCGAGGCAGAGATTACAAAGGCAAAGCAGGAGGCAAGCATTGCAAAGACGAAGATCCAGCAGGAGCAGAAGGAGCTGAAAAAGCTCCAGGATAAGGAAAAGCAGGGGAAGACGGCTGCGGCGACGGGAACCTATACGGAGACCAGCTATTCCTCCATCGTTGATAATGCGACGGGAAGTGATCTCGGAAAGCGCATTGCGAAATACGCGCTGCAATATGTCGGAAATCCCTATGTATCAGGCGGAACGAGTCTGACCAAGGGGGCGGATTGCTCTGGCTTCACTTATCGCATTTATTCGGATTTTGGATATACGATTACGAGAACCTCCACAACGCAGCGCAGCGACGGAGTTGCCGTGGAATATGCCAATGCCCAGCCGGGCGACATCATTTGCTACAGCGGGCACGTAGCCCTTTATATTGGCGGGGGAAAGATTGTTCACGCAAGCAACCGAAAGGACGGCATTAAGGTGAGCAATGCCACCTACAGACAAATTTTAAGCGTCAGAAGAATTATTCAATAAAATTTCTACTAGACAAATAAGGCATGTCATGGTAAAGTTAAGTCACGGGTTTCCTGCCCGTGACTTCTTTTTTCAATATGGCCCATCGGCCAAATTTTCCGCGACGAACGTAAACGTAAAAGGGGGAAGTTATGACTTACGAGCAGTTTAAAATACAATTGTATCATAGTCTTTTAGAATTGGACACGGCCAAGGAAATAGAGATTGGCATCTTAGAAAAGGGCGTGACTTATCAGGATGACGTGGCACTTCGTGTCATTAGGGCAGTCAATCTTTCCGATCGCGGTAAGGAAGAGGTTGTACTGCAGGCAGATTTGCTATATGCCGTCTGGGATAAGGGACAATATGACTGCATGCTTTATTGGCCAGTACGGCAGCTGTTTGAACGTTATAAGTCAGAGGGCTGGCAGAGCGTTTTGCCGGAGCTGGCGGCTGCGATTGGAAGGGAGAACGTGCGAAAGGGGAAGCTTCCGACGGAGCGGGATACCTTTGTCCAGCATCGCGCCAATCTGATCCTGCGGCCCCTGTCGCTGGAACGGCACCGCGACGAGCTGATCAATTGCATTTTCTG
This sequence comes from Lachnospiraceae bacterium, assembly GCA_017527205.1. GTDB lineage: Bacteria > Bacillota > Clostridia > Lachnospirales > Lachnospiraceae > Acetatifactor. The sequence goes on along the minus strand of JAFXQK010000070.1, from coordinate 3,914 downwards.
GGAGTTTGGGGATATTGCGCTTGTGCTGTATCTTTTGGTTTATGATGATCCGGAAAACTATCTTTCGCTGAAGCTGGAGAGGGCGATCACGGACCAGTGGGGGAAGCGCGATGCCGTGCTCCTGACGGGGGCGCTTTTAAATTGTCAGAAAAGAATGCCGCCGCGTCTTTATTACGCGCAGGACGCGCTTCGGTATTATGATGATAAGGGCGGCGTGTTTATGAGCGGGGAAGAAGGCGTGCCCATCAAGATTGACAATTGGGATGAATGGCAGGGAAGGATTGGTTACCGCCTCACGACGACAAGAAGAATCAATGGGGCGATTGCGCTGTTTTATCCCGGGGTGAAGGAGAGACTGGCGGAGCTTCTGGACGGAGATTATTATGTCGCATTTACGAGCGTGCATGAGGCAGACGTCTATCCCGTTCGGCATAAGCATTTGTCTGACGTCAAGGCTGAACTGGCAAATAATAACGCCCTGATTGAAAGCCGAAGCTTCCTCACAGGGCGTACCTATCGTTACGTACAGCTACGGGGAGAACTGATGGAGACGTAAGGGCTATGCGGTAATGACCGTGCCCTTCTTTCCCTTCAGGGCCTCGCTGATGCTTTCCTGATTTGTAATCAGAACCTTGCCGGTGGGCACCTTCTCCAAATAAGCAATGGCAGCTTCAATCTTAGGCAGCATGGTTCCTGCCTCAAACTGTCCATCCTGAGCTAGGGTGCGTGCCGTCCGCAGATCCATTGTTTCGATGGGGGTCTGGTCAGTCTTGCCGAAATTCTTGTAAACGCACTCGACGTCGGTCAGGATAATCAGCTCGTCGGAGCGAAGGTCTGCGGCAAGCTTGCCGGCGATGGCATCCTTCTCAATCACGGCGGAAGCGCCCTTTAAGACGTGCTTCTGTTCAATGACGGGGATGCCGCCGCCACCGCAGGCGATGACGATCTGATCAGCGTCAGCCAAGGTACGAATAGTTTCCAGCTCTACGATGTCAATGGGCTTTGGCGCTGCAACAACGCGGCGGAAGCCCTTGCCAGGATATTCTTTTACGTAGTTTCCCTTTTTCAGCTCCGTCTCGGCATCCTCCTGGGACATGTAGCGTCCGATGACCTTTGTGGGAGCATAGAAGGCTTCGTCATAGGGATCAACGGTGACCTGTGTTAAGATTGTGCTGACAGGCTTCGAGATACCCCTGCCAAGAAGCTCGGAGCGAAGGCTGTTCTGGAGGTCAAAGCCTACGTAGCCCTGACTCATGGCGGAGCAAACACACATGGGAGCGGGAGTGTAGTCGATGTAAACCCTGCGCAGCTCCGTCATGGCCTTATGAATCATGCTGACCTGCGGACCGTTGGAGTGGGTAATCGTCAGCTGGTAATCAGCTTCCACGAGATCTGCCAGGGCCTTTGCCGTCTTTCGCACGGCTCCCTGCTGTTCTAACGTGGTATGTCCAAGGGCCTCATGCCCTAAAGAAACGACAACTTTTTTCTTACTCATGTCAAATTGCCTCCTGTCTTCGTTATCATTCATAAGCACGAAAGCATGCTGCTGCGCAGCTTTCTCGTTAAACATGCACGAAAAACAAATGTCTGCTTCGCAACCGCTTGTTTTTCTTTTGCATGCTTTATTTTATCACATTGTGGGCGAAATGCAAAGCGCCTTTTCTAGGACTTCGTAATAGTTTTCAAAGGTTTTTCGGCAGCACGCGGGGTCATCGATGACGATGCCGGGGCTTCGCAGGCCAAGCAGGGTAAAGCCCATGGCCATGCGGTGATCGTCATAGGTTTTCACAAGACCCGGCTTTAGGGCGCCGGGCCAAATGGTGATGGAGGAATCGGTCGTTTCGCACCGAATACCAAGCTTTGTCAGCTCCGTCTGCATGGCATTAAGCCGGTCGCTTTCCTGAAAACGGATATGTCCAATTCCCGTAATGGTCGAGGGCCCCTTGGCAAAGGGGGCGAGGGCGGCCATGGTGATGGCCTGATCAGAGCAGGCGCCCATGTCCACGGTGATGCCTGGGTAGGTGCCATCCTTGGGAGGCGTTAGCAGAATGCCCTCCGGCAGATCCTCCGCATGACAGCCCAGTTGCTCTAATACATGAAGGAATTCCACGTCTCCCTGCAGGGAGTCAAAGTGTACGTGGGCAACCTGTACGGGCAGGTTCAACAGGGGGCACATGGCATAAAAATAGGCAGCGCCGGAGACGTCGGGCTCAATTTGGTAGTCGAGAGCCTGATATTGCTGCCCTGCTGGCGTAAAATATTGGCAGGATGCCTTATCGCCATCTGAGATGGCAGCTTCGTTTGTGCTGCCGGCCACAGCACCCTTTTGGGCGGAGATGACAGCCCGGTCGTCTGATGCCATCCGCTTTGTCTTGACGCCGAATTGCTGCATCATTTTTACCGTCATTTCCACATAGGCCATGCCGTGGCTTCCCGTGACGGTCGTCGTAAAATCGCGGGGAGACAGGCAGGAAGAGATGAGCAGGGCGCTCAAAAACTGGCTGCTTCGATCAATGTCCACGGTGACGCCGTCCGCCTGAAAGCCGTTGCCATGCAGCATAAAGGGAAAGCAGTCCTTGTTCTCCTCGCAGATAAAGGTACATCCGAGAGATTCAAGCCCGCGAAGTAAGGGTGCCATGGGGCGCTTTCGCATTTGCGCAGAGGCATCCATGTGATAGGTTCCGTTGGAAATTCCCAGATAAGCGGTTAAGAAGCGGGCAGCCGTTCCGGCGCTTCCGACATAGAGGGATGCTTCCTTCTTGGGTACGGCTCCGCCGATCCCCGTGACGCGGATCAAGGCGTTTTGCTCATCCGCCTCCGTCAAAAATCCGAGGGAACGGACGCATTCCAGAAAATGTCTGGAATCATCAGAAAATAAAGCTCCCCGCAGCGTAGAGGTGCCATTTGCCAGCACGGCAAGAAGAAGGGCTCGGTTTGTGATGCTTTTGGAACCGGGCACCGTCACGCGCAGGGTTCCAAGTGCTGAGGTGCGGTTTGCCATACAGGGTACGGCATAAGTGGATGGTAGGTTCATGTGTCGCCTCCCGTAAATTTATCGAAAATTGCGAAGGCTGCAAAATAGTGATGCAGTTCGTAAATCGGTCTGGGTCAAAGCTGCATGTGAATTTCAAAGACAGATTTCTGGAAATCTGCTCAGACAATTATAACGTTTCAGGATTTCCCTGACAAGAAAAAACGACGGGAGAAAAGGCAAAATAAAAGACCTGCCGGCGCATTGAGCGCTAGCGGGTCTTTTTCGATGGCTTTTCAATGATGCAGAGGCCATTTTGAATCGTTAGGGTATCGAGCCAAACCTTTCCGGCAGGCGTGATGCGGTACAGATCCAAGGTGCCATAGCCCTCCTTGCCGGCCTTTAGCTTCGGAGCTGCGGATCCGTCAGGGCTGTCATACAGCAAAGGCATCATGGTATTTTTGGGGGAGTGCAGGGTCAGGGTCATCAGGGAATCCCGATTGGCGGCCTTGACATGCCAGGTAAAGGAATCCTTGCGCTCCTTGGTGCCCCATTTTAGGAGAGGCTTTTGCAGGGGCTTCGCAAAGGAATAGTAAAAGTCTTCGCCCGTATAGGTCAGCTGCACGAGGAGCTTCGGCTTAAAGCGGAAGAATAAAAATCTCGGACAGCATCCGTCGATGGCAAGGGCGGAATGCTTTAAGAGCTTTCCCGTGCGCTCGCTCAGGAGGGTGCAGGAGGAAAGCTGGAACCAAGGATGATTAAAGCTTCGGCCCCAATGCTTGTCGGCATAGCCATTGCAGCTGTCGGAGGAGACTTCGAAGGCTTCCCCGTTTACGGTAATGAAGCCGCGATAATGCGTTTTAATGCCCTCGCCATGCCAATAGCTGTCAAGAGCGTTGATGGCGCAGAAGAACCGCGAGGCCAAGAGACCCGTGTGGCAGGC
>JAFXQK010000026.1 GCA_017527205.1 Lachnospiraceae bacterium | reverse complement strand
TCCGATTTTCTGTGAATTGCTCTTCATGCACCCAACAACATATTCCAAGTGCATTGAATTTAATTTGGAAAAGCGCTCCTTAACCATCGCTGTAGGATATGTACCGCTAGCAATCTCCATATCTCTCGCTCCATTCATCATTACATCAAGCACGAGCTCATAGATTCCCTCATAAAGGTCTCGGTCTAACGGATAGCGTTCGACTAACAGGTCAATTTCCAACTGATCCCTGATCGATCTCATCTTTTCCATCGCCTCTTGACCAGAAGATGAGATGAGATGGATGGATTTATTTATATCAGTATTACTATTATCAGTATTATTAGGGTTTGAAAAGCAAACTTCTGGATGTCCCGTTTTGAAACAACTAGAAGTTTCATTTTGAAACTTCTTGAAGTTTCGATTTGAAACTTCTGAATTATCAATGTCTTTTGTGGTTTCATTTTGAGACTTCTGACTTCCTTCCCTCACAACCGATTTTACATAAATGATTGACGGCTTTCCCTGACCCTGGCGAATCCTCTCAATTAAGCCTACCCCTGTTTCCTGATCGAGCTCCGACATAATGCGAATGACCTTGTTTTTCCCAATATTCATAAGCTCCATGGCGTCTTCCACCGTAAAATAAACATATACGCGATTATCTTCGTCAATCCAGCCGTTTTTCCTCGAAAGGGACATCCTGTCCAACATGAGCCCATATAATATCTTGGCATCGCTGGACAGCTCCTTAAAGTAATCATCCGTGAATAAAATCTTCGGAATCCGATAAAAGGTAAACATGTCCGCTTCCGATCCATAAAAATATTGAAACTGCAGTTTTTCCTCTGCCATCGTACCCCTCTCCTGAAGTCATATTTTAGACTTCTGAACTTTGCTCCTCAATAATGAAATTCTTGAGATATATGATGCTTGGCAGGCCCTGTCCACGATGAATCCTTTCAATCAGGCCAACCATTTCCAACTCTTGCAGGCAGGATACCGATTTACCTTTTGAGATTCCTATGTCCTCCTGAATCTTGTAAACCGGATAGACTACGTAAGCCCTTTTCTTTTCATCTATCCATCGGTTCGCCGTGGACAGGCTCATGCGTTTCAGGAGCATACCATAAAGTACCTTGGCCTCCATGGATACCTCTGAGAATCGTTCGTCCGTTAAAATGACCTGCGGAATGGGAATGAACGTAAATTGATCTGCCTGCGCCTTCTTGTAATATTCCAGGATCATGTCTCTCCATCCCCTTCCTTTTTCCATTGATCCAAAAGTTCAAAAATGATTCTTTCACGTTCCCTTGTCGAAACTGACGGAGAAAAGTATTTGCCGAGCTTCTTTTCCGACAGGGTCACCTTGCCGGAGCCTTTCTTGACGGACACCGCGTCATTTAATATGTTGTTCATAATGTACTTGGTGACGTTATCCAAATTCGGAAGCTTCTTTAGAGCAGCTATCTGCTTAGGAATTAGGAAACCATTCTCCTTTATGTATTCGTATAGCCACTTTTGCAGATTCGGATTGAAGTAGGAAATGTCCACCGCCGTATTAATTGGAATCTTTTTTCTGTCAACCAAGTCTAACAGTTTATCGTTCAGGTTTACAAGCCGAAGGTATTTCTGAACCTGCCTTGCCTTCAGTCCAAATGCCCATCCGGCCTCCTCTGCAGCTCCCGAAAACAACTTCTCGCACTCAGTGCGGGAAGTTAAATCAGTCCGCTTTCCCTGCCTTTTTATGGCATCGATTTTCATCTTTAGGGAATATGCCCTTTCACTGGGCAGGATTTCCTCACGCTGTACGTTGGCGTCCACCATTGCCACGGTCGCTTCATCATCAGACATTTCCCTGATCAGGGCTGGTATTGTCCTCAGGCCGACCATGCGGGCAGCGTGCATCCTTCTGTGACCGGAGATCATCTCATAACGCCCATCCTCGTATGGTCTGACCAACACCGGAGATAAGATGCCGTTATACCTGATGCTCTCCACCAGCTCATCCATTTTCTGATCGTCCCTGACCTTAAAGGGGTGGTTCTTAAACGGCTTTATGTCGTCAATACGAATCTCCGTGGTATGATCATTTGTTACCTGCGGAGCCCCCAGCAGTTCTTCAACGGAAGCAAACTTGATCTTTTCCCTCTTAACAGCCATGGTTTCTCAGCACCTCCTTCGTAAGCTCCTCATATGCGTGAGCAGCCTTTCCGTTTCCATCGTGTTCATAGATACTTTTTGCAATGGCCGTAGTCTCCGTGACCCTTACGGACTGCGGAATGTACGTTGGAAAAACCCGAATGGCCTTACCGTAAGCATTGTTTACTTCTTCGGATATCTCGCGGGCTATGGTTGTCCTTGCGTCAACCATCGTTAGAAGAATCCCTTCAATGACCAGGGATGGGTTTAAGCGTCTTTGTACCGTGTTAATGGTTCTTATCAGTTGCTGAAGCCCTTTTACCGGCAAATATGCAGCCTGCACGGGAATGATGACGGCATCCGAACACGCAAATGCGTTTACAGTCATAATGCCCATCGAAGGCATGCAGTCTATCAGAATAAAATCATACTTAGTTTTAATGGAATTGATGTAAGAACGCATCACAAGTTCCCTGCTGATGGTATTGGCCAAAGAGAGTTCGGCAGTGGAGAGTTCAATGTTTGACGGAATCAGGTCAACGTTTTGTCTTGCCTTGATGACGGCAAATCCCTCTGGCATGTCGTCCTCGTTGATTACCCTCTCGAACACGTCCACGAGCGTCACCTCAAGCTCGTCAGGCTTTTCAATTCCTAAACACATGGTGAGATTTCCCTGGGGATCCCCGTCAATCAGCAAGACTCTTTGACCTTCGGATGCCAATCCGATTCCAAGATTGAATGCGGTGGTAGTTTTGCCCACCCCGCCTTTTTGATTTGCGATAGAAATGACTTTACACATGATTTTCCTCCTTATAACTTTTGATGTCCGTGACAACAACGCAAGTTATTTGGAAGGAAAAAGAAAACACCTTCTGAAATTGGATTTCAGAAGGTGTGTCAACCATAGAATTATGGCCCCTTTCCGCAGTTGTTTATCTGTATTATTACACATTATCACGCATTGCCGACTAACAATTCGTGTGCAAATTGTAGTCATTACAAACTGCTAAGGCCACGAACCCTTTATTTACAAGGGATTAGTCCTGCACGTAGGGCATGATTGCAACGTGACGTGCTCTCTTAATGGCAACGGTCAGAGCTCTCTGATGCTTAGCGCAGTTGCCGGTGATGCGACGAGGAAGGATCTTGCCTCTCTCGGATACGTATCTCTTAAGCTTATTAGCGTCCTTGTAATCAATCGTGTTA
>JAFXQK010000069.1 GCA_017527205.1 Lachnospiraceae bacterium | reverse complement strand
GAATGTAACGTCTTTCTTCGGAGATACTGGTATTCAGAGGAGTATGCGGAGATCGCAAAGCGCTATGGGATGAATCTGAATTCCGTGAAGACGAGCGTGTTCCGCACCAGGGGAAAGCTGAAGGCGTTTTTGGAAAAGCAAGGAATCACAGTGTGAGGTCAAAGCAGATGAGTGAGAAAAAGACGGAGCAGGCGATGCGCCTGTTTGAGGCAATGGAGGGAGTCGATCCCAAGCTCCTTGCCAGAAGTGAAAAAGAGACGAAGGTACTTCCGTTTCAGCGGTATGCGAAGGCCATGAAGGCCATGGCGGCATGTCTGGCGCTGATTTTGGTCGGCGGGACTTGCTTTGTCATCCTGCAAAATGGCGGCGGACAGAAGGCGAAAAATGAATCAGCCATGGCACCCATGAGTGACAGCGCTCAGAAGGGCAGCGGTATTTCGCAGGACGTGGCATACGCCGAGGATGCGCAGCATGAGGAAGCATGGGGAGCTGCAGAGCATGAGCAAAATGGCATAAGTCAGGGTGCCGCTGCTAATTCGGCAGCAGGAGTGGAGGCGGCATGTGAAGCAGATTCTAATCAGGAAGGTATTTCGATTTTTGACGACTTGACAAAAACGATCAGTTCCGATGACATGCCGGATCAGGCATCTGGCACTAGAACGCAGGAAACTATGGGGAACTCCGTTTCAGGGGATAAGGAGAAGGCAGACAATTTCTACAAAGGATTGCTTTCGATTTCGAAAATTAAGGGCAAGAGCTCATATGCCCTTCGAACGCCCAGCCGGCAAAATGGCATGGTGCTTGACTTAGACGGCGGGGAAGCCGTTTACGTGGATGCGGCGAAGGCTTTGGAGCTTTTGACGCTAATGAATGATCTGGAGCTGCAACCCGTAGGGGAACAGCTCATGACGGAGTATGTTGAGTGCGGCATTTGTGATGAGGATGGCGTCATTGCATACCGATTCCGCATCAGCGGAAAGTATTTGCAGGTGGTCGGAGAGGAAGAGTTTTACGAGATTTTAAGCGATGACTTTGATTATGATAAGTTGCGGGCGGATGCAGTAGCGGCGCTGCAGGAGGAATAAGCATGGAAAAGCCTGGTAAAACAGGAGGGGGATGGCAGGTATTCCTGGACGTGCTCCGCGTTGCGGCAACGCTGGCCGTGGTGCTCATGCATACGGTGACGGGCGTTCGGGACGGTTATTTTGACTTAAGCGACCAGAAGCTGGTTTTGATTATTTTCAACGCGTTGATTGACGTGACGAGCTGGTGCGTGCCGATCTTTTTGATGATCAGCGGATACTTGTTTTTGAATCCTGAGCGGAAGATCACCTGGGAGGCTGCCATTTTCCGGTTTTGCAGGAGGATTGTTCTGGCTCTTTTGATTTTTGGCATTCCGTATGCGCTTTTGGAGATCGTGGGATATTTGGGATACTTTGAGTGGTTTATGGTGCCGATGGCGGTCAAGCACGTGCTCCGCGGACACAGCTGGTCACACATGTGGTATCTCTATCTGATCTTGATTTTGTATGCGGTGACGCCGCTTGTGAAGTGGCTATTGGAGAAGCTGCCAAGGGTCGCGGTTCTCGGCGTGATGGCGATGCTGGCGCTTGGTGTTGGCGTTATTCCGTTTATTGAAACGCTTCTTGGCGTAAAGGATGGATTTGCGCTTCCGCTGGATGGAATTTATCCCTTTTATTATCTTTGCGGATATGTTTTTGTGACAAGAAAAAAAGAGCCGCGGAAGCGGGAGGAGACGGTTTCTTTCCTTCTTTTTGTGACCATGCTGCTAGTCCAGATTGGCTGTAGATTTATGGAAGGGTATCACGTGGACATGGCATATGGCTATCCCTTGACCATCTTGGCAGCCATTTTTCTATTTGATTATGGATGGGTTCGGGAAAAGAAGAGAAAGCGGAAAACGGAGAGTGGCCGTTGGAGGCAAGCAGTTTCCTGGCTTTGTCCGCTTTGCTTTGGCATCTATCTGATTCATCCTATTTTTTTGAATTTCTTTTATAAGTTTTTGAAAATTACCATCATGGATTTCCGGCTTTTTGTCGGAATTGTTGCCTTCTTTTTGGTGACGCTCGTCGGATCCGTGGCGGGAACTTGGTTGTTAAGGAAAATACCATTTCTTAGGAAGTATGTTTTATAACCTCGCTTGCATTGTGGGCGTATGCATTGTATACTGTTATTAAGTAACTGATCATGCATTTTGCCTCAGGGAAGGGAGGTTATATTATGTCAAATTTTTGCCCTCAATGTGGTGCAAAGGTTTTGCCTGACAATGTTTTTTGTGTGCAGTGCGGAACGCGGCTTGCACCGCTGTCAAATCAGGCACAGCCCGCAAATTATGCAGCGCAAAATAGTACGGCGCAGGCGGGAATACCCGCACCTGGGTATTCCAGTCGCGTCAATGATCCTGAAATATTGGCGGCCATGAAGAAAAACCGCAAGGCCGGTTTTGTTTTTAGCTGCTTTGTGATTCCCCTTCCGCTGGTTGGTTTTGTGGTTTATGCCTTGGCGAGTGGGAAGATGGAGGTCGGGGAGGCCGTAAGGAATGGCGCGATTGTCTCCTGTGTCTTTTTGGTGATGGCCGTGATCTCTGCAATTTGTCAGAAGGCGAAGAAGAGCTACGATGCCGTCGTGACGAATCAAAAAACGGAGATGGTTTACCGTCATAAGAATGATGACGGAAGGGAGCGCGTCACGGAGTATTATACTTATGTAAAGCTTACTGACGGAAAAACCAAGAAGATTGTAGAGCGGGAAGGTTCCATGATTTTAGCTTACAATTATTTGAGCGTGGGGGATCGCTTTCGGTATCATCCGCAGTTCCATTTCCCCTATGAGCTATATGACAAGTCGAAGGCGAGCTGCATTTACTGTGTCAGCTGCATGACAAAGAATCCCGTCACGGGCGACAGATGTACCAAGTGCCATCTGCCTTTGCTGAAATAAGAATTATATAGCCCCATTTGCTAAATATTTTGCGCATGAACCATCGTTTTTGCGCATGACTTTCAATGATTACAAATAGAACGAAAATCCCGCATGGCACCATCCTTTTTGGAGGGGCATGCGGGATTTTTTTAGTCGTTCATCCAACGTCCGGAGGCGCCGCAGGGAAGGATGAGACCGCTATCCGTCACGGGGAGGCCAATTTCATCTGAAACGACGGTGCCTCCGAATTTCTTGGTGATGACGGTGTTTAGCATGTAGGAGAGGACGGCGGGCTGCAGTCCTGTCGTGTAGGAGTTAATGAGGAAGAAGAGAGAGTCTTTCTTTAGGAGCTGCGCGGTGAGCTCAATGAAGGGAAAGATGCTTTCCTCAATTTTCCAGATCTCGCCTTTTGGGCCGCGCCCATAGGAAGGGGGATCCATGATGATGCCGTCATAATGATTCCCACGGCGGATTTCACGTTCCACAAGCTTTACGCAGTCATCCACGAAATAGCGGATGGGAGCGTTTCCCAAACCTGAGGAAATCGCGTTTTCCTTCGCCCAGGCAACCATGCCCTTTGCCGCGTCAACGTGAGTCACGCTGGCACCAGCTGCGGCAGCAGCGACGGTCGCGCCGCCCGTATAAGCAAAGAGGTTCAAGACCTTGATCTCACGGTCAGGGTTTTCTTTTTTGGCTTTTTGGATGATTGCGGAGAACCAGTCCCAGTTGACGGCCTGCTCAGGGAAGAGCCCCGTGTGCTTAAAGCTGAAGGGCTTTAGGTGGAAGGTCAGGTTCTGATAGGTGATTGTCCATTCCTCGGGGAGGCCGAAGAATTCCCATTCGCCGCCGCCCTTGCTGGAACGATGATAATGTCCGTTCTTTTTCTTCCAGCCTTCGTTAGTGTGAGGGGTATTCCAGATGACCTGGGGATCGGGACGCACCAGGCGGTATTGCCCCCAACGCTCTAATTTCTCACCATTCGAGGTGTCTAATACTTCATAATCTTTCCAATTGTTAGCGATCCACATAAAATATTCTCCTATTTTTCGCACGGCGCAATGCTTCGGAATTTCCTGCGCCTTACTTTTGGGTCTATTATAGATTAGTCTATCATACTTTATCTGTTTTTCAAGAAGAATGTCGCGCTGAATTTGAATTGTTTTCTAGTTTTGCTTGCCTTTTTTTCGGTTTCCGTTTATTATTTTTTTGTTGGAATGCGTTAATGCGTTAAAACAATGGCACGCGAAAGCTATTTGCCGCCGTACCTGATTCGTTATGGGGAGGCATTATGGAGTGCGCGGGCAGAAAAGTTGATCAAACGGAGCCTGCGGAAAAGCTTGCAGCATTATGGAGCGCGGGCGGAAAAGACGGGGAGGAAAAGATGGGAGACAATTTTTTGGAAGTGTTGGCGTTTGTTTGTTACCTTGTGATCGTGTTGGGCGTTGGCGTGTACTTCTTTATGAAGGGGCGCACGACGAAGGGCGGCGACAAGGAGTATTTCCTTGGCGGAAGAAACATGAATGGTTGGGTGGCGGCGCTGTCTGCGGGTGCCTCCGACATGAGTGCATGGGTGCTGATGGGATTGCCTGGCTCTATTTATCTTTTGGGCATGGGGCAGGTTTGGATTTCCGTGGGACTGCTCGTCGGTACGATCTGCGCGTGGCTTTTCGTGGCACCAAAGCTTCGCCGTTATTCGATCATCGCAGGAGATGCCATCACGATTCCGCAGTTTTTGACGAAGCGTTTTCAATCGAAGAGCCCCGTGCTTCAGATTATCTGCGCGGCGGTTTTTGTCGTGGCATATTGTATTTATGCAGCCTCCAGCCTCGTGGCCTGTGGCGACCTCTTTACCACGGTGTTTGGCGTTAAGGAGGTGGGCGGCGTTACGTTGGACGCAACCTTCTACATGATCTGTGCCGCAGTGATTATTTTGCTTTATACTTTCCTTGGGGGCTTTAATGCCGTTTGTTGGACGGACTTCTTTCAGGGAATGCTCATGCTGTGTGCGCTGATGGCAACACCGCTGATCGTGAATCTCGCGATGCAAGCTCCGGATTTTGCACCTTTGGCAGAAGTGGCAGAAAATCCGAATTATTACAATCTGCTTTCCAGCGGCAAGATGGACTGGAAGAGTCTTTCCGATATTTTGAGCGGTTTTGGATGGGGTCTTGGTTATTTTGGAATGCCGCACATTTTGGTGCGTTATATGTCCGTAAGGTCTGACAAGGAGATGAAGAAGTCACGCATCATCGGTATTACTTGGACGGCGCTGATTCTTACCATGGCGTCCGTGGTTGGCCTCACTGGCCATCAGTTCTTGGGCGCTTACTTGCCTGAGGGCAGTAAGCAGCTGGTATTTATTACCATCGTCCGCAACGTATTTCCCGCGCTGATCGCAGGAATTATGCTTTCCGCCATTTTGGCAGCATCCATGAGTACTGCAGACTCTCAGCTGCTTGCATCTTCCTCCGCATTTGCGTCTGACGTATACAAGCCCGTTTTTCGAAAGAACGCATCGGACAAGGAAATGCTTTGGGCTGGCCGTATTGTAGTTGCCATCATTTCCGTGATTGCGCTGCTTATTGCCATGAGTCCGAACTGTAAGGGAATCATGGCGCTGGTGGAGTGCGCGTGGGGTGCCTTCGGCGCAGCCTTTGGCCCTGCCATTCTGTTGTCACTTTATTGGAAGCGGTTCACCTATAAGGGCGCCGTGGCCGGCATTGTGGTTGGCTTTTCCGTGGATGCCCTGTGGTACGTATTCTTATCGAGTCCCACTGGTTTATATGAGATTATTCCAGGATTCATCGCAAGCTTTATTGCGGCAGTCGTAATTTCCAAGATGGACAAGGAGCCTTCGAAGGAGATCGAAGAGATGTTTGACAAGGCGGCGCAAGAAGAGTAAGAGATTGGTTTGAAAAGGAAAGGGCAAGGGTGAGCATATTGAAAGGCAGGGGTAAGCTTGGGGTTTTAGTTCTTCTGATGGCAACTCTATGGTTGGTTATGCTGACGGGTTGTCCACGTAGACATACGGAGGAGGAAGAAAGGCAGGTCCTTGCTTCAGGACAGAGTAAGCTTGCGCAGGCTTTGGAAGAGCACTATGGGCTAAAAGAGGGAGACTTTCAAATTGCTTCCAGCGACATCTATTGGCAGAGTGCCTATGGATATGAAGCAGTGAAATATTCGATTGAGGCTGGAGACAAGACATTCATGGTGACGGTGAATCTTGATTCCGACGAAGTTTACACGGATTATTATGGGAAGGAATTCGAGGAAACGCTGACGGCTTATCTTGTCAAAAAGATGGAGGGCCTGCCGAATCTGCGAGAGGCCCCCATTCAGATACTCGCCGTGGAGTTTAACCAACCGAGCGCCTCAGAAGCAGGCAAGGGGATGATTCCTGCTTCGCTGTCTCCGGAAGATTTTGAAACCTATTTGGAGAAGTGGTGCGAGAAGGAGCAGTTATTAAACATAAACCTCACGCTTGCGTGGTATTCGGAAGATGCAGAGGGACTGTCAGATAACCTGTTGGAACTCCTTACGAAGGGAACGGACAAGATTCCGTCTTACGTGACCGTAAAGCGGTTTGCGTGCGAAAGGAAGGATGAACTGCATCCGATGGATCTAAAGGAAATCTATTCCTATTATATTGGTCATAACGGTACGTATCAGCAATATGTTACGACATATGATTATTATGAAGTGAGTAATAACCTTGTCGTCCGAAGAACGCTTCGTGATAACGTGGAACTGGATTCTGCAACATACAGATTTACGGCGCGGGTAGATGTTAAAGGGCATTTAAGTTTATATCCTGAAGATGAATACTATGATCTATTTTTTAAAGGGCTCCCGGAAGAGACGAAAGTACTTTATCGGAAAAAAGATTCCAAGTCGAAGTATTACAACGTGACTTTGTTCAAGGATTCCCTCTTCGAGAATTGGAGCTACGGACACATAAAGGGAGATCAGACGATCGTGGTTGGAGATTTGATACAAGAATGAATGGAAAAAAATCAGTCCTCTGCGTTCTCGCGGCGGGAATGCTCTGGGGATGCATGGGAATCTTAGTTAGAACAATGAATGGAGGCGGGTTTACCTCTTTGGAGGTCACCGCCTTTCGTTCTTTGGTAACGGCGGTGCTGATGCTGGCGGGCATGGCCATTTTCAAAAGAAAAGAGTTGAAGGTCAGATGGAAGGATCTATGGTGCTTTGTCGGCACGGGGATTCTAAGCGTGGCCTTTTTTAACGTATGCTACTTTACCTGCATGCATTATGCTACGCTTTCCGTGGCAGCCATACTTCTGTACACGGCGCCTTCCTTTGTCATGATATTTTCTTACTTCTTATTTAAAGAAAAGATTGGGAGACGGAAGCTTATCGCTCTGGCTCTTGCATTTGCGGGGTGTGTGTTGACTTCCGGCGGCCTTGGCGGTGCAAAGCTTTCCGCGATGGGACTGCTCACGGGTCTTGGCGCAGGCCTGGGATACGCACTTTATAGCATTTTTGGTAAATTTGCGATTCGACGCGGCTATTCTTCCTATACCATAACGACCTATACTTTTCTGTTCGCGTTAGTCGGAACGGTGCCGTTTTTGAACCTGCGGCATTTTGCCATATGTATTGCTGAGGCTGGAGGATCAAACCTTTTTACGTATGCTGCATTGACGTTTATGACCACCGTGGCTGCCTACCTTCTGTATACGGCTAGCCTTCGTGGCATGGAAAACGGGCGTGCTTCGATCATCGCCTCCATCGAGCCCGTTATGGCGTCTTTGGTCGGATTCTTTCTATATAAAGAAGCTTTTTCGATTCCTGGCATTATCGGCATGATCCTTGTCTTGACAAGTTGTGTTCTGGTGGGATAAACTAGGCGATGAACCTTAACAGTGAGCTTCAACAATGAGCTTCGACAATGAGCTTCAACAATGAGCTTCAACAATGAGCTTCAACAATGAACTTCAACAATGAACTTCAACAAGGATGTTTATAGGGAGCCTATCATTTAGATACATAGCTGTTTGTCGGGGAGCTTGTCGGGGAATGCCTCGCCAGAAAGGGCGGGGCTTGTGTGGAAGGTAAAGCAAGATAATTTTCTGCGGAATACCTCACCAGAAGGATCGGAGGCCTTACAGGAGGTAAAACTAGCAAGAATTCTCCGCGGAATACCTCGTCAGAAGAGGCGAAGGCCTTACAGGAGGCAAAGTGAGCAAGAATCTTAATGGGGAATACCTCGCCAGGAACGATGGAGCTTCCAAAGGTGGTAAAAAGCAACAGAAGCAAGATAAATGCCGCCGCGTGTTGCCTTTCATGAAGCATAAGGACGGCAAAGGCAACACATCGAGGCATGGATGGAGAATTATGTTGTTTATTCAGAGTGCTCAAGACTGAAAAGGCAACATGACAGGCGTGATGGCAAATATATGTTGCTTCCTTAGATTGAACAAGAGAAAAAAAGCAACAAACATGAAGTAAACGAGGAAAGAAGTTGCTTTTGAAGAAAGAACCCAGCATACGCGAAAGGCTTTTCGAAAGATAAAGACTACACAAGAAGGTAGGTTGACGCCTGGTGTAGTCTTCATGAGAAAAGAACTCGACAACATGAAATTTGAGGTTTGGTGAGACAAAAACACGAGGATAATCAGCTAAAAACATGAGGATTAACAGCTAAAAACACGAGGATTAACAGCTAAAAACACGAGGATTATCAACTGAAAAAACGAGATTTTCATCTAAAAACAGGATTGTATTTAAAAAAATACAATTTTTCTTCGAAAATTCTAAAATTCACTCTTGCACAAATCCCAGGAAACATATATACTAACAAATGCTGTGGCATGATAGCTGTGAAGCGTGAGGTTGCCGTATTTCGGTAACGGAATACGGGTTTTCCGTGGAGCGAATGTCAAGTTAGGAAACTGACGACAAGTCACTGTGTACCAAAGGAACTTTTGCTGAAGTTCTTACATGTCTGCCCTCGGGGCAGAAACGACGTGAGTAGAATGGATCGGACATACGTTGCAGATGATTCAGGACACACACGGGAGGGTGTACAGTCGCCACTTGTCGTACTTTCGAAACAAAAGTGCGAAAAGGAGGAGACTTTTTTTATGGCAAGTCAAGTAATGAGAATTACCCTGAAGGCTTACGAGCATCAGCAGGTGGATGCATCTGCAAAGAAGATCATCGAAACGGTTAAGAAGACGGGCTCCCAGGTCAGCGGTCCCGTGCCCCTTCCTACTAAGAAGGAAGTGGTTACCATCTTAAGAGCCGTACACAAGTACAAGGACTCCAGAGAGCAGTTCGAGCAGCGTACCCACAAGAGACTGATCGACATCATTGCTCCCAACCAGAAGACCATCGATGCTCTTCAGAGACTGGAAATGCCTGCCGGCGTTTACATTGACATCAAGATGAAGACCAAATAATAAAGACTAGCAATCTCTATTATAAAGAAACAAAAAAGTGCAACGAAAAAAAAGCAAACCTCTACTTAGACGTATGAACGGACGAAGCTCCGGTCCACTATGTAGATGAAAAAATGGAGGTAAAACCTAAAATGAAGAAAGCAATTTTAGCAACTAAGATCGGTATGACCCAGATCTTTAACGAAGACGGCGTTCTTGTTCCCGTAACCGTTCTTCAGGCTGGCCCTTGTGCAGTAACGCAGATCAAGACCGTTGAGAATGACGGCTACACTGCAGTACAGGTTGGCTTCGTAGACAAGAAGGACAAGTACAGCGAAGAGGGAAAGCTCATCCACGCTCATGGCGTAAACAAGGCTGAGGCAGGCCACTTCAAGAAGGCTGGCGTAAGCTCCAAGAGATATGTTCGTGAGTTGAAGCTTGAGAACGCTGCTGATTATAAGCTTGGCGATGAGATCAAGGCTGACATCTTTGCAGCTGGCGACAAGATTGACGCAACGGCCATCAGCAAAGGTAAGGGATTCCAGGGTGCGATCAAGAGACTTGGTCAGCACAGAGGACCCATGAAGCACGGTTCCAAGTTCCATCGTCATCAGGGTTCCAACGGTGCATGTTCCAGCCCCAGCCGTGTATTTAAGGGCAAGGGAATGCCTGGTCACATGGGTAGCGTAAAGGTGACCGTTCAGAACCTTGAGATCGTAAGAGTAGACGCTGACAAGAATCTTCTGCTGGTGAAGGGTGCAGTACCCGGACCTAAGAAGGCTCTGGTAACCATCAAAGAGACCGTTAAGGTTGAGTGCTAGTTTAAGGAGAAAGGAGGACCAATCAGATGGCAAACGTATCTGTATATAATATGGAAGGCAAGGAAGTTGGTACAATCGAATTAAACGATGCCGTATTTGGTGTAGAGATCAACGAGCACTTAGTACACATGGCAGTTGTACAGCAGCTTGCAAATAATCGTCAGGGAACCCAGAAGGCTAAGACCCGCGCTGAGGTATCCGGAGGCGGAAGAAAGCCTTGGAGACAGAAGGGAACCGGTCATGCAAGACAGGGATCCATCCGTGCTCCTCAGTGGAAGGGCGGCGGAGTTGTATTTGCTCCCGTTCCCAGAGACTACAGCTTCAAGATCAACAAGAAGGAGAAGAGGGCTGCCCTGAAGTCCGTTCTTACCGATAAGGTACAAGGCGGCAACCTGATCGTTGTTGACGAGCTGAAGTTCGACGAGATCAAGACGAAGAATTTCGTAAACGTAATGAAGAACCTGAAGGTTGAGAAGGGCCTGGTAGTTCTTGGCGAGAGCGACACGAACGTGATCATGTCCGGAAGAAACGTTGCTAACGTAAATACCGCTCTGGTAAACACCATCAACGTTTATGACATTTTGAATGCAAAGACCCTGGTACTTACCAAGGATGCAGTTAGCAAGATTGAGGAGGTATATGCATAATGGCTGACATTAAGTATTATGACGTGATCCTTAAGCCCGTGATCACTGAGAAGAGCATGGCAGACACTGCCGAGAAGAAGTATACCTTCCTGGTAAATCCTGAGGCAAACAAGTCTCAGATCAAGGAAGCCGTTGAGAAGATGTTCGAAGGCGTTAAGGTTGAAAAGGTAAATACCATGAACCAGGACGGCAAGAACAAGAGACGCGGCATGACGGTAGGCAAGACCGCAAAGACCAAGAAGGCCATTGTAAAGCTTACTGCTGACAGCAAGGACATTGAGATCTACGCAGGTCTGTAATCGTCCGGATTAACGTATGCGGCGCCAAAGGGCGCTGCGCAAAGAATCAAGTAGAAAAGGAGACATAGAACAATGGGTATTAAGACTTACAAACCTTATACACCCTCTAGAAGACAGATGACCGGTTCTGACTTCTCCGAGATTACCAAGAAGACTCCTGAGAAGAGCCTTACCGTATCTCTGAAGAAGAATTCCGGACGTAACAATCAGGGTAAGATCACCGTTCGTCATCAGGGCGGCGGCATCAGAAGACAGTACAGAATCGTAGACTTCAAGAGAAATAAGGATGGCATTCCTGCCATCGTAATGGGTATCGAGTACGATCCCAACAGATCCGCAAACATCGCGCTGATCTGCTATGCAGACGGCACGAAGTCCTACATCATCGCTCCTCAGGGCCTCACAGATGGCATGAAGGTGATGAACGGACCCCAGGCCGAGGTTAGAATTGGCAACTGCCTGCCTCTGTCCGAGATCCCCGTAGGTACTCAGGTTCATAACATTGAGCTGTATCCCGGCAAGGGCGGACAGATGGTTCGTGCAGCCGGCAACAGCGCTCAGGTGATCGCTAAGGAAGGCAAGTATGCAACCCTTCGTCTCCCCTCCGGTGAGATGAGAATGGTTCCTCTTGTTTGCCGCGCAACCGTAGGCATTGTTGGAAATCTTGATCACAACCTGATCAACATCGGTAAGGCAGGACGTAAGCGTCACATGGGCATTCGTCCCACCGTACGCGGTTCCGTAATGAACCCCAACGACCATCCTCATGGTGGTGGTGAGGGTAAGACCGGTATCGGTCGTCCCGGTCCTTCCACTCCCTGGGGCAAGCCCGCTCTCGGCCTGAAGACCAGAAAGGCTAAGAAGGCTTCCAACAAGCTGATCGTAAGAAGACGTGACGGTCGGGCAATCAAATAATAGAGGAGGAAAAAGACGATGGCAAGATCACTGAAAAAAGGACCTTTCGCAGACGCTAGTCTGATGAAGAAAGTAGATGCCCTGAACGCATCCGGACAGAAGCAGGTTATCAAGACCTGGTCCCGTCGTTCTACAATTTTCCCTTCCTTTGTAGGACATACGATTGCCGTTCATGATGGCAGAAAGCACGTTCCGGTATATGTTACCGAGGACATGGTTGGTCACAAGCTTGGCGAGTTCGTTGCTACCAGAACCTTCAGAGGCCATGGCAAGGACGAGAAGAAGACCAAGGTAAAGTAAATCATCAGTAAACAACGCATGGCTGCCCGGAGAGGGCAACCGCCGGTCAGGAAAACTGGCCCGTCCGGTCACGGCAAGGCCGTACCGGATGCGTTTTATTAGAAAAGGAGGACAAAATCTATGGCTAAAGGACATAGATCCCAAATCAAGAGAGAGCGTAATGCTCAGAAGGACACCAGACCTTCAGCAAAGCTGTCTTATGCCAGAGTATCCGTAACGAAGGCTTGCTTCGTACTGGATGCCATCAGAGGCAAGGACGTAACCCAAGCACTGGCAATCCTGGAGTACAATCCCAGATATGCTTCCAGCCTTGTTAAGAAGCTCCTGCAGTCTGCAATCGCAAATGCCGAGAACAACAACGGCATGAAGCAGGAAAACCTGTACGTTGCAGAGTGCTATGCAAACAAGGGACCCATCATGAAGCGCATTAGACCTCGTGCACAGGGTAGGGCTTATCGTATTGAGAAGCGCATGAGCCACATTACCGTAGTGCTGGATGAGAAGAAGTAGGGAAAGGAGCAAAGAAATCAATGGGACAGAAAGTTAATCCTCACGGCTTAAGAGTCGGTGTTATTAAAGATTGGGATTCCAGATGGTACGCTGAGTCTGAGTTTGCTGATTATCTTGCAGAGGACTACAAGATCAGAAAGCATCTGAAGGCAAAGCTGAAGAACACGGGCGTAGCAAAGATTGAGATCGAGAGAACGTCCGACAGAGTAAAGGTAGTAATCTATTCCGCAAAGCCCGGTCTGATCATCGGACGCGGCGGCGCAGACATTGAGGCAACCAAGACCGAGCTGGCTAAGATGACCGGCAAGAAGGTACAGGTTGACATCAAGGAGATCAAGAGACCTGACAGAGATGCACAGCTTGTTGCAGAGAACATTGCTCAGCAGCTTGAGAACCGTGTATCCTACAGACGTGCCGTTAAGAAGTGCATGGCTTCTACCATGAAGGCTGGTGCCCTTGGAATCAAGGCTGCATGTGCTGGTCGTCTTGGCGGTGCAGATATCGCAAGAAGCGAATTTTACAGCGAGGGAACCATTCCTCTGCAGACCCTGAGAGCAGACATCGACTATGGCTTCGCTGAGGCTGATACCACCTATGGTAAGGTTGGTGTTAAGGTTTGGATTTATAAAGGCGAAATTCTTCCTACAAAAGGAGAGCCGACGGAAGGGAGCGATAAATAATTATGTTAATGCCGAAAAGAGTAAAGCGTCGTAAGCAGTTCCGTGGCTCCATGGCCGGCAAAGCTTCAAGAGGTAACACCCTTACCTATGGTGAGTTCGGTTTGGTAGCTACTGAGCCCTGTTGGATCAAGTCCAATCAGATCGAAGCAGCCCGTATTGCACTTACCAGATACACCAAGCGTGTTGGTAAGGTTTGGATCAAGATTTTCCCGGATAAGCCCGTAACGGCAAAGCCTGCTGAAACTCGTATGGGTTCCGGTAAAGGTACTTTGGAGTATTGGGTAGCTGTTGTAAAGCCCGGTCGCGTAATGTTCGAGATCGGCGGTGTTCCTGAGGAATCCGCACGTGAGGCACTGCGTCTGGCAATGCACAAGCTTCCCTGCAAGTGTAAGATCGTCTCTAAGGCAGATCTGGAAGGCGGTGTGCAGAATGAAAACTAATAAGTATTTAGAAGAGTTACAGAGTAAGAATGCTGCAGAGCTTGCAGCTGAGCTGGTATCTGCAAAGAAGGAACTTTTCAATTTGAGATTCCAGAACGCTACGAACCAGCTGGACAACACGGCTAGGATCAAGGAGGTTCGCAAGAACATCGCCCGCATCCAGACCGTTATGAACCAGAAGGCTAACGCGTAGAAAGGAGATCAGCCGTGGAAGAGAGAAATTTAAGAAAGACCCGTATCGGTAAGGTCGTTAGCAATAAGATGGATAAGACGATTGTTGTTGCGATTGAGGAGCACGTAGCTCATCCCCTCTACAAGAAGATCGTAAAGGAGACCTATAAGCTGAAGGCTCATGACGAGAACAACGAATGCAGCATTGGCGACACCGTAAAGGTTATGGAGACGAGACCTCTGTCCAAGGACAAGAGATGGAGACTTGTCGAGATCGTAGAGAAAGTGAAATAATTAGGAGGAAGAATCATGGTTCAGCAGGAAACTAGACTGAAGGTTGCTGATAACACCGGCGCGAAGGAACTGCTTTGCATCCGTGTTATGGGCGGATCTACAAGAAGATATGCGGCGATTGGCGACATCATCGTTGCTTCCGTTAAAGATGCAACACCAGGCGGCGTTGTAAAGAAGGGTGACGTAGTGAAGGCTGTTGTGGTTCGTACCGTTAAAGGCGTTCGCCGTAAAGACGGTTCCTACATTAAGTTTGACGAGAATGCAGCAGTGATCATCAAGGATGACAAGACTCCCAGAGGAACTCGTATCTTTGGACCCGTTGCAAGAGAGCTTCGTGAGAAACAGTTTATGAAGATCGTTTCTCTGGCTCCCGAAGTACTGTAAGGAGGTAACCACATGGCTTCGTTGAAGATTAAGAAGGGTGAGACCGTTAAGGTCATCGCCGGTAAAGATGCAGGCGCGGAAGGTAAGGTTCTTTCCGTAGACATGAAGAATCATAAGATCCTGGTAGAAGGCGTAAATAAAGTTACCAAGCATGTTAAGCCCTCCCAGGCAAATCCCGATGGAGGAATCATCCAGAAGGAAGCTCCGCTTGACATTTCCAACGTTATGCTGGTTGTTAAGGGTCAGCCTACCAGGGTTGGCTTCAAGATGGTCGGCGATAAGAAGGTTCGCTTTGCCAAGAAGACTGGCGAAGTGATCGACTAATCCATGGGAAGGAGGACAAAAAACGTGGCAAGACTGAAAGATATGTATCAGGACGAGATTGTCGCTGCAATGACCAAGAAGTTCGGTTATAAGAACATTATGGAAGTTCCCAAGCTTGACAAGATCGTTGTAAATATGGGCGTTGGCGAAGCAAAGGACAACGCAAAGACCCTTGAGAATGCAGTACATGACATGGAGCAGATTACCGGTCAGAAGGCTGTTCTCACCAAGGCTAAGAAATCCATCGCAAACTTCAAGATTCGTGAGGGTATGGCAATTGGTTGTAAGACCACCCTTCGCGGAGATAAGATGTATGAGTTTCTTGATCGCCTTGTAAACCTCGCATTACCTCGAGTACGTGACTTCAGAGGCATCAATCCCAACGGCTTCGATGGCAGAGGAAATTATGCCCTTGGTATCAAGGAGCAGTTCATTTTCCCTGAGATCGAGTACGATAAGATTGACAAGACCCGTGGCATGGATATCATCTTTGTTACGACGGCTAAGACCGATGAAGAGGCACGCGAACTGTTAACCCTGTTCAACATGCCGTTCGCGAAATAATAAGGAGGTAAATTCTGATGGCAAAGACATCAATGAAAATTAAACAGCAGCGCAAGCCCAAGTTCTCTACCCAGGCTTACACCCGTTGCAACATTTGCGGACGCCCTCATTCCGTTCTGAGAAAGTACGGAATCTGCAGAGTTTGCTTCCGTGAACTCGCATACAAGGGTCAGATCCCTGGCGTAAAGAAGGCAAGTTGGTAAGGAAGGAGGAAATACGAAAATGGCTATGAGTGATCCTATTGCAGATATGCTCACAAGAATCCGCAATGCAAATACTGCAAAGCATGACACGGTTGACGTTCCCTCTTCCAAGATGAAGCTGGCGATTGCGCAGATTCTTCTGGATGAAGGATTTATTAAGAAATATGATTTGATTGACGAGGGTAGCTTCAAGACGATCCGCATCACCTTAAAGTATGGTGCAGATAAGAACGAGAAGATCATTTCCGGCATCAAGAGAATCTCCAAGCCCGGCCTTCGCGTATACGCAGGCAAGGAAGAGCTTCCCAAGGTTCTCGGCGGACTCGGCATCGCAATCATCTCTACCAACCAGGGCGTAATCACCGACAAAAAGGCTCGTGAGCTCCAGGTTGGAGGCGAGGTTCTCGCATTCGTCTGGTAAGACGAAAAGAGAACCGAAAGCAACGAAATCAAGCACGAGCGAAGCGAAGTATTTGATTTCGTGCGGCCGACATCGAGAAAAGGATGAGCTGCAAAGCAGCGACAGACGCGAAGCGGCTGCTTTTCGAGATGATTATGTAAGGTAACTATTAATTGTTATAATATAAACTAGGAGGTACGGGCATGTCCAGAATCGGTAGAATGCCAATCGCTATACCTGCAGGTGTTACTGTAGACGTAGCAGAAAATAACAAGGTAACTGTTAAAGGACCTAAGGGAACTCTTGAGAGAGTGTTACCCGCAGAAATGGAAATCAAGTTGGAGGGCGCTGAGGTAGTTGTCAGCAGACCCAATGACTTAAAGAAGATGAAGTCCCTTCACGGACTCACCAGAACTCTGATCAACAACATGGTTGTTGGTGTTACGCAGGGTTATGAGAAGAAGCTTGAGGTGAACGGTGTTGGTTACAGAGCTGCAAAGTCTGGTAAGAAGCTGACCCTGAATCTTGGTTACTCTCATCCCGTAGAGATGATGGATCCCGAGGGAATCGAGTCTGTTGTAGATGGCCAGAACATCATCATTATCAAGGGTATTGATAAGGAGAAGGTTGGTCAGTACGCAGCAGAGATCAGAGACAAGAGAAGACCTGAGCCTTACAAGGGTAAGGGTATTAAGTATGCTACTGAAACCATTAGACGTAAAGAAGGCAAGACTGGTAAGGGTAAGAAATAATAAGATAAGGAGTGTATGAAGATGGTTAGTAAGGAATCCAGACAAGAAGTACGTGCTAAAAAGCACATGAGAATACGTAACCGCTTCAGCGGCACTGCTGAAAGACCTCGTCTTGCAGTGTTCAGAAGCAACAAGCATATGTATGCGCAGATCATTGACGACACCGTAGGAAACACGCTGGTAGCAGCATCCACCCTTGAGAAGGAAGTTAAGGGTGAGCTGGATTACACCGACACCGTGGAAGCTGCAGCATATCTGGGAACCGTAATTGCAAAGCGTGCGATTGAGAAGGGTATCAAGGAAGTTGTTTTCGACAGAGGCGGCTTCATTTACCAGGGTAAGATCGCAGCACTTGCTGAGGCAGCCAGAGAAGCTGGCTTGGAATTCTAGGAAAGGAAGAGGAAGACGTCATGAAACATACGATCATAGATGCAAGCCAGTTAGAGCTCACTGATAAGGTTGTAACCATCAAGCGCGTAGCAAAGACCGTTAAGGGTGGCCGTACCATGCGTTTCACCGCTCTCGTAGTAGTAGGTGACGGCAAGGGCCACGTTGGCGCAGGTCTTGGCAAGGCAGTTGAAATTCCCGAAGCTATTCGTAAGGGCAAGGAAGATGCTGAGAAGCACATCGTTAGCATCGCATTGGATGAGAACAATTCCATCACCCATGACTTTGTAGGTAAGTATGGTTCCGCAAACGTACTGCTGAAGAAGGCTCCGGAAGGTACCGGTATCATCGCAGGCGGTCCTGCCCGTGTGGTATGTGAGCTTGCAGGTATCAAGAACATTCGTACCAAGTCTCTTGGTTCCAACAATAAGCAGAACGTAGTTCTTGCAACCATTTCGGGTCTGTCTCAGCTGAAGGCTCCCGAAGAAGTGGCTAAGAACCGTGGCAAATCCGTAGAAGAGATTTTAGCCTAGAAAGGAGCAAAATCATGGCAAAGAAGTTAAAGATTACTTTAGCAAAGTCCACCATCGGTGCTGTTCCCAAGAACAAGGCAATCGTGGAATCCATGGGACTTCGCAAGATTGGCAAGACCGTTATTCTCCCTGACAATGAGGCAACCAGAGGACAGATCCGTCTGGTAAACCATATGCTCAAGGTAGAAGAGATCGAAGAAAACTAATCAGACAAGGAGGTGTAAGAAATGGAATTATCCAATTTAAGCCCCGCTGAAGGCTCTAAGAAATATGACAAATTCAGAAGAGGTCGTGGCCATGCATCAGGAAACGGCAAGACCGCTGGTAAGGGTCACAAGGGTCAGAAGGCACGTAGTGGAGCACCCAGACCTGGTTTCGAGGGTGGCCAGATGCCTCTGTACAGACGTATCCCCAAGAGAGGCTTCACAAATAGAAATGGCAAAGAGATCGTTAGCATTAATCTGAGCGTACTTGAGAAGAAGTTTGAGAATGGTGCTACCGTAGACGTAGAAGCATTGCTTGCTGCCGGTATCATCAAGGAAGCTAGAGATGGCGTTAAGATACTCGGAAACGGTCAACTTACCAAGAAGCTCGACGTGAAGGTGAATGCATTTAGTGCATCTGCAAAGGAGAAGATCGAGGCTCTCGGTGGAACAGCAGAGGTGATTTAATGCTTACAACACTGAAAAACGCATTTAAAATTAAGGAGTTAAGAAACAAGCTCCTGTTTACCCTGGGCATGCTGGTTGTGATCCGTATCGGATCCCAGGTGCCCGCACCGGGTATTAACGGAGAAGTTTTTAGACAATGGTTCGAACAAAACACAGCCGATTCCTTCAGTTTTTTCGATGCGATTACAGGTGGTTCCTTCAGCCAGATGGCTGTGTTAGCACTAGGTATTAACCCTTACATTACTTCGTCCATTATCATGCAGCTGATGACAATTGCGATTCCGAAGCTGGAAGAGCTGCAGAATGACGGCGAAGACGGAAGAAAGAAGATTGCTTCCATCACCAGATACGTTACCGTGTTGCTCGCACTGATTCAGTCCGTTGCCATGGTTATTGGTTTTGGTTACAACAATTATCTGACTTCCTTTGATGCATTTACCGTGATTATTGCCGTATCCGCTTTGACGGCCGGCAGTGCGTTCCTGATGTGGATCGGTGAGCGTATTACGGAAAAGGGCATCGGCAATGGTATTTCCATTGTCCTCGTGATCAACATCGTCTCGAGAATGCCTGCGGACATTGCCGCATTGTTTGATCAGTTCGTTTGGGGTCATACCAATGAGCCCGCAACGGCAGTCTTGAACGCAGTCATTATTATCGCCGTAATCCTTGCAGTCGTTGTTATGGTAGTACTCCTGAACAGCGCAACTCGTAAGATTCCGGTTCAGTATGCTAAGAAGATGCAGGGCAGAAAGATGGTTGGCGGTCAGACCTCCAACATTCCCCTGAGGGTGAACACCGCCGGCGTCATCCCCGTAATTTTTGCATCCTCCATCATGCAGCTGCCGATTCTGATCTTTACCTTTTTACAGAAGCAGCCAAGCACTGGAGTGGGTGGATATCTTTACGGGTGTCTCCGTTCAGATTACTGGTGTAAGCCTGGAGAGCTGAAGTATTCCGTAGGTCTTTTGGTTTACGTAATACTGATTGTATTCTTCGCATACTTCTATACCTCCATCACCTTCAATCCTTTGATGGTGGCGGACAACATGAAGAAGCAGGGCGGTTTTATCCCGGGCATTCGTCCTGGTAAGCCCACCAGCGACTATCTGACAAAAGTATTAAACTATATCATTTTCATCGGAGCCATTGGCCTGACCATCGTATCGGTCATCCCTTACGTATTCCAAGGCGTTTTCGGCGCGAAGGTGTCCTTCGGCGGCACGAGCCTGATCATCGTAGTGAGCGTTGTGCTCGAGACGTTAAAGCAGGCAGAGTCCTTAATGCTGGTTCGTAACTACAAGGGATTTTTGCAGGATTAATTTGACTTTCATGAGAATGAAGCATAAAAACGCAGGGTATCCGAACGATGAATCATTGTTCGGATTTCCTTGCTATAAAGAATAGCATAAATATTGCGAAGCGATTAAATTAGGAGGATGATTAGTATGAAGATTATCATGTTAGGCGCTCCTGGCGCAGGCAAGGGCACTCAGGCAAAAATGATCGCAGAGAAGTATCAGATCCCCCACGTTTCCACCGGTGACATTTTCCGTGCGAACATCAAGAACGGAACAGAACTCGGTAAGGAAGCAAAGAAATACATGGATCAGGGTCAGCTTGTTCCCGATGAGCTTACCGTAAAGATCCTATTGGACAGAGTTGCACAGGCAGATTGTGCTAACGGCTACGTGCTGGACGGTTTCCCCCGCACCATTCCTCAGGCAGAGGTTTTGGATGCAGCGCTTACGAAGCTTGGCGATAAGATTGATTATGCCATCAACGTTGACGTTCCCGACGAGAACATCGTTCGCAGAATGTCCGGCAGACGCGCATGTCTCTCCTGCGGCGCTACCTATCATATCGAGCACATTCCTCCCAAGAAGGAAGGCATCTGCGACGTATGTGGTCAGCCCCTGGTACTGCGTGACGATGACAAGCCTGAGACCGTTCTGAACCGTTTGAAGGTTTATCATGATCAGACGCAGCCCCTGATTGACTTCTACACCGCAAAGGGCGTTCTGAAGTCCGTAGACGGCACCGTAGACATGAAGGACGTATTTGCAGCAATCGTTGCAATCTTAGGTTAAACAGGTTTTGTTTTCAAAGGTAGCTACTTTTTCAAATAGCTACGAAAGGAAGTATATTCAAATGGCAGTTACTATTAAGTCTGAACGTGAAATTGAACTGATGCGGGAATCCTGCAGACTCCTCGCCATCGTTCACAAGGAACTGGAGCAGATGGTTCGCCCAGGAATCACCACGAAGGACATTGACGTGGCGGGAGAAAACCTGATCCGCAAGCTGGGATGCATTCCCAACTTCAAGAACTACAATGGCTATCCCGCCAGTATCTGCGTCTCCGTCAATGATGAAGTGGTTCATGGAATTCCTACCACAAAGCGCATCCTGCAGGAGGGCGACATCGTCAGCCTGGACGCAGGCCTGATCTATAAGGGATATCATTCCGATGCGGCAAGAACGCATGGCGTTGGAAAGATTTCTCCTGAGGCTCAAAAGCTTATCGACGTAACGCGGGAAAGCTTCTTTGCCGGAGTCAAGATGGCAAAGGCAGGAAACAGGCTGTACGACATCTCCAATGCCATCGATGCTTATATCAAGCCTTATGGCTACGGCATTGTAAAGGATATGGTGGGTCACGGCATCGGAACCAAGCTTCATGAGGATCCACAGATTCCCAACTTCGCACAGAAGAGAAGAGGCTTCAAGCTTGAGGCGGGCATGACCTTCGCCATCGAGCCCATGGTCAATCTCGGCGGATGGGAAGTAGAATGGCTGGATGATGACTGGACGGTTGTTACTGCAGATGGTTCCATCTCGGCACATTATGAGAATACCGTTCTCATTACGGACGGAGAGCCGGAAATTCTTACACTATATTAACATTGTTTCTCTTATGGAGGATATGTATGTCAAAAAGCGACGTAATTGAAATCGAAGGAACTGTAGTGGAAAAGTTGCCCAATACCATGTTTCAGGTGGAATTGGAGAACGGACACCGTGTGTTGGCGCACATTAGCGGCAAGCTTCGCCAAAACTTTATTCGTATTCTTCCCGGTGACAAGGTGACCTTGGAACTGTCCCCCTATGACCTGACCAAAGGCAGGATCATTTGGAGAGACAAGTAAAAAGCGCGGAAAATTATAGAAAAAAGAGCTTGCAAACCCAAAAGACCTATGTTATAATCGAAAATGGTCTTTTTTGAAAGGAGGGTTTGAGATGAAGGTTAGATCATCCGTAAAACCGATTTGCGAGAAATGCAAAGTCATCAAGAGAAAGGGACAGATCAGAATTATCTGCGAGAATCCGAAGCATAAGCAGAGACAGGGATAATCACCAACCGTTTTCTTTTATTCAGAAGGATCGGTACGTGAGTTCTTGTCTTATCACGTTTTGTGCGGCTGAACCGACGATTTTACGTCGATTAACATAACGTGCGAGCACGAGCTTACAGGAGATTACTTGTTGATACTTAAGCATAGGCTTAAGAAAGATCGGAGATCTGTTCCGATTGGGTGAAAGCCCCAATCAATTAGTAAGAGCGCGCATGACAAGACCAGCGCGTGAAACGCACCCCTAGGGTGCAAACCTCATCTTCCTATGAATATGGCAGATGAGAGAGCAATTGGACGCGCCATAAGGCGCAGAAAGATGGAGGAAACAAAATGGCTCGTATCGCAGGTGTAGACTTACCCAGAGAGAAACGAATTGAGATCGGACTCACTTACATCTATGGAATCGGAAGAACCACCGCTGACAAGCTTCTTGCAGAGGCTGGCGTTAACCCTGATACCAGAGTAAGAGACATTACCGACGACGAAGTAAAGAAGATTACGGAAGCTATCGAGAAGCTTGGCGTTATGGTAGAGGGTGACCTCAGAAGAGAAGTAGCGCTGAACATCAAGAGACTTCAGGAAATCGGCTGCTATCGTGGAATTCGTCATCGTAAGGGTCTGCCCGTTCGTGGTCAGAATACCAAGAACAACGCAAGAACCCGTAAGGGACCCAAGAGAACCGTTGCTAACAAGAAGAAGTAATTTGGTTCCATTTAGTAACAAATTAGAAACCGTAAACAATTATGAGAAAGTAGGTTAGTTTATTATGGCAAAGAAAGTTGCAGGCGCAGCTGCTAAGAAGGTTGCAGCAAAGAAGCGCGTAAAGAAAAACGTTGAACGCGGACAGGCACACATTCAGTCTTCCTTTAACAACACCATCGTTACGTTAACGGATGCTGAAGGTAATGCTCTTAGCTGGGCAAGTGCCGGTGGTCTGGGATTTAGAGGTTCAAGGAAATCTACTCCATATGCGGCTCAGATGGCAGCAGAGACTGCTACCAAGGCTGCTCTGGTGCATGGTCTGAAGTATGTTGACGTATTTGTAAAGGGACCTGGTTCAGGCCGTGAGGCTGCAATCAGAGCACTTTCCGCAAGTGGTCTGGAGGTTGTCAGCATCGCTGACGTAACTCCTGTTCCTCATAATGGATGCCGTCCTCCTAAGAGACGTCGCGTCTAGTTTTATCCGCTGCGTAGCAGCGTGATTCTCGAGTGCATATCAGATAATCATCTGGAAGAAGGCGTTGCATAGTACACGTTGTAAACAGACAAAGAAAGGATAAAAAGAAAATGGCAGTAAATCGCACACCCGTATTAAAGAGATGCAGATCCTTGGATCTTGAGCCCGCATATCTGGGCTACAGCAAGACCTCCAAGAGAAAGAACCCTAGAGCAGGCAAGAAGGTAAGTGAATATGGACTTCAGCTTCGTGAGAAGCAGAAGGCAAAGTTCATCTACGGCGTTCTTGAGAAGCCTTTCCGTAACTACTACGAGAAGGCAGACAGAATGAAGGGCATGACTGGTGAGAACCTGATGGTTATGCTGGAGAGCAGACTGGATAGCGTTATATTCAGAATGGGCTTCGCAAGAACCAGAAGAGAGGCTAGACAGATCGTTGGCCATCAGCACGTATTGGTTAACGGCAAGCCCGTACAGATTCCTTCTTATCTTGTAAAGGCTGGCGACGTGATCGAGATCCGCGAGAAGGCAAAGTCCATGCAGAGATACAAGGATATCCTTGAGGTAACTAGCGGAAGACTGACTCCTGAATGGATGGACGTAGACATGGAAGGACTGAAGGGTACCATCAAGAATCTTCCTACCAGAGAGATGATTGACGTTCCCGTAAACGAGATGCTGATCGTCGAGTTGTACTCCAAGTAATACCGAAACAGAGGGTTTTGGGCAGCCACAGCATGGCTGCCTAAGAGTTTCTATCCCATAAGGAGGGCGTTGCAGTGTTTGATTTTGAAAGACCCAATATTGAGGTTGCTGAGATTTCAGAAGACAAGAAGTATGGCAGATTTGTTGTAGAACCCCTTGAGAGAGGCTATGGCATCACTCTTGGTAATTCCCTGAGAAGAATCATGCTTTCTTCCCTTCCTGGCGCAGCAGTGAGCCAGGTAAAGATTGACGGCGTTCTGCATGAGTTCAGCTCCATCCCTGGCGTAAAAGAGGATGTTTCTGAGATCATCATGAACATCAAGAGCCTTGCAATCAAAAATCACAGCGAGACCAATGAGGCAAAGACTGCTTATATTGAGTTTGAGGGAGAGGGCGTTGTTAAGGCATCTGACATTCAGGTGGATGCTGACATCGAGATCCTGAATCCCGGACTTACGATTGCTACCCTGAGCGGTAAGGACACCAAGCTCTACATGGAGCTGACCATTACCAAGGGCAGAGGATACGTAAGTGCTGACAAGAATAAAAATGACGATCTGCCCATCGGCGTAATCGCCATCGATTCCATTTACACTCCCGTTGAGAGAGTAAACGTGAAGGTGGAGAATACCCGTGTTGGCCAGATTACTGACTTCGACAAGCTGACCCTTGACGTGTTCACCAACGGAACGTTGGCTCCCGATGAGGCAGTCAGCCTTGCAGCAAAGGTGCTGAGCGAGCACCTCAGCCTCTTCATTGACCTTTCCGAGAACGCAAAGACCGCTGAGGTTATGACCGTGAAGGAAGACGATGAGAAGGAGAAGGTACTTGAGATGAGCATCGACGAACTGGAGCTTTCCGTTCGTTCCTACAACTGCTTAAAGCGTGCCGGCATCAATACCGTTGAGGAGCTGACCAACAGAACTCCTGAGGACATGATGAAGGTTCGTAACCTTGGCCGTAAGTCACTTGAGGAAGTATTGGCTAAGCTGAAAGAGCTGAATTTACAGCTCAGTCCCAGTGACGAAAACTAATTTATGATTTGTTCCGGCAGGTAAGACCAAAAGGCGCTGCGGAATTTATCTCTATCAGAAACCCAAAGTAGTTTCGCGTTCGGTAAGTAAGTCCAAAGAGCGTGGCCGGACGTACCAGAAATGGAGAAAGGATTTAATCATGGCAATGTACAGAAAATTGGGAAAGACTTCTTCCCAGAGAAAAGCACTTCTTAGAAACCAGGTAACCCAGCTTCTTTGGCACGGCAAGATCGTGACTACCGAGGCTAGAGCTAAGGAAGTTAGAAAGATCGCTGAGAGCCTGATCGCACTTGCAATCAAGGAGAAGGATAACTTCGAGATGGTTAAGGTAACCGCTAAGGTTCCCCTGAAGGACAAGGACGGCAAGCGCGTTAAGGAAGTTATTGACGGCAAGAAGGTAACCAAGTTTGATACCGTTGAGAAGGAGATCAAGAAGGATCTTCCCTCCAGATTGCATGCAAGATGTCAGATGCTGAAGGTTCTTTATCCTTGCGTAGAGGTTCCTACCGAGAACAAGGGTAAGAAGAGAGGCACCAAGGAAGTTGATCTTGTTGCAAAGATGTTTGATGAGTATGGCGTAAAGTATGCCAGCCGTAAGGGTGGTTACACCAGAATCATCAAGAAGGGTCTCCGTAAGGGCGACGCAGCAATGGAAGTAATTCTTGAGCTGGTTTAATCTCTTGATTCCAAGAGCCATGGCGAAAGTCATGGCTCTTATTTTTTGAAAGATGTTCTCTAAAATCTTAAACAAATCTTAAACCGTACTGGGCTTTTCGACATCTCAAGTTTATGTTATGCTTTTTATAAGAAAATAAGCGGAGGTGACGAAGATGCGCCAAACAATAAAGAAAGCATTTCTCATTTTCATATTCTCCATACTTTTACTTCCCCTTTCCTCCTGTAAGGGGAAAAGTACAAAAATTGATGAGCAGGGCCCTGCCGAAAGCACGAGTGCGCTTAGCGAGGATTTATCAAACTTTCTCGTAGACATCGATTGGGAGGCCATGGATGCCGCAGATTGGCGAGATAATACCTTGGATGCATACGAGGCGACAACCATCCGCGACATAGCGTTTCAGACCCTAAAGGATACCATGTGCAGCGGGGAATTGTCAGATGCTTATATGATTACTTCTGGCGGAGCGATGCATTTTTGCAAGCGCTATGACAAAAATCCTGCGGAAGGACCGAGCGCGGAATTTCAATATGACGCCTTGCTGAGAATCGCGCGAGATGGAAGCGTGAAAGAGGGAATTGTAAATATAGACAGCCTCCCGGAAGGAACCCGAATCCAGTGTTTTGGCATGACATCAGGCTCTGCGCGGCTCTGGGCAGTGTACAAGGATCCCTCAAATGATGAAGCAAGGCTATTTCGCGAGTTTAGCGAAGAGGGCAGCATCGGTCAAGAGGGTAAGACAGTCTCCATTCCATTTCTAATTCCGAACGGTGAAAATATTCTGGATTTTATGATTGATCAAAAGGGCCGCATCTATCTGATGACCTATAGATTTAGTAAGAGGGGGGATGCATACTATGCAGATCCCGATTACTATTTTTATGTTGCTTCTCCAGAAGGAGAAAAGCTTTTTGAAACCTCATTTCTGCAAGAACCCAATGACAGCGTGGCTCCTTCGTTAGTACAGCTCCCGGGCGGTGAGGTCGGCATTTCCTACTTTGCCAGTGATGAGACTGGACGAAGATTTACGCTGGCCACCTATGAGGAGGAGACAAAGGACCTAAAGGTTTTAGGCGCACTGGAGCCCACGTTTCGACAGAATTATTCCCTGACGCTCTCCGCGTCGGGTGAGCTCCTTTCCGTGCATTCTGCAGGCGTGACGCTGACAAACCCGCAAACCATGGAAGAGAAGCAGCTTTACGAGTGGAAAAACCATGGCATGCGCGTACAAGGCGCATCTTTCGTGACGAATGCTTATGGCGATGCGATTGATTTATTCTATCGCGATGGCCAGGGCCTGCATTACCTGTCGCTAAAGCCCGTGACGGAGCAGCGCCCCATTGTGAACATGGTCCTTGCAGCTAATAGCAGTAACGCGGATTCCCTGCAGGTAGCCGCAAATCAGTTTAATCAGAAGTATCCCAGCTACCATTTAGAGATTGAGAAAAAGGGCTATGAGAATCAACGATTCCTCTCTGAGTTGATCGCGGGAGAAGGGCCGGTTTTGATTGACACGAACCTGACAGGATTTGCCACGCAGCAAAAGCTTTGGGAGCCCCTCGGCGGTGCGCTGGAGGCTATGGGATTAACCTCGGAGCTCGAACCCTTGGCGCTGGAATGCGGAAAGATTGACGGTGAAACCTACGGCATTGTCACAAACTTCCATATCGAGACACTCCTTACGATAGATCCCGCGACAAAGGGTTGGAATTATGAGGCCTTCTTAGAGTACCTGCAGACGCATCAGGACTGCAAGTGGATCTACAACGATTACGATAGTAACGATGGCGCACTTTTCGTTAATCGCTTTTGGCAGCATGGCTTAAATGACGGCTACCTGTTCGATGGGGAGAAGCGGGAGAGCTACATTGATACGGATCGTTTTCGCGCCATCTTAAAGCTCGCCAGTGAGAAATGCCAGAGCGTAAATGGTGAGGATTCGCAGACTCCTTATGAAAAGCTGCGTTCCGGGGAGGAACTCTTTAATCTCACAACCTTTTTGAAACCAAATGATTTTTCCCTTTGCCGCATCCTTTACGGGGATGACGTCATCTTCGCCGGAGAACCCATGGAGAATGGCTCCGCACACATGATCAACAGCGACTGCGTGCTTGCCGTGCGGAAGAACGCCAGCCTGGAGGAAAAGAAGGGAGCGCTGCTCTTTTTCAGGGAACTCTTGTCTTACGAAAACCAGCTGGAAGCATCGAAGGAGTTGAATTTCAAGTTTAGCGTACGTAAGGACGTGCTTCGCGAGAATTTCATGAGCCTGACGGAGGATGCTTATACGGGTAGCGGCAAGTTTGGCGTTGCGGTCCCCACTCAGCTGAAAGACAAGGCCGATCCTGAGAAGGATTACCAAAAGTTTCAGGAGGTCTTGTCAGAGTCCATTCCCGTGATATATAATCCTAGAGAACTCACCAATATCTTTTGGGAAGAGCTTGAGCCTTACTTTGACGGCACTGTCGATGCGGAGCGCATGATCAAGCAGCTCGACAGCCGCGTTACCTTATATCTGCAAGAGCAGTGACCGCCAAGAACAATAACTATTAAAAACGCTGGCATTCAGGAGCAATGACTACCAAAAGCAATGTCCTTCAGGAGCAATAACTACCAAGAACGACGACCTTTAAGAGGATGACTAGAAATCGGTGTCAGAGAGGATACAAATGAGCTTTAGGGACAAACGAAGAGAACAGAAAAAGTGTATATATTCCCTGTTTTGGGGCCTCCTCTTGACAATGATGCTCTCTGGTTGCACGCGTGGGGAAAGTGAGGTGCAGAAACCTGCCTACGCAGGGAACGATAAGACTGCGGTCCTCCATGAGTTTTCCTTCCTCGATACTGCGGCGGGGGCATGGAAGGACAATTCGCTGGATACTTATCGTGCAAAATTCCAATGCTCTCTTGCGTTCCCGGTTCCGGAAGGATACATAAAAATGACAAGCGGTGTCTTGCATGCGGAGACTAGGGCATATGCTTCGCTGTATTATTGGGAACAAACGTCTAAAATGGGAAAGAGCGAGTATGGCATCATCGAAGATGATGGAATGTACCGTGAAAGTGATCTTTCGCTGAGAGGGAACATGAACAATGTTCTCGGCACGGATCACCTGACCTTTAGCTATACGGAAGAGCAGTCTGACGGAAGGTATGCGTATCATTTTTGGGAGACCGATGAAAACGGCACTGTCCTTTGGGAGTTTTATGCGGACTTTCTCGATCACGCAAGGAAAATGAATGCAGACGCACCTTTTACGGATAAGGATGGCAATCTGCATTTCCTCGCATCTTATTTCGCGGAGCGAAAATACACCTACTATGTGGTCAACACAAAAGGGGAAATACTGGCGAGCTTTCCGCTAGAGGACAGAGTGGACCGGAAAGAAGCGGTTTACTCGCTTATTATGGGCGCGGACGGTAACGTTTACGTAAAACGCCACGTCAATGGCGGGAAAGAGCTTGATGATGAGGACCTTTACAGGATCGACCTCGAGACGGGAAAAGAAGAGGTGATCACTTCCAGACGAAAGTTCATGTCAGACCGTAAGAATTACTTCCCGCTAGACGATAAAAAGCTCCTTTATGTCAGTCCCGCGGGAGTATTCCGTTGTAACTACGACTGGAAGGATTCGGAGCCGCTCTACCTTTGGAGTAATCACGGGATTTCAGCAGACTACGGCTATGCCTATGTTAGGAGGAATGGTGAGATTGCCGTAAGTTACCATGACGGTACCGCCATGAATTACATGGTGCTTGCGCCTACCACGGAGCAGGTTGAGATTCATGAGGTGATCCTTGCCGTTACGCCATTTCGAAGGGCTTATTATGAACGCGCTGCAGCGCTTTTTAATCGAAAATATCCGGCTTATCACGTGGAGATCAAATCCGATTATGATCAAACAAGGCTTTTGGCGGAGCTGACGACCGGCAACGGCCCTGTCCTTGTCGATACCAGTGCTACGGGCTTTCGCGCGCAGGAAAAGCTCTGGGAGCCGTTAGATGGTCTTTTGGAGTCTGCTGGCATGCGAGAAGAGCTTTTGGAAAAACCACTGGAATTCGGAAAGATCGATGGCATTACCTATGGTTTTGTCTCGGATTTTAGTGTCAAAACACTTGTCGTGCTTGGTACGGAGATCAAACAGTCGGAATGGACCTATGATGAATTCCTAAAAAGGGCTGCAGACCCCAAGATTAAGGCGGTCTTTCAGCCGACGAAGGGAAACATTGGCGGGAAAACCCTGGCGACGACCTATTTCATGCACGGCCTGCAAGAAAATTATCTTTTGGATTCCACCAGTCTCAAAAACTGCCTGAACAAGAAAAATTTGGAACAGGTGCTAAACCTCGCTGCGGAAAAATGTCATGACGAGGGGTACGGCGAGGATTGGTACGAAGCCTTTCGAAATGGTGAGGTGCTTTGTGCTCAAGTGCATGCAAGCAACTTAAGCAACTTCTCCGTCCAAAGGGAGCGATATGGGGACGACATCTCTTATGTTGGCTATCCCACAAAGGATGGCGGCAGGCACTTCATGGAAGCGTACCATCCTATTTGCGTCTGTACCACGGCCCCTGAAGAAGATAAGATCGTTGCCTATACATTCTTACGCGAGCTCTTGACTCATGAAGGACAAATCGCGACCTCGGAGCGTAACGTTAACTTTGGAATCAGTGTCCGCAAGGACATGTTTGAGGAACAAGTGCAGTCCTATATTGATAAGCAAACCGAGCTCATCGCCTGGATGGGGAAGGAAGGCCTAGAGAAGACGAAAAAGCAGCTCGAGGAAGACCGGATCCTCTTCCGAAAACTTGTGGAAGAAGCGATTGTCGAATACGAAATGCCTCCCGAGCTGGACATCGTTTTGGATGAAGAATTCACAGAGTACTTTCAGGGGAACATTACCAGAGACGCTCTGGAGGATCATGTTGAAAACAGAGTGCGGCTGTACTTGAGCGAAACAGAATAAAAGGATTGTATCTGCAAAATCGAGTAGGTTTTTCCTGCTCGATTTTTCTTTATTAAATTTACCGCTTGTGTTATAATATTGCGAAACAGCTTCATTAGGAAGGATGAGTGCGATTTGTTATACATTATGCGACATGGCCGCACGGACTGGAATGCGGAGTACCGTCTGCAAGGTGGGACGGACATCCCTTTAAATGACGAGGGGCGCCAGATGGCCCGTGAGGCTGCAATCAAATATAAAGAGATTCCTTTGGATATCTGCTTTGTTTCCCCGTTGCAAAGGGCCCGTGAGACCGCAGACATCTTTTTAGAAGGGCGCGACATTCCCGTGATTGTGGATGATCGTCTTCGCGAGATGGGTTTTGGAATTTCCGAGGGCATTGACCATATTTTTCAAAAGCCAGCGTATCCAGCCTATTCCATGTTTAAGGATCCGGCGCATTACGTGCCAACGGACGGCGCGGAAAGCTTTGAAGAGCTCTTCCAAAGAACGGGGGAATTTCTTCGGGAGGTGGCGGAGCCGTTGGTTAAGGAAGGCAAGAATGTCCTGATTGTTGGGCATGGTGCCATGAATACCTCGATCATCAATCGTTATCGGAATATACCACTGAAAAGCTTTTGGGAGACCTTGTGTAAGAACTGTGAGCTTGTGCGAGTGCTGTAAGCTTGTACAAATGCCGTGAGCTTATGTAAGCTCTTTGATTCATCCGATGTCATGTTGGCATCCCTTGCCTGGGCTTTTGTGAGGTATGATCCAACTGATCCAATGAAACCTAGTCAATGCGAAAGTTAAGGCCCATAGGAGAGAGGGAGAAGCAGAGAGGGATAGAGGGAAAGTACGATGGGGACGAAGAAGCCTTTAGACGAAGTGATTCGTGAGGACATGAAGAAAACCATGGAAGAATGCGAGCGAAGCATGGTACAAATGACTGCAGAAAGAAAGCTTTCGTCGAGCAGAAAATATGCCTTGATGCTTTCTAAGCAGACCATGGTCATCGTATTTTTGATAGGGGTATTCGTTGTAGGATGCCTGATCGCAAGCGGCCTCCATAACATGAAACTTATGAACGACAGGGCAGCGTATTTTGATTGGGGTTTCGGGGCTATTTTAGGTGTGGTGATCATCGCATGGATCGCAAGATCCATTGTCCTGCAAAAGCAGTACAAGGAGGAGCTTGCAAGTTATATTTCCTCTGGGCAGGCGAAGAAAGATTTTGAAAATAGCATCGAGATGACTGTAAAGAAGGCGGAGGACATGACCATTCACTATCCCATCGAGACCTTCGAGAGGTTAAGTGATGATGAAATGTCTCAGGCGGATGAAGAATGGGATGAATATCTTCTTATCGCGACCGATCGTTTTTATCGAATGGGTTCCATGATGCATCCGCATGGAAATGATCTTTATCAGGTCTATGTTGAGCTACGCTATCAGAAACAGAGTGACCTGGATTTCAAAAAGCTGCAAGAGGCTGAGGCACTGATCGAAGACAAGCTGGCGAATTTGCAGGAGCATGATCCCATGGTGCAGGGAAAGGACTTCAAGGCAGATGTCAAAGAGCTTGTTCGTAAGACGCTCGCGGAGTGCCTGCCATATTTCCGCGCCGACGAGATTTGTGTCGCAATAAGAAAGAGCTCTTAGAAAGTTTCTCAAGGTATGCGTAAGTTAAAAGATTGTAGCGATTCGAAAACGAGTGCGCAGACATTGGTTCATATTTGAATGAAGGATAAGACATTGTAAGAATTTGTGTAAAGGTTAAATATGAGTATCGTAAGAACGGAAAATTTAGTACATGAATATGAGCGACGGGACGAGGAAGGGAATATCGAGGGCGTGACCACGGCGGTAGATCATGTCTCACTGGACGTCAAAGAGGGGAGCTTTATCGCGATTCTGGGACATAATGGCTCGGGAAAGTCCACGCTGGCAAAGCACATTAATGCGATTCTTTCGCCGAAGGAAGGTACGGTCTGGGTCGATGGTCTTGATACGGCCAAGGAGGAGAACCTCTGGGAGGTGCGTCAGCGCGCGGGCATGGTATTCCAAAATCCTGACAATCAGATCATTGGTCAGGTTGTCGAGGAGGACGTAGGCTTTGGACCTGAGAATATGGGCGTGCCGACGAAGGAGATCTGGGAGCGCGTCGAAGAGAGCTTAAGGGCCGTTGGCATGTATGAATACCGAAAGTATTCTCCGAACAAGCTCTCTGGCGGTCAAAAGCAGCGTGTTTCGATCGCAGGCGTGCTTGCCATGCATCCGAAAGTGATCGTGTTTGATGAACCGACCGCCATGTTGGATCCGGGCGGTCGCAAGGAGGTCATCCGCGCCGCGAGAGGACTGAATCAGGTGGAAGGCGTGACCATTATTTTGATCACGCACTACATGGAAGAGATTGTTCATGCGGATCAGGTCTTTGTCATGGATCACGGCAAAATCGCCATGCAGGGCACGCCGCGTGAAATCTTCTCTCAGATGGAGCGCCTGAAGGACCTGCGCCTTGACGTCCCACAGGTGACGCTTTTGGCATATGAACTGCAACAGGCGGGCGTTCCGTTG
Organism: Lachnospiraceae bacterium; assembly: GCA_017527205.1. GTDB lineage: Bacteria > Bacillota > Clostridia > Lachnospirales > Lachnospiraceae > Acetatifactor. Next base: position 44,838 of record JAFXQK010000069.1, on the reverse strand, counting down.
CCAGATGGCATCCTGACACGCAAGGAGCTTGTTGACGCGTTGATTTCGCCCCGCATTGACAGCCTGCCCTAAGGCCTGCCACAATTATTAGCCGGCTTATCTTAACGCGGCTACAATAAGCCAATCTGCAGCCTGCCGTAACGCAGCCGCAAGGAATGGATCTGCAGCCTGCCGTAACGCAGCCGCAAGGAATGGATCTGCAAGCCTGTCTAAACATGGCCGCAATTGGCCTGCCGGGCGTTGGATGGAACGCCTGAGCTGGGATTACACATCGTATGGGTTTAGGCGCATACAATCAGAAAAGACGTAAGGAGAGAAGAACATGCCGATTACCATCGAGCATTTAACACATACCTATGGCGAGGATACGACGCTTGCCGTAAAAGCGCTGGATGACATTACCCTGACCATCCCCGACGGCCAGTTTGTCGGGATCATCGGGCATACGGGCTCAGGAAAGTCCACGCTGGTTCAGCACCTGAACGGACTGCTCAAGGGGAGCAGTGGGCACATCATCTTTGACGGTCAGGACATTTATGCCAAGGACTATTCCTTGAAGGAGCTTCGCCGAAAGGTTGGACTTGTTTTTCAATATCCGGAGCATCAGCTGTTTGAAATCGACGTGTTCTCGGATGTTTGCTTTGGCCCTAAGAACCTGGGGCTATCGGAGGCAGAAATCAAGGAGCGTGCCACGGCAGCGCTGGAGGCCGTTAGCATGCCCAAGGAGCTGTATAACCAGTCGCCCTTTGATCTTTCAGGCGGGCAGAAGCGCCGCGCTGCCATCGCGGGCGTCCTTGCCATGAATCCGAAGGTCCTGATCCTTGACGAGCCCACGGCCGGTCTGGATCCGCAGGGCAGACAGGAAATCCTTGACCTGATTAAGAAGCTTCAGACGGAGAGCAAGATGACGATTCTCCTCGTGTCCCACAGCATGGAGGACGTCGCGGAATATGTCGACAGAATCCTTGTGATGAATCATGGCCGCGTTGCCTTTGACGGCACGCCCAAGGAGGTCTTTGCCCACTATAAGGAGCTGGAGGAGATGGGGCTTGCCTGCCCCCAGGTGACCTATGTCATGCATGACCTGAAGGAAAGGGGCCTGCCCGTGGACGTCAGCGCGACGACCGTGGAGGAGGCTAAGCAATCCATTCTGCATGCCCTGAGCCTTGCGTAAGCGCTCGATCATCCATGCCTTAAAAAATCACCATATAAAGCTCCTATCGGGCAGTGAATGCCAAATTGCAGCAAATATCATAAAGCGGCAGATGCCATAGGGCATGGATTCAGTATGTAAATAAGATTTGTGTGAGTGATACAGATGCCATATGAAATTTGGTAGTTACAGTAGGGTAGAATTATGTTAAAAGACATTACAATCGGACAATATTATCAGGCACAGTCGTTGATCCACAGGCTTGATCCCCGCGTGAAAATCGGGGGAACGCTCCTTTACGTGATTACGCTGTTCTTTTATAAAAACTTTATCGGCTACGGCCTAGCCATTTTATTCTTGGCCTTGGTCATCAGACTTTCCAAGGTGCCGTTCAAATTTATGGTTAAGGGCATGAAATCCATTTTATTCCTGCTCATGATCACGGTGCTCTTCAACCTGTTTTTAACGCCTGGAACGCCCGTCGTGACCTTTTGGAAGCTGAAAATTACGCAGGAGGGTACGGAGCTTGCCGTGTCAATGGCATTGCGCCTTTCGCTTCTTGTGATTGGCTCCTCCCTCATGACGCTGACGACGACGCCTAACAACCTGACGGATGGCATGGAAAAGATGATGGGATTCCTGAAAATCTTTAAGGTACCCGTGCATGAGGTTGCCATGATGATGTCCATCGCGCTCCGCTTTATTCCGATTTTGATGGAGGAGACCGACAAGATTATGAAGGCTCAAATGGCACGCGGCGCAGACTTTGAGAGCGGAAACTTAATCGCGCGTGCGAAGGCCATGGTGCCGCTCCTTGTGCCGCTGTTTGTATCGGCCTTCCGCAGGGCAAATGACCTTGCCATGGCGATGGAAGCAAGATGCTATCGCGGCGGCGAGGGACGCACAAAGATGAAGCCACTGAAATATCATAAGCGAGACTTCTTGGCATATTTCCTTCTCCTTTTCTTTGTGGTCGCAAGCATCTGGGCAGGGAGATTAAAGCTTCCCATGCTCATGGTGGGCGTCGCATAAGGACATGCGAAATAACCATGAAGTAAAATACCGGGCAAGCTCCCAATAAAGTGTACCTTATTTGCTAAAAACTACCTAAGGAGCCCAAATCTGGCCAAATGGTAGCTTTTAGAAGAGTGGAGAGAACGGAAAAGCAACCTAAGAAGCCCAAACCTGGCCATTAGGTAGCTTTTTGAAGAGTGCCGAGAACATAAAAGCAACCTAAGAAGCCCAAACCTGGCCATTAGGTAGCTTTTTGAAGAGTGCCGAGAACGTAAAAGCAACCTAAGAAGCCAAACCTGGCCATTAGGTAGCTTTTTGAAGAGTGCCGAGAACGTAAAAGCAACCTAAGAAGCCCAAACCTGGCCATTAGGTAGCTTTTTGAAGAGTGCCGAGAACGTAAAAGCAACCTAAGAAGCCCAAACCTGGCCATTAGGTAGCTTTTTGAAGAGTACCGAGAACGTAAAAGCTACCAAAAGAAGATAATGGAATTTGTAGGTAGCTTTGGGACTTAGAAGGATAACAAGCGATAGAGAATAATAGTAAAAGTTGGAGACAGATTGGAATAACAGCAAAGGCTGGAGAAGGTTGGAATTAGAAGGGAAATGGAAGGCATGACGAAGCGAATTCGATTGTGGGTTTCCTATGATGGGACGAATTACCACGGATGGCAGATCCAGAATAACGGTATCACAATCGAGAGTGAATTGAATAAGGCGCTTTCTGACCTTTATCAGCAGGAAATCAAGGTGATTGGAGCGAGTCGAACGGACGCAGGAGTACATGCGCTGGGCAACGTCGCGGTATATGACGTCGACAGCCCGATTCCTGCCAATAAGGTTTGTTATGCCTTGAATGCAAGGCTTCCCGAGGACATCCGCGTGACAAGGTCGGAGGAGGTTCCGGCGGATTGGCATCCGCGTAAATGTGAAAGCCGGAAGACCTACGAGTATCGCATTTATCTCGGCGAGATTTTGCCCCCCGTAAAGCGTTTGTATTGCCATCATGTCTATCGTGCGCTGGATATCGAAGCCATGCGCCGCGCGGCAGCATACCTTGTCGGTGAGCATGATTTCAAGAGCTTTTGTCAGGAAAATGCCCAGGTCGAAACCACGGTAAGAACGATTTATTCTATTCAGATTTTCACCAACAGGGACATAACTTTTAGTCTTCTTTCAAGCAGTCAGGAGAATGCTGCCAAAGAACCGGCAAGCTGTTGGCAGCAGACGATGCTCCCAAATACAAAATACGCTACGGAAGCACGGGATGAGGAGTTGATCATTCGTGTAACGGGCGGTGGCTTCCTCTACAACATGGTTCGAATCATTGTTGGAACACTCTTAGAGGTTGGCGTTGGAAGATGGCAGCCTGAGCAGGTGAAAGAGATCCTGGAGCAAAGGGACAGAAGTGCAGCTGGACCGACGGCACCAGCAAAGGGCTTGACGCTGATGAAATACGAATTTTCCGAAAATTTTTAAAAATAATCAATTTCAAATAAAACTGAACACCATTTTTGTCGGGTATAGAGTAAAGGAGGACATGCGAAGCATAAAAACGGAGGTGGAACGTGAAGGACGCGGAAATCGTGGAATTGTATTGGAGTAGGAATGAAAATGCGATCGCAGAAACAAAGCTACAGTTTCATGCCTATCTTATGAAGATTGCCATGCAGATTCTTGGAAATGAGGAAGATGCAAAGGAATGTGTCAATGATGCATACCTTGCAGCTTGGAATTCCATGCCGCCCAATCGTCCTGAAAAGCTTTCCACTTATCTCGGAAGGCTCATGCGCCAGACAGCCATTGACCATTGGCGCAGAAAAAACAGGCAGAAGCGAAAGGGCTCAGAATACGCCCTGTCACTGGAGGAATTGGACGATCTCCTTTCCGACAACAAAACGCCTGAACAGGAGCTTGACGGTGCCTTACTGGAGCAAGCCATTGGTCGATTCCTAAAGGAATTACCTGCGCAGGAAAGGAATTTATTTCTCGGCAGATATTACTATTGTGACCCAATCAAAGAGGTTGCCGCATACTGCGGGATGAAAGAGGCTAAAGCGAAGAGCATGCTGTTTCGCACGCGAAAGAGACTGAAAGGTTTTCTGGAAAAGGAGGGCTTTACTCTATGAAACAGGAGCAGAAGGATCAAAGGCTAATGACCAAGGAATCCCTGATGGATGCCGTTGGAAGCGCAAAGGAAGAAATGCTGTCTGAGGTGGAGAAGCTGCGAAACGATACGACTGTAAAATCAAGGGGCAGTTGGAGAAAATGGGCTTTGCCGTTGACAGCCTGTGCCTTGCTTTTGATCGGCAGCCTGACGACCTATGCCGTTTTAAACTCTGGAGGCATGTTGGAGACGGGAAAGGATAAGCCCACGGATCAGACCAATTCCACATACAAATTTTCCGTTTCAGAAGATATTCGAATTCCCATGAAGGAAATCCATGGCGATGTCGTAAAGCTGACGGAGGAGATGGAAGAGAGGTTTCACCAGCAGGATGGGCTTAGCAGTACCTATGCGGGTTGGCAGAGGCGGGAGTTTGCCACGGAAGAGGAGGCACTGACATTCATTGGATATAACAAAATGAACCTTCCTCATCTTTCTGGTTCGCCTAAGCAAATATATGTAGAGGCGCTGGGGAATCCGGTATATTCGTTGGAGGTTAAGAGAATCGCAGATGAATCTGGAATTTCAATGGACGAGGCAGCTTACGCCGTTGACATAGAAGCGGAAGAGATGCAAAAAGTAAAGCTGGTTTCGCTCAGACTGTATGCTGAATATCAGACGGAAAGCACCTTGAACTATACTTCTACGGCAATACTGAATACGGAATATGCCGATGAGAACACGGGGATTTCTGGGATTGCGTGGAATGGCGTAGAATTTACAAGTCATATGCAGATAGAAAATGGTCGGGAATTCTATGTCATGAATGCGGAAGGCTTTGCGGGTGAATGGCTTGGACAGCAGGTCTTTTGGCAGGAAAACAATGTACTTTACCTTCTGCATTTGCGCTACAAGGAACAGGATAAGAAGCAGGCTGATGAGGTCATGCTGGAATGGATGAATGCGTTTTAACGGCTTAGGAGAAGGATATGGAGCCATACGAGGATCGCAGGGAAAAATCTCCCGAGGAGCGCCGCATGGAAGAGGAGGAGCTTCGGGAATTACAGGAAAAAAGAGAAAAAAAGGAACAGGAGCTCCTTTATGACGAGGCGAGGCGCCGCCTAAGAAGGAAGCTTAAGTATCGCTTTGTGCTGTCAAATGACGGCATGCTGTTTCTGCTTGTGGCAGGCGGCGCGATCATGTTCACGCTTTTTCGCATAGGGCTTGTCGAAAAGCTTTTCCGTAAGCATGAGGCGGCATCCCGCTCCTTTGGAATCGTGCTGGTGGTTTTAGTCATCATGGCCCTTTGGCTTCTCTACTCCCTGATCATGAGGATGTTCCTCAAAAAAGAAGCCAGGGCGCTTGTTTCCTCGGGGAAGCTGACCATGGAGCAAGTACTCTTTACCTATGAGGATCACAACCTCTTCAAGCCTAAGAAGAAAAAGGCCAGTGAGGTAACAATAGAATTTCCGATCGAATTTTTTGAAGGCCTTCCTGAACTGGATTTTGACCTTGCGGAGGAGGAATGGGATCGCTTGGATCGGATCGTGACGGATCAGTTTTTCCGGATGCCGAGCTTCATTCATTCCATGGATGGGCGAGCTGTCTATCGGGTGTTTATCGAGCTTCGCTATGAAGATGCATACCCCAACTTCAGGCTCTTGAAAAAGACTCGTGACGAAATCAACGAGAGCCTCAAAATAAACTGTGTCGGGCGTGATTTGCAGATCTCGGCATTTAAGGAACGGGCCAAGGAAATCGTGCGCGAAAGGATGGCACACAATTTCCCCAATGTCATGCTTCGCGAAATCCATATCGCAGTGAGGCAGATTGCATAAGAAATCAGCCACTGCCGATCAAGCGAATTACAGAATCACATAAGAAATCAGCCACTGCCAATCAAGCAGATCAGAAATATGTCGGGCTGAGGCTTGCGGGGACGGCGTGAAAAAAGTTTTGACTGGCTTGGTAAATACAAGAAGTTTTCGTTGACATAATCTATACTTCCCTCTAAAATAAGAAATGTAGTTTGTTACAAAAATATTACAAATTTATTTAACAATTGCAATAATTTGGATCGGAAGAATAGAACATGAAGAATCCTTCTTATTTGAAAAATAGAATTATGATGAATAGAGTTTTGACAAATAAAGTTATGGCGAACAGAGTTTTGTCAAATAAAGCTTTGGCGAATAAGGCTATACTTCATAAGGTTTTAGGCGGCATGGTGCTTGGCAGCGTGCTGTTTTTTGCGTCCGCAGATGCTAAGGCGGCAGGCAGCGTGCCTGGATATGTTGGACTGAATCTTGACCCTGCTCTCGGAGACTTAAAGGGCGTAAAATATACGCAGGAAGAGCTTTTGTCTGTTTCGAGGGAGGCACATGCATTCCAGGGACAGTCAGGGCTTTTCGCCGGCGATGGCGCATCAGCGGGGGCACGTGAGCTACAGGAGCTTGAGGAGCAGGAAAGCGAGTATGCGGATCTCGCGATTGCACGCGTGGACAAGTATGTCAACGTGCGGAGTCTGCCTAGTACGGACGGTCAGATTTTGGGAAAGATTTATAACGGTGCCGTAGCGCATATTATCGAGACGGCAGGCGAGGAAAATGATTGGCTGCACGTGACGAGCGGAAACGTGGAAGGCTATATTAAGGCGGAGTATTTTATCTATGGCAAGGATGCTGCGGAGGTCATTGAGGACTATGTGACGCGCTATGCCGTGATCACGGCAAGCAGGCTGAACGTGCGGAAGGAAACCTCAGCGGAATCCAAGCGTATCGGATATCTCGATCAGGGCGAGAGGGCAAAGATCGTAGAAAATCTTGGTGACTGGATCAAGGTAGAGTATTCCGAGGGGCAGACGGGTTATGTATCCGCGGAGTACGTCGAAGTGACGGAGGAGTTTACCTACGCGATCTCCATCGAAGAGGAAAAGGCTGAGATCGCTCGCCAAAAGGCATTGGAAGAGCGTAAGCGCCAAGAGGAAGCTAAGGCTGCAAAGGCAAAGACGGCAGCAGAAGCAACCACTGCAGCTGGACAGACAGGTGAAGCGGCAGGACAAGCAGGTAATGCAGGAGACGCCGGACAAGCTTCGGCCGGACAGGAGGCGCAGGGAATTACGCCTGCCGGAGAATACGCAACGAATGAGGAGCTTCGCGATTCCTTGGTAGAATATGCATTACAGTTCGTTGGCAATAAATATGTCAACGGCGGTAACAGCCTGACCAATGGCACGGACTGCTCCGGATTTACCAAGCTGATTTATGCGGAATACGGATATTCCCTTGGAAGAACGCCTTCCAGCCAGCTATCCTCCGCAGGACGCAGCATTGATTACAGCGAAATTCAAAAGGGCGACATCATCTGCTATAGCTCGAATGGCGGCAAGAGCTGTACGCACGTGGCGATCTACATAGGTGATGGCATGATTGTCCATGCGGCCAACAGTAAAAAGGGTATCTGCACGCAGAAGGCGCAGTACAGCACTATCATGGGCGTGAAGAACATTATCGATTAATATGGTCAAAGGATAAATGAAACTAAATTCCACTTGAAAACTAACTGAATGAAAGAACGCGAACATAACCTTGTGTAAGAATCATTTTCCTGCACAAGGTTATTTTTATGCACTTTTCCCTCACGTAACATGCGGCTTTTCCCCCTTTTTCTTGTGCAAGAATTGCGATAAAGTATAAAATATAGGGGATATTTCATAAGAAAATAAGGGATTCTTGTGGAATTTCCATCTAAATAGTCACTGTTACAGGATGCCGTCTTATGTTAAAATATCTGTGGTTATGCAGAGCCCCATTCATCAAGCCCCAAAATGATAGGGCGACTCTGAGTAATTACAAATAGGCGAATTTTCCGTGCAGACAGATGACATAAGCATGGTATCGCATGTGTTTCAGCGTTGTAAGACGCAAGGGAGGAAAAAGAGGAATGAAGAAAATGAAATTTGTAACTAAGGGACTTGCCCTTCTGATGATGGGCGTTATGCTTGCAGGCTGCAGCGACAAGGCAACGGATGCTTCCGAGAGCACAAAGCAGGAGAGCGTTTCCGAAGACAAGAGCAGCGAAGCAACTAGCAGCGAGGTAGCCACTGGCGAGGCATCTGGCAGCGAAGCGACCAGCAGTGAGGCAACCTCAAGTGAGGCAACCTCTAGCGAGGCATCCAGCAGTGAGGCAACCAGTACTGAGACCTCTTCTGAAGCTCAGAGCCAGACGGGCAGCAGTGATGATGCATGTATTGCGCAGTACGAGGAGTACTTCAAGAATTTCTCCATGGACAACAAGTTGTTTTCCATGCATTTAGAGGGCGAAGAGGATGGTGTGAAAATCAACTTTGACATGAAGTTTGGTGCCAAGGATGGCAATTCCTTCCTGCAGATTGCCATGCCCGGACAGGGAGACACAAATTCTCTTACGGCATATTTCATGAAGGACAACTCTGCATACATGGAGCTTAAGGTTGCAGGCTCTGATCCCGTTATGCAGAAGACGACTGGCATGGATTCCGCAGTGGCTGAGGAGTTAAATCCTGGCCGCGAGCTGGTAAATATTGGACCCGAGAATAATGATGACGTGAAGCTGGCATTTGTCAGAGAAGAGACGATTGACGGCGTGGCTTATGACGTTTTGAAGCCTGTTGATTCTGACGAGGCTTTAGTTTACATGAATCAGAAGACCAAGGAATGGGAGAAGATGATGGCAAAGGCAGATGGCCAGGAGGTTATGGTTGACATTCTTCCCGCGGATGATTTCAGCCTGCCTGCATCCTTTGCATCTGCAGAGGAAGTTGATTCCGAAACCTTTACCATGACCCTTGCCTTTGGCATGATTGGCATGATGGCCGGTGGACAATAAGGTCGGGACGGTCGCCTCGCAAAGTGAGTGACTTTTGGTCAGACGTTGTTGATCGAATTTAATGAAATGCATAGATAAGGCCTCGGAATAGCTCCGGGGCTTTTTTGTGCGCCAAGGTCGCTTGGAAGAAAGACGGAACAGGCTGCCAAAAGTAAGACGAAAATTGACCAGATTCCCTGTTTTTGATATACTTTGGTGGTGGAACGGCCAGGAATCTTTAGAAAATCTTTGCTTTTTTCTATAGGGATTATTAGGATTCCGGTATATAATGAGAATAGATTGGTACGTCATGAAACAATCAGGACGAAGGGATGAAGATCAAAGGAACGGCAGATAAAAGAGTGATAAAAAGAACAGGCCGAGATAGAAAAGAATGGGGGAGCGGGCATGGATAAAAAATATGGCATTCTGATCGTGGAGGATGATAAGGAAATTCGCGATGGTATTGAGATTTATCTGCGCAATCAGGGCTACGAGGTCTATAAGGCGGCGAATGGACTTGAGGGGCTGAAAATGGTAGAAAATAACGAGATTCATCTCGCCGTGCTGGACATTATGATGCCTGTCATGGACGGCGTGACCATGCTGATGAAGCTTCGCTCGCAGGGCTATGAATTTCCCGTACTGATGCTCTCCGCAAAGTCCGAGGAGGTTGACAAGGTCGTTGGGCTGAACATGGGTGCGGACGACTACGTGACAAAGCCCTTTACACCCCTGGAGCTCCTAGCGAGAATCAATTCGCATCTTCGCCGCTATGAAAAGTATCTGCATGCAACCGGAGGGGAAGAGGTCAAGGAGGACGAGAAGGTCTTTCGCTTGGGCGGCCTTGAGCTCAATGAGGAGACGGTGCAGCTGTCCGTGGACGGCGAGCCGGTTAAGCTGACCCCCATGGAATTTCGCATCGTTCAGCTTCTCCTGAAGAATCCTGGCAGGGTATTTTCCGCGGATGAAATATATGAGCGCGTATGGAATGAAAAGGCAGTCAATACGGACACCATCATGGTGCACGTGCGTAACATTCGGGAAAAAATCGAAGTGGATCCGAAAAATCCCCGCTATCTCAAGGTGGTTTGGGGCGTTGGCTATAAGATGGAGAAGCAATAGACATGAAACGTTTCTGGAATTGGAAAACTGCATTGGTAGGCGTCTTTACGTCGCTGATTTTTACGGTGATCGCTGGGGGGGCCTATTTTGGATTTTGCGAATATTTATGGCATGAGAAAAAAAACCTTGAGTACGAGGTGACGCAAATCATTCTTGATGAGGACGTCGAAGAGTTCCAGGGCGAACAGGTTGTCAGTGTGACGGAGGCTAATTATGCCGAGGATAGTCGCTTTGCCCCGACGGAGGACGTCATCCGCCAGCTTCAGGGCTATCATTTTGTACTCTTTAAGGAGCTGAGCGACAAGAAAATGGCGAAGGAAGGGAAGGAGCCCCACCTGCGCTATCAGGATCTTTTGTACGGCGAACGCCCTGCGCTGGAGTTCCCGGAGGAGCTTTCTGAGGAAGAGTGTGCGGAGTATCAGGCACAGTATGAAGCCATCGTATCGGACGAGCGGGAATGCGTGGAGAATTACTTAAGCAGCATGGAGCGGGACGGCTTCGCACGGTTCAACAGCAACTATGATTATTGGGTTTTTGACAATGATAACCCACGGGAGCCGCTGACCAATACGGATATTACGGATCTGAATGAACTGAGCCGGCTTTCGACCAGTGGTTATGCGTTCCTCTATCGGATCGATTATGACGAATACGGCGTGCCCACCTTGTCTGATCAGAGCTTTGCCGCTGCAGATTCGGAGATGCTTCGGAGAAACGTCAATAGTATCTTGCATGAGAGGACGGAAAAGGTTCTTGGGGGATTTACGCATGTGACGGAGGGCATGCCTTCGTTCCTTCGGGACGGCATTGAAAAGGCATGCAAGATCAAAAATCCCGCAGGCTGCAAAATTGTGATCGGGATTACCTGGAATAAATATCAGACGATTAACGAGCCTAGGGAGTGGGATGAAAATTTTACCCATTATTTCCGTGAGTTTGGCAGCTTTTCCGTCGTGACGGTTTGCTTCGTGCTGATTGGTCTTGCGGCATGCTGCGGTGTGTTTTACCTCAATTCGAGACATGAGGAACGGCGGGCAAAGCGCGTTCTCGCAAGGGCGCCGTTTGAACTGGTAGCGGCGCTGGTCATGCTCATCTATAGCGCAGAATATACGCTACATTCCTGGATGACCAGCCTTTTTTTGCAACTTTCGCATGACTATGTTTCCGCCGGATTGTTTGTCTTTTTCCTGTTCTTCGTGACGTGGTACGTGGGCGGATGCATCGGCGAAATCCGCGTGCTGGGATTCCGTAAATACTTTGAAAAAAGATGTCTTGTCGTGATTGTCTTTTGCTGGATCAGGGAGCATGTCCGAAAGCTTTTTAACGAGTATAAGAGCCTGAACCTTGGCATGGATCTTCGCTGGAAGGTTTTGCGCATTGTGGTTTTGAATTTGCTGATCATGGCGGCATTTTGTTGCTGTTGGTTCCTTGGCATTGCGGGCGTGATCATTTATTCCATCTTCCTGTATTTTCTGGTGATGCGCTATATCGTCAATGCTCAAAAGGATTATCAGGAGCTCAAGCGCATGACCCTGCAGATGTCCGAGGGGAACCTGAAATATGAGCCACAGAAGAGTCTGGGCCTGTTTGAACCCGTGAAGGAGGATCTGGTACAGATTCGAAACGGCTTTGACAAGGCCGTGCAGGAGGAAGTGCGGAGCCACAAGATGAAGACAGAGCTCATTACGAATGTCTCACATGACCTAAAGACACCGCTGACCGCAATCATCACCTATGTCAACCTATTGAAGGAAAAGAATCTGACGGAGGAGCAAATTCAGAGCTACGTGGACACGCTCGACAAGAAGTCGCTTAGGCTAAAGCGCCTGATTGAGGATCTGTTTGAGGTCAGCAAGGCGAACTCTGGCAACGTGCAGCTCAACCTGCAAACCTGCGATCTTGCCAACTTGATCAAGCAGTGCTTCTATGAGCTGGAGGGGCAGTTTGAGGAAAAGAAGCTGACAACGCGCCTGTCTATGCCCGAGGGGAAGATTCTCTTAAAGCTCGACAGCGAGAAGACCTATCGCATCTATGAGAATTTGTTTAACAATATCGTCAAATACGCCATGTCAGGGACGCGCGTTTACCTCAGCATGGTGGAGGAAAAGGACACCGTTGTCGTGACCGTCAAGAACATTACGGAGGCGGAGCTTTACGTTCCTGCGGAGGAGCTGACGGAGCGATTTGTCCGCGGCGACGCATCCCGCGGAAGCATTGAGGGAAGCGGCCTTGGCCTCGCCATCGCGCGGAGCTTCACGGAAATCCAAGGCGGCAAGTTTGAGATTGACGTCGACGGCGACCTCTTCAAAGTAACCACCACGTGGCGCAAACCATGGGGGCAAGAGGCAAAGTAATCATGCAGCGCAAACCGCCAGGGAAGCTTCAGATTAATCTTATAAAATTTGAGTTTAGGTAGTTTGATAGAGAGGTTGAGGACATTTGAATCCGTCATAACTGTCCCATTTTAGTTTTTGGTTTAGAGGCAGTGAAAAAAACAATGCATTTACTGTCGGATTTTGTTTTTGGGCGAACAGACAGTAGCTTACAACTGTCTGACTTTGACAATCGTCATACAGACAGTAATATTGTGTCGAAAATAACTGCCTGAATTGTAAAAATCTGGACGGGACAGAAAAATGCTCTCATTTATCACTGCTTGTGAAGCTATTCTGTAAATGGGACAGTAATATCCTCAAATTAACGACTGCCTAAAAAGAAAAAACAGAAAGCAGGCAAGCAAAAAAGCGAGGAAATGCTTGCCTGTGAGGTAATATTAGAGTTTAGGCAAAAAAAGCCTTGGAGCCTTGATGGCTTTCCAAGGCTTTTAAATTTCTTGTATTAGTACGGAAGAGGGGTTATAATAAACATAAAAGCAAAAGAAACATGAAGATGAAGACAGAGGGTCGAAGGCAAAAGGTCGAAGGAAGAAGGGAGACCGCAATGGAAAATTTTATTTATGATACGCCGACGAGGGTGTATTTTGGGATTGATCAGGAAAAGAAGATTGGGGAGATTTTGAAGGAATATGGCGCGAAGAAGGTGCTGATCCATTATGGCGGCGGAAGCGCTGTCAGGAGTGGCCTGATCGGGCTTGTTGAGGAGAAGCTAAAGGAGCAGGGGATTGCGTACGTCCTACTTGGCGGCGTGCAGGCGAACCCTGAGATCAAGATGGTAAGAAGGGGCATTGCCCTGTGTCAGCAGGAAGGCGTGGACTTTGTCCTTGCCGTTGGCGGCGGCTCTGTATTGGATTCTGCGAAGGACATTGCGAATGGCGTTGCAAATCCTGAAATTGACGTTTGGGATTTTTCCATGGGAAAGGCACAGCCGAAAAAGACGCTTCCTAAGGGCTGCATTTTGACTCTCGCGGCAGCAGGCTCCGAAATGTCGAACTCCTGCGTCATTACTGACGAAGAGACGGGATCCAAGCGCGGCTATGGAAGCCCGATGAACCGCATGAATTTTGCCATCGAGAATCCTGAATTGACCTATACCGTGGACGCTTATCAGACGGCCTGCGGCGCAGTAGACATTGCGATGCACACGATGGAGCGGTATTTCTGCCCTGGCGAGGATACTTATCTGACAGATGCACTTGCAGAGTCCGTGATCAAGAGCGTCATGAAGGCAGGGACGGACTGTCTGAAGAACCCCAAGGACTATGCGGCGCGCGCCAACATGATGTGGGCCTCCTCCCTTGCACACAATGGCCTGACACAGTGCGGACGTCAGTTCCAGCTGGTGGTGCATCAGTTCGAGCATGAGGTTTCAGGCATGTATCCCAAAGTGGCCCATGGCGCAGGATTGGCAGCGCTTTGGTGCAGCTGGGCAAGATATGTTTTTCAGGCGAATGTTCCGAGATTCCTGCAATGGAGCAAGAATGTTTGGAATCTTGACATTGATTTCGAGCATCCGGAGAAGACCGTGCAGAAGGCCATCGACCTTCAGGAGGACTATTATCGCTCCATCGGCATGCCGACAAGCCTTTCGGAGCTTGGCGTAAAGGAAGAGGATCTGGAGACGCTGGCATATCGCTGCAGTCGCGAGAAAACAAGAACGCTCATTGGTTACAAACCCTTGGCCTACGAGGACATCCTAGAGATTTATCACATGGCATTATGAGGGAATCTTGCAAAACGATAAAAAGGATAAGGCAAATTCGACTTCAATATGGAGGAATTCCACATGGAAGCAAAGAAGAGAAGATTTACCCTGGATAAGAAAATGTACCTGTTCATCTTTACGATGATCTTTTTTACCGTTGCCAGTCTGGTTGACGCAGATTTCTATAAGGAGCTGCGGGCGCTTGCTGATCATTAATGATCACTATGGACATATGGCGGGAGACAATTACCTTAAGGGCATCAGCCATAAGATTTGCAATATTTATAAGCATTCTCCCGTTTTCCGTATCGGCGGTGATGAATTTGTAGTCATTCTGACGGGCGAGGATTACGAGAATCGACAGGAAAAGCTGAAAAACCTGCGTGAAATGTTTGATCATTCCTACCATCAGACAGACGTGGAGCCATGGCAGCGCTTTTCTGCGGCAGCAGGCATGGCTGAGCGCGCCTCACAGGATGAGACGGTGGAGCTGGTATTCCGCCGCGCTGATCAGTACATGTATGAGGAAAAATTAAAGTTTAAGAAGGAAAACGATCTCACCATGGAGGTGCGATAACCCTTTTTTCTTACCGATGTCACCATTGCTGTTTCTTGCATGAAAATTTGTTGATTTCGCAAAAAAATAAAGGCTTTGCCTCTTGACAACCGCTGATTGTGGTGTTATAACACAAATAGAACAAGAGAAACGAAACGCCTTGCACGATTTTGAAACGTTTCGCAAACGTCCCTGTTCTCAATAAAATGCATTTGAAGGAGGAAAAGTCAAATGAATACTTTAAAAGTGCAAAAAAGAGACATGGCAAAAAAGGCAAAGGAACTCAGAAGAGAGGGCTTCGTAACGGGTACCCTGTTCGGTAAGGAACTGAATGGCTCCATTCCCATCATCATTGAGAAGAAGGAAGCCGAGAGAATTCACCGCGAATGCTTCAAGGGCAGTCAGCTGTTTGTGGAGCTGGACGGAAAGAAGTACGACGTATTGCTTAAGGAAGTCGATTATGACGCCATGAAGCGTCAGATTTTGGAGCTGGATTTCCAGGCACTTGTCAAGGGCGAGAAGGTTCATTCCGTAGCTGAAATCGTGCTCCACAATAAGGAGAAGGTTGTCGGCGGTATTTTGGAGCAGCTGCTTGAGGAAGTGGCATACAAGGCAACTCCGGAACATCTGGTAGAGAGAATTGATCTGGATTGCAGTGATTGGAAGATTGGTGACGTCATCAAGGTGTCCGATTTGGAGATTGCAAAGAACGATCAGATTGATATTACAACGCATTTGGACAGCGTAGTTGCAAGCGTGCTTGCACCGAAGAATACGGAACCTGAGGCTGAGACGACTGAGGAAGCTACGGAAGCCAAGGCTTAATACTGGAACACCTACGAAGAGCTTGTTGCCACGCGCAATAAGCTCTTTTTATTCAGATTGGAAGGAAGGAGTGAGATTCTAATGGCAAAAAGAGATTATTATGAGATTCTAGGATTGAAGAAGGGCGCGAAGGAGCAGGAAATCAAGAGTGCATACAGAAAGCTTGCAAAGAAATATCACCCTGATTCCAATCCGAACGACAAGAAGGCAGAGCAGTATTTCAAGGAGGTCACGGAGGCATATAACGTGCTGTCGGACGCCGAGAAAAGAAGGCTTTACGACCAGTATGGGCATGCAGCGTTCGACGGAAGCATGGGGAGTGATCCAGACGCCTTTGCGAAGGAACAGGAACGCTACCGCAGCTTTTATCAAAACGCGCAGCGCGGGCAAAACGCTTGGCGCACGGGTGCGAAAAACGCCTGGGATACCGGCGCGCAAAATGGAACCCATTGGTATGAATTTCGCGGAAATGGGGGAGCTGAGGAGGACATTTTCAGTTCCATCTTCGGGCACGGAGGGCGTGGCTTTGACAATGACGCCTTTGAGGATTATGTCTACGACATGCCAGGCAACCATGACCTCATGGGAGAAATTACGATTACCTTCCGCGAAGCGGCGCTTGGCTGTGAAAAGGTGATTTCCCTGGGCGAGGGAAGCGGACCGGCACTTGCGGTGAAAATTCCTGCAGGCATCGAGGAGGGCCAGTCGATTCGCCTGGCTGGCAAGGGGAATGCTTCGCGTAACGGCAAGAAGGGCGACCTTTTCATCAAGATTCACGTGTTGGCCGATCAGTTCTTTACCAGAAAGGGAAGGGACGTTTACGTCACGGAGAAGGTTCCCTATACGACGGCCATCCTCGGCGGCGAAGCCGAATTCCAGACCCTGTATGGCAGGGTAAAGTGCAAGGTGCCTGCGGGCAGCCAGTCTGGCACGAAGATACGACTTGGCGGGAAGGGCATTGCCTCTGCCAGGGGAAAGGGAGGCAATGGGGACGAGTACGTGACGCTGGAAATCAGCGTGCCGAAGCAGGTTTCCGAGAAGGAGAAGGAGCTGCTTAGACAACTCCATAGCCTTTCGGGCAGAACGGCATAAACCATGCGAAAACCTTTCAAGAGAAGCACGTGAGAAATGCAAGAAAAGTGCATGAGAAGTGAATAAGAAGCGAAAGAGAAGGTCCCGCAAGAGCCAGCGTGGTTCCTTCAATGAGAGAATTCCAGAAAGGGATTGTGGAGGCTCACAAAATATTGTAAAATAAGATTAGTATGGGAGTTTACGAGGAGGAATTGTCATGGCTAAGAATGAGATTCAGGTGCATCAGCAACAGGAGAAAAAGAAGGTGAAAATCAAGCCCTATGAGCATCGTACCCAGTATCATGAGACCGATCCGCAGGGCATCATTCATCATGCCAATTATATCAAATGGATGGAGGAGGCCCGCATGAACCTGTTGGATCAGCTGGGCATGGGTTATAAACAGATGGAGGAGCTCGAGATCATTTCTCCCGTGTTGTCCCTCTCCATCGAATACCGCAGTGCCGTAAAATTTGATGAGACAGTGCTGATCGATACAAAGCTCCTTTCCTATGACGGCCTTGGCATGGAGATCGCTTATCGCATCTATGACAAGGAGACGGGCGAGGACAAGGCCATCGCAAAGAGCAAGCATGGATTCCTGAATAAGTCCGGGATCCCGATTTCACTTAAGAGAATCTATCCAGAGTTAGATACAAAATTCTTTGAATTTAAACACTGATGTTTGCGCCACAAGCTCCCTCTCATCGAGGATTCAGATTAGGGGAGATGAATCGCTCTTCCATGCGGAGGTTCTTTACGGCCCGGGCCTCAAATCGCTTTAGCGTGGCTGGATTTGCGGTCTTGATGAGTACGCCGTAGTAATGGAAGCGCTCATTAAAAACATAGGCTGCAGGAAACAGTTCCACAAATCGCAGTATATACCTGGTGGCGTCGCTCTTGCTTAGGTTTAACAGATTAATAATGGTGATGGATTCTTCCGCAGTGACGGAATCCAGATCGCGCAGAAAATCATCCGCAAAGATTTGCGGGTGATTTTTGTCTGCAAGAAAAAGATCAACATACAACAAGTGATATTTCTCGGACAGACCATGAATATACGAGAAGGCATCCGCGTGGAGTAATTGGAAATTACGAAAAATGGTCGGGTCATTGACAAAGTACTTTCGGGCAATTTCGATCATCTTCTCGGAGTACTCAATTCCCGTGATCTTACACTTCGGAGCGCTTAAGGCGAGAAAACGCGGGATGGAACAGCCTGCACAGCCAAGTACCAAAGCACTTTTTAGACGGGAAAGCCTCGGAAGATAACTGTGCGTTAGCTGATGAACCGCATAATAGATGGGTTGATCGTGCCGATACTTATGCAAGTAGATGGTAGAATAGACATAGGAACTACCATTTTGGAAGATGATTCTACGGATGTCTCTCCAAGGAAGGAGCGGGTTCGTTTCGTCGACGACGTCAAACATGATTTCAGGATTCATTTCATCATGAAAGGATTCCACGAGTGTCTTTTTTTCAAATTTTCTAAGAAAAGCACCAAGCATTTTACGCAATCTCATGATAAAACCTCCACTTGGACATCAAGTACAATACTCCTACAAATATCATAACACATTCCAGATTTCTCGCCAAGAATAGAAAAATGGAGGGGATGGAACTCACGTGTAGAAAATTATGTTCAAACATGTTATAATGGCTCAGAACTCCATTCGCAAAATGTCAGAAATTGCCACTTTTGCTTATGTGGTTTCTCACCATATGCGAAAACAGTTGCGATCATGCAAGCATGAGCCATTATCTTCGCACATGGCTCTGAAGCATTTAAAAAAGACAAAGGGGAGGGGAGCACATGCTGAAGATGACGGCGGGTCAAAAGAAGATGATCGCATGGTTTGCGGTTGCAGTTGCGATTGCAGTATTGCATACCAGTACGAGCCTTCCAGACCTCCTTCATCTCCATGACATCCACACCTTGGTCTACGCGGGCATCGTGATCGCGTGGGGCTTTTTGGTGCACCAGAGGATCAACAACCGCCTTGCGCGGCAACACCTTGTTGCGGCCTCCGTCTTCATGTTCATCCTATTTCTGTCGCGCCTCGTGCGCTGGATCTGCTTTGGCGATAGCCCCGTCGTTATGGAATATGCCTGGTATGCCTATTACGTCAGTTTCACGGGTGTGACCCTCTGTTGCTTTTTGGCTGCCCTTTGCGTCGGTAAATCCGAGAAGGACAGACCCCTTCACGTCGCGAAATGGCTTTGGCTTTTGCAGATCGGGCTTTCCGTTTTGGTACTGACGAATTCTTTTCATGAGCTCTTTTTCCACTTCCGTGATGAGACCCATGAAAAATATGATTACGGCATTTTGTTATACCTGTGCCTCGCCCTTGGCGCCGTATTCGCAATCGCGACCATGGCCACGATCATCCGTCGCTGCCAGATTGCAGCGCTTCGAAAATACGCCTTTATCCCTTCCGTGGGCATGTTTTTCTTCGCGGGCCTGATCGCCTGGTATTACATCATCGGCGGCTCGCCTAAGCTATTTGGACATAGCCTTTACAACCTGCAGGAAGTGTTCTGCCTCATGTTCATCTTTCCCTTCGAGAGCATGATCCAGCTCGGCATTATGCCGGGCAATTCCCGCTATGCCCTTTTTTTCGAGCAAAGCCCCATTTCCGCGAGGATCGAGGACAATACAGGCGAGAGCGTATATGAATCCAAGGCCCACGCCGCCATCGCACGGAACCTCGCGGAGAAAAGCGAGAATGAGCGGCGCAACGAGAAAGAGGTGCATGGCGGCAAGATCGTGTGGTTTGAAGACCTGACGGCCATCCACAAGCTCGATGAGGAGATTCAGAAGGTCACGGAGCAGCTCGAGGAGGAGAATGACCTGATCCGTCAGGAAAACGAGATCCGTGCAGAGCGTATCAGCTATGAGACGAAGAACCGCCTGTACGATAAGATCGCAGGTGCCGTACGCGAAAAGGCGCTTGCCATTGACGGCATCCTGACGGAACTCGTGCAAAATGGCGGTGAACATTCGAAGGAGCGTCTGACCCATGCCATGATCCTTGGCGTGTATGTAAAGCGCATGGGCAACCTGATGCTGATCATGGAGGAGTCCGAAAAAATATCCTCGAAAGAGCTAGGAAATTGTGTGCGCGAATCCTTGGAATACATTGACCTGACGGGGATCCTCACGGACTTTCAGGAACTGGGAGAGAGGCGCCTTCCCGCGAAGGTCATTCTACATGCGTATGACTTATTAGAGACACTTTTGGAATCCGAGTTTGGCATGGATTCCCTCGTCATCATTCTAGATGCGAGGCAGGGCTTTGTGCTACGAATTTTGCTGGATGCACCGCGCCTGCCCCTGGATGCTTCCTGGCGCGAGGGGGAGCTTGCGGCCCTTGGCCTGATCCTTCGCGTGGACTTTGTTGACGATACTTGGCGCGTGATTCTGACCATGAGAAAGGAGGGCGAAAGATGACCTTCCTCACCGTTTCGAAAGTGATTCAAGGAAGCATTGCCTTTTGGGTATCCCTCGTGGAGATGCTCCTTGTCTTTAACTTTTTCCGCTATGTGCAGATAGGGAAACGCAGATCCAACATTCGTTGCATCCTCCTTTGCGTACTGAATTTCGTATTACTGGAGATCCTGTTGCAACACATAGAGGGGGAGATGTATTGCAAGATTGTTCTTCCGCTCTGGGCGCTGTTACTGATCATCCTGCTCTTTACCGTATTTGCGATCGCGGAGCACTATCGCGTCGCCATGTGGGATCGTACCCATATTTCCGCGACCTCCATCAAGGAGGCTCTGGATGCTTTGCCAACAGGCCTTTGCTATGCGTTGCCGGAAGGACTGCCGCTTCTTGTGAACGAGAAGATGGAGGCGCTGGGGAAAAAACTTCTTGGAAGGCCGCTATTGGACGCAGGAGCATTCTGGGCGGCGTTGACCGAGGGAATGGCCATGGGACTCATTCAAAGCGGTCCTGAGCCCATTTACGAGCTCTCAGACGGTAGCGTATACAGCTTTCGCAGGGAAGAGCTTCGCCTGAAGGAAGGACTCGTGTACCTGATTCAAGCAACAAACGTGACCGAAGAATATGAAAAGACCAAGGAACTTGCCGAAAAACAGAAGAAAGCTGCCGTCATCAATGCGAGACTGAAATCCCTTTTGGATACCATCGAGTATGTCACCATGAACCGCGAACTGCTGCAACTAAAGGTCGCGCTCCATGACAATCTCGGCCGAAGTTTATTATCTGCAAAACGCTATGTCCTCAATCCGGATTCCGTGAATCCGAAGGACCTGCTCGCCATTTGGAAACACAACTTAAGCCACCTTATCGGCGAGTCGCCGGAGGAGTGGCAGGTACCATACTATGTCGCTAGAAAAGAGGCAGCAACGCTCGGGGTCGACCTGCAGATCGTGGGAACTCTTCCTGAGGAGGAACGCTATCTTCCCGTGATCGACCAAGCCATCTCAACCCACGTGATCAATGTCCTGCGTCACGCCGACGGCCATGTTGCCATGGTCCATATTTGGGAGGATGCAAAGCAATATACCATTACCTTCACCAACGACGGCAATCCGCCCACTGGTAAGATCAAAGAGACCGGCGGCCTAGGTAACATCAAGCGTGAAGTTGAGGCCCTTGGCGGGAGCCTAACCCTCTCAGCCAACCCTCGCTTTGAAATGATTATATGTCTTCCCATGCAAGAGAAGCAGTCAGCGAAGCTAGCGGATGAGTTGTAAACATCAGTTATCTTTATCATAAGGAGGTCTCCTATGCCCTATAAAACAGTCATTGCGGAAGATTTCAAAATGATCCGGCAGGTCTTCGAAGCTGCCGTCAATGAATCTGATAACTATGAGCTTGCCGCATCCTTTCCCACGGCCCAACAGGCCATGGAATGGTGCGAAAAGCATCATGCTGACCTTGTACTCATGGATGTTTTGATCCCCGGAAGCATGAACGGACTCGACGCGGCAAGGCGCATCAAGGAAGTCAGCCCCGATACAAAGATCATCATCGTAACCTCCATGCCGGAGCTCTCCTACGAGCGGCAGGCACGTGAGATTGGCGTGGAAAGCTTTTGGCAAAAGGAAGTGCAGGAACAGACGATTCAGGAGATCATGGACAGGACGATGGCGGGGGAGTCCGTGTATCCGGGAACACAGCAGAAGGTCAATATCGGAGAAGCCGTCAGCACCGAATTTACGGACCGGGAAATAGATATCCTAAAGGAGCTTGTTTCAGGTGCGTCCAATGCAGAAATCGCGGAAAAGCTTGGCCTGAAGGAGCCAACGGTTAAAATGCATATCAAAAACATGCTCCAGAAGACTGGCTATCGGAGCCGTTTGGAGCTTGCCGTCAAGGTGCGACACATGGGACTGATCATTGGGGATATGGAGTAGGGGAGAGGAATCGCTCCTCCATGCGGACGGTCTTTGCGGCCCTGCTCTCGAATCGCTTTAGCGAAGCGGGATCTTCCGTTTTGATGAGGACGCCATAGTAGTGAAAGCGCTCGTTAAAAAGATAGACGGCAGGAAACGCCGCTGCGAAGCGCAGCAGATATTTCGTGGCATCGCCCTTGCTTAGGTTTAACAAATTAATGATGGTGATGGACTCCTTCGAAGTGATGGAATCCAGGTCACGAAGAAACTCATCCGCAAAGATTTGCGGGTGATTTTTTTGCCAAAAAAAGATCAACATACACCAATTGATACCTTTCGGAAGTACTGTGAACATAGGTGAAGGCATCTGCATGGAGCAATTGAAAATTGCGAAATATGGACGGATCATCGACAAAGAATTTTTGCGCAATTTCAATCATCTTTTCGGAATACTCAATCCCCGTGATTCTACATTTAGGGGCGCTTAAGGCAAGAAAACGCGGAATGGAACAGCCGCGCAGCCAAGCACCAGGGCACTTTCCAGGAGGGAAAGCCTCGGAAGATACGCGTGAGTTAACTGATGAACCGCATAATAGATGGGCTGATCGCGTCTATACTTATGCAGATAAATGGTAGAATAGGCATAAGTACTGCCGTGCTGGAAGACGAGCCTTCGCGTGTCACGCCAATGCAAAAGCGGGTTCGTGTAATCGATCACGTCAAAGGTGATTTCAGGATTCGCCTCATCTCGAAAGGATTCCACGAGAGTCTCTTGATTGAATTGTCGAAAGAAAGCACCAAGCATTCTACGCAATTTCATAACCATCACTCCTGATGAAAGACATGGTAAGTCTATACACATCCTAACACGTTTCAGCATGGAAAAAAAGGGAAAATGCCCTTCTTTTCGGTTTTGTCAGGAATAAACTTGACATATGCATCCAGAAATATTATGATAATTGCAGAATCAGCAGAATATAGAATTCTAATTGCTTATAATCTGCTGAAATACATTGAAAAAGTGAAAATACAGCAGATTATAGAGGAGTTGAAAATTTATGAACATTATTGGAAGGGAAAGAGAAAAGGATATCATATCGAAGTGTCTTGAATCTAAAAGACCTGAATTCTTGGTTGTATATGGTCGCAGGCGTGTGGGAAAGACATATCTGATCAGGGAGTTCTTCAAAGAAAAGTTTTCTTTTTATACCACCGGAATTCCTGACCAAAGGACAAGAAACCAACTAAAAGCATTCAATGAGGCTCTTTCTAATTATGGCGATGAGACGGGCGTAATACCAAGTGACTGGTTCGAGGCATTCAGAAGACTACGAAAGATCTTGGAGTCAAAAAGTGTATACAAAGATGCGTTGAGCGGAAAAAAGATTGTTTTTATTGATGAAGCTCCCTGGATGGATACGGCAAGGTCAGATTTTAAATCGGCATTTGACTATTTCTGGAACAGTTGGGGCTCATCACAGGAAGACCTCCTGCTGATAGTATGCGGCTCCGCAACTTCCTGGATCATCAGCAACATCCTTAGCGACAGGGGAGGTTTCCATAACAGAATCACGAAGCAGATACATATTAATCCGTTCACTATGGGCGAATGCAAACGCTTCTATGAGGATAACGGAATGAACCTTAATCGGGATCAGATGATAGAAAGCTATATGATATTCGGAGGAATACCGTACTATCTTAACTTGCTGGACAGCAGATTAAGCCTTACTCAGAACATAGACAGCCTAATCTTTGATGAGAGAGGGGATCTCCATTATGAGTATGACCAGCTCTTCAAGTCATTGTTTAAGAAGCCTGATAATCACGTAAAGATCATTGAGACAATTGCCGGCCAAAAGAGGGGGCTGCAGAGAACCGATCTTGTGGAAAAGTCGGGCGTTTCGGACGGCGAAGGACTGACGAAGGCGCTTCGCGAACTTGAGCAGTGCGGCTTTATCAGACAGTATAAGAACATTACCACTTCAAAAAATGGCTGTTTTTATCAGGTTATAGACCCATTCGTGCTTTTTTGTTTGTACTTCCGTAACGGAAAGATTAAGTCTTGGCAGTCATTTATAAAGTCTCCTGACTATTACGCCTGGAGGGGGAATGCTTTTGAAACCGTCTGTCTTGGGCATATTCCGCAGATTAAGGCAGCGCTTGGAATAACAGGAATCGAAAGCTCTGAATATTCTTGGAAGAGTAAAAAGAAAAAGGGCGGAGCACAGATAGATTTATTAATAGATCGCCGTGACGACGTGATGAATCTGTGCGAAATGAAGTGTACGGACAAGCCTTATGAAATTACTGAGGAATACAGAGAGAATCTCATTAACAAGGTTGTTTCGTTTACGGAAGAGGTTCATCTCAAAAAGTCGATCCACGTGACGCTCATTACGTCAAACGGATATAAAAGGAACGAGTATTCGGACGTGGTTCAAAATGATGTTGGACCGGATTGGCTGTTCACGTAATGGATAAGGCACAGAAGGAAGGCTTTTCGAAGCAGTTGAATTATAAGGAGCAAACATTTGCTTGGGTGTAGTAATCGACTCAGTAGAAAAACTTCGGAAAAAACCAAAAAAATATTGAAAAAAGTTGAAATCATTTAAAAACCTATACTTTCGGATGTAGTATAATTTTGAAAAATCAGTATTATGGGTACTAGAGTGGCAGAAAAGCGACCCATGATGCTGATTTTTTTTGTAAATGAGTAAATATTTAGTAAATCCAAGAAACAAGAAAGGGGCGACACGGATGATCAATCTTGCGATTAGCGTGCCCGGAAAATTTTATACGGATGCCATCACGGAAGCGTTGGAAAAGACGGGGGATTTTCGGGTACGACTGCTGGAGGAGAGTCAGAAAACTGCCGGAGATCTTTCCATGATTCGGGGACCGGAGGTAGTACTTTTGGGCGTCTCCGTGCGTCAGGGCTTTACGCTAAAGGAGAGACAGGGAGTGATCAGGGGACTGCGTGAGCGGGCACCAAACTGTAAGATCGTGCTATTCTTGGACGAGCAGATCTCCCCAGAGCAGACGCGAGACGTAACGAGTCTTCGCCAGGCAAGACTGATTGATGGATTTTTATACGCCTCCGGAACGATGGAGTATCTTGTTGCAACGTTGGAGAGCATCTAAGAAACACATGGCAGATAACAATATTAGACAATTCACTTGAAAATATTTATGAGGAGGACGAACGCATGAAACAGAAAGCGAGAGGAAAGAGGTTAAGGCCACGAGCATGGTTTTTTGTCATGGTTTTATCGCTCGCAATGATGCTTGGAGCGGTGCTGGGGCTCCTGCCTGCTTTGGAAGTGAAGGCGGCAGCTGCGCCGGAGTTTTCGTTAGGAACGGTGGTGCATGTATCCAGCATGGATCAGCTAAAAGAGTATTTAAATTCCTTTGATGAATATACCATTGTGCTGGATCGGGATCTCAGCAAGCGTGAGGACGTCTCGGTTCAATATTGGTGCGTCATCAATGGCTCAAAGGTTTTGGATCTGAATGGACATAGTCTTACGCTTGAAAATGTCAACAGAGTTAATTCCTATCTTTTTCATGTCCCGGAAGGATGTCAGCTGATCATCAATGACAGCGCGCATTCCAAGGATCGCGACGACGTGGAGATTTTTTACAATGGCCGCATTCATACTGCTGACGAGGCACATGCTTATGAACGTAATATCTTTAGCGTTGCAGGAACCTTGATCCAAAACGGCGGTTATATCCGGGCGGGACGGTGGAAAGAGGTTTATTTCGAGAATTACTGGTATTACAAGAAGGTGGTATGGGGTTCCGGCGTTACCGTATTAGGAGGCGGTACATTTGTGATGAATGATGGCTGGATTCGCGGCGAGGGAAAACCGGATGCAACTTATGTCACTGGCGCGTTGATTAACAGCGGCGATGCCTATATCAACAACGGTCACCTAGAGGGACAATGTGGTGGTTATGCTATTCGCAATCGTTCAGACCATGCGACTCTCCGTATTGTTTCCGGTACCCTTGAAACACATGGACTGAAAGACATTGCAAATTATAGTAATACTACTTTTGCTCCATTCAAGCAGTGGGCTTCGATGGTATTTTTAGCAGTGTCACCAAATGTTTACGGTACCGATACTTATAGTGGTGACGAATGGGATCAGTATTTATCGGTTACTCCCAGTATAGATAATCTTAAAGTCAAAATGGATGATTCAGCTTTGTGTATTGTTTATGGAAAGGAATACCTTGCGAACATTGATCGGGTGAAGGTTTTCGCGAGTGAAAATACGTTGGATTATTTTCAGGCGATTCCTGACTCTTTGGATGACATGTGTGGTCATGCCTATCGGTACACTTGGCAGGTTTATCTTGGAAGTACGCTGTTGGCGCAGATCACAAATGATAAAGACATGTGTGACATTTCAGTGGATTTTCAAGGAAAAGGATTCCTTCCAGAGGAGGGTGTAACCTATACCATTAAGTGCCAAAGAATGGAAGTATTGATGGAAAAGGTCAGCCACATTTGTAACGGCAATGAAATCAAGATGGCAGTTCGTTATCCGGAGGGGAGCGTTGCACTGACACCTGAAAATTTCCCAGACGACAATCTGAGGGCTTATCTGAAGGATACCTATGACAAGGACAATAATGATATCTTGACACCGGCCGAACTAGAACAGACGAGTCAAATCTATACGCATGCTTATCCCGTAAAGTCCCTGGAGGGAATTAAGCTGCTTCCGTATCTGACGTCGATTTATTGTTATGGAGATGAGGGACTTCGGTCCGTGGACTGCTCAGGGATGCATTTCCTGCGGGTTTTAGATTTGAGGAATTGCTCCATAGACGAGCTGAATGTAACGGATTGCCCCAATCTGACTGAGCTGTATTTAAATGGTATTTGTGATCATACGAAGACCGATGGCAGCTTGACCGAGTTAAATCTTTCGGGATGCACGAGTATGAGCAAACTGACCATCCAAACTAGTAAGATTCAGACCGTTGACGTCAGCGAATGTCCGGACTTGGTGATGGCAGCTATCCATGGAACGGAAACGGAGAAGCAGGAAGAGAATTATATTGAGACACGCCTGCAAGATTCATCAGAATCCTACGTTCGGACAAGCTGGAATAACCAACAGCGTCTCATCGTGGCTCACATGTCAGATCTGCCTGTGGCGCTCAAGTCCATAGATTACGGTAAGGACGGATTTCTTCAGGCGGAAGAGGCAAAGAATGTTACCTATATTGACGTAGAATATTGCGGATTGGCTTCCATGGATTGGTTGAAGCTCTTCCCGAACCTGACCTATTTGACGGCAATAGGAAATACGATCAATAAGGCAGATTTTTCGTGGAATAAGAAGCTGGAGGATCTGTATATTGATAACAATGCCTTTGCTTCCGTTGATGTCAGCATGCTTCCTGAGCTGATCAATCTAAGCATAGGCCGGAATGCAAGAGATCTTAAGAACCTTGATTTCTCAGCCAATCAAAAGCTCGTGAATCTCACGTTGGATGAATCCGGAGTGACAAGCGTCAATCTGTCCGGACTGACGGACCTAAGCAGCGTGTCCCTAAGCGGGAACCACCTAAGCAGCGTTGATTTTAGCACCAACGGCAAGCTGACGATGATTACGCTGAACAATGTTCCGACGCTTACTTCCTTGAAGCTTTCGGGACTGAGCAAGCTAGGCTGGCTGGAGATCATCAATAGTGACCTGGAAAGCCTTGATCTGGAGGATTGCCCTGCGCTGTACCACCTGGATGCGACGGGGAACAAGCTGGAATATTTAGACATCTGCCAGAACGAAAAGCTAAAAAATGTCTATCAAACCGGTATTCTAACATGGGGAAGGGATTATTCCATCGGCAGGGACTGGGTCAGATACAGTTTCCAGGACAATAATAATAGTTTAAAACTGGACAGAGACGTGGTGGTCTTTGATGGCACGGTTCCACTGGAGATTGTAAGCCAGCCCACGGATTATGAGGGACGCATTGGCGAGACGGCGACCTTTAGCGTCGTGGCAAATGGTACGGATATTGAATATCAGTGGCAGCAGCTGCAAAAGGGCTTTTGGTATGACTTGGATCTTCCGACGGCGAAGGAGGCGACGCTTCAGATTGAAATCAGGGGGTCGAATCTGCAGAATTCGCTGCGCTGCGTCCTGCGTCAGGGAAGGCGCGTCGGGTATACGGATGAATGTCGGATCAAGGTAAAGAGTTCAACGGTGGTGGCAAGCGGTCTGGGCTTTCCAATTCCCGGAAGAAAGGCCGGGATTACAAAGACGAACTTGGAATCTTTCGCACCGGATCAGTACTTGGTTGATTCGTATGGCAGTATGTGGTTCCACGTGAAAGAAAGCGACGGGGCGGTAGTGAGTCAAAGCATGAGTGATATTTCGCGATTTGTCGCAGGTGAAGCCTATTTCTTAATGCTCCACGTGGTGCCGACGAATCCGGAGAATCCGCAGCTCCCGGTGATATCGGCGCTCTATCCACTGCAGGTGTGCGGTGAAATCCCGAATAGCCTGCAAAGCGAATTGGAGTCTAATAGAATCAGCGACGTATTTTGTACCTTGAGTGATTATCAGATGTTAGATGACGGGTCGATGGAGCTGTATTTTGGCCTAAATCCTGAGAATTCTACGGATCTGCAGACGGCAAGTCCTGTGACGGTTAAGTATGGGCAACATACGATTACTACATACCCATTAAAGGAGTTAGCAATCACGGCGACATCCTTTGAGGCGAACGTCGCCGGCACACAGAAACAGTATGAGAGTGCCCTGCAGGTTATGGTTACCGACCCAGGAATTTTCTGGCTGGATGCGACCTATATAAGCAGTGACGGAAGACAGGCAACGGACCCTGATAAGATTTGGAAGAAGGCATCTGCTTTAAACGGCGTCGGATTTGTCGGACTTTCCCCGGATATGGAGTATTGTCTGGACTTTACGCTCAAGGAGGATTCCGATTGGAAGCAGTGGCATCAGAATCCGACCTACAGTGGTTATTATCGCTTTGTATACACAACGCCGTCAGTACATGAGGATCTGCTTGTGGACGGCGGCTATGCGCAGCCGGAGGATGTTGGCAGTACCTACGTGAACCATCTGACCGATGTCGTGATCACGCCGAGCTTTAACCAAAGCCATGGCGAGGTACTGACCTTTACCCTTTCCGGGACAGGCCTAAAGAATAAGGAGGGCGCGGCTTTCCAACAGATGAAGCTGGTGCTTATCCTGCAAAAGGAAAATGCGGACGGAACGAAGGTGACGCAACCTGCCATCATACTGACTCCTACTTCCACAAACGTCTTCAGTTATGAGGTGAATTCCCAGATTGACTGGAACAAGGCTTATGTCTTCCTGATCGCCACGGACGAGGCAGAGAAGGACCCTGATGTCTCTTACGTCTCCGCCATCAAGGGGATGCAGGTTTTGACGGTTGGCTTTGATCCTAACGGCGGCAGCGGTACCCCAGCCTACATGCGCGTTGCCACTGCCGGACAGAAGATCATTTTGCCTGCAGCAAACTTATTTACCGCTCCCGGCAACGCTACGTTTGATGGCTGGGACGTAGAAGGAATCATCATGCAGCCCGGTCAGCAGCTGACCGTGACGCAGGACGTGACTGTAAAGGCTGTTTGGAAGGGGCAGATGTTTCAGTTTACGGGAACTAGTATGAACCTGGGGAATTCCCTGGACATGCTCTTCCTCATCAACAAGACGGATGTGACGGAGACGGACTGCTACGCAACCATTACGAAAAAGAACGCGGGCAAGGCCGACACCGTGAAGACGTTCCAGTTTTCGGAGTGGTATACCTACGGTTCTTATTACCTGCTGCAGTATGACAAGCTGACCGCGATGGAGATGAATGACAAGTTTTACGTTCAGGTGTTCCATGCGGACGGAACGCCTGCGAGTGAGTGCTACGAGGACAGCGTTGCGGATTACGCACTGAGGGGATTTGACGAGCTGCCTGAGGCTGAAAAGAGGCTCAGCGTTGACCTCCTGTTCTACGGTGCCGCCGCACAGAAGACGTTTGGCTACGACATGGAGCACCTGGTGAGCGACCGCATGACGGACGCGCAGAAGGCATACGGGACGGTAAGCGTCAGCGGAGAGAACAAAAGGGAGGACAAGGCTTATCCGCATTACGCTGGAACAAGCCTCGACCTTCAAAGCAGGATCCAGTTCTACCTGTTCTTTAACGACGTACCGCGTGACGGATATGCGAAGATCAGCTTTACGAACCACAACGGAACGAAGGTAGAAAGTACCGTGGCGGGAAGCGACTACCTGGTAGCAAGTGCCACCATGAGCGTCATCGTAGTTGACGGACTGACGATACCGGATGCAAGAAAGCTTGTGACCTGCGAGGTATATGACAAGGACGGTAACCTTCTTGAAAGCGTGACGGACAGCATAGAGTCGTACGTGTTCAGAGGAACGACGGGAGAAATAGACGAGGCCGTTTTGAAGTTTGCGGATTCGGCTTACAACTATTTCCATCCTTCAAACTAATCAATAGAATAGGTTATTTGTGTTTTCCAAAGGCCGTCTTGGAGTGCATGACATTCCAAGACGGCCTTTTTATGCTTAAATTTGCATAGATTCTTTTTTTAAATTATATTTTGTGGTAAACTAACGATAATGGGAGTTTAAGTATGATATATGAATACGGCGAATGCGGGGAGGATATGACATGGCATGTCAAGTATTGATCGTGGAGGATCAGGAAATGCCGAGAAAGCTCTTTGAAATTTATATTCAGGGAAGCGAACGGTATGAGATTGCGGGAACCCTGACCAATGCAGAGCTGGCTCCGGATTGTTGTGATTCTGGAACGATAGAGCTTGTGCTTATGGATGTATGTACGGCTTTGGGCAGTAGCGGTCTTGATGCTGCTGAAATCATCAAGAACCGACATCCTGAGATTAAAGTTATCATCGTAACTTCCATGCCGGAATACTCTTGGCTGAAAAGGGCAAAAAGAATCGGCGTGGACTCCTTTTGGTATAAAGATGCACAAAAGGATACGATTTTGAATGTCATGGATCGCACCATGGCGGGGGAACATGTTTATCCGGACGGGACTCCCTGTGTGGCAATAGGTCCCATTACAAACCATGACTTTACTGAGCGTGAGCTTCAGATTCTGAAGGAACTAATTACGGGGGACAGTAATGCGGAGATTGGTGAGCGGCTTGGAGTCTCTGCGGGTACCGTAAAGCGTCATGTTGAGAACATGTTGAGTAAGACGGGTTTTCACACGAGGACGGAGCTGGTCGCGGAGGCCGGAAGATTAGGTATCGTGATTAAAATGTAAACGGAAACGACCATGTGACAAATGCTTATCCTTCCATTGGAAACGCGGAAAGAGAGCAGACGAAAAATGTGCCGATCGGCACATTTTTTTGTTGACCAAATTAAGGTATATTGATATTTGAAGGAATTTGTTTTCATGATAAATTGTGTTAACAAGTAGTTGAGAAAACACTTTTTTGGCATCAGAAAAAGACGGGGGGAGGTAACGGAGTGAAAGGAAAACAGAAAAAATTATGGGCGAGGATCATCAGCTTTTTGCTATGCGTGATCCTTGTGATCCCGGAGCTTCCGATGAGGGAAGTAAGGGCAGAAGATCATTTTTGCCCGAATTGTATGCAGTATGAAGACACGGACTATTGCTTGTTTTGTGGGTTTTGCGATAGTTGTTGCGAAATCTGCGACAGGTGTGGGGAGGTATGCCTTGATTGCCATGAGATTTTGGAAGGATCTGGGGATACGTCGCCTTGTTCCGAATGTGGCAGATGCAAGGAAGGCGTGGATTATTGCCAGTTCTGTGGCCGGTGCGAGGATTGCATTGAACTGTGTGACCATTGCGGCGAACTCTGCCTAGAGTGCCACGACACACTGGGTGGAGAAGGCGAATACGAACCCTGCTCGGATTGCGGCAGATGTAAGGAAAATATGGATTACTGCCTGTTTTGCGGACGCTGCGCCGACTGTGTCGATATTTGCTCCGAGTGCGGCGAGATCTGTACGGAGTGCCATGAAGAGCTGGCTGGAGAATCCGTGGACGAGTACGTTCCCTGTCCCGGGTGCTACCGCTGTAAGGCAGGGGGACTCATCTATTGCCATGAGTGCGGCTACTGCGAGGACTGTAAGGAGTTCTGCTACGGCTGCGGCATGTGCATGGACTGCGCCATGGAGCAGGGCAACCACTGCGTACTCTGTGAAAACTGCTTCGAGATGACGGACAAGTGCGAGAGCGACGGAGATCACTGCGTTGAATGTTGCGAGCTCTGTGAAACCTGCGGGCTTTGCTTTATCGCGATGGACGTGGAGCCCTGCGATTTCTGCGGTCTTTGCGAAGAATGTTGTGAATGCTCCCAGTGCGACGCCTGCGGCATGTGTGTCGAAGATCCGCTGTTCGACGAGCATTTCTGCGAGGAGTGCGGAGCCTGCATGATAGCGGAGGAAGAGCAGTGTGATACCTGTGGACTGTGCCTTCGCTGCTGTATCGAAAAAGCGGAGGACATGGGCTGCTTTTGCGGGGACGGTTGCTGGATGGATCTGGAGGATGATCATTTTTGCGCCGACTGCGGAAGGTGCTTTGGCGAAGTGGATCTCTGTAATACCTGTTTCGATGCGGGGGAATATCGCTGTATCGATTGCTGCGCGGAGTTGGCTGAGTTAGAAGGATGTGACTGCGCTGATCCGGTATGCATTAACGCAGACGATTTCGCAAGCCATATGTCGAGCGTTCACGGCGGCGCTACTCAGGGGCACTCCATAACCCCGAAAACGAGCTGGACTTATGACGAGACCTACCATTGGCATGACTGCCGTCTTTGCGACGAGACCAAGCATATCTCTGATAAGGGGAGACATTCCTTTAATTCCAAGGGAATCTGCACCGTCTGCGGCTTTAATTCGACGAGCGAAATCGTGATCACCTCTCAGCCGAAGGATCGCAACGGAAAACCGACCTATGACGGATGGACCAATGGTCACTATGACCTTGAACTGCAAGAACTTGCACGGGACAATACCGTTATGTTTACTGTTGCAGCCTATGGTAGGGATGCAAAGAAGGGTCTGCATTATCAATGGTATATGTATTATGGAGCCTATGACAACAAATATCCGCTTCATGACGAAGATAGTAATGACTACCAGTACTATATCTCCGGTTCCAATACTTCTACTCTGACCTATGCCGTTCCGTTTGATGGTTGCGGCTGCCAATATGGATTCTATTGCAAGATCAGTGATGATTACGGAAACGAGGTAAACAGCCAAGCAGCTTTCTTGCACGTATCTCATGATTGCCGCGCATATGACAGTCGTGAATGCACTAGTGATGCAAAGGGGCATACTTTTGTGTGCGTTGGCGGCGGATGCAGCGAGCAGTCCTCTAAAAAGCCCCATACCTATGGCGAGTATAAGATCGGTTCCAATGCGGGTGGAGAGTATCTTTACCATGAGTGTACGGTTTGCGGTTGGCGGGAGGTATTTAAGGATCATCTGCACCAGTATGATTTCGGCGAACTGATCGATCACATATATGCCGATAATGCAACGGAAGTGGTAGCCGATGACAAGCATCATATCTATGAGTACGAGTACATGGCAGATAATGGAAAGGTCATTCGGGCAAGGCTGAACCCGACCTACCATTCCATCAGCTGCAGCGTTGATGGATGCACCTTCAAGTCATATGAAAAGCATGATTGGGGTTCTTGGCACCTTGTAAACAACGCAACGGAAAAGAGACCGGGAGGCTTGTGGCGTTCCTGTAATATCTGCGGAATACAGCAGGACTGGTCAACAAAGGGCTATAAATGGCATACGCATCCCATTAACGTAGAAAGAGGAAAAGCAAAGCAGATTGACCCCAGGGTTCTTACCACGACGGACACTGCGCAGCTTACAAGACTGCTGGAAGGTCTGGCAGAACAAGAAGATCTTGACATTGCTGGCGAAGGAGACGTGGTGCTTCTTCTTCCCCGTGCGAAGCTGGATCAGATGGTGACCGGAGCTAAGGTTACCATTCAGTGCAAAACGGGTTTAAATAGTTCGCTGACCCATACGGAGACCCTCGATGTCACGGAGCTTGTTCCAGGTGTGGCATATGCGTTTACGGTTCCGACCTCCGGTACCAGACAGGTCGGGAAGAATCAGATCGAGAAGGTGGATTATGAGGCAAGCTTTATTGAAGTAGAATTTACCTACACGGCTTGCTCCCACAAACGCACGAAGACCAAGGACGAGGTCAACGCAACCTGTACCGAGAGCGGTTATTCCGGTGACACGGTTTGTGCTTACTGTGAGCATCTGATCACGAAGGGGCATGTTACCGCACCCAAGGGCCATGGTGAAGGCGTTCCCGCAACGGAGAACGTGCCTTCGCTGAACGTTAAGGGAGAGCAGATTTACTACTACATGGACCAAGGCAATTTGGAAATTCCGTTATACAAGATCCACATGGCGGAAGAGATCAATTGCGATGACTGGTCCATGCGCGGAAGCTATACGGGTGACCTCATTTGCCCGGACTGCGGCGAGTTGATGCAAAAGGGGAAATACTACGAAAAGAACCATGATTACTGCTTGTATAACGATTGGGACGCTAATACGCAGAGATTAACTTTAGATCCCTCCGGATGTAAGCCTTATGTGGCACCGGCTCATGGAGAGGATGGTTATTCCGGAGACAGCATGTGTACAGTCTGCGGCAAGATTTCTTGGGGACACGTATTAAAGAGCCAGGAGATCAAGCAGGTCTTCATCGAGATCAGCGAGATGCCCACCTATGGATCGACGGTAAACTATGATGTCTTTACCTACTCAGAGGGAACAAAGGCTGGCAGTGAAGACATGTATTACCTCTCTTGGTTTGGCTACAAGGGATTCGCTCAATACGAATGGAATAAGGCGGGGGAACGGATTGATGAAAAGATCGAACCGGCACTGACCGAGTTTGAACTTCGGGTTGCACCGAAGGAGGGCTATTGGTTCCGTGATTCCATTGACGAAATGCAGATTTTTGTCAACGGAAAGCAGATTCGGGAGAATAACGAGAGCTTTGGCTTTGGAAGAGCCATCAGGCTGGATCTGATAAAAGATTCTACTGCTTCAGACTATGGTGAGCTTGCCATTAGCGTTAGCATGGCAATGACGGGCTTTTGCGGTGTGGCATATGACGTAAACGGTGGTGAAGGAAACATTGCTTGTCCGGCAGTTGCAAGGGGTACAGAGGTTTCTCTTGTGGAAAATAGCTTTGTTGCTCCTTCTGGAATGAAGTTTGACCATTGGGAGATTGATGGCAAGGCATATCAACCAGGTGATAAGATCATCGTGAATGGATTGGTTATTGCTAAGGCAGTTTGGAAGGAAGTTGTACCCTTCAAGTTAGCTGGCGCCAGCATGAACTTGGGGAACTCCTTGGACATGCTCTTCCTCATCAATAAGGCGGACGTAACCGAGACGGACTGCTACGCAACCATAAGGAAGGTAAACGCCGGTAAGGACGACACCGTAAAGACGATACAGTTCTCGGAATGGTACACCTATGGTCCCTATTACCTGTTACAGTATGACGAGCTTACCGCGATGGAGATGAACGACAAGTTTTACGTTCAGGTATTCCATGCGGACGGAACGCCCGCGAGCGAGGCCTATGAGGACAGCGTAGCGGATTACGCGCTGAGGGGATTTAACGAGCTGCCTGAGGCCGAAAAGAGGCTTAGCGTAGACCTCCTGTTCTACGGGGCCGCCGCACAGAAGACGTTTGGCTACGATGTGGAGCATCTGGTGAGCGACCGCATGACGGACGCGCAGAAGGCATACGGGACGGTAAGCGTCAGCGGAGAGAACAAGAGGGAGGACAAGGCTTACCCGCATTACGCTGGAACAAGCCTCGACCTTCAAAGCAGGATCCAGTTCTACCTGTTCTTTAACGACGTACCGCGTGACGGATATGCGAAAATCAGCTTTACGAACCACAACGGAACGAAGGTGGAAAGTACCGTGGCGGGAAGCGACTACCTGGTAGCAAGCGCTACCATGAGCGTCATCGTGGTAAATGAACTGACGATACCGGATGCAAGAAAGCTGGTGACCTGCGAGGTATATGACAAGGACGGTAACCTTCTTGACAGCGTGACGGACAGCATAGAGTCGTACGTGTTCAGAGGAACGACGGGAGAAATAGATGAGGCCGTTTTGAAGTTTGCAGATTCGGCTTACAATTATTTTCATCCATAATAGGAATTGATAAAAGTATAGTGAATTTCGGAAACTGCCTTGGAACACTTTGGTCCCAGGGCAGTCTTTTCATTTTTATATATACTACTTTCGGGTGATGACAAATCGGGATTAGATAGCTATACTATCATTAGTGATCTTGGGAAATTATGGAAAGAAGAGAAAAAGCTGCGGAAACGCGGTTCAATTTATCCTACTGTTAGGAGGGGGAACAATGAGGAAGAAAGCAAAAAAAAGTCTTAGAAGAGCGTTGGCAAAGGCTATGGTATTGGCGCTGTGTATTACTATGTTGCCGATCGATGCCCTGTCAATGACGGCAAGCGCGGAGACGGCAGAAACGGGTATGGCAGTCGTACCTGGCACGGGAGGAGCGTCCGCTGGAGGAACGTCCGCTGTAGGAGCGTCCGCGGAAGGAGCGTCCACGGGCACGGCAGAAGCAACCATGGGAGGAGCGTCCACGGGCACGGCAGAAGCAACCATGGGAGGAGCGTCCGCAGGAGGAACATCCGCAGGAGGAACATCCGCAGGAGGAACGGCCGCAGGAGGCGCAGCCGCGGATAAAGTAAATGTCGGGGCAGACACGGGGAATTCGGAAGGTGGTACCGTCACAGTTGTTGTTGGTGCAGATACGGGGAATACCCCGGTTACCGTTAAGGATGGTGAAGGGACAGATAATTCCGGTAATTCTGGTAATGAAGGGGATGGAGGTTCTACAAATCCCTCCGGTAATTCAGAAACGAATGGCAGCGAAGGAAGTGAAGGCGTAGAAGGAAGTGAAGGCGTAGAAGGAAGTGAAGGTGGTGAAGGAAGTGAAGGCGGTGAAGGTGCTGGCGAAGGTCAGAACCCACCGGCAACTGACAAGGATTATGTTCCGACCGAGCCTGATTTCGAATGGGAAGGTCAAGGCGAGGCAGAAGATCCTTATTTGATCCAGAGTGAGGCGGAGCTGCTTGGACTTGTAAAGAGCGTGAACGCCGGAAATTCTTATATGGGTATCTATTTCATGATGACAAAAGATATGGATTTGTCGTCTATTTGTGGTACCTTTAAGGATGATAAAAAGGTGAGCTGGGAGCCAATCGGCTATGCGGCAGACATTACTTTTTACGGAACTTTCGATGGTGACGGATATAGTATCTCCAATTTACAAATTGATGCTGGAACAGGTGATTATCAGGGACTGTTTGGAACGGTATCGGGAAGCGTGGTAAATTTAAATGTTGAGGGAACGATTGTCGGCGGAAGCCATGTCGGTGGCATTGCCGGCTATGTTCTCGGCACGATCACAAACTGTAGCTTTTCTGGAGACATTCAGGGAACGGATTATGTCGGGGGCATTGCTGGCATGCTTGCACCTGAGGGCAGGATCGAAGGATGTTCTTCGGTTGCCGACATCTTTGGCACGGGTAGCTGCGTTGGCGGCATTGTCGGATGGGCAAACGGCATTCCGCGTGCAAAGAGAATAATGGATACACTGGCTGGTGGCGTTGTAGGAGTCAGCGCGGTGGTCAAAGGTTGTACATTTTCGGGTAATCTATTCTATGAAGGTGAATCCACTGCTGAGCAGGTTTTGAATGTCGGACAAGGAACCCTTACGCTTCAACACAAGAATGATTCCTATGGTGGAATTGCTGGCGCATGTACCGGTGGATCAATAGAAAACTGTCAGAACATGGGATGTGTTTCAGGTGACGTCATGACGGGAGGTATCGCAGGTTTTCTTAGTCATGGTACCATCTCGGGATCTACTAATGGCGGGAATGTTGTAGGTCAACTTTTGACCAGTGGTATTGCGGGCTATGTTGAGAAAAGCATGATTTCAGAAAGTGAAAATCTTGAAAATGGGGTTGCAGAAGGACAAGATTTCACGGGTGGTATTGCCGGTTACGCAGATGAAGACACGGTAATCACAGGCTGTTGTCATAAAGGTAATGTTTCTGGAAATGGAATTTTCATTGGCGGTATCGTCGGTTTGGCAGAGTGTGAGCTGAGCGGTTTGACCAACGAAGGTACCGTTATAGGTAATCAGTATGTCGGCGGTATTGCGGGTCGATGCAAGAAGCTTGTCACGCTTTGTACGAACGCTTCTGAAAAACCGGTGGTTGGTATCAACTATGTCGGTGGCATAGTCGGGAAGCAGTACGCGGAAATCACGGATTGTAACAATCAAGGTCGGGTTGCGGGCAGAATGTACGTTGGTGGCATCGCCGGCTTCTGTAAAAGTGCCGTGAAAAACTGCTTAAGCTCAAAAGAGAGCGAGATCGTAGGATACGATATCACTAATGACAATGTGAAACCAAGCTATGTCGGTGGTATCGTAGGAAAGCTGGAGTCTACGGCAGAAGATTGTAGGAATGAAGGCGCGGTCGTGAATGGAAGCTTTGTTGGTGGTATTGCGGGACAGAGCGAAGGATGGCTGGATCAATGTATCAATGCAGGACCGATTTTTGCGGATCAGTATGTGGGCGGTATTGCCGGAGCAACGGATGGTTCTGTCTTTGCATGCTCGAATTATGGGGAAGTCAACGGAAATTATGCTGCCGGCGTTGTGGCGGATGCAAAGGGATACGTAAGAGATTGTCATAATTTTGGAGCTATATCGTGGAATGATGGAAAGCAAGGGTGTCATGCGGCGGGCATCGTTGCTACTGCCGGCGGTGACGTGACGGGTTGTGTCAATGAAGAACATGGAAGAGTTCGTGGAGACAGTGGTATCGCTTATAAGGTATCGGGATCCGTTCGGGATTGTATAAACGAGGCTGATTTAGATGCTTATTGCGGTATTGTGTATGATGTTGCTGGCGACGTCATCGACTGTATCAACCTAGGAAACATAGATCTGAGCTATGGCGGACCTGGCGCCGGTATCGCGTATTGTATCAAGGAAGGCAGGAGCATTAGTGGCTGTGTCAATGAGGGAGATTTGAGCTTTGATGGCATTGGAGCTGCCGGTATTGTGGCACAGCTTTACGGAGATTGCTACGCATGTATTAACTATGGCAGCGTACAAAACCGTAATCAAGATTATACTGGTGGTATTGCCGGAGAGTGTCACGGGGCCGTGACAATTGAGCGCTGCGAGAATTATGGAACGCTGATGTCTGAAAAGTATTATTGCGGCGGTATTGTCGGAAGCATCGGTTTGGCAGAGATTGGTGATATAAGTGAGGCTCCCAAATGTCAGGTGAAGGATTGCTCCAATCAGGGTGAACTCCAAGGAATGGCCCGGGTTGGCGGCATTGCCGGAAGATGTGGTTTCGGCGCAACCATCCTAAATTGTACGAATAATGGTATGATGTCGATTCGTTCCTACACAGTTGGCGGCATTGTCGGCGAACTGGCGGGAACGGTTGATTCTTGTACAAATAATGGTGATTTGATAAATGTAGTTGAGGAGGCTGGAGGAATTGCGGGAGCTTCCTTTGGTATCATTCAGAATTGTGTTAATTATGGTCAGCTTAGCAGTGATGGGATTGCAAAAGAGATTGGAGGTATTGTAGGGGCGGCTGACAGCTGTCAGGTTTTGGATTGCACTAACTATGGCATGCTTTCTTGTCTTAACAGTCAGAATCTCGGAGGCATTATCGGTTATGGACATGAGGTCATCGTACATAATTGTGTCAACCGGGAAACTGCAGAGATTTTGGGAGCACAGATGGTGGGTGGCATCATAGGTTGTAGTTATCTGTGTAATGTTAAAGAATGTGTGAACTACGCAAAGGTAAATTGCCCTCAAAACTCGACAAATTTCAATGCGAAGTCTAAGCCCGGGGAGCAGTCGCCAATAAAGCGCTACATAAAGCCTTATGGGATACGTATTGGAAATACAATCGTAGTCAATAGCACGAGAAAAAGAGAATCGAGCATGATCGGCAATGGAGGTATTGCTGGTATTGCGTGGCTAGGAGCCGTTGAGGCATGTGAAAACTTTGGTGAGGTCGATTCTTATGTTACGTCAGGTGGAAGCATAGGATTCATTCATGAAACCAAGGTGTTTGAATGCGTGAATCACGCAAGCGTTACTTCACAGGAAAATGCAGGTGGTATTGTAGGAGAGGGATGGTCAATTAAGCAGTTTGAGGAATGCGTCAACTATGGAACAATTACCGCTAAGAGTGATCTTGGAGGTATTTTGGGATTCTGTAATGGTGACGTAAAGAAGTGTAATAATCATGGTACTCTTTGTGGACACACAAGCCAAGACAGTATGGGAGGCGTTGTGGGTTACCTTCAGGATGGTTCTGTCGCGGAATGCTACAATAATGGAGACATCGGAGTATCTTGTAATTATGATGGATTCGATTGTGGTGGTATCGTTGGCGTAGCTTTATCTGGTACAATTACCTATTGCCTGAATGATGGAAACGTACAAGGTGGAACAAATGTAGGAGGTATTGCAGGCAACATTCAAGTGAACAGTCTTGTTACAAAATGTAAAAATATGGGTAATGTTATCTCTAAACTTGATGACAGGGCCAGCATTGGGGGGATTGTTGGACTGGCCATACATAATGATCATTTAGAGGTTGAGGATAAGGGCAGTGTCATTTCTGAATGCGTTAATGGTGCGGGAACTAAAATTTTTGCAAGGCGATATAATGCTGGTGGCATTGTTGGAGAACTGCATGGTGGAAGCGTATTTGACAGTTATAATCTAGGAATTGTTTATGGAGAGTCTTCTGTTGGCGGTATAGTAGGTTTATCAGATGCTGGAGTGATAAGCAGAACTTATTGCATGAGCCCCCAAAACGGATTAGCTGACGGGAAAAATGGTATAGATAAAACGGATGACAATGGTAAGGCTGGAGCAATCGGTGGTGAACATAAAAGTGTTGATGCTACGTTACGAGATAACTATTGGTGGACTTCTTGTTGTGATCGTGCGTTAGGGTGGTCCACTAGAACTACCGTGGACGGCGCGTTTGAAGGCTACTCCATCAGTAAGTTTGGATATGCTTCGAATTTCAAAAATTGGGACTTTATAAATATATGGTATATGTCGGGTCAGCCCACTCTTAAATGTGAGCCTGAGATGTTAATGCTTTTTGCTGAGGCTTCTCAGGAACATGACAAGGAAGGAAACCAATTGACTGATCCTTCAGGGGTGGTCGGTGGTGTCATCGGAGGTTCTATTGGCGGTGAGATTCAAGGCCCCACGGGTGGCTATGGAAGCTCGATCGCCAGAACGATCTGTATTTGGAGCGTTGATGACTTTAAGGAATTCCGAGAAAAAGTAAATCAGGGGGATACCTTTGAGGATGCCTGGGTGGTATTGTGTACGGATCTTTTCTTGGCACAAGAGGATTGGATGCCGATCGGTACCTTTGGTGATGCATATTATTTTGATAGCGTAAATCGTCGTTCCTTTAATGGTGTTTTCGACGGTCGGGGACATAAGATTACCAGACTGAGCGTAGACTGCGAGGAAGAGAAGCCTGCGGGTCTCTTTGGATATGTCTCTGGCTACGGAAAGATCAGGAATCTGTATGTATCAGGTTCCGTCAAGGGTGGCGGAGATGCAGTCGGAGGAATTGTAGGTTATCTGGATGAAAGCTGTAGACTTGAAAATTGTGTCTTTGAAGGAACGGTTACGGGTGTCGGTGGTCAAAACAGCAGCAGTAATGGTTATACGGATACCTATCATTACACGGGCGGTATTGTCGGTAAATCGTATGGCTTTTTGAACAACTGTTATCACGTTGGAAGCGTCAATGCAGAAACAGGTTTTGTAGGCGGTGTGGCCGGACGTCTTCTGGGTGTCGGAGACCGCATGAATTTCTGCTTCCAATATGGTGGAACCGTTTCAGGAGGAGGAATCAAGGAACAGTTTTACCATCCTGACGATTCCACCGCAGGCGGGCTTGTTGGTAAAGCAGACAGCACCTTTATCAACAACAGCTATAGCTATTGTAGTGGTGCGAAATATGCCCTTGGCTATAATGTCCATGAATCGAACAATTATAAAAATATAGGTCATGTGGACGCAAACTGGTTTAAGAATGAAACGAACTTTACCAATGATTGGGACATCAGCGACGAGGCAGGCCATATCTGGCGCATGGGAGAGGAGCATCCTGAGCTTTGGATCTTTAGCGAGCAGGAGATGCCGCAGAAACAGCCTGTAAAGGAGACGGTAACGATCAGATTCTTTGGGAATGGCGATGCGAAAGACGTTGCAGAGCTGTCCTCTGGTAAGGGAGAAACGGTTGCCCTTCCTGCAAATCCGTTTGCCAGAGTTGGTTATGTTTTCGCAGGATGGAATACGAGACCTGATGGCAGAGGCATTTCTTTTGTCGACGAGCAGTCATTTAGCGCGGATGCAGATCTTACTCTTTATGCGCAGTGGTCGCCTGATTCCTATCAGATTGATTTTGTAAACAGCGGAATTGACGGGGCTTTGTATTCTGTAAATGTTTTGGCTGGGAAAACGCCCGTATATGGGGGAATGGCACCGAAACATAATGGGGCAACCGCTGGCGGCAGCGAGGAAGAGGATCATTGGCTGTTTGATGGATGGACGCCTGTCATTGATGCCGTCAATTGTTCCGTTACCTATCAGGCGAAATTTATTGAAAAGCTTCAGGAGTACACGGTTAGTATTGTAAACGGTACGGCTTCTAATAACACAGCCGTTGCCGGAACAAATCTATCGATTACGGCGAATGCACCTTTAGTTGGTCAGGTTTTCGATCGCTGGGAGAGTCAGGACGTTACCGTGATGGTTCCTTCTGCGGCAGAAACAATCTTTACGATGCCAAAGAAGAACGTAACGATTACGGCAATTTACAAGAACGCTTCTTATCCCGTAACGCTGAACGTAGAGGGCGGAATGATTCATTCCGGCGACGTAACAACCTATACCTACGGCGAGGGAGAAACGCTTCCCACGGACATTACGAGAGAAAATTATACCTTTGAGGGTTGGTTTACGGGACAAAATGGTACTGGCAATAAGGTTACGGCGATCGGAGTAGAGGAAACAGGCGAGAAGAGCTTCTATGCACATTGGTTGCCAATTCCTTATGACGTAACGATTGTGGCTGGAAATGGAATGACATTAAAGGCAGGCTCTGGTGCAGAACGGCAGCAGGGTGTTACGGGTGAAATTACTTCCGTCGTTTATGTCGCGTCAGAAGGCTATTATTTCCCTGAAAGTTATTTTGTTGACGATCAGGATGGTCTTACCGTAACGAGAAATGGTTATCAGCAAATTACGATTTCCGGAAAGCCTTTGGCGAACACGCAGTTAGAGCTAAGGGCTGCTACGGCAAAGGAACGGGAAGAGACACCTGCGGCAGAATTTGAGGCGACAGGCACGGACAGCGGCACCTTGAGTAATCTGGTAAATGGTGCAAACTATGTTGTTACCTTCTCTGTTTATGATAAAGAAAGCGATGAGTGGGTAGATGGAACGACTTCGCCCATGGAGTTTACCGCAAAGGGCACGTCGCAGGCGATCACAAACCTGACGGAAGAAATGCTTTGCATCGTAAGAAAGGGCGGAGACACAACGC
Source organism: Lachnospiraceae bacterium (assembly GCA_017527205.1). Classification (GTDB taxonomy): domain Bacteria; phylum Bacillota; class Clostridia; order Lachnospirales; family Lachnospiraceae; genus Acetatifactor. The sequence goes on along the minus strand of JAFXQK010000069.1, from coordinate 885 downwards.
TCGATAGTGATAAGTTGTATTTTACGATCTACAAAGGCGAGATTCCTGATTATGTGGAGGCGATGGATTGCACCACGGAGGAAAACAATGACGGCAAGATCCTTGGCGTTAGCGAAAAGATGGATTACAGAAAGGCTGGAGACAATGCGTGGACGGCTGTCACGGGAACGGAAATTACGGGTCTTGCGCCTGGCACCTATGAGCTTTGCGTAAGAGCCGAGGGAACGCAGCTTGCCTCCGAGATAAGGAGCTTTGAAATCAAGGGAAATGCAAGCCAGTTGTTTACGCTCGCGGGAGCCAGCATGAACCTGGGGAACTCCTTGGACATGCTCTTCCTCATCAACAAGGCAGACGTAACCGAGACGGACTGCTATGCGACCATCAGGAAGGTAAATGCCGGCAAGGATGATACCGTAAAGACCTATCAGTTTTCGGAGTGGTATACCTACGGTTCTTATTACCTGCTGCAGTATGACAAGCTGACTGCGATGGAGATGAATGACAAGTTTTACGTTCAGGTATTCCATGCGGACGGAACGCCGGCGAGCGAAATCTACGAGGACAGCGTAGCGGATTACGCGCTGAGGGGATTTAACGAGCTGCCTGAGGCCGAAAAGAGGCTTAGCGTAGACCTCCTGTTCTACGGGGCCGCCGCACAGAAGACATTTGGCTACGACGTGGAGCACCTGGTGAGCGACCGCATGACGGACGCGCAGAAGGCATATGGGACGGTAAGCGTCAGCGGAGAGAACAAGAAGGAGGACAAGGCTTATCCGCATTACGCTGGAACAAGCCTCGACCTTCAAAGCAGGATCCAGTTCTACCTGTTCTTTAACGACGTACCGCGTGACGGATATGCGAAGATCAGCTTTACGAACCACAACG
>JAFXQK010000068.1 GCA_017527205.1 Lachnospiraceae bacterium | reverse complement strand
GGTACTGTTTTAGATAATCTAAATGCCGTTGCCCCCAGATGCCTATTGCCTGTTCTTCTTCGGCGGGTACAGTTAAGCACGGTATCAAATAATCCCCTTGCCTTTCGTATTTGCCGCCCAGTTCCTCAAATAATGATTTGTCATAATCATTCTATCATACCGTTATGAATAAATCATCTCTTGCAAAATAATTTCTTCTGCCCGGTTGTGAATGTTATTGCAACGCCGCACCCATTCCATTTCTTGGGTTCGTTTCAATTCCTCGGTCACGCCCTCGGCATCTTTCATCTGCTCCATGATGGTGTCTAACCGTTCCTGTGCCTGTTCGTTCAGGTCTGCAAGGTATGTCCATAACTCCCCGGTCAAGGTCAATGTGTTCAATCTGACTGGGTGGACTTCCCTTAAATATTCCCTGTGCATCCGTCCGTACTTTCCAATAGGGCGGTGTTCCTTCGGCAGCTTCAAATCCGGGATATAGTAATCTCCGACAAGGATATAATCAATTCCGTTTTCCGTTATTCTTGGTTTCAGTTCGCTCATGTTCCTTACCTCCTGTGGAAGTAGGCTCGTCTGGTACTAACTCAATCACATCGGTAATCTCACAATTCAGCGTTTCGCAGATACGGGCTAATGTGTCCATGCTGATGTGCTTTCCCTCTTTACTCATGTTGGCAATCATATTCGTTGTCATACCAGCGGCAAGCCTTAAATCTTCTTTTCGCATATCACGCTCTAACAGTGTGTGCCAGAGTGGTTTATAGCTGATGTGCATATTGTTTTCCTGCCTTTCTACCCATACCACCGGGGCGGCTGCCCCGGCAGGAGCTTTTCTCTTATTATAACACCAATCTTGTGAAATCACAATTTATTCTTGTAGCCTGCCGCTGATACCGTCTGGATTGGTTTTTCCTTTCTTTTTGTTCCCTTTAATTAGCCATGAACTGCTTTACGCCCTGGCTCTTAGCGCCGGGGTTGTCCTGGCCGTAGCCCTCCAGAAGATTGACGCCGCCCCAGACGCACAGGCCGCCGCCCAGTCCGATCACGATAGTCTGCAAAGTGTTCACTGCGCTGTTGAAAAATTCCATAAATGTTTCCTCACTTTCTGCCGCGTTTTACGGCTCACAAAATTGTTTGATTTGGATTTGGGGTATGAAAATAGCCGCTGCTTATTCAGCGGCGGCATTCTCATCTGACAGGTCAATTTCGTACAGGTCGAAAACCTCGTCCTGCGTCACCACTTGCTGCCGTTTCCGGCGCGTAGCAGTCAAAAACCTGTCCACATCAAAGGTGTTTTTCTTGTCGGCGTCAGCAAGATGCTTGTAGCGGGGGTGCTTGGTAATATCGAATTTCTCCGACAAAAACGGACGCACACCCCGTAGCTGCAAGATGCACTTGCCGCCGTCCATCACAGCGATTTCGTCTTGGCTCATCAGCTCCTTTCCTAACTTTTGGTAGTTCAGTCCGTGGGATGTCTGGCTTCCCCGATTCTCGCTGGTGTTGAAACTGTCAATGGTTTCCTTGCCCAGCGCGTCGGAGATTTCCTTGGCATTTTTGCCGCGCCCACTCAGGAAAAGCACAGAATCGCAGTTGTCCGATATGATTTCGGCAGCGTCCTTGTAGATGGCCTTTAACTGCGACTGGCTCTGCAAAATGATAGAAGCCGAGATTTCCCGACTTCGGATGGTGGCGATCAATTTATCAAAGTTTGGTATCTGACCGATGTTGGCAAACTCGTCTAAGATCAGCCGCACATGGACAGGCAGCCGTCCGCCGTACTTATCATCGGCCCGGTCACAAAGTAAGTTGATAAGCTGGCTTTGGAGCATAGCCAGAATGAAATTGAAAGTGGTGTCCGTGTCGCTCATAATGAGAAACAGCACCGTCTTTTCGTCCCCGATGGTGTCCAGCTCCATTTCGTCGTCCTCCATCAGCTCGCGCACTTCCCGGATGTCAAAGGGGGCCAAACGTGCGCCGCAGCTTATCAGGATAGAGGAACGGGTTTTGCCAGCGGAAAGCAGAAATTTCTTATACTGCCGCACAGCAAAATGGTCGGGGTCTTTCTGCTCCAATCGTTCAAGCATCAGGTCTACGGGGCTTTGAAACTCCGGGTCGTCCTCGCGGGCTTCACTGGCATTTATCATTTCCAGCAGCGTTGTGAAGTTCATTTCCTCTGCCGGGGCCTCATACCAGATGTAACCGATCAGGGCCGTGTAAAACAGCCGTTCCGACTTCACCCAAAAATCCTCTGCTGATTTTTCGCCCTCGCCCTTGGTGTTGGCAATCAGGGTATTTACCAGCTTTAGCACGTCCTTTTCCGAGTGGATGTAGACGAACGGATTGTATTTCATGGATTTGGAAAAGTTGATGGTGTTCAGAATTTTTATGCGGTAGCCCGCCTGCTGAAACATCTTTCCCGTTTCCAGAACAAGGGTGCCTTTCGGGTCAGTCACCACAAATGAGGTCGGGTAGTCCGTGGTCGGAAAGCATTGCATCAGGTTGGGCTTCACGAAAAAGCGGGTCTTACCCGAACCGCTGCCGCCGATCACCAGCACGTTTTTGTTCCGCGCTGTTTTGGGGTCTTTGGGCCTTCCGGTCATAGTCAGCCGTTCCGTTTGGGTCAGCAGGATATTGTTTTCAAACTTGGGGTCAATGTAGGGCGCAATATCCTTGGCCGTTCCCCAACGGGCGCTGCCGTACTCCACGCCTTTACGGTACTTCTTGGCGTTCTTGCCCTTGCAGTACACCACCAGCCGCACGATCAAAGCACCGGCGATGCCGACGCAGAAATCAAACAGATGCAGGCTGGGGAGGGGATTTGCAAAGGCCGCCGTAAAACCGTCCGCAAGATGCAGGAGCTTTCCCGACAGGTCGGCACCGGCGGCCAGCCGGTACGCCTGCCCGCATTTTCCGAACAGGTACACAAAAATCAGATACGGGAGATTGAGGATCACCAGCTTTTTCACATCAGGCTTCATCGTTCCAGCCCCCTTTCCCTGATTTTCTCCTTGGCCCGCTGCTTGGTCTGCTCCGCTGTCTTTTGCTTCATGGCAGACAGCACCTTGCGGATGGAGGGCCGCTGCTCCTTGGAGAGTGTCTTTGCCGTAAACTCCCTGAACGCCAGTTCCAGATTGTCCGCATCCTTGGATTTGAAGATCACGACGTAGTGGGGCGGCTGGGTGGTCTTATCCTTTCGCAAGGCAAAATCCACGCCGTATTTCTTGGCACAGGGCTTGAATGCGCCAATGTTGGCCTCGGTGATCTCAATGTTGGAGAGGGCCGCCCCATGCTTTTTGAGCTGCTTTAGGCTCTGCTGGCCGTGGTGCAGCGTGGTCTTGCCTTTGGCCCGGTGCTGCAAATACTTTTTCAGCGCCGCTTGCAGCACTTGGGCCGTGAGCTTGCCCGTTTTCATGGACAGGGCAATGGTTTTCTGATCGACTTCTTCCTGCAATAAGCATCCCTCCTTGTCAAAAAGTCAAAAATGGCGTCTAAGGTGGAACCACCAGACGCCGCAGGTAACAACGGTTCAAAGCGCCTCCTTTTCCTCACAGGCTTTCATCCGGCGAACAGGAATAGTCCGGCAGGCCGGATTTTGGTTTGCCCCAATCCGGCTGCGCCATATCGTGCGCCACAAGGGACGTGTAGTAGTTACTAATGGTGCTGGACGCATTGAACAGCATAGCCCGTAAATACTGCTTGATGTTGCGGACTTTCGTGGTGTTCTCCCGCAGGCAGTCAAAGACAAAGCGGATATGTTCACTGTTCAGCTTCATAAACTTGGACTTCACCAGCTCGGCGGGGTAATCATCCCCGGCAATACGGATGGTCTTGCGGGAGGTACAGACGGTTTCCAGCATCAGGTCAACGATCTCGTCAAGCTGCTCCCGGTCAATGGAACTGTCCTGAATGAGATAGTCATATTCGATATTCTCCAAAAGGATTTCCCGATAAATCTGTACTGCCGCATCCTTTCCTGTTCCTTTCCGTTCCAGCGGTGCAGTCGCCGCTTCGTCCTCCACAGGGGCAGGGGTCAGGGATGGGAAAGGAATGGAATCGGTACTTTGTCCATCTGTATTTAATTTTTCTTTTCTTGGTAAGTTAGTTCTTTGTATCTCTTTATTTAATTGCGTTGGATTTCCCGACGCCGGATTATCCGATGTCGGGTTATCCGATGTTGGATTTTCCAACACCGGGTTTTCCAATATCGGCGTAGCCAACACTGGCTGCTCGTAAATGGTATAGACCATATCGGCCATTTTGCCCTTTGCGTCACGGCCCTGCTCCCGCCTGATATATCCGGCACGTTCCAGCTCCCACACCGCCGTCCTGATGGCGTCAATGCTTTCCCGGTTGATAAGGGACAGGCCCTTTAGGGTGTAGTCCCAATCCTCCGGCAAGGACAGCATTTGTGACAGCAGGCCCTTGGCCTTCAGGGACAGGGCTTTGTTCCGCAGGTGGTGGTTGGACATCACCGTATAGCCTTTGTTCTTCTCCACGCGGAATACTGCCATATCGTTGTCAGCTCCTTTCACTGTGAATTTGACCGCAGCAAAAGCGGTCAGCTTGCCCGGCTGATAGGGACACTCTGCATACACGCAGTATTGATATTTCCAATCCGGGCGATAGAAGCGGCAACTGCCGCAATCCTCCGGCGCGTTCGCCCCGCCGCCGTCGTAGTGATCGAAACCGGGCTTTTCCTGCATCAGCCGTTCAAAGGCCCGGTCTTGGCCGGAAGTAAAGTACATAGCGTCGCCTCCTTTCTGAATTTGGGCATGAAAAAAGCCGCAGACTTTTTTCAAAATCTGCGGCAAAGCCTATGAGGAAAGGACACCGTTCTCACGATGTCCTTTCCATTCTGAACATTCAATTTTTTGTGTTCCCACACTCCATATCAATGACTACTGAAACGGTGATATAGTCCTCAATACGCTTATTACGGAATTTATCGCCCTCTGAGTCAAACACCACATGACGAGAAAAGTGCCTAAATCTAAGGATTTCTACAAGGTTTCTCTTTGTAGCAACACTATTGTCTCCACATGTCCCGTATAAGGGAACATATCAACCGGCTGAATCGCCTGAATCTTCCAACCCTTTTGTCGAAAAAGCTCCAGATCACGCTTAAGCGTCACGGGATCACAAGATACATAAACTACCCTTTTGGGCTTGAGGGTGTTTACGGAGCCTATAAACTCCGGCGTACTTCCGCTGCGCGGAGGGTCCATAAAGACGACGTCAGCCTGCTCATGGTTTGCAGCCATGTTCACCATGAATTTACCTGCGTCCTCATTCCAAAAGCGAATGTTTTTTATCTGGTTCAATTTAGCATTCGTAATCGCATCCTTCACTGCATCCCGATTCAGCTCCACGCCGATGACCTCTTTAGCCTTTTTTGCAGCGCAGGCACCGATGGTTCCTATACCGCAATAGGCATCGATCACTCGCTCCTTTCCGGTTAGTCCCGCAAATTCCATGGCCTTTTGGTATAAGCGCTCCGTCTGCTCAGAATTGATCTGATAGAAGGAGGACGGAGAGATTCGGAAGCGAAGGCCGCAAAGAATGTCCTCAATATATCCTTTACCATACAGAACAATATTACGATTTCCCAGAACCATACTGGTATTTTTATCATTGACGTTCAGTACTACCGTCGTAATCTCCGGATGAAGCCTGCACAGCTCTTTTGTAAAATTATTTTTTGAGGGCAGAATCGGACCAGAAAGCACCAGCACGACCATGATCTCGCCCGTTGTTCTGCCCACGCGAATCAGGGCATGACGCAGAAGACCGGTTTCCCGGTCTTCATCATAAATTTGCAGTTTAAATTGCTTTGCCATTTTGCTGAGCGTCTTTAGAATGGCCGTTGCCTTCTCGTCCTCAATCAGGCAATCCTCCACGGGAACGATGCGATGACTCTTCTCCTCATAAATTCCCGTAAAGACGTTCCCCTGCCTGTCTCGTCCAAAAATTCCATGAACCTTATTGCGATAATGCTCGGGGCACTCAGTTCCAAGGATCGGCGCAACCTTCGCAAATTTTCCTAAAAGATCAGAAACATTTTTCTGTTTCAATTTCAATTGTTCTTCATATGCCTTGCCCGAATAAATGCATCCACCGCATTTTTTTGCGTAGGGACATGCATTCTCTCTCTTTTGTTTCTCCATGTCTTATTCCTTTTTTCCTTGCTCTACTTTTTTAACGTCATCCGCGGAAGCACTCTTCAAAGCATAGGTATCAAATGCGGCATCCCTAGGCAACTGAATATCGATCATGCTGATCTTGTCAAGGATCGCGTGACCTTCCTTCATCTTCACGTCGAATACGTGTCCGCCAAGCTTACGATCTTCTGAGATAAAATGGAAATGCCATCCGGCGGCATTGATCCCATCCATGTAATCAGGATAGTAAATACAAACTAAAGAACCCTTCACGTTGTCAAAGAAGAAATCTCTCTGCGTCTTGCTAAGTGCATCTTTAAGCGTTACGTGGTGTGCACGCGTACCAGTCTCTGACCTTGCGCTCACCTTTTCAAAGCTTCCGTCGATTCGTACGACGTGCATACTGTTCAATCCAAAATCTTCTTCTACCCTTAATGTCAACGCATTCTTCAGATCATCAATTTCCTGAAAGCTTCCAAGCTCGAAGGTTCTCTTTTCCTCCAATCGCGTAACCGCTGCAAAAGGAACGCCTGTCTCCATGGGCGCTATCGTTACGCTGCCGTCATTGGTCGCACGATAACATACGCCATCAAGTACGATCATTTCTCCATCAACGTCCTCAAAGGTTCCGAGCCCTGTATCACCATGCTGCAGCAGTTCTTCTACAGTAACCACGGATCTGGAATAGCCAAGCATCAATGCCTGCAAAGTTGAAACCTGATACATTTTTTGTTGTTCCTTCATGCTTCCACCTCTCCTTTTTTAGTGTTTTATTACGAGTTCCATTTTCTAAGAAAAATGCAAAAAATATAATAAAAAAGCACCAGAACCTTAATACAAGGTTCTGATGCATATTATAGAATCGGAGTGGCGGGATTCGAACTCGCGACCTCCGCCTCCCTAAGACGGCGCTCTAACCAAGCTGAGCCACACCCCGAAGCACAATTAGCATTATACCTTGCCATTCTAAAAAAAGCAAGCATTTTTTTTATTTTTTTCAAACTTTCGCGATAAATATCGTTTTCTACAGTTTTTGCTTTTTTTGTGCCAATTTTCTGTGCAATTTTCCGATAAGATCAGTTCCTACAGTCGCTCCAGCAGGAGCACCAGATATTCCCACACTCTCTGCGTGGAGGAAATGCTCAGGGTTTCATCGGTTGTATGGATGTTTTTCATGTTCGGTCCAATGGAGACGCAGTCAAGGTCTGGAATCTTACTCATAAACAGACCGCACTCAAGGCCCGCATGGATTGCCACAATCTGCGGCTCCGCCTCATACAGCTCCTGGTAGAGCTGCGTCATCTGATCGCGCAGGGGCGAATCTACGCGGTATTTCCAACCGGGATACTCTGAGCGCACGCGATATTTCACGCCCGCCATTTTCCCAATGGCAAAAAGCTTTCGAATCAAGGCTTCCTTTGCGCTCTCCACGGAGCTTCTCACGGAAAAGCTTGCCAAAAGATACGCATCATGCAATACTGTCTTTTGCTTCAAAACGCCAAAGTTCAGGGAGGTCTCCACAAGTCCTGCAACGTCACCGCTCATGGCCTGAACGCCATTCGGAAGGCTGCACAGGAACAGGGCAACCTTGCGGGTATCCGTCGCGGAAAAGGCTTCGATCTCCTTATCCCTGCCATCCGTAAAGCTCCATGACAGGACAAAATAAGGATCCTTGGAACCAAGCTCTTCCTTCAGCTCAGCATGAATTTTATTCAAAAGGTTATGAATGCCGTCGCGACGATAGGAAATCTGCTCGCCCTCGTCATTTGTTTCCTCGGAAAAGATAAACTTCGCAGTAGTCTCGCGAGCAATGGCATTGTCCGCCTCGCCGCCCTTGACATGAATCAGTTTGACGGGATAAACCCTCGTCAGCTCCTCCAAAATCCGTCCAAATAACTGATTTGAGTTGCCTCTCTCCTTGTCAATTTCGGTACCGGAATGGCCGCCCTGCAGTCCGGAGATCTTGATCTCTAAGAGGCAGCCCTTAGTGCTTTCCGCCTTCCCCGTCATTTCAAAATCCACCCTTGCACCGCCTGCACAGCCAACGGTAAAGATACCTTCCTCCTCGGAATCAATGTTGATCATTCGCTTGCCATTCAGCATGGTCAGATCAATTCCACGGGCACCATCCATTCCGGTCTCTTCGTCTGCCGTAATCACAACCTCCAGTCTGGGGTGCGCGATTCGTTTAGAATCAAGCAGTGCAAGCGCATAGGCAACGGCTATGCCATCATCACCGCCAAGACTTGTTCCGGCTGCAGAAATCTCATCGCCCTGCACGCGAAGTACAAGTCCGTCCGTCTTCATGTCCAAGGGACATTCAGGCGTCTTTACGGCTACCATGTCCATGTGACCCTGAAGAATGATCGGCTCCCTGTCCTCGTGACCTGGCGTCGCCTCCTTGATGATAATAACGTTTCCCAACTTGTCCTGATAGTAGACAAGATTTCTCTCTCTGGAAAAATTGACCAAATAATCACTGATCCTCTTGATATTTCCTGATCCTCTCGGGATCTGACTGATCTCTTCAAAAAAGTGAAATACCTCTTTTGGTTCTAGATTTGCCAATGCGCTCATCTTCTAATTCTCCTATTTCTCAATGCCTTTGTTTTCGGTATTTGAGATATCACTTGTCCTTACCACAATTGCCGATTACATTATTTCGTATCTCTTAGGCTCACAGCTTATTCTCCATCACCGAGCACGCTTTCATGCAAATGCCATTAAAATATTATATCATTATTTTTCACGCAAATCAAGGTGACTGGCAATCAGAACCGTTCGTTTTCCCTTTTTCCTCCGTATCTCTTCATTGCACTTTTTTGCGCGCTCTGCGTCCAACCCTGCAAATGGTTCATCCAAAAGCAATAAGCTACATTTGGAGGCTAGGGCCCTCGCCAACGCAACCCGCCGTTTTTCACCGCCGCTGAGCATCCTGCAAGGTTTCTCCCAAAGCTCTTCCTCCAAAAGTGGACGAAGCGCCTCTCTCGCCTTCTCTTCCGAGCCCGTCACCATGGTCACGTTTTGAAGGGCACTTTCCTCGTTGCAAAGCCTGTCCTCCTGAAACAAAAAGCCAATGCTTCTTTCTCGGTCAATCCCTGACAGTTTCCCGCCATCTGACTTCTCCAGTCCTGCCAGAATGCGAAGCAGCGTTGTTTTTCCAGCGCCCGATGGCCAAGTAAGCCAAACGATTTCACCAGGTGCAATGGTCATTGATACATCCTTGAGCACAGTCTGTCCGTCAAAGCTTTTCCGAACACCCTGCAGCATGATCGGAACGTTCTCGTCTTCTCCGCCCTTTGGCTGCATGCATCGTACTTTAATCGAAAAGGCTCCTTTCATCAGAAATAAAACAATCCTTTCAAAGAGAAAGCTCATGACGCAGACAACCACCGTCCATGCAAAAATTCCCGCCGTATCCAAGGAAATCTTGGACAGGTAAATCCTCTCCCCGATGGAATGACTAGGCAGGCCAATGACCTCGGCGGCTACGCCAGACTTCCACGCAAAGCCAAGTGCCGACTGAAGACTTCCCAGCAAAAAGGGCTTGAGCGCGGGACGATATAGGGAAAACAGCTTTGTCCGAAGCGGAAGTCTGTACACCTCGGCCATTTCCAGCAGATCCTTTCCCACTGCCTTAAGGCCTTCCAGCGTGCTAAAATAGACCGCCGTAAAGACCATGAAAAAGCTGATGGCAATGGACAGAAAGGAAGCGCCCCACCAGATTAAAAACAGGACGACAAAGCACACCACGGGGATATTCTTCATCAGTCCCACCAAGGGGCGAAACAGCTCTTCAAACAAAGGTACGGCCTTGCTGACGGCTGCCAGAAGCATTCCAAAGAAAAGCCCCAAAAGAAAGCCTGCGCTGATGCGAAGGAGCGTTGTGCCTGCCACGCGCCAAAAGTCTGAATTGCCAAAATTCTCGATCAACGCCTGCGCCGTCTCCATGGGCGTTGCAAACAGGATGGGATTGTGAATGAGCATACCGACAATTTGCCAACAAAATAGCCATGCAAGAACAAGTAAGCATTTTCGGAGGATCTTATTCTTGAAAATGGATTGTTCTTTCATGGCTTTCTCCTTCCCAGTATCTAAAAAACTCGGGGTTTGGTTTGGATTCTCTTTCTCGTAACCTTTTCTACCGAAAAAGAGAATCCAAACCATCCCCTCGAGGTTACGGAAAGCTTTCGATTTTAGGGTACGAAATAGAAATCCTCCTCAGGCAGCTTGCCGCCAACGGTCTTGGGATCAAAGGAATAAAGGATTTCAAGATAGCTCTGCAGGGCCTGCTTCATATCGCTTCCCGTAATGCAGGTGATGTTGCAGTAAGGAATGGCTTTTGCTGCAATGGGCTCCTTCGCGACAATGCCAGCCTGCACGCAATAGGTTGCACCCGTTGCAGGGTCATCATTGATGGCCTTGGCACTGTTTGCATGCTCTTCAAGGAAGGTCTTTACGGCATTTGGATAGTTCTCCAGGATCTCCTTGCGAACCACCGTTACGCCAGTTACCAGACCACTTGCATTCTCCGTCCCCTGCTGCTCCATCCATGCATCATTTGCGGAGAAAATGATGCGAAGCTTATCATTTTGCAGGCTTGCCGCCGTTACGAAGGGCTGCGGCAAAAATCCAAGCGCATCCTCCTTCTGGCTTAGGATCGCGGCCACCTCCGTCGCCTCAGACTTATACTCTAAGGTCACGTCGCCTTCTTCATACCCAGCTCCTTTTAAGAGATACTGTAAAACATAATCCGGCGTGGTTCCCTTTCCCGTCAGATAGATGGTTTTTCCCTTGAGGTCCTTAAGACCTTCTACGGACGGATCGCTGCCTACAAGATATAAAACGCCAAGCGTATTAACATCGACAACTGCAATGGCACCCTCCGTCTTCTGATACAGAATTGCGGCCACGTTTGCAGGCACCAGCGCAATGTCCAGCTTTCCGGATACCATCAGGGGAAGCAGTTCGTCCGCCGCCGTTGCCATCTGAAACTCATAGGTATTCTTTGCCGTTCCGGCCTTTTGCTCCTCCATCAGGAAAAGAATTCCCATGGTCGTCGGTCCCTTGAGGGATCCAACCCGCAGCGTCACGGGATCCTCAGCGTTTTCAATCATTCCCGCTTCCGATGTCTCTTCGTTCTCTTCCGCAGTTGTTACGTCCGTTGATGCTTCATTTACGGTCGAAACATCCTTCGCTTCGGTGTTTGCAAGATCAGACGTCTGTCCTCCGGCGGAATCTTTTTCTCCTGCGGCGGTATTGCACGCCACCAAGTTCATCAATAAAATTAGGCATACTAGAAATGCCACCAGTTTACTTGTTCTCATAAATCGACTGCTCTTCGTTTTCATTTTTCTGTCCTTCAATTTCTCCGTTTTCTTCTATAGTGTCTTTTTTGATCATGCGCATCAGCGCCAGTGTTCAGCTCCGCGCTCATCCTGCACAGCGAACATTATAGCATGTTAAGGCTTTACCGTCTAGCTTACTATGTGAAAATCTTTCCCAACATTCTCGCTGATGCATTTTGCCAAATATTTCCAAAATAATTTCTTGTATCATCGTTCATACTATCATCAAGATGAACGAGTCAAAAAGACACGCCATCTTAAAGATAGAAAACATTTTATTGGAGGGTAAAAAAATGGCTAGTAATAACAGCAAATCTAACCAGATGGAAGTTCCCCAGGCTAAGGAGGCCATGGATCGCTTTAAGACCGAGGTTGCTTCCGAGCTTGGCGTAAACCTGAAGGACGGTTACAATGGTGATCTTACCTCTCGCGAGGCAGGTTCCATCGGCGGTGAGATGGTTCGCCGTATGATCAAGAAGCAGGAAAACGAGATGAAGTAAGCTTCCTGCGATTGAGCAAGAAAAAACTGCTCTAGCGCAAAAAGAGCCTTCCGCAGAATCTCTGCAGAAGGCTCTTACTTTTTCACGCAAAGTTCATTCGCACAATCGCTGCTTCGCAACTTTCCTTTTGCTCATGCATTTTGCTTTGTTTGGCTTACTCACCAAATACTGCCTTGTAGTCAGCCTGGAACTTCAGAATGCCGGCATCGGTCAGAGGATGCTTGGTCATCTGCTCGATTACGGAGTAAGGAACGGTAGCGATGTCAGCGCCAGCCAGTGCACAATCGGTAACATGAATAGGGTTACGAACGCTTGCTGCGATGATCTCGGTATCGATGCCTGCTACTGCGAAGATGTCAGCGATCTCGCGGATCAGGTCAACGCCTCTGGTGCTGATGTCATCCAGACGGCCAAGGAAAGGAGATACATAGGTAGCGCCTGCTCTTGCAGCCAGAAGTGCCTGGTTTGCGGAGAAGATCAGGGTAACGTTGGTCTTGATGCCTTCTGCGGTCAGAACCTTACAAGCCTTTAAGCCTTCTACGGTCATAGGAATCTTAACAACCATGTTGGGATGGATTGCTGCGATCTCGCGGCCTTCCTTGATCATGCCCTCAGCATCAACGGTGGTAGCCTTAACCTCGCCGCTGATAGGTCCATCAACGATGGAAGCGATCTCCTTAATAACCTCAACGAAATCTCTGCCCTCCTTAGCGATCAGGGAAGGGTTCGTGGTTACGCCACAGATTACGCCCATGTCATTAGCCTTCTTGATGTCTTCTACCTTCGCGGTATCAACGAAAAATTTCATGTTGGTTTCTCCTTTTTTCTTTGTATTTTTTTGAACGTCCGGTTAGCTTTCTCCGAAACGTATCACTTCTTTCAGTATAGGACTCCAGCCCCAAAAAATCAAGCAAAATTATTGAGATATCTACTTCCTACCGTATGTCCCCGTTTTCTGTCGTATCAGCCGACAATGTTCACGATGTCATTAAACATGACGACGACCATCAGCACCATAAAGAACACCAATCCGACAAAATGCACCAAACCTTCCTTTTCCGGAGGAACGGGTTTCCCGCGAAAGACCTCAACGATCAGGAATACCAATCTTCCTCCATCCAACGCAGGGAAGGGAAGAATATTCATAATTCCAAGGCTGACGGAGATCAACATGGTCAGGTTTAACATATTAACCAGCACGTCGCGCCAGTCCTCCTTGGTCTCCTCATAGATCTCGCCTACCATGTGTGCCATGCCTACGGGGCCTGCGACGTCCTTGCGCCCCAGTTTTCCCGTGACAAGCATCAAAAGACTCTTGTAGGTATTCTTCACGCCGGCGCGAACCTCATACCAACCATATTGGAAACAGTTCAACCCTTTGATCTCCACAAGGTGATTGCTTTGCAATCCGAAGTAATATGCGCCATCCTCTTCATGATACTTGGGAGTCAAAATTGCTTCATGCTTCTCCCCATTTCTGTCATAGGTCACGGTCACGGGCTGCCCCTTGCTCATCTGCACAAAGGTATAGATTTCACTAAAGAGGTATACCCTCTCTCCATTCAGCTTGATGATCTTGTCGTCCTGTTGAAGGCCTGCCTCCGCGGCCGCGCTTCCCTCAACCACCTGACTTACCACCGTATCATGCACCTGAATCATGGGAACCATGATCACGGCCACCAAAATCGCCAGAATCAAATTAAAGAACGGGCCAGCTGCCACCGTTGCAATTCTGGACCAAACATTGGCATTGGGGAAGGCTCCGGGAGAATCCTTGGCATCCCCTTCCTTCTCGTTCAGACCATCTTCACCCTCAAACATACAGGCACCGCCGATGGGCAATAGGCGAATGGAATAAATCGTGTCCTTCTTTCCCCAGGAAATCAGCTTGGGCCCCATGCCAATCATGAATTCCACGACATGAATGCCATTCATTCTCGCGATCAGAAAATGACCGAATTCATGAGAAATGACAACGACGCCAAACACGATGATAAACAACAATATCGTCATTACGTAATGCATCATAGTAACAATTGTGACTCCTTATTTCCAATAATTTTCCAGTCGGATTTCTTTTCTAAATAAGTCGCTCCCCACTCATATCGCTTGTCTCTAAAGTCCCTTCGAAGCAATCCAGTCATAGGCAAACTGCTCTGCCTCCAGGATCTCTTGTACGTTCGGTGCCGGGGTCACCTTGTGCGCCTCCATTGCCCCACGGATCAGCTCCGGGATCTGAAGATACCCTATCTTCTTTGCAAGGAACAGTGCAACGGCTCTCTCATTCGCGGCATTAAATACCGTAGGAAGACTTCCGCCGGTCCTTGCCGCCTGATAAGCAAGCGCCAAGCCTTCAAAGTTTTCAGGATCCGGTTTTTCAAAGGTAATGGAACCCAGCTCAAAGAAATCCACGCGCTTTCCCGCCATGGGACGACGATCCGGATAGAACAGGGCATACTGAATTGGCAGCTTCATGTCCGGCGTACCAAGCTGTGCCATGATGGCGCCATCCACATACTGCACCATGGAATGAATGATGCTCTGCGGATGCACAATGACCTGAATCTGATCCAACTCCGCATCGAAGAGCCATTTTGCCTCCATGACCTCCAGACCCTTATTGACCATCGTGGATGAATCAATCGTAATCTTATGTCCCATGTTCCAGTTGGGATGCTTTAAGGCATCCTCCACCTGGATATTCGCCATTCTATCCCGCGTCCAGCCACGGAAGGGTCCGCCGGAGGCCGTCAGAAGAATCTTTTCCATACGCGCCTTGGGCTCCCCGTGCAGGGATTGAAAAATCGCACTGTGCTCACTGTCCACGGGCAGGATCTGCACGCCCTTTTTCTTCGCCAGAGGCATGATAATATGCCCGGCCGTCACTAAGGTTTCCTTATTGGCCAGGGCAATGTCCTTCCCCGCCTCAATGGCAGCGATGGTAGGACGAATGCCAATCATGCCGACCACGGCAGTCAGTACAACATCAGAGGACGGATCTGCGGCAATTTCCAAAAGTCCCTCCATGCCGGAAAGAATCGTAACCTCCTGATCGGCCACTTTCCGCCTTAGTTCCTTCGCCGCTTCCTCAGTCCACATGCAGGCAAATTTAGGATGAAACTCGCGAATCTGTTCCTCCATCTTAGCGACGCTCGTACCTGCCGCCAGCGCCGTCACGCAAAGCTCCTCCGAATTCGCCCTTACGACCTCAAGCGTCTGCGTCCCAATGGAACCCGTTGAGCCTAAAACTGCTATTCTTTTCATGTTCTGTTTCCTCCAATCACAGCCCCAGCCGGCGGCATCCACTCGCCCTGCCAACCTTTATGCCGCGATTTTCTTCCCCGTTCCATTCCTTTTACACATTCCTCACACATGCTCTCACACATGCTCTCACATACCCTTGAGGAGTAGGTTAAGAAAATCCTTTTCGGTCGAATAATTACGAGCAAGCCTCATACACATCCTCTCATCCATCCTCGACCGAATGCTTACGAGTAAGCCTCTCACATATCCTCGAGGGGAAGGTTTGGGTTGTCTTTCTGGGTCAAAAGTCTACCAGAAAGACAACCCAAACCTCACCCCGAGTCACCCCGCATTTACAGCAAAAATGCAGCCATAAAGTAGACGAGGGGTGCAGTCACAATCATGCTGTCAAAGCGATCCATGATTCCGCCATGTCCCGGAATCAGATTTCCGTAGTCTTTTACGTTATGATTTCTTTTAATTGCGGATGCCGCAAGGTCTCCCACCATGCTGCAAATGGCACCGATTCCGCAGATTGCAGCGATGATAGGTGCCACGCGCCTGTCGGGGAAGCTTGCTTCCACAAAGAAATGTCCATACAAAAAAGCTATGAGCATCGTTCCCACGACGCCGCCAATGCAACCCTCCAGGGATTTCTTAGGGCTCAGCACCGGGAAAATCTTTTTCTTTCCTATGAGCACGCCCACGACATAGGCACAGGTATCACACCCCCATGCGCTGATCAAAATCAGCCAAACCAGGTAGATACCCTGCTCCAGCTCTCTTGTCAAGAAGGTAAATGCAAGCATCACGGGAGCATACAAAAAAGCAAAAAAGGCTGCTGCCACTTGAGAGGCCTGATATTTGGGAAATTTTAATACATAGAACAGCAACTCTCCCAAGAATACCGCCATGATGACCGCTAACAAAAGCTCCTTGTCAAAACCTTGCGTGGCAATCAGAAAACAAACGACATAATAGGCCGTGATCCCGATCAAGGCCACAATCTCCAATGCGCTGAAGCTTTTTCCCTCTCCAGACGCTCCCATCACCTTCGTCAACTCTCTGTAGGCAATGAGGGAAATGAGATATAAAACTGCCGCCAATGCCACGTTGCCGAATGCCATGGTGGTAATGGCAATGGCCAAAAGCACAACTCCGCTAATTAACCGCTTCCAAAACATAGTTTTCCTCCGCTTCCGGTCAGTCTTTTCTCCCGTAAATTTTTACTGCTTCAGACCGCCGTACTTTCGGTCTCTCTTATTATATGCCTCGATCGCCTTGGCCAATTCTTCTTTCGTGAAATCAGGCCAAGCCACGGGCGTAAAATAAAACTCCGTGTAGGCAAGCTGCCAGAGCAGAAAATTGGAAATCCTCTGCTCATTGCAGGTACGGATAAGGAGATCCGGATCAGGAAGACCCGCCGTATCCAAACAATCATTCAAAACAGCTTCCGTGAGTGCATCCTTGGAAAGCTCACCGGATTCTATTTTTGACATGGCTTTCTTCATGGCACGTAAAATCTCATCCCGTCCGCCATAATTGATCGCTACCTGAAAATGCAGTCCGTCATTATTCTTCGTGGCCTCCTCCAGCTCTGCAATGCGATCCTGCAGGTCCTGATCCAGCCTCGTCTTATCGCCAATGATCCGTACGCACATCCGATTCTTCGCCGCGGTCGCGAGACAGGTCTTCATGTAATTGCGAAGCAGCTTCATCAAGGCATCCACCTCGTCCTGCGGGCGGTTCCAGTTTTCCGTGGAGAACGCGTATACCGTCAGGTACTGAATACCCATGCGATATGCCTCCTCGCAAATGACCTCTACGGTCTTTGCGCCCTGTACGTGACCATAATTTCTGGGCATGCCCTTGGCCTTGGCCCATCTCCCGTTACCATCCAAAATGATGGCGACGTGCTGCGGTATTTTCAAATTCTCGTCCATGCTGCGATCCTCTTTTTCATTTCTCATGAATTTCTAGTGATTTCCCAGAAGAAAACCTTGCTGCCATATCCTCCAAACTCTTTGGGAGACAATGAACAAAGTTAGGGGCGGTCCTTGGCTCACGCCTCCTCCGCCCCCAATATGCGTTTCCTTTGTCTGGCCTTATACAGTCATGATTTCCTTATTCTTGTTCTCCGTTACGCCATCAATTTCCTTGATGTATTTATCGGTCAGCTTCTGAAGGTCATCGCCAAGCTGCTTGATTTCGTCCTCGGAAACATCCTCCTTTGCGAGCTTCTTGAACGCTTCATTTCCATCACGACGAATGTTACGTACGGCAACCTTTGCGTCCTCCGCCTTCTTACGAACCTCCTTGGCAAGATCCTTTCTGCGCTCTTCCGTCAGTTCAGGGAATACAAGGCGAATCACGCTGCCATCATTCGAAGGATTGATGCCGATGTCTGAGGTCAGGATTGCCTTCTCAACAGCCTTCAGCATGGACTTGTCCCAAGGAGCAATCTGAATGATGCGCGCTTCGGGAACGGTTACGTTGCCAACCTGCTGAATGGGGGTCGGTGATCCATAATAATCTACGCGAAGCTTATCCAAAATGTGGGGGTTGGCACGGCCGGCACGAATGCCTGCGAAATCCGCCTCCAAAAACTCAACTGCCTTCTTCATCTTATTCTCATACTGCTCTAGTCTTGCATCCATGACAATGCTCCTCTCTTTCCGCCAAACTTGGCAAGTAATATTTTAGTTTTAAATCTTGCTTTCTTTTATGCGAACGCTTTTTTCGCTTTTTTTATACCGTAACCTTGGTTCCGTTGAACTTTCCGGTCATGGCGTTGACGATGCTGTTCTCCTCATTCAGGTCGAACACCCACATCGGCATCTTGTTGTCCCTTGCGAGAATGGATGCCGTCATGTCAACCACCTGAAGATTCTGTGCGATCACGTCGTCAATGGAGATTTCATCATATTTCACGGCGTTCGGATTCTTCTTCGGATCGTCGCTGTAGACACCATCGATGGACTTTGCCAGAAGGATGACGTCTGCTTCCATTTCAACGGCACGAAGCACCACGCCCGTATCCGTGGAGAAATAAGGATGTCCCGTTCCGCCTGCGAAGAAAACAACCATGTTCTTCTCAAAATACTTGTTTGCCCTGTCCTTGGAAAACAGCTTTGTAAAAGAGCCACACTCAAAGGGTGTCAGCACGTTTGTCATCAGTCCTACGCTGCGGAAAATTTCAGATACGTAGATGCAGTTCATAATGGTTGCAAGCATGCCGATCTGATCTGCCTTCGTCCTGTCAATGTTCTCGCTGGTTCTGCCTCTCCAAAAGTTACCGCCGCCAGTCACGATGCCAACCTGTATTCCCTGATCTACAATGCTTTTTACCTGTAGGGCAACCTTTCTTACGGTTTCCTCGTCAAATCCCGTCTTTTTGTCTCCTGCCAGCGCTTCCCCGCTGAGTTTTAATAAGATACGCATGCCATCCTCCTTATCCTACGGAATATTTTATCATTCTATGCTTCCTGCTCTTCAAAGAACTTCGCGGCGCTCTGCTCGGCATAGCAAAGCACGCACATGCCCTCGATTCTCGCGCCGTTATTGATCTGAATGGACTTCGCCTTGACGTTGCCAAGCACGACTGCAGTCTCCGCGATCATGACGGGGCCCTTGACGTCGATCGTTCCCTTTACGGCGCCTGCAATCACGGCCTCCGTTGCCTCAACGTTTCCAACCACGACCGTACCAACGCCAATCTTAATGCCTCCGTCGCTGATGAGATCACCATTGATCTTTGCAGAATCTGCGAGGATCTCAGCGCCCTTGGAATTTCCTGCAATCTTACCAGTGACGTTCAGCCTTCCCTTCACCTGAACATTGCCATAAACCTCACCGAAAATATCTGCGGAGCCATTGGAAAGAATGTCACCCTTGACGCGCATGCCAGCCGTGATCACGGCCGTCTCATCCATCTCCTCCATGCTCTTTAAATCCAATACCCAACTCTTATCAATTGCCTTAAGACCAGAGTCCTCTGGCTGCTCCATTCCACTCAATGCCCTGTCTCCTTCCGGTTTCCGAACCACGGTTTCTTCCTGTCTAAAGATACTCTCCGCCTTCTTGGGAGCCGCCGTCTCCTCAACAAAAATCTGAAGCTTCTCTTCCTTTACGGTCTCCACTTGCATCTCCGGCGCCTTATTGATGATCGGCGTTTCCGATGGTACTTCTTCTTCCTTTGCCAAGGTAATCTGCTCTGGCGCCTTGGATGCTTCTTCCGGCACGTCCTTCTCAAGCTTTGCAAAGGTCTCTGCCACGGACTCCGCAGGGGCTGCCTGCGCTACGGGCTCTGCTGCCTGCTGACTTGCCTGCTCTGCCGCCATCGCCACCTGTTGCTCCTGTATTTCATCAATATTCTGCAGCATTGACTCTAGCTCCTCTAGCTGCTGCAAGGTCTCATTTTCCTCTGCGGAAACCTGCTTCGCTTCCTTTTCTCCCTCCGGCAGCAATTCATTCACCGCCTGATTCAGATCCTCTTTCAGATCAGAGAAAAAACCCATGTCCATTACCTCCCGTCATTTATGCCTTACTACCGTAACTTCCTCTACGGCGTATCCTTCGCCTTTACGTGCTGTATGAGCTCCGTATCCTCCGTGATCGGCAAAATCTCTACGTTTTCCATCGCCTGCAGCTTCTCGATGATCGTCGGCAGTGCATCCACCGTTGTCCTTCTGCTCGCTGCATCATGGAACAGGATGACAGCCGTCGGGAAATTTTCGATTCCCGTAGTTGCATTTCGCACAATCACCTCTGCGGACAGCAGCTCCTTTGCCGCATCTCCGGAGGACACATTCCAATCATAGTATGCCGTATCTACCTCTTGTAAATACTCAATAAATTCATGCACGTCCACGTTTGTGACGGTATTTGAGCTTCCCCCCGGGAACCGATAGAGATGGCTCTCCACGCCCGTCACCTGATAAAGATAATCCTGAATTTTATGAAAATCCTCCGCAAAGGCCTCCTTGGAAGCATAAATCTGATCATATTGATGGTTGTAGGAATGCATTCCCAGGGAATGACCCTCTTCCACAATGCGCCTCATGGCTTGCTTTGCTTCCTCGGTTTCCTTTCCCAAGACGAAAAAGGTCGCCTTTACGTCATACTCTTTTAAGATGTCCAAAATATCGTTCGTATAAATGCTCGGGCCGTCATCAAAGGTCAGGTACACCTTATGTGCGTTCTCCTTGGGCTCTTCCGTAAGCTCTTCCGCTTCCGTTTGCGGAACAGAGGCGCTGACCGGCTCCATTTGCCCGTCCGCCCTTTCCTCCATGAGAAGCTCCCTGTTAAGAATTTCCTCCTGCAGAAGACCCTTAAGCTCCTCCAGAAGCCTTCCCTGCTCAGAAACGGTTTGCGTCAGCGTATCCAGTCGGCTATTTGCTTCCTTCCACTGACGATTCATGCCATAGACAAGCACAAATAAAATCGCGCTTGCTACCCACGGTACGATGATTCCGATCACGATACTAAGAATGATCATCTTTTTCAGTCGTTGGACGCGTTTTTTTCTCTTTTCAGCCGTTTGCTGCTGATCCGTATCCATAACGCCTTCCTCTCAACTGCTGCTTATCATCACCAATTACGTGCCAAAAAGCCATCCGCCCAACAGGCAGCGTCACTTTATGACACAATACCACGGATAGTATTATATCATACTCCTCTTTGTTTTACAATCATTCTTCCTCATATTTTCCCCTGATGTAGTCTCGAAAGTATCGATCCGCACTCCTGGCAAATTTTAAACCATACCAGACATCCTCAGGGACGTCATGAAACAGGCTGATTTCTCCTGTCTGCGTAAATTCCAGCTCCAGCTGCATTGTCTGCGGATTATACCCCGCTGATGCAATCACGATTCCTCCAAACGTACACCGATACATAAAAAGCCTCCTCTGAATGTTTTCTAACTCGACCTTCCACACACAAAAGGTTGGTATCATCTTATATATTGCACATATTATGTTTATCATTTTAATAATTTTTAAAAATCACTTATCTGCTTTTCGCATCACACCTTTTCGTTCTTTTAAGGCACGCATGAGGCGCTGTTTTACCCCGGCCAGACTCTTTCTCAAGATGCCAATGCTCACGCCCTGCACCCGCGCCATTTCCTTTAGGCTTCGTTCCTTTAGATAAATATTGAGAAAAGCCTGACATTCCTTCGGATTCAGGTATTGCTGGAGAAGAAGCTGTAATTCCTTTCTTTCCATGCCCTGATCCTCTCTGCCAAGCTCTACTTCAACGTCGTCAATGGAAATGGTCTCTACATAGTATTTCCTCCAATAATCCCGATTCTTATTCTTCGCCACGTTTATGAGCCATTTTGACGGATTTTCGCTTTTTCCCAGATGCTCACGCTTTTCCCACGCAAGACAAAACACCTCCTGCAGCATGTCCTCCACCATGTCCTCACGCATGTGCTTCCTTTCATAGTTCAGGAGTATTTTGTAATATTTTTCATAAATCCTTTCAAATTCCTGTTTCGTCATCCTACAATCTTTGTACCTCACTTTTTTCAAATTTGGGCAATAAAAAAGACGATACCAACAAAT
>JAFXQK010000067.1 GCA_017527205.1 Lachnospiraceae bacterium | reverse complement strand
TTTTTTGCGTTCCCTTTTTCTCTGCCTGTAGGAATTCTAAGGGGAGAAGGAGGAAGAATGCCCATGGCAAAGGAAGTGGTGTGGCAAAACAAGGATGTTACCAGTAAGGTGATGGCCGAGCATTTTAAGGAGAAGTCGTTATCTTGCCGTTGACTTACGCCGGAACCGAGGCAAAAAAGAAGGCTGTGATGGAGACCATAGACTTAGCCCAAAAGATCCAGGAAGTCGACCTGCAAAGGTTTGTGCTGTCTGGGATCGTAGTGTTTGCGGACCAGTTAATTGACAGTAATACGGGAGAGGAGGTTGTAAAAAGAATTATGATGACAAAAGTCGAAATGATACTTCAGGAGAAAATGCAGGAGAAATTAGACAAAGCGTATGCTGAAAGAATGAAGGATGTAAATGAGATGATGGCGGAGGCGGAAAAGCAAAAGGCGGAAGCGGAAAAGCAAAAGGCGGAATTGGACAAACGAATGGCGGATGCCAAGAGGGAAAAGGACCGATCGATCATGGCCTTTGTGCAGGATAAGCAGGAGGATGGTGCACCCAAGGAGACAGTGATGATGAAACTGATGAGATACTTCGGATTGAGTCGGAATGAGGCAGAGAGTTATTACGAAAGAGCATAAATCAGAAAAGAGTAGCCCTTCTCGAAAAGAGAAACAAGCATAAAAATAGCCCACCCTGTGACCAGCAGGATGGGCGCCTCTGATTAAGAGGTAGCTCCAACTGTTTGGGAAGACTCCACCTTTGGAGTGGGGCTCCAGAGAGGCGCTTGTTACAGCAAGTGCCTTTCTCTATGTTTAAGATACCATTGTTTCAGGGAAAAAGTCAAGGAGGGAACCTTCTAAAACTGGAAAAACATGTTGACAAACTATAGAGTCCTTGCTATGCTAAAGATACATATCAGGGACTTTTCTTTAACCGTTTCGGTTGTCTATCCCCGTATGAAAAACATGAATGTCGGCGGATGGCAATCCGGACGAGATGTTATTTGTATTCGCTTATTTGCCATCCAGCCGATCAAAAGGAGGTGGCAATTCGGTATATGAGAATATGGGAAGAGGAAGAGAGAATCGTTGCAAGAGCGAAGGAAGAAGGTAGAGAAGAAGGCCGAGAGGAAGGCCGAGAAGAAGGAGAGACCGTCAGATTGCTACATATGATTCAACGCAAGGTCAGCCGAGGAAAGGACTTAACGGAGATTGCAGAGGAACTGGAGGATACTGAGGAGTCGATCAGGCCTTTGTACGAGGCTGTGCAAAAGTATGGAGTAGATTGTGCTGCGGAAGACATTTACAAAGCAATGCGTGAAAAAGCCCTATAAGGTTGTCTGATCGTTGCGCGATGATGACCTTTCTCGAAAAGAGAAACAAGCATAAAAATAGCCCACCCTGTGACCAGAGAGGCGCTTGTTCCAGCAAGTGCCTTTCTTTATGTTTAAGATACCATTGTTTCAGGGAAAGTCAAGGTCAGGCCCCCAGGTCATGATTACGACATATGGTAGATAAATGCAATAAACAACTCGATATTCGGTCGAATAATGAAATTGCAGCTTGAACATTCGGTATAAAAATGTTATTATATAGTTGCGATTACAGTATGGCGTATGATTGGAGAAGCTGGAGGATTTATCATGGAAAGAAGCGCATTAAAAGAGTTTATGTCGTGGAAAAATAAAAAGAATCGGAAACCACTGCTTGTCACTGGCGTGCGTCAGTGCGGAAAAACATATTTGATAAAGGAATTTGGCAAAAATGAATTTTCGGACATGGCATATTTTAACTTTGATGGGAATGAAGGCCTGCACGCGATTTTTGATTACGATTTTGACACGGTCAGGATCATAGACGAGCTCGGGAGTATTGTCCGAGGAAAACGGATCATTCCCGGATCTACGCTCGTGGTGTTTGACGAGATACAGGACTGCCCAAGGGCCATTCAGGCACTCAAATACTTTTGTGAAGACATGCCGGAGCTGCACCTGATAGCTGCGGGTTCCCTTTTGGGTGTTGCACTTCGAAAGGAAGGCATATCCTTCCCTGTCGGTAAGGTGGACAGGATAGGAATGTACCCCATGAGCTTTGAGGAGTTTGTTGTGGCCGACGGCGGACAAAGGTATATTGACGGAATCCGAAAAGTGTCGTTGGAGAGGGAATTGTCTGAGCTTTACACGGTTCCGCTGGAGAAATACCTGAAAAATTATTACATCGTCGGCGGAATGCCAGAGGCCGTTCAGACATGGGTGGATACACACGACTATAAAGAAGTCGAAGCCGTACAAGACAGGATTCTAAAAGATTACGCAGATGATTTTGGAAAACACACCACGCCGGAAAATACAGCGAAAATTAAGTTGATATGGGACGCAATTCCCTCCCAGATAGCAAGGGACAATAATAAGTTTATCTTCTCGCACGTAAAGCAGGGTGCAAGATCCAAGGATCTGGAAGATGCGCTTGAATGGATCGTAAGTGCGGGAATAGCAGGGAAGCTGTGCATGGTGCAGAACCCGGAGATCCCGTTGTCAGGCATGGCAGACAATACCTATTTCAAGGTATATATGTCTGACGTCGGTTTGCTGAGGAGAAAGGCCAACGTGAATTACCGAACGATCTTAGAAGGCGATGCGGCATACATTCACTTTAAGGGTGCCCTGACGGAAAATTATGTTTACACGCAGTTAAAGTGCATGGGAATTGACAGCTATTTTTGGCGCACGAAGGCCGATGCGGAGATTGATTTTATCACGGATCATGAGGGGGTACTTTTGCCCATTGAGGTTAAGTCAGCTGACAACACAAAGGCTAAGAGCCTGCATTTATTTTGCAGCAGATACCAGCCCAAGATGGCAATTCGGACGTCACTGAAAAATGTGGGTGACAACATGGACGGGGAAACCCATGTCTGGTCAGTACCGCTTTATGTTTTATTTCGCTTAAAAGAATACATCTTTCGCGAAATGGGATGGTAACATATTAGAAGTCATAGGAGGAAGTCATGGAGCGTTTTTTTAGCGAGGATCAACCATTGATCGTTGCGTCAGACCGAATATTATATACGCCCTCGCCGTTTGCAAGAACGGCGCTGATGTCGCTTCAGGAGATTGGATCCCTGCAGGCGAAAAAGCCGCATGCCTCCGTTAGGGCGGGTCTTCGTTCTTATCTGTTTTTTATGGTGACGGCAGGCTCTGGCATGCTGGAATATGAAGGAAGGGAATATCCGTTGGCAACGGGGGACTGTGTGTTCATTGATTGCCAAAAGCCATATTCCCACAGGACGAATGCAGAGGATCTCTGGGCCCTGAAGTGGTGTCACTTTGATGGGCCGACGCTTCCTGTCATCTATGAAAAATATGTGGAGCGCGGAGGAAGAGCCGCTTTTCGACCGGAGGACGAAGGGATGTTCTTGCAGACGTGGAAGAAGCTGTTTGAACAGGCGAAAGGCGCAGATTATGTCCGCGACATGCGTATTCATGAAGGGCTGAGCGAGCTGCTGACCCTTCTTATGAAGGAGTCATGGCATCCCGAGGATTCGGCGGATCTTCCCGCAAAAAAGAAATCCGTTGTGCCCATTAAGGCCTGGCTGGATGCGCATTATGCAGAGAAAATTACGCTGGATGATCTCAGTGCAAAATTTTACGTCAATAAATTTTATCTCACCAGAGTATTTCGGGAGCAATATGGCATGACCATCAATGCGTACCTGCTCAGCGTGCGCATCACCAGGGCGAAGCAGCTTCTTCGTTTCACGGAGAAATCCGTTGAGGCGATAGGCATGGAGTGCGGCCTTGGAGCCCCGCACTATTTTTCTCGCGTATTTAAGGAAGTCGAGGGGATGTCGCCGAGCAGATACCGCGAACAGTGGTAAAACGGTACTTTAAAATTTTGTACTTAGAAAAAAACTTGCTTTTCGGAATTTCTATGTTACAATGAGTTTGACAATTACATAGTGAGAGATTTATTTTCTTGAAGAAAGGGAGAGCATTATGAAAAAATTTAGCATTACCCTCATGGCACTTCTCTTGGTCGCTGCACTGGGCGGATGCGCAGGTGGCAAGTCTTCGGAGGATAAGTCCTCTGCTTCAGCTTCTACCGTTGAAACACAGGGAAACGGTACCACACAGGACCAGACCCCGGCCGTAGATCCTAAATACGGCGGAAAGGTAGTCGTTGGAGTACAACAGGATATTGACAGTCTTGACCCACACAAAGCAACTGCGGCAGGAACTAAGGAAATTCTGTTCAACATTTTTGAAGGTCTTTTAAAGGTTAATGAGAATGGCTCGTTAATCTGTGCAGTGGCTAGTGATTACTCCGTTTCGGAGGATGGGCTCACCTATACGTTCACCCTGCGTGATAACGTAAAGTTTCACAATGGCAAGAACGTAACGGCTGAGGACGTAAAATATTCCCTGGAGAGGGCATCCGGACTTCTTGACGGCACTGTACTGGTATCGAGCTTGCAAACGCTAAAAAGCGTAGATATTGTTGACGAGCATACGGTCCAGGTAACAACGGGCAGTGCCAATCTGGAGCTGATTTACAGCTTCACGACTGCGATCATTCCTGCGGGAAGCGGAGAAGCAGAAGGCAGTAACCCCATTGGTACGGGACCTTTTTCTTTTGTATCCTACAAGCCTCAGGAAGGCCTTGTAGTCAAGAAGAACCCCGATTACTGGCAGGAAGGACTTCCTTATCTGGATGAAGTCAATTTCAAGGTTGTCAGCGGTGCAGACGCAGCACTGTTGGAACTGAAGGGACACAGCATTGATTTGTATTCCTATCTGACGGATTCCCAGGCAGCAGAGCTTGCAAATGATTATCAGATCATTGCAGCACCCTCTGACGCATTGCAGGCCTTGTTCCTGAACAACAAGGTAGCACCCTTTGACAATGTCAAGGTCCGTCAGGCAGTATGCTATGCGATGGACCGTGATCTCGCCAACGAATTTGTCACTGGCGGAGACGGAACCATCATCAGTGCTGCCATGTTGCCGACGCTGAAGGATTACTACGTAGACCTGAATGATGTGTATGGCACTGGTGCGAACGTTGAGAAGGCAAAGCAGCTTCTTGCAGAGGCTGGCTATCCCAATGGCGTTGAGTTTTCCGTGATTGTTCCTTCGAACTACGAGGCACACGTACAGACGGCAGAAGTACTTGCAGATCAGATGAAGGCAGCAGGCATCAACATGAGTATCGAGCTGGTAGATTGGAATACCTGGCTGGAGGATGTGTATCGTCAGGGCCGCGCTTATCAGGCTTCCATCTGTGCTATTACCTGTGACATGACGCCTAGCTACCTCATGGTTCGTTTCCAAACGGGTCATAAGAAGAACTTTATCAACTTTGCAAGCTCCGCTTACGATGAAGCCTACAAGAAGGCAGAAGCAAGCATGGATCTGCAGGAGAAGGCAAAGTATTATAAAGAGGCGCAGAAGATCTTCGTAGATGAGGCAGGAACTGCATTCATTCAGGATCCTCCCATCACCATCGCGCTGAACAAGAACCTGAGCGGATATAAGTTCTATCCCATCTATGTACAGGACATGAGCACCGTATATTATAATAACAAGTAAATGAGCCTTACATCGCGAAGCGATTTAAATTAGGAGGGCTGGCATGAAATACCTGGTGAAAAAAATCGTAACTCTCATTATGACATTGTTCCTGGTATCCGTGCTGGCCTTTCTTGCGTTTCAGATTATTCCTGGCGACGTCGTGACCTCTATCCTTGGGACGGAGGCCACGCCGGAGCGCGAGGAAGCCTTAAGGAAAGAGCTTGGACTGGATCAGCCTCCCGTTGTTCGTTACGTTCGCTGGGCAGGAAATGTCCTGAAGGGTGATTTTGGTGAGAGCTATCGTTATTCGAAAAACATGAATCAGATGATGCCCGTGGCAGAGCTGATTGGGGACAAGCTCCCTGTGACGCTCCTTCTGGCGGCGCTTTCCATGCTGATTATTATTGTGATTGCCATACCGCTTGGCGTCTTTTGGGCGCGGAGCAAAAGCAAGATTCTTGACGTCAGTTTGAACATGGGAACACAGACGGCAATGGCCATCCCATCCTTCTTTCTTGGCGTTCTCGTGACCTATCTTTTTGGATTTGTCCTCAAGTGGTTTGCTCCCGGAAGCTACGTGAGCTTTCGCGATGACCTGTGGGGATGCATCCGTTACTTGATTTTTCCGGCCATTTCCGTGGCCATCCCCAAAATTGCCATGACGGCAAGATTCCTTCGAAATTCCATGTTGACGGAAAGAAGCAGCGACTACGTGCGCACGGCCTTTAGCAAGGGCGCATCCGAAAGGCGCGTGTCCTACGTGCACGTGCTTCGTAACGCCATGATGCCAGTCGTAACCTTCCTCGGCATGATCATTGCGGAAATCGTTGCTGGAAGCATCGTTGTCGAGCAGGTGTTTAGCCTGCCGGGCATCGGGAAATTACTGATAAGTTCGATATCTACAAGAGATTTCCCCGTAGTGGAGATCTTGATTTTATATATTACCTTTGTCGTTATTTTCGTGTATTTCTTAGTGGACATTTTATACCGCGTCATTGATCCGAGAATCAGTTCGAAATAGTAGGGTGACTTGCGGAAAAGGAGCAGGGAGCATTGAAGAAATTTGGTGCATGGTTTCAAAAACAGAATATGTACCTTTTAGTCGGGCTGTTGATGACCGGCCTTGCCGTTGTGCTTGGAATTCTTAGCTTTTTCTGGACTCCCTATGGAACGACGACCATGTCCGTGGCGGAGCGCTTTCATGCACCGAGCCTGCGACATCTGTTTGGTACGGACAATTTTGGACGTGACATATTCTCACGCGTGATGCAGGGCATCGGAACCACGGTCATAGTCAGCAGCCTGATCGTTTTGATTTCTGCTTCGGCAGGCATCCTGATCGGTGCGGTCACGGGGTATTTTGGTGGTATTTTGGATGAAGTGATCATGCGAATTACGGATGCCGTGAATGCATTCCCAAGTATCTTGCTTGCACTGGTTGTGATCAGTATTCTGGGGAGTGGCAAGCAAAACGTTGTTTTATCCCTTGGCATTGTATTTACGCCGAGCTACGTGCGTATTGTCAGAAGTGAATTTATACGCCTACGCGATTCTGATTTTGTCTGCCGCGCAAGGCTGATGGGAGTATCGAAGCTGAGAATATTGTTTATCCATATTTTGCCTAACATTTGGTCCGTGTTTTGGGTGAGCGTGACCATAGGCTTTAATAACGCGATTCTGGCCGAGTCTGGCATGAGCTATTTGGGAATTGGCGTGCAGCCACCCGATGCGAGTCTTGGAAAGATGCTGTCGGATGCACAGGGCTATCTTGGGCGCGCCCCTTGGTATGCACTGGCACCTGGACTGACCATCGTATGGATCGTGCTGGGATTTTCCCTCCTGAGCGAAGGAGTTCGTCGAAAGGAGGAGAAAAAGAAATGATTAAGATTGAACATCTTTCCGTGGCGTTTGATGGCCCGGAGGTTGTCAGAGACGTTTCTTTTACCATTGGGGACGGAGAGATTCTCGGCGTCGTTGGGGAATCCGGCTCTGGGAAGTCCGTAACGGCATTGACGTTAATGGGGCTCGTCTCAGAGAGTGCCCATGTTACCTCTGGAAAGATTTATTATGATGATCAGCTCTTGTTAGAGGCTGGAAAGCCAAGAGACAATGCACTCTATCGGGAGTATCAGGGACCGAAAATGTCCATGGTCTTCCAGGAGCCCATGACCTCCTTAAATCCTACGATGAAGGTCGGTGCACAGGTTGAGGAGATGCTCCTTCTCCATGACAGAAAGTGCCTTGGAGAAAGCATTGCAAGTGCTCCGAAGCAAAACGAAATACAGACGCAAAAGGGTCAGTTGGCGGATGCTGAAGGCGTGAAGATGGAGGAAGCTAAGACTCGTTATGCAGTAGGTTTCACGGGATGGCGCGAGGAGCGAAAGAAAGAGAAGGCAAGACGGAAAAATCGCGTTTTGGAAGCACTGCGCGGCGTGGGACTTCGTGAGGCAGAGAGGGTTTATGATTGTTACCCACATCAGCTTTCCGGAGGCATGCGACAGCGCGTAATGATTGCCATGGCCGTGATTTTGCATCCAGGCCTGATCGTTGCGGACGAACCGACGACGGCGCTCGACGTCACGGTACAAAACCAGATTATTGAACTTCTAAAAAAGATCAATCAGGAGCAAAAGAACTCCCTGCTCTTTATTACGCACGATTTGAATCTTGCAAGAAGGCTTTGCGACAGGATTCTTGTCATGCAGGACGGTCTGATCGTGGAATCCGGTCATACGGAGGACATTTTCAATGATCCGAAGGGAGAATACACAAAGAAGCTGATCAGCGCCGTTCCCGGAAGAACGGGAAAGAGAAAGTCGCCGCATGAGAAGATACGGCCCTTGGTTGAGGTTCGTGACCTGAGCGTATTTTACCGAGAAAATGCAAATTCCCTGTTTGGGAAGACTGTGAAAAAGTGCGTGGTTCATCATGCGGACTTTACTGTTTACGAAGGCGAGATCCTGGGTCTTGTAGGAGAGAGCGGATGCGGAAAGACCTCGCTTTCCAAGGCAATTCTTGGCTTAAATAAAATGACGGAGGGGAGCGTAACCCATCATTCCAACAGCCCGCAGATGGTCTTTCAGGATCCCTATAGTAGCTTGAATCCCATGAAAACGGTAGGGTGGCTTCTGCAGGAACCGCTTCGCGCACAGGGAATATTGGATCCGTCCAAAGCGATGTCTGAGAAGGATCGTGAGGCTGCGGCCCATGACATGCTCCGCAAGGTAGGCATGTCGGAGAAGTATTTTACCAGGAGGCCTTCGCAGCTCTCCGGTGGCCAGCGTCAGCGCATTAGTATTGGACAGGCATTGATCACGAGGCCTGGACTTGTCATTGCGGACGAACCCGTATCAGCGTTGGACGTTACCATACAGGCGCAGATTTTGGAATTGATCCGAAGCCTGCAGGAGGAGCTGAAAACCTCTTTCTTATTCATCTCCCATGACATTAACGTGATTTATCAGGTCAGCGACCGCATCATGGTCATGAAGGACGGAAAAATCCTGGAGATTGGTGAGACAGAGGAGGTTTTCCAACATCCTAAGGATCCCTATACCAAGGAATTGTTGCGTTAGCAGCAGGAACGTCGAAAACTGCAGGACAGGATAAAAACAAGATAGAGCATGAATAAATAAGAAAAGGACTGGCCATAAATGCATGGCTGGTCCTTTTTTTGCATAAGCATGAAGGAAAGCTGAAAATCCCCACGGAGGGAAGCATGGAGAACCAAGGTCTGGGGCTGTCAGAGAAGGAAGCGGCAAAGCGGCTCTCGAGGAACGGAAAAAATGAACTAAAGAAGCCAAAGGGAAAAAGCCTGGCAGTAAGATTTTGGGAACAGCTGCAGGATCCGTTGATTTATGTCCTCATGGTGGCGGCCTTTGTTTCGATTCTGCTTAAGGAAAACAGTGATGCCGCAATCATCGGCGTCGTGGTGCTGCTCAATGCCTGTGTAGGGCTGGTGCAGGAGGGTAAGGCCAGAAAGGCATTGGAGGCATTGGAGGGATTACAAAGTCCCATGGCAACGGTTCTTCGGGAGGGAAGGGAACGGCAGATTCCAGCCTCCGAGGTCGTGGTGGGAGATCTGGTTTGTCTGGAGGCGGGAGACAGGGTGCCAGCTGACCTAAGGCTTGTGGAAGCAATAGACTTAAGAATGGAAGAGGCGGCGCTCACGGGAGAATCCATGCCCGTCAGGAAGCAGAGAAATGACATGGCGTATGCATCTACCATGACAGTTGGAGGGAAAGGGCGCGGAACGGTAACGGCTGTTGGCATGCAGACGGAGCTTGGAAAAATCGCAGGGATGATTCATCGGGACAAGGAGGAACCGACGCCCCTGCAAAGACGACTTGGGGAGCTTGGAATGGTGTTAAGCTTTTTGTCCATTCTGCTATGTGCAACGCTGTTTGGAATTGCCGTGCTGCAAAAGCGGGATGTTTTTACCATGCTGATCACGGCGATTTCTCTTGCCGTGGCAGCCGTCCCTGAAGGGCTGCCAGCCGTTGTAACCATATGCCTTGCCCTGTCCGTGACAAGGCTTGTCAGGGTAGGGACCATCGTGCGAAGGCTCCCCTGCGTTGAAACCTTGGGCTCCGTCAACGTGGTTTGTTCTGATAAGACGGGAACGCTTACGCAGAATCAGATGACCGTGGAGATGGGATATTGGGACGGAAGGCTAAGAAGTTTTCGGCCCACACAGGGAAAAGCCTTAGTGAATCAAAAGGCTTATCTTATGCGACAGACTGAGGCAGGTAAGGCTGGCATGGATTGTCAGGCAGCCGAGCCGCCATCGGAATATTTGCGTGCGATGGTACTTTGCAATAATGCGGTTTTGCAGGGGAGGGTGGGCGATCCTACGGAGCTGGCTCTTCTTCAGCTTGGAAGCGAATATGGGTTGGTTCGGGAAAAGCTAGAGCAGGAGCTTCCTCGCGTGGATGAGCTGCCATTTTCCTCGGAGACGAAGCAAATGACAACGTTTCATCGAAGAGCGGGCGAGAGCATTGCCTATCGCAAGGGAGCGCCTGACGTTGTACTGCGATGCTGTCAAACCATTTATAAGCAAGGTAAACTAGAGCCTTTGACAGAACAAAATCGGTTAGAGCTTCAAAAGGCGACAGAGGATCTCTCGCGCATGGCGTATCGAACGCTGGCGCTTGCCATGCAAAGGGGTGGAAGGACCAGTAAGGAGGACGCCTGGACCTTCTTGGGTTTAGTTGCCATGGGAGATCCGCCTAGGCCTGAGACGGCAGAAGCCGTCGGGGTCCTTAAGAAAGCAGGCATTGATACCATTATGATTACCGGCGATCACGCGGCGACTGCCCTGGCCATTGGAAAGCAGCTTGGCATTGCAGGGCAGGAAGAACAGTGTATGACGGGAATGCAGCTGGAAGCACTTTCTGACAAGGCGCTTTCGGATTCCATGGAACGGCATCGGCTCCGCATTTTTGCTAGAGTGACGCCGGCGCAAAAGATGAGGATCGTCAAGGCATTGCAGATGCAGGGAAAAATCGTTGCCATGACGGGAGATGGCGTCAATGATGCGCCCTCGCTGCGGGCGGCAGACGTCGGGATTGCCATGGGAAGAAGTGGGACGGACGTGGCGAAGGAGGCCGCGGACATGGTGCTCACGGACGATCATTTCGCAACGATAGAGCGCGCAATTGAAGAGGGCAGGGGAGTCTATGAAAACATTAGAAAGTCCGTGATTTTCTTACTGTCCTCCAACTTAGGAGAGCTTTTGACCATGTTTGTAGCCGTGGCCTGCGGCTTTGCCTCTCCCCTAAAGAGCAGCCACGTGCTTTGGATCAACCTAATTACGGACTCCCTTCCCGCCCTTGCCCTTGGCGTTGACCAAAATGACGGGAGCGCATTGATGAATTGCTCGCCGCGGAAGGCAAAGGAGAGTCTCTTTTCGCGAGGCGGATTGGGATGTACCTGCTTTTATGGTCTGCTTATTGCCGGCATTAGTTTAACGGCATTTTTCTTGCCTGTGTTATCAATGATGGGAGAGGCCTCATCCTGGACGGAAAGGCTGGCGCTTCTTAAATGCGCACTCGAAAAGGAGGACTTTCTGATTCGCGGTCAAACCTATGCATTTACCGTTTTGGGAATGTGCCAGCTGTTTCATGCGATTGGAATGAGGGACGTGAACAGATCCATTTTTTGCATGAAGCATTTGAAGAATAAAGTGATGTTGCTGGCCTTTGGACTAGGCTTTCTTTTACAACTGGCCGTGACGGAGGTTCCGTTCCTCGTGCATGCATTTGGAACCGTTCCCTTAAGTCTGGGCGAGTGGGGGATGCTTACGGGACTTGCCGCCATGCCGCTCTTGGCACATGAACTGATTGTATTCATTCATGGACGGCGAACTTAAAATTGAGATAAGACGCATGTGAATATCAAAAAGACCGCAATCACCCTGACAGGCGATGCGGTCAATTTTTTTATTTCTTTTCTGTCAGAAAGTTAACGAACGCAAACAACGCGAGACGAAGGTCGGGCGTCAGCTTTCTGAATTTGGAGACCAATTCTTTTTCATCTAAGGTGAAATCCATCTCTGCATCATTTGTGGCGTTTTCCTTACCAATCAGATAATCAACGGAAACACCAAAAAATTCTGCAAATTTCTTCAAGGTCTCAATGTCGGGCTCGGCATGGCCGCGCTCATATTTGTAAATTGTCTGCTGGCTGAGATGAAAATGATCAGCCAAGGCTTGTTGAGTTAATCCGGCCTGTCGGCGAAGCGTATACAAGTTTTTCAAGGTATCACCCTCTCTTTAGTTTGAAAATGATACCTTTATTGTAATAGCTTTGCCAAATAATTTATAAAACTTAAGCAGACTTGTTGCAATACTCTGAAAAGTAGTAAGCAGTGAAAATTATGCGCCAAAATATTTCCTCAGCGTGGCTTCTACGGCACCTTTTCCGGAGGATAGCTGTACAAAATAATCCTTCACTAAGTCAGCCATGCCAATCTTGATTAAGTCTACGCCAAAGATCTTTTCATTCTTTAGCAGCTCATCAAGCTTGGAAAGATCCTTCGGCGCATTGCTGAGCTCATAGCCGGCAACATAAGGCGTTGCAACGTCCAAAAGCGGATCGGGGCTGAGCGTAAAGGTATTTCCCTGATCGTCAATGGCCATGAGATAGCGAAGCCATCCCGCAAATACGAGGGGAATGAACTTTAGGTCGCTGACCTTTAAGTCAGAACGCTTGTCATAGGCCTTAATGGTTTCGCCGAAACGAATGGCGAGCTTTTGGGAGGTGTCCGTAGCAATTCGCTGCGGCGTGTCTGGCATAAATGGGTTAGGAATTCGAACGTTGACTACGGCATCAATGAAGTCCTTGGGAGCGATGATGCCAGGATCCACAACAACGGGAAGCCCTTCTACATAGCCGACGGTCTCCACAAATTTCTTGAGCAGGGGATTCTTCATCTCATCTGCAATCAGGGTATATCCCAGAAGGCATCCATATACGGCGAGGGTCGTATGAAGGGGATTCAAGCAGGTACAAACCTTCATTTTTTCAACCTTATCCACGGTTTCGCGGTTGGTGAAGATAATGCCGCCCTTGTCGATGGGAGGCTTGCCGTTCGGGAACGAGTCCTCAATGACTAAGTATTCGCACTCCTCAGCGTTTACAAAGGGAGCAATATAGGTATTCTTGGAGGTGATGACGGGCTCAAGATTCTCCATGCCATCCTCCAAAAGCATCTTTTCCACCTTTGCATCAGGTCTTGGGGTGATCTTGTCGATCATGCTCCAAGGGAAGGAGACCTTGGCCTTATCATTGACATAGGCAAGAAATTCCTTGTCAGCAAGCCCATTCTCCGTCCATTTTTCAGCAAAAGCATTTACGGCTGCATACAGCTTGTCACCGTTGTGAGAGCAGTTGTCCATGCTGACCATGGCGATGGGAAGCTTTCCTGCCTGAAAACGGGTATAAAGGAGGGAGACTACCTTGCCAAGATAGCTGCCGGGCTTTTGAGGCCCCTTCACGTAATCCTCAGCAACACCAGGAAGTACTTCGCCCTTGCCGTTTACCAGGCTATAGCCCTTCTCGGTGATGGTAAAGCTTGCCATCTGCAGGCTGGGATTGCGGAAGATCTCTTTCAGTCTGTTATATTCTGCTTCATTCTCAGAATCCAGAATCAAGGATTCCATGATGGACCCAACGACCGTCTTTTCAACGGTGCCTGCGGCCTTCAGCGTAGCCAACAGGCTTAAATTATCATGAGGGCGATTGCTCTTTTCAATGATCTCATAGTCATAACCCTCAGCCGCCACCAGACCTACGTCCATGATCCCCTTATTCAGAAGATTCTGCATGACGTTCGCCTGGAAGGCACGGAAAATATTGCCTGCTCCGAAGTGAATCCAAACCGGACGCTCATAGGTATTCTTCTTCACCTTATCATAATCAAATTCAGGAAGCTGATAACCCTTTGCCAGATACTCAGCCTTTCCCTCACGAATTCCCTTTAATGTTAATTTCATCCTTCTCACACTTTCTGCCGCAAAATGGCTGTGTATTAATAAACTTTATAATTTTAGTTTAAGAGCTCTCATAAAATAGTTTGCATTTCGAATATGAACATGCAGGTTACAGGTGGGGATGGGGTGGACAGATCTGCTAAGACAATAGCGAGGCTTTCTTCAGGAGGGCTGAGCTTAGCCGCTGCCACCTGCGAGCTCAAAAGCAGCTCGTCCTCGCTTTGCTCGGATCGCAGGCGAAGCCTGCGACATGCGCGTACCCGCGAAGCGGGAAACAAGCGCGAATGGCAGCAAATAAGGCGCTCGGCCCGAGTAGAAAACGAGCGTGTCGTGCAGACTGTCCCACCATCTTCACCGTACCCTTTGCTAATCAATGCAAACTATTTGTGTGACTTGCAGATGGCTTCCCAAAGGCCGTTTAAGTAGGTGGCACCGAGCGCTCTGTCGTAGAGGCCGTAGCCAGGCATTGCTACCTCGTCCCAGATCATACGTCCATGGTCAGGACGGATGGGACCCTCAAAGCCGATGTCATAAAGGGCAAGCATAATCTCATACATGTCGAAGGTGCCGTCGCTGGAAAGATGCGCGGACTCCTCAAAATCAGTAGGAGAGTTGAATTTCAGGTTGCGAACGTGAGCAAAGTGGATGCGGCCCTTCAGGGAACGGATCATGTCAGGAAGATCGTTCTCAAGGTTCGTGCCGTAGGAGCCGGAGCAGAAGGTGACGCCGTTGTGCGGGTTGTCCACCATCTTCATCATGCGAAGAATGTTCTGCTTGTTGATGATAATACGGGGAAGACCAAATACGCTCCAAGCGGGATCATCGGGATGAATCGCCATATTGATGTCATACTTGTCGCAGACGGGCATGATGCGCTCAAGGAAATACTTGAGGTTTGCGAAGAGCTTCTCATCATCTACGTCCTTATACATTTCGAAGAGCTCCTTGATGTGTGCCATGCGCTCGGGCTCCCAACCGGGAAGAATGGCGCCGTTGGAATCGCCGCTGATGGAAGCAAACATGTCCTCGGGATTCAGGGCATCTACGGCCTCCTGCGTATAGGCGAGAACGGTGGAGCCATCGGGACGAACGCGTGCAAGTTCGGTTCTGGTCCAGTCAAAGACGGGCATGAAATTGTAGCATACCATGTGGATGCCGGCCTGTCCCAGACGCTCCAGCGTGGTGATGTAATTGTCAATATATTTGTCGCGGTCAGGCGTGCCAACCTTGATGGCATCATGCACGTTGACGCTCTCAATGCCGACAAGCTGGAGACCGGCATCCTCAATTTCTTTCTTGAGGGCAAGAATGTCCTCCATTTCCCAAACCTCTCCGGGAGCGGTTCCGTAAAGGGTGGAGATTACTCCGGTTACTCCGGGAATCTGACGGATCTGCTTCAAAGTCACTGTGTCATACTTGCTGCCGTACCAACGTAATGTCATCTGCATTGTTTTATCCTCCTGATTTTCATTGCTGAGGGGCTGTTTGCCGCCCTTATTTGTTTGGTTTTAGGTTGAAATATTGCTTGCAACCCTGATCTGTTCTTAGTATAATCGAACTAGAAATGCAAGAAAAGAATATAAATTGCTTGAAAACATGTAAAAATTGCTGCATATAAAGGAGCCTTTATGGAGAGGGAAGAAAAAAAGAAGCTGAGCAGTGGGCACATTCGGCGGCTCCCTGCAACGGAGGAGCGGCAATATCTGATTGACGGAGATTATGAGGTTTATGAAAAGGAGGGCGTGCCCACGGGAGCCATGGCCTTTCATTATCATAATTTCTATGAAATTCTATATGTCCTGGAGGGGGAGTATTCCTCCATGGTGGAGACGCAGAGCTACCTGTTGCATAAGGGAGATTTCCTGCTGATCGATCAGAACGTCATGCATAAATATCAGCCGACGGGAGGCAGGGGGGAAAATTCGAAGCGCATCATTCTTTGGGTGACGGGAGCGTTCTTGAAGCGCCTTACGGATGAGAACATGGATTTAACGGAATGCTTTCGAATTCAGGATTCGCGGGCATGGCATTTCCCCGTGTATTATGAGGAAATGCTGCGTGGGTATCTCTTAAAGCTGGCCATGGACGGCGCCTCCACGGGGATTCGCCGTGCCATGGACAGGGGGTATCTGACCTTGTTTTTTTCACATTTGAATCTATTGTGCGCGCGGAAGGAATCGCTTCTCTCGGGTGAGTATGTGGCACAGCATCCCTTGGTCGAAAAGGTAAATGCCTATGTGGAAGAGCATCTGGAGGAGCAGATCACGCTGGAACAGCTTGCGGAGCACGTTCATGTCAGCAAATATCATTTCCTGCGGAAATTCAAGGAGCTGACAGGCGTTACGGCGCATGAGTTTGTGATGAATAAACGCCTCATTCGCGCCTGTGAGCTGCTCCAAAAGGGAGAGAGCATCACAAGCGTCTATCAGAGCACGGGTTTTGGAGATTATTCCGTGTTCCTTAGAAATTTTCGGTCAGCCTTTGGAATTTCACCGAGCCAGTATCGGGGATAAAGAATTCCCGCCGAACCGGCATGGGGGATAGAGGCTTGCTTCCTGGTTTGTGTCGTTGAACGCATGACAAGGTTTGTGTCGTTGAACGCATGGCAAGGCTTGTGTCGACAGAAGGCATATGGCTCTGCCGGGAACCCCGTGAATTAAGATTTTAGTAAGCACCGGGCTCGGAAATGCGAGTGATGCCCGTGTAGATTTCCGAGATTTTGTACCAGGTCGCATAGTCAGTGATCCCGGTCGCAGGCAGGCCGAAGATCTGCTGAAAAATACGCACGGAATTCGTGGTTTTCGGACCATAAATGCCATCCTGAACGAGTGAGGGAATGGCGGGATAGTTCTGGCTGATGCGATTTAGCTGGGATTGGAGCTGGCGAACCTTTTCTCCGGAGGAGCCGTTTTGCAGGTCGTAGCCCGGATAAGAGGAGGGAACGCCGGAGATCTGGGAGGCCGTATTCAGATAGGCCTCATTCCCATAATAATAGCGCAGGATTTCGATGGCACTGTAGCCTTCATCCGCAAGGTACCTCGAGCCCCATTGACTGAGCCCCTGGCAGGAGGTTTGTTTCCCGTCGCAATAGGAAGTGAAAATGGGCTGGCGCACGCCTGGCTTGGAAACATAATTCGCAAAGACATTGTCCACGATCCGACTGACGTTCTCGAAAATATTTCTCCCGTTCACCCATTTCTGGTCGTAGGCCGTAGAAGAGGTGATGGTAAAGTTATATCCCTTGGATCGATACCATTCCGTATAGACGCGATTGAGCGTAAAGGATTGAATTGCCAGCACGTTCGCAAGAATGGCAGCTTCGGGCCAGGTGGAGTAGATTTCATTACAGGCCACGTTTTTCACGTAATCCTTGTATCGGACATAGTAGTTCGGGGCGGAAGCGTCCGCGGGATCGCCGTCATGAACAATGACATACTCCGGAATGACGACGCGGCTTAAGACGATCTCACCGGTATCTGGTAACGGCTTAATTTCTGATTCCGGGAGCTTTGCGGGATAGTCGCCAAACAACGTGTGAGCAGGAATGACAAAGGTTTCCGTGCCCTCTGGTGTCTCGGGAAGAAACAGCGGACGCAGGCGAATCGTCTGCAGGGCAAGCTCGCCCGGCAGGATCTGAATGCCGGAAATCAGCGTATCCTCATAATCAGGTGCCGTGACCGTGACATTCAGCTCCGAATAGGGCTGTGGCTGCTCGGGCGCGAGTGAATAGGCAAGGCTCGGCGCGGGGATGGAAACGACCTTTGTCTGTCCTGATCCATCCGTCACCAGGGTCTCCAGAACCGCATCCGTATCCCCCGTATAAGTGATTCGTACCGTGGCACCCTGCACGGGCAAAAGTCCCAAAGAAGAAGTGACAATGATCTTCAAGCTGCCAGAGCTATTTTCATTTATGTTTATCACATTTTCCGAAGACCGTTCCCTTTTTGAAAGTGACATATTTGAAGACTGTTCCATCTCGGAAAGAGACATTTTAGAAGATCGTTCCATATCGGGAAGTGATGTTTTAGAGGATTGTTCTAAAGAAGGAAACGATGTTTCCGATACTTGCAACACATGATTCCTATTTGACACCATATAACAAAATTCCTATCAACCAACTTTATATTCATAATATGCGTTTTCTCTTTATTCAGTTAATGCTATTCAACATATTCTGATAAATGATAGTTTTTGAAGGTACAGGCAGAAAACGGAATAGGTAGCTTTTGGCGGCTGATCTGAAGGAAAAAAGCTACCCGGGAAGGGGAAAAGGGCGGAATAGGTAGCTTTCGGCGGCTGACCCGAAGGGAAAAAGCTACCCGGGAAGGGGAAAAGGGCGGATTAGGTAGCTTTTGTCGGTTGATCTGAAGGGAAAAAGCTACCCGGGAAGGGGAAAAGGGCGGATTAGGTAGCTTTTTCTAGATTGTCCAAAGGGAAAAAGCTACCTAGAAGGGCGAAAAGGGCAGATTAGGTAGCTTTTGCCAGATGGCCCGAAGGGAAAAAGCTACCTAAAAAGGCGAAAAAGCAAATTTAGGTAGCTTTTGTCAGGAGGCACCAAGGGAAAAAGCTACCTAGAAGGGCGAAAAGGGCAGATTAGGTAGCTTTTGCCAGATGGCCCGAAGGGAAAAAGCTACCAAGAAGGGCGAAAAGGCAGATTAGGTAGCTTTTGCC
Source organism: Lachnospiraceae bacterium (assembly GCA_017527205.1). Classification (GTDB taxonomy): domain Bacteria; phylum Bacillota; class Clostridia; order Lachnospirales; family Lachnospiraceae; genus Acetatifactor. The sequence goes on along the minus strand of JAFXQK010000067.1, from coordinate 136,547 downwards.
AGGAAACACTAAGAAAAAAAGCTACCTAAAAAGCGAAAAAGCAAATATAGGTAGCTTTTGCCAGGAGACACTAAGAAAAAAAGCTACCTAAAAAGCGAAAAAGCAAATTTAGGTAGCTTATGTCAGGAGGCACCAAAGAAAAAAGCTACCTAAAAAGGCGAAAAGGAAATCCAGGTAGCCGTATAAGAAAGCCGAGGAAAAAGATTGACAAAATGTAGGATTCTATTAGTATAGTATGTAGGGAATGATGCCCTGAGGAGGTTAGTATGTACGACTTTTTAGAGCTTTCAAACGTTACTAAAAGCTATGGTTATAACATTAACGCCGTGGATCAGCTTTCTATTTCCCTGCCGAAGGGAAAGATCATTGGACTATTAGGGCCGAACGGAAGCGGGAAGACGACGCTGATTAAGATGATTAATGGTATTCTTCGGCCGACGAGCGGAGAAATTCTCCTTTCGGGAGAAAAGATTGGACCGGAAACAAAGGCGAGGATTTCCTATTTGCCAGATCGAACCTATTTAACGCCCGGCGACAATATCAATGCCGTTTTGGATTATTTTGAGGACTTCTATGAAGATTTTTCCCGCGAGACGGCCATGAAAATGCTTGAGGATCTTCGAATCGACCCGAGGGCAAAGATGAAGACGCTGTCCAAGGGCAACAAGGAAAAGGTGCAGCTGATTCTTGTCATGAGCCGCAGGGCGGAGCTCTATGTTCTTGATGAGCCCATCGCTGGCGTAGACCCTGCTGCCAGAGACTATATTTTGCGGACCATTTTGAATAACTATCATCAAGATGCCTCCATCCTGATCTCAACGCATTTGATCAGTGACATTGAACAGATTTTGGACGAGGTGCTTTTCATGCGTCAAGGGAAGCTGATTCTGTATTCTTCCGCTGCCGCCATCCGTGAGCAGCAGGGAAAATCCGTAGACGCATATTTTAGGGAGGTGTTCGCATGTTAGGCAAATTGTTTAAGCACGAATTTCAGAGAACTTCAAAAGTAGGTGGACTGCTGCTGATCATTGCAGCCTGTGTGACGATTCTCGGTGCCATCTATCTTGTATCCCCTTTGTTTCATGGAATGCTTGCGCCGGATGACATGAGAAATCCCATGATTCCCATTGTGGGGGCGATTTTGGGCTTCCTCGGACTTTTGTCCTACTCGGGCATGCTGATTGGCTTAAGCGTTGGCTTTATGATTTATCTTGGCTTTCGTTTTTATAAGAGCATGTATTCGGATGAGGGATATCTGACGCATACGCTTCCCGTAAAATCGTCGGACATTTTGATCGCAAAGGTCGTGACGGGCGGCGTTTGGATGCTGATCATGACGATCGCCATGACGTTAATGGTTGCATTTTTGATGCTGCTTGGATTTGCCGAGGTGCGTGGGGTCAGCATTGGAACCATCATTACCAGCATCAAGGATACCTTAGAAATCTTCTTTGGCTATATCAAGGAATTTACGGGAATGAAGCTTACGAGCTCGGGAATTATGCTGCTCCTGATGTTTTTCATTACCCCATTTGCCAATATCAGCATTTTGTATGGTGCCATCACGCTTGGCCAGTATTCCTGGAAGAATAAGGGGCTCATGGGCATCATCGCTTATCTTGGAATCCGCATGCTGATGTCCATCGTGTCAGGCATCCTGAATCTTGGCATGACGGTTGGACGCATGAGCGGAGAAATTGACGCTGGCATCAGCCTGTCGCTTGCAAATGATAAGTATTTTACCACTCTTCTTGTCAGCGTGCTTTTTGCCGTCATTTTGTTTGTTTGGTCCATTCACGTGGTCAGGGATCGCTTGAATCTGGAATGATTTTTTGATATGATGAAATGTAGGCATTTTGCGTATTGCAAATGCATTTATGACAGGAAAACTAGGAGGTTGTTACCGTGAGAGAGGTCATAGATGAAGTTCTAGGCGGAAATTATGGCAGCGAGACAGGAGCTCTTGATTTTTCACAAGCTACCATTGAGTTTTCCGTTTTGCCCGGAGAACCCTATCAAGGGACCTTCTGGGTACGCGGAGAGGACGGTTCCGTGGGCACGGGTAGCGTTTTTTCCACGGATTATCGCATGGAATGCCTGACGCCGGAGTTTTCCGGACGAGAAGCGGAAATCTCCTATGTCTTTCATGGTGCATGCATTGAGGCGGGAGAGTCGGTAAAGGGCGCATTTCGCATCATCAGTAATCTCGGGGAGTATTCGATTCCCTTTGAAGTGACCTGCGTGGCGGGACAGGTAGAAAGCTCCGCAGGTCCCATTCAGAATTTGTCAGAATTTGCGAAGCTTGCCAAGGAGAATTGGCAGGAGGCGCTATCCCTTTTTTATTCCAAATCCTTTGTCAGCGTTCTGGAAAAGGACGTGCCGGAAGAAATCGTCATTTGGCGCGGGCTTTCGGCATATCCCAAGCAGGAACAAAATATGGAGGAATTCCTGATTCATGCCTGCAAGAAGCAGTTCGTGGAATTCCAGACGGACACGCCGCAAATCACGGTGGACTTCCAGCCCGTGGAAGGCGAATGGCATCCAAATGGACAGGAGCTGAACGTTACGAAAAGCGGTTGGGGCTACGTGGCGCTCAACGTGGAGTGCGAGGGAAGCTTTCTTGTCCTGGAGAAGGAGCTCCTTACGGCGTCAGATTTCTTCGGAAATCGCGCAAAGGTGACGTTTTACGTGGACCCGTCAAAGCTTGGGGAGGGCGTTAACAAGGGGAAGCTTATATTCTTTAATTCCTTTACGAGCCTTGAGGTGGAGGTGCTTGTCAATAACAGCATGACGCATCTTGTCAATGCGACAAGACTGGAGCGCGAGCAGGCCATTGTTGACATTATGAAGCAATACGTTCGGTTTCGGACGCGGAAGATTGGGTTGTCCAGCTGGCTCTCCGGAACCAGGGATCTTGTGGAAAAGCTGATCACCATAGATGAGACGGATCCGATGCCATGTCTGTTTAAGGCGCAGCTTCTGATTACGGAGGATGCCCAAAATGAAGCAAAATGGCTTTTAGAGCATGCCGTGGACCTAATGGACCAAAAGGGAAAATATACGGACGAGCTCTGGGCATATTATCTCTACCTTACGACCCTGATCAGCAGGGATGAGGAGGAAATCCAAAGGGTAACGGAAGAGGTGACTGCCCTTTATCACAAGAATCCGGAATCCTGGAGAATCGCATGGCTGCTGTTATATCTTTCCGATGAGTTTTCCGGAAGGCCTGCCGAGAAGCTGCGGTTTATGGAACGGCAGTTTGAATTGGGCTGCAGAAGCTATGTCATTTACGTGGAGGCGTTGCAGGCTTATCTGAGCAATCCTGCGTTGCTTCGAAGGCTTGGCGGCTTTGAACGGCAGGTGCTGTTCTTTGGCATTCGTCAGGATTATTTTAGCCCGGATTTGGCGGAACGCTTTTTGGAGCTGATGGAGAAGAACAAGGAGTATTCTCCGATCCTTTGCAGAATTCTTGAGAGTCTGTACAAGAAGCGGAAGGACGCACGCATCGTCAGGTTCCTCTGCGAGCAGTATTTAAGGGGAGGCGTGATCGGACCGAAGGCACTGCCATGGTATGAGAAGGGCGTGGAGGAGCAGCTTCGCCTGACCAATCTGTATGAAGCTTTTATGGCCTCCCTTGATCCGGAGCAGCGGAAGAATCTGCCAAAGGCAGCCGTTTTGTACTTTTCTCTCCAGAATAAACTGGATTATGAGCGCAGCGCCTTCCTGTATGATTACGTGCTTGACAATAAGGTGCTGTTTGCGGACGTGTATGATAAATATGTGTTAAAGTGCCGTGATTTTGTGACGGAGCAGGTCGCAAAGGGCAGGATCAATAAGCATTTGGCAAGAATTTATACAAGAATGCTGACTTCGGAAATGATTACGGAGCAGAATGCGGAAACAATCATCCGTCTGGTCTTTGCAACGAAGATTCGGGTCAAGGATGAGCGGATGAAGAAGGTCATTCTGTATGCAAAGGGAAGCCGGCAGGGACTGGAATATCCCATTCTGGGCGGGGAGGCCTGTGCGCCCATCTATGGAGAGGAGTATACCCTGCTCTTTGAGGATGCCTATGGCAATCGCTTCACGAAGGAGATCTCCAGTGAAGTGGAACCGTATTTGCAGCCGGAGCTCTTCCTTGCGGAGCTTACGGACAAAAACGTGTTTGTACCTGAATTTGACCTGTATTTGATTGGGCGTGCGAAGGAAGGACCCTTGGAGGAGGATCTTGCAGAGAGAGCCTTGCGTTTATGTGCATGGGACGGAATTGCACCTGAGACGAAAAAAGCCTTTTGCCTTCGCCTGCTAAAGCAGTTTTTCGAGGAAGAAAAGCTGGAGAAGATGGACGAGGTATTGATGCAGTTTGCGGGTATTTCCCTGACGCTCGCAGAGCGGATGGAGGTCGCAAGGTATGCGGTGCTTCGCGGCAATTATGCCTTGGCCTATGCATGGATGCAGGAGCTTGGCCCATACTTTATGGATGGAAATACCTTGGCGAGACTGCTTGGAAGTCTTCTGGCGAACGGAAGCGGAGAGGAAGCCAGCATTACGGCGGCAGCGGATTATTTGCTCCATCGGGGCAAGGCATCGGCGTCTGCCTTGGATTATCTTAGCAAATATGGACAGGGGCGACTGAGGGAGCTTCGTGACCTATGGAAAGAGATGCAGGAAAATTCCTTGGACGTGACTGCCTTGGAAGAACGCATTTTGGTTCAGATGATCTACACGGGCGGCTATGTTTCGGAGCGCTCCGTGATTTTCGAGGATTATTATCGCAATGCCGGGGAATCGTCCGTGATTAAGGCGTACGTCATTCAGGGGAGCTATGATTATTTCGTGCGGGAGAAGCCCGTGGACGGCGTTTGCATGCGAACCATGCTGGACAGTGCCCGATGGGAGGGAGGACTGCCGAAGGTCTGCAAACTGGCGTTTCTGAAGTTTTATGCGGAGAACCCGTCCGAAATTTCCCGCGAAGTAGACGGGATGCTCGATGCCTTCCTTCGCGAGATGATGTCAGAGAAAATTCATTTTGAGTTCTATCGTAAGCTGAAGCATCAAAAACACCTGCTTGGGGAGCTTGCGGACAAGGTGATCGTGGAGTATCGCACGAAGCCGGGAGGACGCGCCCGCATCCATTACGTCATTACGCAGGAGGGCGGCCCCGCACAGGAATACCTATCGGAGAACATGCGTGACGTCTTCTGGGGAATTTGCTGTCGGGAGTTTGTGCTGTTCTTCGGGGAGACGCTGCAATATTATATCACGGAGGAGCATGACGGCGAGGAGACCATGACGGTCAGCGGAAGCCTGCAGGGCTATGAGACCGAGAAGGAAAATGCGGGAACCAAGTACGGCATGATCAACGACATGGTCATTCATCAAGGCATGCGCGACGGGGATGCCCTGGACGAGCAGCTGGAACAGTATTATTTCAAAGAATTTTGCGGCGAGAAGCTCTTTACCATGAGATAAGGCGGAGCCTTCGGGGAGGACGCAGATGCTAAAAATTGGCAATCATCAGAAATTAATCGTGGGCTATGATTTGGACTGGAATTATGCACAGATCAGCTATTGTAACGCTGCCGGCAGTCAGGTGGAGACAGTCTCCTCCGTGGCCGGATCGGAGTCCTTTAGCATTCCCACGGTGCTCTGCAAGCGCGCAGGCGTAAACCAGTGGTATTACGGAAAAGAAGCACTGCAGTATGCGGAGGAGCAACAGGGGATTTTGGTAGAAAACCTGCTTCAGCTGGCTTTGAACGGCGAGGCCATTCAGATTGACGGGAAGGAATATGATCCCGTGGCACTGCTTACGCTGTTCTTTAAGCGGAGCCTTGGCATGCTGCAGGGCGTAGCCGGAACGGAGAAAATTGAGGCGCTGATGATCACCTGCGACCAGATGGATCAGTCGGTCACGGCAGTCCTGGATAAGGTTGCGGCAAACCTTCGCCTGAAGGCGGAGAAGATTCTGTATCAGTCCCATCAGGAAAGCTATTATGACTATTTGGTACATCAATCGGGAGAGCTTTGGAAGGAGCCATCCGTTCTCTTTCATTATCAGGGAAATAGGATGATCTGCTATCGGATGGAGTGCAATCGAAGGACGAAGCCTGTTGTCACCTTTATTCACAGGGAAGAGGAGGAATTCCCGACCAGGGAATCCCTCGCAACGAAGGAGGAGATCGGAAATCAGATTCTGGATCACACCTTCTTGGAGCTGGCGAAGGAAAAGCTTGGCATGGGGAGGGTTGGTTCCGTCTTCCTGATCGGCGACGACTTCTCCGAGGATTGGCTGAAGGAGTCGCTGCGGTTTTTGTGTGACCGCCGAAGAATCTTCCTCGGAAACAATTTGTTCTGCAAGGGCGCCTGCCATGGAATGCTGGAGTTCTATCAACCGAGTGAGGTTACGGGAAACTATGTCTTCCTAGGGGACGACAAGCTAAAGAGCAATATTGGCATGAATATTTTCAAGCAGGGTGAAAGCAGTTATCTGGCACTATTGGATGCCGGGACGGATTGGAAAAAGGCGACGACCACGCGGGAGTTTTATCTGCGTGAGGATCAGACGGTTGAATTAACGGTTACGAGTCTTGTGGGCGGCGGGAAAAACGTTTATCCCCTGGTGTTGGACGGCCTTGCCGGGGACATATCCCGCATCCGGATGGAGCTTAGCATGAAGGCGGAAAATGTCCTTCACGCGCAGTTTGTGGATCTTGGGTTTGGAGAGTTTCGCATTTCGGAAAACAGGATTTGGGAAATGGACGTAACATTAGACTAGGAGGCAGCAGTTATGCAGGCATATCTTTGCGTGGGAGAGTATTCTTCCGTTCCATATGTGATCCAGGGGCTGGAGCTGAGAGTCTATTGCATGGAGGAGCTGTGCTATGGACTAAAGGAGAATGCATTTCTTCTCGACAGCTCCATCATGAGTGACACGCTGCTGAAATGGATTCGTGAGCGCTGTGGACTGCCAGAGCTCTCAGACCTTCTTTATCCGATGGTACACCGGCAGGGGTCCCTGAGTACCTTTGTATGCGCCATTTTGCAATATGTCGGCCTCTACGACGGAGAAACCATTCGCCAGGTCGATCAAATTCTGAAAAAGGGTGCGGGGCTGTCAGGAATTGAAAAGCGGAAGGAGCAGGTGGATTATCTCTGCAAGAAGAAAAAGTACGTGGCGGCCATCCGCGGCTATGACGGACTGCTCATCAAATGGGAGGAGTTCGGCGAGATGGGGCTGGCCATTCCGAGCGATGAGCTGAAGGCGAACATTTATCACAATAAGGGCGTGGCCTATGCGAGGCTGATGCTTTATGGTCAGGCCGGCGACAGCTTCCTTTCGGCATATCGGATTTCAGGGAAGGAAGAGGAATATCTTTGCTTTCTGGCGTCAAAGCGCCTGGATCTTCCTGAAAGCCAATACGTCAGCTTTGCTTCCGGCGAGATGGAGCATTATGAACTGACGCTGGAGCTTGAGAAGAAGATGGAGGAGCTTAGGCGTGACTTTAGGCTGCAGCCCGAGGAGCTGATGCTCAGGGAGCGGCGTGACCTCAAGGAAGCAGGGGACGAGCGGCGATATCTGGAGGAAGGCGCCAGACTTTGTGAAAACTTAAAGAATCAGTACCGCTTCAGCGTTAGCGAATGATTCCACAAAAAAATTGTTGATTTTTGCTGAAATTTCTGGGAATTTTCTATTGAAAATTTTTTTGAAACGTGGTTATCTTATTAAGTGGTTTTTATTTCTAAGAGAGTGAGGTAAACAAAATGCAGGAGCTAAAGCCCATTAAAGAGGGAAAAGTTCGTGAGATCTATGACAACGGCGACAGCCTGATCATGGTTGCCACGGACCGCATCAGTTGCTTTGACGTAATTCTTCACAACATTGTGACCAAGAAAGGTACCGTACTAACGCAGATGTCCAAATTCTGGTTCGACATGACGAAGGACATCATCCCGAATCACATGATTTCCGTAGACGTAAAGGACATGCCTGAGTTCTTCAGACAGCCGAAATTCGACGGAAACAGCATGATGTGTAAGAAGCTGAACATGCTTCCCGTAGAGTGCATTGTCAGAGGCTACATCACTGGCAGCGGCTGGGCTAGCTACGTAAAGGATGGCACGGTATGCGGAATCAAGCTTCCCGAGGGCTTAAAGGAATCCGATAAGCTTCCTGAGCCGATCTATACCCCTTCGACAAAGGCAGAGATCGGTGACCACGACGAGAATATCTCCTATGAGCAGAGCGTGGCATATCTTGAGAAGCGCTTCCCTGGCAAGGGCGAGGAATATGCAAGCAAGCTCCGTGATTACACCATTGCATTATATAAAAAGTGCGCAGACTATGCCTTGACCAGGGGCATTATCATTGCAGATACGAAGTTTGAGTTTGGTCTGGACGAGGATGGCAACATTGTTCTCGGAGACGAGATGCTGACGCCGGACAGCTCCCGCTTCTGGCCGGCAGAAGGATATGAACCGGGACACGCACAGCCTTCCTTCGACAAGCAGTTTGCAAGAGACTGGCTGAAATCTCACGAGCATGACTGGACGCTTCCCGAGGAGATTGTTCAGAAGACCATCGACAAGTACCTGCAGGGCTATGAGCTCCTGACCGGTAAAAAATTAGCATAATATCAACATGGCCCAAGGCTATGCCCGCAATGGCGCAGGCACCTTGGGCTATGGCACTTTAAATGTAGTGGGCCTAAAAGAGGGCCGGCACGGGAAAAGCCGTGGGCCAGAAACAGGGCCGCGCGGGCACCTTGATTTATGGGTAATCATGACACGAATGGTGATCAGGAATACAGACAGTTTTTGAAAAAAGGAGAAATCAAATGAGTACTGACAGATATCAGAGCCCTTTGTCGGAGCGTTATGCCAGCAAGGAAATGCAATTTATCTTTTCCCCTGACATGAAGTTCAGAACCTGGAGAAAGCTTTGGATTGCTTTGGCTGAAACGGAGATGGAGCTTGGCCTTTCCCAAAATGGTAAGCCCGTCATCACCCAGGAGCAGATCGATGAGCTGAAGGCACATGCCGAGGACATCAACTATGACGTGGCACAGGCACGCGAGAAGGTTGTTCGCCACGACGTCATGAGCCATGTGTATGCCTATGGACAGCAGTGCCCGAAGGCAGCAGGCATCATTCACCTTGGCGCGACAAGCTGCTACGTGGGGGATAATACGGACATTATCGTGATGACGGAGGCCTTGAAGCTGGTTCGAAAGAAGCTGATCAACGTCATGAAGGAGCTGGCTGACTTCGCGGAGAAGTATAAGGCACAGCCGACATTGGCGTTCACGCATTTTCAGCCCGCACAGCCCACGACCGTTGGCAAGCGCGCAACCCTTTGGCTTCAGGAGTTCTCCCTTGACTTAGAGGATTTGGATCACGTACTCTCCACGATGAAGCTGCTCGGCTCCAAGGGAACCACGGGAACGCAGGCTTCCTTCCTGGAGCTCTTTAACGGAGATCAGGAGACCATCGATAAGATTGATCCCATGATTGCCGCAAAGATGGGCTTTACCCAGTGCTATCCCGTATCCGGGCAGACCTATTCTAGAAAGGTTGACACCAGGGTGGCAAACGTGCTCGCAGGCATCGCAGCAAGCGCGCACAAGATGAGCAACGACATTCGCCTTTTGCAGCACCTGAAGGAAGTGGAAGAGCCCTTCGAGAAGACGCAGATCGGTTCCTCCGCGATGGCTTACAAGAGAAATCCCATGAGAAGTGAGAGAATCGCTTCCCTGTCAAGATACGTGATGGTGGACGCCCTGAACCCTGCCATTACCTCCGCAACCCAGTGGTTTGAGAGGACCCTGGACGACTCTGCAAATAAGAGACTTTCCATTCCTGAGGGCTTCCTTGCCATTGACGGCATTTTGGATCTTTGCCTGAACGTCGTAGACGGCCTTGTGGTATACCCGAAGGTCATTGAGAAGCGCCTTCGCAGCGAGCTTCCCTTCATGGCAACCGAGAACATCATGATGGATGCCGTAAAGAACGGTGGCAACCGTCAGGAGCTCCATGAGCGCATTCGCGAGCTTTCCATGGAAGCCGGCCGCAACGTCAAGGTAGAGGGAAAGGAGAACAACCTTCTTGAACTCATCGCCGCTGATCCCGCCTTTGGCCTCAGCCTCGAGGAGCTCCAAAAATGCATGGATCCTTCCCGTTACGTTGGCCGCAGCGTCGTTCAGGTTGACGCATTCTTAAAGAATGTCATCCGTCCCATTCTCGACGCAAACAAAGACCTCCTTGGCGTCAAAGCCGAGATCAATGTTTAAAATTTTCATACAAGGAGACATACTATGGGTGGTTTTTTTGGAGTTGCTGCAAAAGAGGATTGTACCTTTGACCTGTTCTTTGGAACGGACTATCATTCCCACTTGGGAACGCGCCGCGCAGGCATGGTAGTCTATGGCAAGAAGAAGGGCTTTGACCGCGCAATCCACAACATTGAAAACGCTCCCTTTCGAACAAAATTTGACCATGACGTAAATTCCATGGAAGGCAATCTGGGAATCGGATGCATTTCTGATTATGAACCCCAGCCCCTTCTCATGAGATCACACCACGGAACCTATGCCATTACGACCGTGGGTAAGATTAATAATACCGAAAAACTGACAAAGCAGATCTTTGACAATGGCCTTTCTCATTTCATGGAGATGAGCAGCGGCGAAATCAATGCAACGGAGCTCGTTGCGGCGCTGATCAACCAAAAGGATAATCTCGTGGAAGGCATCCGCTATGCGCAGGAAGTCATTGAGGGCTCCATGAGCATCATGATTCTGACGCCCATCGGCATCTATGCAGCGAGGGATCGCCTCGGAAGAACGCCCGTCGTCATTGGGAAAAAGGCAGATGCGCATTGCGTTTCCTTCGAAAGCTTTGCCTACCTAAACCTTGGCTACGAGGATTGCAAGGAATTAGGACCTGGTGAGATTGTGGTGGTAACGCCGGAGGGCGTAAAGACTTTGGTAAATCCCGGAAAGGACATGAAGATTTGTACCTTCCTTTGGATTTATTACGGCTATCCGTCCTCATCATATGAGGGAATCAGCGTAGAACAGATGCGTTATAATTGCGGTGCTGCGCTGGCAAGAAGAGACGCCGGAAGGGATCACGTTAAGCCGGACATCGTTGCAGGCGTTCCTGATTCGGGAACGGCTCATGCCATCGGTTATGCGAATGAATCCGGAATTCCGTTCTCCAGACCCTTTATCAAGTATACGCCGACCTGGCCGAGATCCTTTATGCCGACGATGCAGACGCAGAGAAACCTGATCGCAAAGATGAAGCTGATTCCCGTACATGACCTAATTCAGGGAAAGAGCCTGCTCCTCATTGATGACTCCATCGTAAGAGGAACACAGCTTCGCGAGACGACGGAGTTTTTGTATCAGAGCGGTGCGAAGGAGGTACATATTCGTCCGGCCTGTCCTCCGTTGCTGTTTGGCTGTAAGTACCTAAACTTCTCCAGATCCACCTCTGAGATGGACCTGATTTCCAGAAGAGTACTGAAGGAAATGGAGCAGGAAGGACTCAAGATTGATTTGAAAAAGTATGTTGATCCCAATACGAATGAATATAATGACATGGTAATGCGGATCGGTAAGCAACTGAATTTCACGACGCTTCACTTCCACAGATTGGATGACATGGTGAAGTCCGTCGGAATTGATGAGAGTAAGCTTTGTACCTATTGCTGGGATGGCAGGGAGTGATCCGGTCGATCAGGCCCGCAACAGATAGCGTATAGAGATGCATGAGTTGACGGCTGCGGGATCAAGAAAAGCGCGGCCGAGTAAAGAAGGAGGACCTAAATGGTTAAAGCAGTAGTTGGAGCAAACTGGGGCGACGAAGGAAAAGGAAAAATCACGGACATGATGGCGGAGAAGGCGGACATAATCGTGCGCTTTCAGGGCGGCGCAAATGCAGGCCACACCATCGTAAACTGCTATGGCAAATTTGCATTGCACACCCTTCCTTCCGGCGTTTTTTATGGACATACGACCAGCGTGATCGGTAACGGCGTGGCACTCAATATTCCCGTTCTTTTCAAGGAGATTCAATCCATCGTTGAGAGAAACGTTCCCATGCCTAAGATTTTGGTATCCGATCGTTGCCAGATCGTAATGCCTTATCACATTCTTTTTGACCAATATGAAGAGGAGCGTCTTGGCGGAAGATCCTTTGGATCTACGAAGTCGGGTATCGCACCCTTTTATTCCGATAAGTACGCAAAGATCGGCTTTCAGGTAAATGAACTGTTTGACGAAGAGGGATTGGAAGAGAAGGTAAAGAATGTTTGCGCGTTAAAGAACGTGACGCTGAAGTATCTTTACAATAAGCCCGAGATAGATCCTAAGGAGCTGCTGGAAACCCTTCATGAGTATCGTCAGATGATCGAGCCGTACGTATGCGACGTTTCCTCCTTCCTGAATCAGGCGTTGAAGGATGGAAAAACCATTCTGCTGGAGGGGCAGCTCGGAACGCTGAAGGATCCGGATCATGGCATTTATCCCATGGTAACGTCCTCCTCCACGCTGGCAGCGTATGGTGCGATTGGTGCAGGCATTCCGCCCTATGAGATCAAGCAGGTAGTTACCGTATGTAAGGCATACTCCTCCGCAGTGGGAGCCGGTGCTTTCGTTTCTGAGATTTTTGGAGAGGAAGCAGATGAGCTTCGTCGCCGCGGCGGTGATGGCGGTGAGTATGGTGCGACCACGGGCCGTCCTCGCAGAATGGGTTGGTTTGACTGTGTGGCATCGAAGTATGGCTGCCGTCTGCAGGGAACCACGGACGTTGCATTTACGGTATTGGACGTGCTTGGATATCTCGATGAGATTCCCGTGTGCGTAGGCTATGACATTGATGGACAGGTGACCACGGAATTCCCCGTAACACATCTTCTCGAGAAGGCGAAGCCCGTACTGAAGACCCTTCCCGGTTGGAAGTGTGACATTCGCGGAATTACAAAGTATGAGGAGCTTCCTGAGAACTGCCGCAACTACATTGAGTTTATTGAGAAGCAGATCGGCTATCCCATTACCATGATCAGCAACGGTCCCAGAAGACAGGACATCATCTATCGTGAGAGCCCGTTAAAGAAATAAGGGAAAACTTTGATTTGTTGTTCGTTGTCATGGATTACGAATAGGAAAGATGGATAAAGCAAGGTTTTACGGGATGCAAAGCTTCAAGACGAGAGAAAGGACGGCAGGAGTGCATGATAAAGAACGTGATCTTTGATATCGGAAATGTCTTGACGGACTTTCGCTGGGCGGAGTTTCTTGCAGACAAGGGCTTTTCCGAGAAAGAGGTTCAGCGCATTGCGAATGCAAGCGTGCTGACACCCATATGGGCAGAGCTGGATCGCGGTGCCTGGAGCTTCGAAGAGGTCATGACGGGATTTGTTAAGAACGATCCCGCGATAGAAAAAGAGCTCCATCAGGCCTTCGATGACATGACGGACATCGTAAGGATCCGGGATTATGCAATCCCCTGGGTGAAGGAGCTTAAGACAAAGGGCTATTCTGTTTATTATCTCTCTAACTTTTCGGAAAAGATTGAGAGAGAAAGCATTGCGGGATTGGCATTCCGTGAGGAGATGGACGGCGGAATCCTTTCCTGGAAGGAAAAGGTCATAAAACCTGATCCGGCGATTTATCGTCTGTTGTTAGAGCGATATTCCCTGCTTCCGGAAGAGAGCGTATTCATTGATGACCTGCCCGTGAACGTGGAAGCGGGAAGAAAGCTGGGAATCCATGGAATTGTGTTCCGGTCCAAGGAGCAGGTTGAAACAGAACTGGCAGAGCTTTCGCTGGCAGAGCGCTCCTAACATACTTGAGAGCGCCTGTAAATGAGAAGGCTTAGAAAGCGCTTTTATTTCTTAGGTGTCTTGGAAGTGTCCTCAGAATTCGTTTTAGACGAATTCAAAATATCAAACGAAGCAAAGGTATGCTTATTGGTCAGCACGCCGTACATCCAGGTGTAAATCCAAATGAGGAGCGGCACGGTCACGGTGGCAATCAGGCAGATCATGAACCATTGACCGGAGGAGCTCCGATCAAAGATCGCAACGAGCAGAGTAACGACGTATAGCGCAACTAATATGATAATGCCAAGAATGGCGGCGATTCGTTTCGCCGTCATTTTATATTCCTTTTTCTCCCCGCTGGATGGATTGGAAGAGGCCTGGTTATGCTTGGGAGAGGAGGTTACTTTAGGATCGGAATTGGTGGTGGTCATGGGCGGGGTCTCCTTTGTTTTTGGTATTTTTGACGTCAGCTATGATATTGTCAGTCTTTCTCAGAATAGAGGAACTTTAGCAGCTCAGCCGGTGACATGGCCTGTAGTTCCTTGCAGTCGGGGAAGGTTTCTTCATTCCAACGCATCTGCGAAGTTCCTTCCAGATAGGTTTTCTTCGATTCACAGTCAGGAAAGCGGGAATACCAGTCAGGATAATAGGTTTTCATGTATTCCGTGGCAAGCTTTACGGCCTCCGAGGTGCCCTTGGAGGCAGCGGTTCCGCAAAGCCGAACGCCGGGAGGGCTTGAGTGAACGAGAAGAACGCTGCCGTCCTCGCAGGTGCCAAGGCTGATCCAGACATGCCCATTCATGCTGGCAATGTCCCCAGGCTTCCAATCCTTGACGGATTTGGCGGGAAGATAATCGCCCCAGCCAAAGGAGGCATAGGTCTCTGCCGTCTTCGTGGAAGAATATACATAGCCTTCCTTGCCATCCTCAGTTTCGAAGGTATTGTAGGCGACCCAGCCGACGTAGCCGGAGCAGTCCAGCCCGTCATGAATCTGATAGCGGGTCTTTTTCGTGTCATAATCGGAGGTTATGCCGTCCGCAAACGCTTTCCAGTTCGGGCTGACGCCGATGCTGCGAGCCTCTATTCCGGCAGCAGTATCCTCTTCATTCCAACCTCCGCCCCAGATATAGGCGGTTTCTCCTACGGGTAAGAGGGCAGTTCTCAAAAATTTTTCCAGGCTAGGCAATGCGGGCTCCTTGAGAGTTTGCGTGTTGGCATCCGAAGGCATTTCAGACGCTTGATCCAAGGAGGCTTCGGTAGCCGTTCCTGAGAAATCTGCGTTCTTTTCTGGATTGTCCGTGCCATTCGGGTCGTAAGCGTTCATGGAGGACTCAATGGGGATCGCATCTAAAATGTCTGCATCCGCCGGAAGGCTTTTGCCGCATCCTGCCAAAAGGCTGCATCCGGCGATCATGACACATCCCGCGAGAATGCCGCGCACCTTCCGGAACGCCAGTCCTTTGGGCAAGGAACTATGCGGGTTTGGAATCGTATTTTTATGATGTTTTGTCATCATTGGTATTCACCTTCTCTAAAATATATTCTATTGTATACTAAAAATACACGGAACTGCAAGGGGATCAATAAGTTTTTATTGATTTAGGGGAGTTTTTGTTATATACTATTATAAGTTAACAGGAATGAAGCAGGCAAATGACCTGTAATAGAGTAAGGATGGTAGAAAATTATGGCACTTTTAGAAAAATGGCGCAGCGTGGCTTATAACGAGAAGCTTGGCAAGGACGAGCTTCAGAGACTGTGGGGCGTTTATTTCAAGCGTGAGCAGACGATCTATGCAGAGCTTTTAAAGAATCCTGATGAAGTGGTAAAGGGCACCGTCAAGGAGCTCGCTGAGCGCTTTCAGGTAGACATTATGACCATGACCGGTTTTCTGGATGGCATCAATGACAGCCTTGTCTCACAGAACCCCATCGAAGAAATGGAAGAGGATACCGAGGTAAACCTTGGCTTTGACAAGGAGCTTCTTTACAAGAACATGGTAGCCGCAGACGCAGATTGGCTGTACAACCTGGAGGCATGGAAGGACATCTTTGACGACGAGACCAGAAAGCGTCTCTACAAGGAGCAGAAATCCTCCACGACCGTCATCAAGGGCGCAAAGATTTATCCGAACGATCCCTGCCCTTGCGGATCTGGCAAGAAGTATAAGAAGTGTTGTGGTAAGAAGGCAGTTTAAGAGACTTCGGCGTCCGAATTGCCGGCAATGAAATAAGCAAAGCATGAGAAATAGAGCTTTTCCCTTAGGGGGGAGGCTCGTTCTTATTAAAAGTTAATGCACAAAGGGGGAAAAATCATGAGAGACATCGATTCCTACATCAGATCCATACCGAATTTTCCGAAGGAAGGCATTATTTTCCGCGACATTACTACCGTACTGCAGGATGCAGATGGATTTCAGCTTGCCATTGATTCCATGGCGGATTTGGTAAAGGATTTGGATTTTGACGTGGTGGTTGGTTCGGAATCCAGAGGTTTTATTTTTGGTACCCCCATCGCCTATAAGCTTCACAAGCCCTTTGTTCCCATTCGTAAGAAGGGAAAGCTTCCCTGCGAGACCGTCAGCATCGACTATGATTTGGAATATGGTCAGGCTACGCTGGAGGTGCACAAGGATGGCATTTTACCTGGTCAGAGGGTTCTGATCGTGGATGACCTGATTGCCACTGGCGGAACGACGGAAGCCATCATCAAGCTGGTGGAAAGTCTTGGCGGCGTCGTTGCAGGCGTTGTGGTTCTGATCGAGCTGGCCGGCTTAAAGGGAAGAGCAAAGATTGCAAATTATCGTTTGGATGCAGTGATTACGTATCCTGGAAAGTAATTCTGGCTAAATGAGGTGAGACGGAAAAACGGTCTTGCCAAAATGAGATTCTGTTACCAAGAGTTAGGGGCGAATGCGTATGACGGAAGAGAAAAACGACATCAAATATAATGATGGTCCGTTGGCGAAGCCACAGGAATTTGAAACTCCTGAGCAGCTCTATCAGGAGCTTATTTTGCGTGTCAAAACATACCATCCCAGTGACGACGTAACCGCCATTGCCAAGGCGTATGAGACGGCAAAGAAAGCGCATGAGGGACAGACGAGGAAGTCCGGGGAGCCCTATATCATTCATCCCCTGAACGTTGCCATCATCCTGGCAGAGCTGGAGATGGATAAGGAGACCATTATCGCAGGCATTCTGCATGACGTCGTTGAGGACACGCAGATGACGCAGGCTGACCTTGAGCAGCAGTTCGGCGCTGACGTGGCCCTTTTGGTAGACGGCGTGACCAAGCTCGAAAAAATCCCGCTGAGCTCCGACGTGGATCAGTCGGAGGCAAAGCTGGAAATGCAGGCGGAGAACCTGAGAAAGATGTTCCTTGCGATGGCAAAGGACATCCGCGTCATCCTGATTAAGCTTGCAGACCGTCTCCACAACATGCGTACCCTGCAGCATCAAAAGCCGGAAAGCCAGCAGCGCATCGCGCGGGAAACGCTGGAGATCTATAGCCCCATTGCCCAGAGACTGGGTATCAGCAAGATTAAGATTGAATTGGACGATCTGTCCTTAAAATATCTGGAGCCCGAGGCTTATCGTGATTTGGTGAATCAGATTGCCATGAAGAGAAGCGTTCGGGAGCAGTACATTCAGGGAATCGTAGACGAGGTTCGCACCATCATTGATGCGGCAGGCATCAAGGCGAAGGTTGACGGCCGCGTAAAGCACTTCTTCAGCATTTATAAGAAGATGAAGAACCAGAACAAGACCCTGGATCAGATTTATGATCTGTTTGCCGTTCGCATCATCGTAGATACGGTGAAGGATTGTTATGCGGCGCTCGGAGAGATCCATGCCCATTACAAGCCCGTGCCGGGAAGATTTAAGGATTACATTGCAATCCCGAAGGCAAATATGTATCAGTCTCTCCACACGACCCTGATTGGTACGAGTGGTCAGCCGTTTGAAATCCAAATCCGTACCTTCGAAATGCACAAGGCGGCGGAATATGGTATCGCGGCGCACTGGAAATACAAGGAAGCCTCAGATGGCAAGAAGGTGGAAACCCAGGAAGAAGAAAAGCTTGTCTGGCTGCGTCAGATTCTGGAATGGCAGCAGGACATGTCTGACAACCGGGAGTTTATGAACCTTCTGAAAAATGATCTGGATTTGTTTTCCGATCAGGTATATTGCTTTACGCCGACGGGTGAGGTCAAGAATCTGCCCGCAGGTTCGACTCCCATTGATTTTGCCTACTGCATTCATTCCGCCGTGGGAAATAAGATGGTGGGAGCGAGGGTCAATGGTAAGCTTGTCACTATTGATTACCAGATCAAGAACGGTGACCGTGTCGAGATCATCACTTCCGGCAACTCGAAGGGACCCAGCCGCGATTGGCTGAACGTCGTGAAGAGTACCCAGGCGAAGAATAAGATCAATCAGTGGTTCAAGAGCCAGGGCAAGGAAGAAAACGTCACCAAGGGTAAGGAATTACTTAACAATTATTGTAAGACGAAGAGCATCAACATGGCCAGCCTGATGTCCACGGAGTACATGGACGCCATCATGCACAAATATGGCTTCCGCGACTGGGACAGTGTGCTTGCGGCGGTGGGCCATGGGGCATTAAAGGAAGGCCAGATCATTGGCAGACTTCAGGAATACTATGACAGGGATCACAAGAAGGAGCTGACCAATGAAGAGGTGCTTGCCGCCATTGCGGAGAGTGGTCAGAATACCGGTACGCACGTACGCATGCGCTCCAAGGGCGGAATTCTGGTAAAGGGCATTGCGGATCTGTCCGTTCGTTTCTCCAAGTGTTGTTCTCCCGTGCCTGGCGATGAAATTGTCGGCTTTGTCACAAGGGGAAGAGGCATCAGCATTCACCGAACCGACTGCGTCAACATCTTAAACCTTCCCGAGGATGAGAGAATTCGACTCATGGAGGCAGATTGGGACAGCACGGACGAGCAGCAGGACGGTTCCTATGTCTGCGAGATCAAGCTGTTTGCGAGAGACAGAAGCGGACTTCTGTCAGATATTTCCAAGGTGTTTACGGAGAAGAACATTAGCATTATGTCGCTGAACACGAGAACCAATAAGCAGGGCATGGTTACCATGCAGCTCGGCTTTGAGGTCAGCGGTCGCGACGCTCTGAATAACATCATGGAAAGGCTTCACGGAATCGAAAGCGTCATCGACATTGAACGAAGTATAGGTTGAGGAAAGCAATATGGGTGAAATTAAGATCGGTAGGATGGTGCTGGGAAGCTGCGCCACAAATACCTATTTTATCTATCGGGAAGGCGAAAATAAGGCAATTGTGGTAGACCCCGCGGATCAGGGAACGACCATCTACGCCAGCCTTTTCAAAAATGACCTGAAGGTGGAGGGCATTTTGCTGACCCACGGACATTTTGATCATATCTGGGGACTTGCAGCCTTGAAGGGAGCAGTCAACAGGGAGCGGACGGAGAAGGGCCTGGAGCCCATCAAGGTCTACGCGTTACGTGAGGAGAGAGAGCTCCTTGGGAATGCCGAGATGAACGTCTCTGAAATGGCGGGACGGGCCTGCACGGCGGAGGCAGACGAGTATGTAATGGACGGTCAGGAGCTGACCATTGCCGGCATTACCTTTCAGGTGATTGCCACTCCGGGACATACGGGCGGAAGCTGTTGTTTTTATGTCAAGGAGGCAGGATTCCTGATTAGCGGGGACACGCTGTTTCAGGAAAGCGTCGGACGCACGGATTTCCCGACGGGAAGCATGAGCAGTCTCGTGCGTTCCATTCGCGAAAAGCTGTTCTGTCTGCCCGAGGATGTCAAGGTTTATCCGGGACATGGCGGTACGACCACCATCGGATATGAAAAGGAGAACAATCCATTCTGTGTATAAGAAATATTTGTTTGTAAACATCAATCATCCCAGCTTTGAATATGACGTCAATTCCATTGTCAAGGCGTTTTATCCCGACAGGCAGGTCAAGGTGCTGACGCCGGAGAGCGTAAGCCTGCGGGAGGAATTTGAAGAGGTCAAGGCGCTTGGCAAAGAGGTCAGCCTCGAGGAGATCATGATCGAGCTAACAGAGACGGGCGCCGTGATGACCATGAGGGTCGAGGGTAGTACTCCGGAGCGCTTTGGGGCAGAGTATGAATGGCAGAGCCTTGCAGGGACGCTGACGGATGGCTATGACCAATATAAGGCAGGCTTCAAAACCTTTTTGTATAAGACCTTAGAGCATCACGCAGGAAAAAGTCTTCCCTGGGGAAATCTGACGGGAATCAGGCCGACAAAGATAGCCTACGGACTGTTGGAGGAAGGGAAGACGGCTGAGGAAATTCACGAATATCTTCAAAAAAAGTATTTTGTAAGCGAAGAAAAAGCGCTGCTTAGCATTGACGTGGCGCAGCGCGAGAGGGAGCTTTTGTCGCAGATTCATTATCAGGGCGGATACAGCCTGTACGTTGGGATTCCGTTCTGTCCCACGACTTGTCTTTACTGTTCCTTTACCTCCTTTCCCATCGCTGCGTATCGGAAAAAGGTGGACGCCTATCTGGATTGCCTGATCCGGGAGATGGAGTTTGTATCAAAGACGTATCAGGACAAAATTTTGGATACGATTTATATTGGCGGCGGTACGCCGACGACCTTGGAGCCGGAGCAGTTAGAAAAGCTCTTGTTCCATTTGAAGAAATATTTTGACTTTTCGCAGGTCAAGGAGTTTACGGTCGAAGCCGGACGCGCGGACAGCATTACGCGGGACAAGCTGAAGGTATTGAAAAAATATGGGGTGAGCCGCATTTCCGTGAATCCGCAGACCATGAAGCAGGAAACCCTGGACATCATCGGTAGGAAGGCAAGCGTCGCACAGGTGCTCGAAGCATACCGGATGGCCCGTGAGGAAGGGTTTGACAACATCAACATGGACCTGATCTTAGGACTTCCCGGTGAGACGGCGGAGGACGTTCGGCATACGATTGATGCCGTCGTCCGGCTAAATCCTGACAGCCTTACGGTGCATTCCCTGGCAATCAAGCGGGCTTCGAAGCTTGCGAACTGGATTCAGGAGTATGGGATCCAGACCCTGAGCAATACGGACGAGACCATGCAGATCGCATCGGAAGGTGCAAAGCGGCTGGGCATGAAGCCCTATTATCTCTACAGACAGAAGAACATGTCCGGAAATTTTGAGAACGTCGGTTATGCGCGTCCCGGAAAATACGGACTCTATAATATTTTAATCATGGAAGAGGTGCAAACCATCATTGCTCTTGGAGCGGGCTGCATCAGCAAGAGAGTGTGGCCGGACGGCAGGATTGAACGGAGCGACAGCATCAAGGACGTTTCCCTGTATCTGGAAAAGATCGACGAAATGATTGAGCGAAAGCGTACGTTGATGTGTGAGGGTGCATAAATAGCGCCCGATACATTAGGAGGTAAGGATACTTGAAAAAAGGTGTTATCACGGATTATAGTTGGAGAAAAAAGAGGATTATCCTTTGGATCCTGATTCTTCTGTTTATTCTTATGATTCCTACGTTTCTGACGATGATTTACGTGTATCGTCACGTAAAATATCTGAAGGTCAGAGACGTGGACCTGCATCCCCTGCAGGCCGTATATACGTCCAGCGATTTCAAATTGACCAGCATTCAGCATACGATCCAGACGGAGGATGGCGAGTCACTTTGGTGCTCTGAGGTTGAAGCGACGAATCCCAAATGTGTCGTGATCTATCTGGCTGCCATGAAGGAGCCGTCCGTTACCTATTTTTACGGACATGCGGCCGTGATGAAGGATTTGAATTACGCAAGCTTCCTCCTGGAGGTACGTGCACACGGTGAGAGCAGCGGCAGAAAGCTTGGCCTGGGATATACGGAGGTTGAGGACGTCAGGGCGCTGGTGAAATACATCCAGGGCGTAGAACAGTATAAGGGCCTTCCCATTGTCGTACATGGCGTTTCCCTGGGCGGAACGATAGCGATCAATGCCGTGGCCGAGATCCCTGAGGTCAGCGGGTGCATTGCCATGTCACCGTTTGCCTCTCCGGATGACCAGCTGGATTTGATCTTAAAGGAGTACCATATTCCATCCTTCCTGCGCGCGGCGCAGCGCCCTTTCACCCATCAGTCACTGCGCTGGATTTACGGAAAGGAAAAGGCGGATCACCTGACGCCCGTGGAATCCATCCAAAAGGCAGGAAAGAAGCCGATTTTAGTGATTTCCGCCTTGCGTGATGAGGAGATTTCCATTGAGAATACCTACATCCTGCAAAAGCTCTCCAGCAATGCAGAGTTTTGGATCAGAGATTCCTCAGATCATTACGTTATCCAAGGAAACGACTTCATGAACGTTGCAAAGGATAAAGAATATTGCAACTACATCGAAGGCTTTATCAAAAAGATCATTCAAAGCACAAAGGAATCATAAATTTAGAAACTCCGAAAGACTCCCGAGCGAAACGCTCAGGGAGTCTTTCGAAATTTTTAATAGAAATTTCATTGACACGGACGCCGTTTGCAAGGTACTCTAGAAGGGTAAGAGAAAAAGAAGGCATGCTAAAAGAAAGAGGGGGACGATGCCCATGAAGAAAAACGAAGAGTATTTATCGGAGTATTCCAAGATCTGCTATCAGGAGGATGACATTGACATTGCGCTCTTTGATGAGTATGGTGTCAAGAGAGGCCTTCGCGATAAGAATGGAAACGGTGTCCTGTCTGGACTGACGAACATTTCCCGCATCGAAGCGTTTCAGATGGTTGACGGCGTGAAAACGCCCTGCGACGGAAAGCTTTGGTATCGTGGATATGATTGCATTGAGCTGGTGAATGGCTTTAAGGGAAAGCGGTACGGCTTTGAAGAAATCGCTTATTTACTTTTGCTGGGAAGGCTGCCGAACGATGAGGAGCTTGCGGAATTCTGCGACATTCTTGCATCAGGAAGGACCTTGCCGAGAAACTTTACAAGGGACGTCATTATGAAGGCACCCTCCGGGGACATCATGAATTCCCTGACGAGGAGCGTCCTGACGCTGGCCTCCTATGATAAGAATTGCAGTGACAACAGCGTGGAGAACGTGCTTCGCCAGAGCTTAGAGCTCATCAGTATTTTCCCCATGCTTGCAGTCTATGGCTATCATGCCTATAATCATTATTCCAACGACGACAGCATGTACATACACCGCCCGCAGAAAAAGCTTTCCACGGCGGAGAATCTGCTGATGATGCTGCGTCCTGACAAGAAGTATACAAAGCTGGAGGCAACGGTACTTGACATCGCACTCGTGCTTCACATGGAGCACGGCGGCGGCAACAACTCGACCTTTACGACGCGTGTCGTAACCTCCTCCGGGTCTGATACCTATTCCGTCGTGGCAGCCGCGCTGTCCTCCTTAAAGGGACCGAAGCATGGCGGCGCTAACATTAAGGTCGTAGAGATGATGCGCGACATTGAAAAGCACGTCTCTGACTGGACGGATGAGGATGAGGTACGCGAGTACCTGCGGAAAATCCTGAACAAGGAGGCCTTCGACAAGAAGGGCCTGATTTATGGCATGGGTCATGCAGTCTACTCCCTGTCTGATCCGCGCGCGAAGGTATTTAAGGGCTTTGTGGAGCAGCTGGCGGAGGCGAAGGGCAGGGAGAAGGACTTTGCCCTCTATTCCATGATTGAACGCCTGGCTCCCGAGGTGATTGCCCAGAAGGCCAGAATTTATAAAGGAGTCAGCGCAAACGTTGACTTTTACAGCGGATTTGTTTACAGTATGCTTGAGATCCCTCTGGAGATGTATACCCCGATCTTTGCCATTGCCAGAATTGTCGGCTGGAGCGCACACAGAATCGAGGAGCTCATCAACATGGATAAAATCATCCGCCCGGCCTACCTGAGCGTGATGAAGGAGAGAGAATACGTTCCCATGGAGGAGCGTTAAGCGTAGGAAATACGAAATGGGAGAACGTGATAAGACGTGACTGGTACGATCTTGACTTATCTGAAAAAGCAGGGGGACAAATCCTTTCAGGAGCTTCCGTTTAATGAGGTGGATGCCCTGATCCTCTGCCAGTTTTCTTATTTGAAATTTGATGGACTGGTGCCTGGCGTGGATGAATCCGCGCCAGCTGTTGTGTTACGGGAGCTTGCAGGTCACCCGGAGAAGGAAAAGCTGTTTTCTGACGAACGATATGAGAAGGTAAACAGGGAACTGTTTGAGGGCATGGTGGCGAGCGTGCGGTTTGGCGGCATGGGGCTGAACTACTATGTCAACCTGATCGAAAAAAGCTGGGAGACGCAGTTTTCCGCCATCACCCTGTTCTTGGAGCAGGAAATGCCATTCCTGGCATTCCGTGGAACGGATGAGAGTCTGGTGGCCTGGAAGGAAGACTGTAACATGGCATTTTTGCGCCCGATTCCGGCGCAGCACTGTGCGCGAAAGTATGTCAGCGACGTAACGCGGCGCTTCCCGGGCGCTTTTATGATGGGAGGACATTCCAAGGGCGGTAACCTCGCCATTTTTGCGGGAATGAACAGCACGAAGATGTTGCAACGGCGCATCAGGACGATTTATAATATGGATGGTCCAGGCTTCCGACCGGAGGTTCAAAAGGAGAGTGACTACGATGGGATTGAGGACAGGATCGTAAAGCTCCTTCCGCGTTCTTCGTTCGTAGGCATGCTGTTTGAAAGGGAAGCCTCCTACCGCGTCATTGAGAGCAAGAACCTGGGCCTTTTTCAGCATGATCCCTATTCTTGGATCGTAAAGGAAAATCAGTTTGCCACGGCAAAGGAAATACGGCATGGTCAGATGTTTATGGATACGGCCGTCAATGACTGGATTTACTCCCTGAGTGAAGAACAAATTCGGATGTTTATTGACGTCCTGTTTTCCGTCCTGGAGGGCTCTCAGGCAGAGGACCTGATCCAGATGGAAGAAGATAAGAAAAAAAGCGTTTTGGGCATGATCTCTGCCATTAAGGAGCTGGACGAGGATACAAAAAAGGGCATGTCGGAAATGCTAAAGGGCCTCTTTGAGACCGCAGGGCGCAAGGCCCTCAAGGAAATCGACCAAAGAATGAAAAAAATAGAAGTGGGTCGAAAGAGTAAGGAGTAATTTGAGATGGACAAGACAATGACGCGAGAAAAGAAATGGGACATCACACGCATGGCGTGGATTTTCGCTTTTTTTGCTCCCTTTGTACTGATGATGGCGATTTTTATCGGGAACGGGATTTTCCCGTTTGGAAAACGAAGCTTCATGTTTTCTGACATGTATCATCAATACGTGCCATTCTTTCAGGAATTTATGGATAAAATCAAGGCGGGAGAGGGCATTGACTATTCCTGGAACGTCGGCATGGGCTCAAACTTCCGCGCCCTGTTTATTTACTATACCGCAAGCCCTTTCAATTGGCTTGCCTTTTTGTTCCCCCAAAAGTATCTGATCGAGTTTATGAGCTATGCCGTCGTCGTGAAAATCGGCCTGGCGGGACTTTGCGCTTACCTGTACCTAAAATCGCGTGATGGCCGTCAGCAGTTTTCCAGCATGGCAGCACTGTTTTGCTCGACCTTCTATGCCATGAGCGGCTTCGTTGCGGCCTATAACTGGAATGTCATGTGGATGGACTGCGTCGTGCTGTTTCCCCTGATTTTAATGGGCCTGGAGCGCTTGGTTCATCAGGGAAAGATGGGGCTTTACGTGCTGGCGCTCGGGCTTAGCATTTTCTCTAATTTCTACATTTCCATCATGATTTGCATGTTCTTGGTCATCTATTTTATTTACCTTTTTGTGATGGAAAAGCACAGCTTTTCGATGGTTTGGAAATTTGCCGCAGGGTCCCTTCTCGCGGGCGGTCTTGCCGCCGTTTTTCTGGTTCCCGAGGTTTTTGCCCTGATGGAGACGGACTTTGGCGACATGGATTTCCCAACGGAGTGGAAGTCCTATTTTACCGTGCTGGACGTGCTGGCAAGACATTGCATGGCAATCACCACGGAGCGCGCGTTGGAGCATTGGCCTAACATTTACTGCGGTTCCTTTGTCTTTCTCATGATTCCGCTCTATGCGATGAACGAAAAGATTTCCGCCAAAAGAAGATTTGGATTCTTGGCCATGGCTGGGATCTTTTTGCTGAGCTTTGCAACAAACATGCTGGATTTTATCTGGCATGGCATGAACTATCCGGATTCCCTTCCTGCAAGGCAATCCTTCCTCTACGTTTTACTGATCCTGGTGGCATGCTATGACTGCCTGACGCACCTGGACGGAATCAAAGCGGAAGCCGTGATCAAGGTTTATCTCGGAACGGTTCTCTTTTTCCTGTTCGTTGAGAAATTCGTTGAGGTAGATGATTTCGAGACCTGGACCTGGCTTTTGAACCTTGCCTTTGTGACCGTTTATGCCATCTGTCTGTACCTTGGCATGAAAAAGGAGAGCCGAACGATTCGCTATGTTGTCATGGCGGTGGCGTTTGTCGCCGTGCTTTCGGAGACGGCAATCAACATGGCCTATACGAGCGTTGGAACCACGGACAGGGCGGCTTACGTAAAGCACCTGGAGGACTATCGCGCACTGTACGAAAGACATGCGAAGGGGCAGAATGGCTTTACGAGATTTGAGAAGTTTACGAGAAAGACAAAGAATGACGCAACGCTTGCGGGCTTTCCTTCCGCATCCGTATTCTCCTCGACCATGAACTCCTACGTCATGGATTTCTATACGAAATTCGGCATGCATCACAGCAAGGTATATTATGGCTATGATGGTGCAACGGCGTTTTCTTCCGCACTTTTGAATGTCGGATACCTTTATGGAGATTCCGAGGAATGGGAGAATGAATTGTTCCGCCTCGTGGATGAGGAAAATGGAATCTATCTGTATGAGGCCGTTCAAACGCTGCCCTTTGGCTATGTGGCGCCCGTGGGCTTTGACCTCCCAGAGGAGATGAAGGACAAGGGCATTACGATTCAGAATGAAATCGTCAACCAGCTTGGCATTGAAGGCATCATGCTAAAGAGGGTGAAGTCAGAGCAGGACGGAGATGACGTCGTATTTACACCGAAGACGGACGGCATCTATTATGGGTGCGTGACGAACTATGGAACCTCAAAGATCAAGATGACTGGCGGTTCACCTGACGAGCAGAATTTTAAGGACCTGAAAAAGGAATGTATTCTGTATCTTGGAAGCCTCAAGGAGGGCCAGACGATTACCCTGACAAACGGAGATTCCAAGGATGATTCGCCGAAGATTAGTGTTAATATCTATCAGTTGAATTTGGATTTAATGACGCAGGCGCTGGACATCCTGCGGCAGCAGCATATGACGGACGTCGTTGTCGACAATACGAAGGTATCAGGAAAGCTGAGCCTTGCGGAGGCGGGAAGACTGATTTTGACCATCCCTGTCGAGAAGGGCTGGAAGGCCATGGTGAACGGGAAGGAGACGGAGCTTTCCACCTTTGGCGATGCATTTTTGGCACTGGATTTAGAGCCGGGAGAGTATGAGATTGCGCTGAATTATGTTCCGACGGGAAAGCATTTGGGGATCCTTGGATCTCTTGTCAGCCTCGTCATTGCCGGAGTTTTCTTTGGCATTCCTTGGCTCTGGAAGAAAAGGAAGAATGCGAAACCGACTTCTGAGGAGGATGCTGAGGAAGCCCTGGAAGGGGAAAGCTTTGTTGAAGTTATAGAAGAAGAAAACATGGCGAAAGCTACTGACGTAGAATACCTTGACGAAGCGGCCGCGGATGAAAACGTCGGGGAAGCTACTGGAGGGGAAGGCCTTGATGAAGCCAATGAAGGCAAAAGGCTTGTTGAAGCTGATGAAGGGGAAAGGCTTGTTGAAGCTGATGAAGGGGAAAGGCTTGTTGAAGCTGCGGATAAGGAAAGCTATGAAGAAAGCAAGAAAATACCTGTGGAACGAAAGTAGTGATCTAGGTGGTAATTCTGTAGGAAAGGCATGAGAAAATATCACTTGAAGAAATAAAATCGTATTTTAGGTGGTAAAACGAAAGGAAGAAAAGCAACCCATATTAGACCGGATTACGGTCAGGGGTTGCTTTTTTTATGCATAAGGGCCAAAATAAGAAAAGAAATTTGAGATAGGGACTTGAATTTCTTTTGGAGTATGCTATAATCGAAATGTAAGGGCTTACATTTTGCAGAAATCACCTAGTTTTTGTAAATGGATGGACAAACGCTTACATTTGTACTACGATTTCATTTGGCAACAAAGAATTCCGAGGCAACAAATGATTCAGAGGGCAACAAAGGATTCCGAGGGTAACAAAGAATTCAAAAGGAAAAAGTTAGTAAGAAAGGAAAACATCATGGAAGCGGTTTTGGAACAGATCAGTAAAATTGGTATTGTGCCCGTTGTAAAGATTGATCGGGCAGAGGATGCGCTGCCTTTGGCGAAGGCGCTGTGTGCAGGAGGACTTCCCTGTGCAGAGGTCACCTTCCGTACGGATGCGGCAGCGGAGGCCATCAAGATCATGACGGAGAATTTCCCGAACATGTGCGTTGGTGCAGGTACGGTATTGAATGCGGCGCAGGTAGATGCTGCAGTGGCAGCAGGCGCAAAGTTTATCGTTAGTCCTGGCTTAAATCCCAGAACCGTGAAATATTGTCAGGAGAAGGGTGTGCCCATCACGCCCGGCACCTCCAGCCCGAGCGACATTGAACAGGCAATTGAGCTTGGCCTTGAGGTTGTAAAGTTCTTCCCCGCAGAGCAGTCTGGCGGTCTTGCAAAGATCAAGGCGATGGCAGCACCTTACGTCAACATGAAGTTCATGCCCACCGGCGGCATTAATGCAAAGAACCTGACCTCTTATCTGGATTTCCCGAAGATCATAGCGTGCGGTGGCTCCTGGATGGTTCCTGGCGACCTGATCAACGCAGGCGAGTGGGAGAAGATCGAGCAGCTCACCCGTGAGGCAGTTCAGACGATGCTTGGCTTTGAACTGGCACACGTCGGCATCAATGGCGCAAACGAGGAAGAAGCGCTGAAGATCGCAAATCGCTTTGCCTTCCTGTTTGGCATGCCTGCAAAGATCGGCAACAGCTCCATCTTCGCTGGCACTGCAGTAGAAGTGATGAAGACCCCGTTCAAGGGTGCCAACGGACATATTGCCATCAGAACCAATTACATTGAGCGTGCGGTGAATTACATGACGACCGTTCTTGGCGTGGAGTTTGAGGAGCCCAAGAAGGATGAGAAGGGTAAGTACAAGGCAATTTATCTGAAGGAGCAAATCGGCGGCTTCGCAATACATTTGGTGCAGAAGTAAGGCTGGTCTTTGAACCCTCAGGAAAACTATGGGTAACATCGGAAACAAGGAAAACATTGAAATTCGTTGTACGTAGTCTAGATTTTGGCAGAAGAGTACAACAAAAGTAAGGAAAATCTTGAGAATTGTTGTCTGAAACAGGCGCAAGGTTCAGAAAGAGCAACGAAAATTAAGGAAACAAGGAAAATAGTTGTCCTGAGCCTGCCATGACATGGAAATAGGACAACAAAACGAAGGGAAATCAAGAAAATAGATGCAAAGAGCATCTTAACAAACAGGAGGATATGAATAATGGCTAAGGTTGTAACAATGGGTGAGATCATGCTGAGACTGTCGACCCCGAATTTTGAGAAGTTTATTCAGGCAGATGAGTTTGACGTAAATTATGGTGGCGGCGAGGCAAACGTAGCCGTGTCTTTGGCAAATTATGGACATGACGCTGAGTTTGTGACGGCTGTTCCGAACAATGAGATTGGTGAGTGCGCCGTTGCCGCTCTGAGAAAGTATGGCGTTTGCACGAAGCATATCGCCAGATGTGGTGAGAGACTTGGCATTTACTATCTGGAGAGCGGTTGCTCCATGAGACCCTCCAAGGTTGTTTACGACAGAGCACATTCCTCCATTTCTACCGCAACGGAAGCTGACTTTGATTTTGAAGACATCTTCAAGGATGCAGACTGGTTCCACTTTACGGGAATTACTCCTGCCATTTCTGATGCAGCCGCTGAGCTGACCGAGAAGGCTCTGATCGCAGCAAAGAAGGCTGGCGTAAAGGTTTCCGTAGACCTGAACTTCCGCAAGAAGCTTTGGACCTCCGAGAAGGCTCAGAGAGTTATGAAGAATCTGATGAAGTACGTTGACGTCTGCATCGGTAACGAAGAGGATGCAGAGCTGGTACTTGGCTACAAGCCCGGCAATACCGACGTAACGAGTGGCGACCTTGAGCTCGCCGGTTACAAGTCCATTTTCGAGCAGATGGTAGCAGATTACAATTTCGAGTACTGCATTTCCTCCCTGCGCGTGAGCCATTCCGCTTCCGACAATGGTTGGTCTGCATGCATTTACTCCAGAGACACCAAGGAATTCTATCATTCCAAGGAATACAGCATTCATCCCATCGTTGACCGCGTGGGCGGCGGAGATTCCTTCGCAGGCGGCGTGATCTGTGGCATGCTCGATGGAAAGGATTTCAAGTCTGCACTGGAGTTTGGCGTAGCTGCTTCCGCATTGAAGCATACGATTCCTGGCGACTTCAACATGGTATCCCGCAAGGAAGTAGAGACCTTGGCAGGCGGCGATGCTTCCGGACGTGTTCAGAGATAATCAAAGAAAACAAGGGTAATCAATGAAAGCATACGGGCAGGGCGTAAAACGTCCTGCCTTTTCAATTTTATGAGTGACGAGGAAGGAACCAAAGCGGCTGCCACCTTGTAAACCAATTTGACAAGATGGGGCCAATCGGTTAAAATATAAAATGTGTCTCTATGCGAGACGAAAGATTGAGAAAGTGACGCTCATTACATGAAGAAACTTAGAAAACGATTATGGCTTTGGCTTTTCGTCCTATGTTTGACGGGGTGTGGGAGCGCGGATCCTGAGGAAGGGTTTTCATCGGCATTTCCAGAGGAAAATGTGATGACTTTGCAGAGCGGACAAGTTCTGCAAGAGTCAAAGGCACAAGCAGGTGAAGCAACGCAGGTATATCAGTCACAGTCAGGAGAAGAAGCGACTAAGGTTTATCAGGCGCAGGCAAAGAAAACGCAGGAAATCGCCATAAAGTCCATACAGGCCTCCGGGAATGCACCAGGCGGGAATGCACCAGACGAGAATGTACCAGACGGAAGTGTACCAGATGGAAATTCTCTGGATGGAAATGCCTTGAATGGAACAAAGGCAGAGGATTCCATGGCTGAAGAGGCCGAGGAATCGGAGGAAATTCCCGAGGTGCAGGAATTGACGGAGCAGGAGCTTCGAAGGCTCCAATGGTCCATTCGGGGATCGGACAATGGCTTTTTTATCTGTCATTATTATCGGCCCGAGGAGATTGACTGGCAAACGGTTCTGCAGGGCGGCGCCGGCATGAAGATCACCCTGAGCGAGGAGCAGGTCGCCGTGGTTCGGGAAAATCTTCGCGCGCAAAGGCTGGAAGAAAAGCAGCGGATCGCCGAGCTTCGAGGAGAAGAGCCGGTGGAGCTCGAGGAGGGCGAGGAACCGCAAGAGGAACCCTTCACGGAAGAAGAATTGGCACTCAATGCCAGTCAGATAACGGCATTGACAAACCGTTCCGTGCAGAATTTTGTGAAATCAAGGACGGGACTGGATTATTCAGAAGCAAGACATCCCTTGGAATGGAATGCGCTTGACAGGAACCTGATCTATTGCGTTCCGAAGCAACCAGAAACCATGCGCGTGGAATTCATGAGCGGCACGGTCTGCGACAACGTGTATGAGATTTATTACCGCAAGGCAGGATGGGCTCGCGAGAAAAAGCCGGAATACGTCATGAAGGTCAAGGTGGAAAAGGGCAAATGGACCTTTCTTTCGAACCTTCCCTTGAACCAGACGCAGCCCATGACGTTGGCGGAGATTGATTATGTCACCTCCAGGGAATTGGCAAGATTGCAGGGGGCGAAGGATTTCATTGACGTCCCTGAATTGCCGAAGGAAGAGGAGTATGAAGAGGAAGTCGTTACCTCCTCTAAGAAGAACGCGCCGAAGGAACCGACCTATTATTGGGCGATCATCACGGCAACGCAGGATCAAACGAAGATCAGTGTTGAGAGACTCTATCAGGACGATCTGATCGCTGAAGGACTCCTGAAGGAGCGGTATTATATTCCGGGAGAAAGCATTGCGACGGTGACGCTTGATGCAGGCGAAAAGGTTGGCGTGAAGGTGACGCTGGAGGATGTCCCGAAGCTTCGGATTCAGGTGATTTCCGGAAGCTACTATGGTGCTTATGCCTTTGGAGAGGAAAACCGTCTCAAACGCTTTACCAAGGAAGGCTTCCCGCTTTCGACCTATGTTTCCGGCAGAGATTATGCAGGGGAGCAAAGAGGAACGGAGTATCAAAATGAGTCTGGTCTACTAAGGTTTTTGGAGGGCACATGGCTTTTTTATGACGGCTCGGAGGGAGAGTATACGGCAAAGCTGACTTTCTCAAACAAGGGTGCCATCACCATGGAAACGCTCACGGAAATCTATCACATGGAAATCTATGGCTATGACAGGCTCTATACGGATTCACGCTCAGATCCGCCGGACGTGATCAGGATCAAGTCCACGGACGAAGAGACCTTGGATATTTTTGCAAAGCATTATCCCTTCCTGAAAACAAAGGTAGGGGACTATCGCATTAAGGCAATTCAAAAGGATGGCGTGCAGCTGTTAATGCTGTCCTTTGAAAATAAAGGGAAGGACGGCCTCTCCTATTTGCTTCCGGGAGCAGACCTTCTTGCAGATGAAATTGTACTTTACCGCTTTATCGGGGCATCCGGGGAAGACGGGAATGAGGGGAAAGGGTAACTAAAACATGAAAATCAGTGAAATTGTGGCAGAAAAGAACTATTCCGTTTCCTTTGAGGTGTTTCCTCCAAAGACAAAGGACAACATGGAGACTGTCGTGACGGCGGCGAGAAAGATTGCGGATTTAAAGCCTGCTTTTATGAGCGTGACCTATGGAGCGGGTGGTGGCACCAGCGAATATACGGTGGAGATCGCAAGGCAGCTTCAGGAGGAGCAGGGCGTACCCATGATGGCGCACCTGACCTGCATTACCTCCGATAAGGAAACCGTTGACAGACAGCTGGTACTCCTAAAGGAGAAGGGCATTCAGAACATTCTGGCACTGCGCGGAGACCGCCCGGAGGGCTTTGAACCCACGGAGAAAAACTTCCGCCATGCCATTGAATTGGTTCGGGAAATCAAGGAATTTGATCCGAATTTCTGCATCGCGGGAGCATGCTATCCCGAGACGCATCCCGAGGCAGAGACGCAGCAGGAGGACATTAAGTACCTGAAGGAGAAGGTTGACGCAGGAATGGACTTCCTGATCACGCAGATGTTTTTTGACAATGCGGCCTTTTACAGCTATATGTATCAGCTCCGCGAGGCAGGCATTTTTGTGCCGGTACATCCCGGCATCATGCCGATTGTCAATGCAACGCAGATGAAGCGTACCTTGAAGCTCTCAGGTTCCCAGCTGCCGCAGAGGTTTCGCAGAATTCTTGATACCTTTGGCAGTACGCCGGAATGCATGCGTCAGGCGGGCATCGCTTATGCAACGGATCAGATTATTGATCTGTTTGCGAATGGCTTCCGCACCGTACACGTGTACTCCATGAACAATCCTACAGTGGCCAGTGCCATTATGGAAAATTTATCGAAAATATTAGAGCTGTAAAACAGTTTGACCTATACCTCTTATGAGTTTTCTGGAACCTTATAAGAGGTATTTTTTTGCCCTGCTGCGTTAAAATTATAGACACTTTTTAGGGCACGCAGGCATCGAAAAATCAGCATGAGAAAAGAATTGCATGTTGAGGCAAAGAAAATGTCGGGTTTCGAAAAGCGATAGTTACGTAAAAAGGAACAACATGGGAAGCGTAAATGCTGTCCCATGTTGTCCCAGTGGTGGAATCTATGCTTAGGAGGGTGATTTCGCGTGGCGGATCAGGAGAGGAAGAGCTGTGACCAATACTTGGTTCCGTTAGCGGTCTGGTAGTAGCCGATGCCAATGGTCGTAAAGTTCTCGCTCATGATGTTTGCGCGGTGTCCCGCACTGTTCATCCATGCACCCACCACCTCTTCAGGAGTGCGTTGACCATAGGCGATGTTCTCTCCGGCGTAATGATAGCTGATGCCATATTCCTTCAAGATCGTGAAGCAAGAAGCACCGTTTGGTCTCGTGTGAGAGAAGCGCTGCACGGTTTCCTTGGCGCGGGCCAGGGCAGCTGCCTGCAGGGTTTCATCCACCTTCAGGGCAGGCAAGCCTTCCTTTGCACGCTCCTCATTGACAAGTGCGACCACCTGCTCCTCATAGGTTGCCGGCGCCAGAACTTCATCAGGAGCGGGAGTCTGCTCCTCCGGGGTGTTAACGGCTTCGCCGGGAGCGGGAGTCTGCTCCTCCGGGGTGTTAACGACTTCGCCGGGAGCGGGAGTCTGCTCCTCCGGGGTGTTAATGACTTCGCCGGGAGCGGAAGTCTGCTCCTCCGGGCCGCAGGGAGTCTCGGCGTTGGGAGCGCTGGACTCCTGACCGGGACAAGATAACGTAAAATAGTACGACAGGGCGGGATAATTCCTGGCCAGATATTCCTGTAGAAACTGATTGAGATTGCAGGAATTGGATGTACTTACATAGCAATTAGGATTTGGAACGGCTTCTTTCCGACATGCCACGGAGGGAGCCTGTAAGTTGTTACCCGGCATGACCTGTATGTTGCAGCTGGCCTTGGATGATATGGGCGAGAAGACGATGCCGAGTGTCGTGATGATGGTTCCGATGAAAATGAATGATTTCCTCATATTTTTTCTCCTTTCACATGAAAATGTTACAGAAATGTTACAAGAACAGCATAAATCAGCTAGAAATGAAAAACAATGCACAAAATATGGTAAAAAGGCGAGAAAGTTTTTGCGAAAAGCCGCTTTTTAAGTTGAAAACAAAATGGAAAGCGAGTATAATAGGATTGTTGTAGTGTACCCTGAGATAACTATGGAGGAGAGAAGCAATGGATTTTGGCGGAATGATGAAATTCATGGGAGCCTGGAATACGTTTAAGGAGAATCATCCAAAGTTTCCCGCATTTTGCAAGGCAGTGGCGCAGAGGGGAATTAAGGAGGATACTGTCATAGAGATTGTTGTAACGACGCCGGATAACGAGCGCATTGAGACGAGTTTAAAGGTCAAGGCAAGTGATTTGGAATTACTGCGAGGCTTTGGCAATTTTGGCATTTAGAATTTACGAAATCTGGGGAAAGGAAATCAGAAATATGGCAAAGGAATTATTGAAGAGAGAAGACGTCCGCATAGAGGATACCTGGAAGGTGGAGGATATGTATGCCACCGTACAGGATTGGGAGAAGGACCTGGAGGAGATCAGTGCCCTTGCTGAGAAGATCGCAGGCATGGAGGGAAAGCTGTCAGAAAGCGCAGCAAATCTCCTGCAGATGCTCGAGTGGGACGCTGCCTATGGCGAAAAGCTTGATCTCGCATATAACTACGCGGAGCGTTTATTTGATCAGGACCAGAAGAACACGAAGCATCAGGCCATGAGCGCGAAGATGATGAGTCTGTATGCGCAGGGGGCTGAGATGATGTCATTTGCTCAGCCGGAAATCATTGCGCTTGACGACGAGACGCTTGAGAAGTTTTATCAGGCAGAGCCTGGCCTGGAATTCTATCGCAAGGAGATTGACGAGATTCGCCGCATGAAGGCGCATTGCTTATCTGCCGAGATGGAAAAGCTTGTTGCACAGACGACGGAGATGAGCCAGGTTCCTTCCGACACCTTTTCTATTCTCAACAATGCAGACCTGGAGTTCCCTGAGATGGTGGATGACAAGGGCGATACTGTTCGCATCACGCACGGCAGATATGGCATCCTGATGGAATCTTCAGATCGCAGGGTGCGCAAGGAAGCCTTTGAGAAGATGTATTCCGTGTACAAGCAGTTCAACAATACCCTGGCGAGCCTCTACAATGGCCAGGTGAAGATGCAGATCTTTAATGCCAAGGCCAGAAAATACAATTCCACGCTGGAAGCAGCCGTAGATCATAACAATGTTTCTCCGCAGGTTTATAAGAATCTGGTAGATACCATTGATGCGAACGTAGAGCTGTTGCATCGCTACGTGCGCCTTCGTAAGAAATGCCTGGGCTTAGACGAGCTTCACATGTATGACATTTATACGCCCATGATCGAGGGCGTTGCGAAGGAGGTTTCTTTCGAGGAAGCGAAGGCGACCGTTTTGAAAGCGCTGACACCACTCGGTGAGGATTATCTGGCAAAGCTTCGTGAGGGCTTCGCAAACCGTTGGATCGACGTTTATGAGAATGAGGGAAAGAGAAGCGGAGCCTATTCTGCCGGTGCTTATGGCACGCACCCTTACGTGCTGCTCAATTATAACAGTACCCTCGACAATATGTTTACGCTGGCTCATGAGATGGGACATGCGCTTCACAGCTGCTATTCCAATGAACATCAGCCATTCATTTATGCCAATTACAAGATCTTCGTGGCGGAGGTTGCTTCCACGACCAACGAGATCCTTTTGATGGAATACCTTTTGAAGAATACCGAGGATAAGAAGGAGCGCGCATATCTGCTCAATCATTATCTCGACAGCTTCAAGGGCACCGTATTCCGCCAGACACAGTTCGCGGAGTTCGAGATGAAGAGTAACACCCTTTGCGAGAGCGGGGAGAGCCTGAACGCTGAGAATCTGAATCAAATGTACTACGAGCTGAACAAGAAATATTATGGACCCGACATGATCTCCGATGAGCAGATTGCATACGAGTGGGCGAGAATTCCGCACTTCTATTATGACTTCTATGTTTACCAGTATGCAACCTCCTTCTCCGCATCCGTGGCAATCGCAAAGGCAATCCTAAGCGAGGGCGCACCTGCGGTGGAAAGATATAAGAAATTCCTTTCCGGCGGATGTAGCCAGCCACCCGTAGAGCTTCTGAAAATTGCGGGCGTGAACATGGAGACGGCTGCTCCGATTGAAGCGGCAATGAAGGCATTTGAGGAAATCCTGGCCGAGATGGAGAAGCTGGTTGGGTAGAGCTTTCTGAGGAAAGTATGGAAGGACTCGGGGTTAGGTTTGGATAGTCTTTCCAGTAACCATTAGACCTGAAAAGACTATCCAAACCTTCCCCTCGAGGCTCTTGCAAGTTTTCATTTGATATGTTCGAAAGTTCTATATCCGATTTGATTTTTATGAAAGCTCTATGTGGGATTGCATAAGAATGGTTTGATCAGTGTTGAAGATGTGGGATTGCATAAGAATGGTTTGATCAGTGTTGAAGATGTGGGATTGTATGGGAATGGTTTGATCAGTATTGAAGAATGAGGGAATACGATGGCTGAGCGTAAGAATTTAGCGAATATGAAGGTAAAGAAGAAGTCGGCGGATGATAAGCCCTGGGAGAAGATGTACACGGGGAAGAAACAGGAGAAGCCTGTAAATAATGCAGCAGATAAGACGGTAAGTAAAGCAGCAGATAAGGCTAAGACCGCCGAAAGGGGAAAATCGGGAGACAGACCCAAGACGGCAGGTGTAGGAAAAAACGCTGAGAAATATAAGGCTGCTGGAGCTGGCAAGGCAGGAGAGAAATATAAGGCTACTGGAGCTGGTAAGGCCGTAAAGAACGAAAAGAGTGTGGCGAAGGATGGGAAGGCTGCCGTAAAGAAGATGGTAAAGGAGCCGCGTGATTTCCTGTATCTTCTTCCGAAGAAGACGACGGCGAAGAGTCTTGCGAAGGCGCTGGATTTCCTTGACAGAAAGGCAGTTGAGGTTTGGGAGGACGAGTGCATTCTCGAGATTACGACCAAGGAAGGCGTCATTACGTTTGAGGACATTCGTGAGAGCCTGGATAAGGAAGACTTAAAGATCTTAAATGACCTTCGCACGAAGCAGGTGCTGTCCTGTGATTACGAGTCCACCAATTCGGAGCTTGTTCAGAAGGTGATGACGACCTTTCTCAAGGAGTTTGGCGGCAAGATCGGTTCTGACACGGAGAATTTCGAGCCCTTCCTACCCGTTGAGAAACTGTAGGGGAGCAATGGCATGATTGAATCAACGCTATGTTATGTGGAGCAGGATGGGAAGTACCTGATGCTCTATCGCAATAAAAAGAAACAGGATCCCAATGCCGGGAAGTGGATCGGCGTGGGCGGAAAGCTGGAGCCTGGCGAGACGCCCGAGCAGTGTCTGGTGCGCGAGGTGCGCGAGGAGACCGGGCTGGAGCTGACGGAATTTACCTATCGCGGGAAAATCCTGTTTTGGCTGGATCCATGGGAGGATGAGATCACCTATCTCTATACCGCGACTGGCTTTCGCGGAGAGCTGACGGAGAACTGCGCAGAGGGTGAGCTTCGCTGGGTAAGCTTTGAAGAGATTCCGTCCCTGCCGCTTTGGGAGGGGGACAAGTGCTTCCTGAAGGACCTGATGGAAGGGAAAAACGATATCGAGCTGGAGCTTACCTATCATGGTGACAAGCTGGCATCCGCGGTTTCCAAACCGAAGCTGACTAAGGAGAACATTACGGAGCTCGTCGATCGCAAATTCCTGAAAACCTTTGATTTGAGTTATTTCCCGGGGAGACATTATTTCATGTCCACCCGCCGCGATAAAGAGGATCTGGTTGCACTGAAGGACGAGAAGGCCTTCCGTGCCATGCAGCCGGATGCCGTTGGATGTGTTGTGATCTTAAAGTGCAAGGGCAAGGAGCCAAGGCTTTTGTTACTGCGCGAGTTAAGATTTCCCACGGGTCAATTCCTGTTAGGCGTTCCCGCAGGACTTCTGGATCCGGAGGATCTCGAGGAGGAGAATCCCGTGTTCCGCACGGCCATTCGCGAGCTCTCTGAGGAGACGGGACTGACCTTTGAGGAGACGGATGAAATAAAGCTTGTGAACCCGTTCTTATTTAGCTCTCCTGGCATTTCGGACGAGAGCAATGCCATGGTACAGATGACGCTCTATCGCGACGAGGAGCCAACGATGACCATGGCGGGAAATGTCGGCGGAGAATGCGTTGGAAGCTTCTGCTTATTTACCAGGAAGGAAGCAGAGGAGCTATTACGAACCGGAGTGGATCAGCTGGGCATCTACTATTCGGTTTACACCTGGATCGCGCTGATGACCTTTGTTTCAGGCTTTTGGAGCTAGATTCATAAGCGCAGCAACATACGAGAGGATGGAAAGGGGTCAATATGAATTTATCATTGATTTCAACAAAAGGC
This sequence comes from Lachnospiraceae bacterium, assembly GCA_017527205.1. Lineage (GTDB taxonomy): Bacteria > Bacillota > Clostridia > Lachnospirales > Lachnospiraceae > Acetatifactor. Next base: position 97,467 of record JAFXQK010000067.1, on the reverse strand, counting down.
AGTCCCAAGAGTATGATGATCTACCACGAGGATCCTTCGAAGCTTCACGTGGGGACCATTCCTACCCATGCCTGGTTTGTACCCTTTGATGATAAAAAAGTGATGGAGGGGCTAGATCCCTTTGGCGCAAAGGAGACCTCCACGAGAGTAGAAATGCTGAATGGTACCTGGAATTTTCAGTACTATGACAGCGTGATCGACCTCGAGGATGACTTTACAAAACTGAAGCTGTCGGATAAGATTCCCGTGCCCTCCAATTGGCAGCTGCATGGCTTTGACATAGCGCAGTATACCAACATCAGCTATCCGATTTCCTTTGACCCGCCCTTTGTTCCTGATGAAAATCCCGTGGGCATCTATCAGAGAAGCTATTCCTACGTGCCCGATGGACTTGAAAGGATCCTGACCTTTGAAGGCGTTGACAGTTGCATGTACGTCTTTATCAACGGTCAGCTGGCAGGCTATACCCAGGTATCCCATTCCTTCTCGGAATTTAACATCACGCCCCTTCTGAAAAAGGGCAGAAACAGCATTGTCTGTGCCGTATTGAAATGGTGCGACGGAACCTATCTTGAGGATCAGGACAAGATCCGTCTTTCCGGTATTTTCCGCGACGTATATGTTGTTTCGAGACCCGTAAAGAGGCTTACGGATTATCGCGTGCGCGCAAATGCAAAGGGCAATTTTGTCCTGATGGTCAAGGGTGCGGACGCAAGCTTTTCCCTTCAGGCACCGAACGGCAAGACCATTTTGAAGGGCAAAATCAAGGCCGGAGAAAAGTTTGAAACCAATCTTGAAAAAATCATTCCCTGGACGCCCGAGAAGCCGGCGTTGTACCGACTGGCGCTCCACAGTGAGGGAGAGATCATCGGAGAGAAGATCGGCTTCCGTACCATTGAGGTTTCGAATGGCGTGGTCAAGATGAATGGCTCACCGATTAAGTTCCGCGGCGTGAACCGTCACGACAGCTATCCCGATACGGGGTATTATGCATCGGAGAAGCAGATGCGCAGGGATCTGGAGCTGATGAAGCAGCATAACATTAACGCGATCCGCAGCTCTCATTATCCGAATGCACCCATGTTCTACAGATTGTGTGATGAATACGGCTTCTACGTGATCGCCGAGGCTGATTTTGAGTGCCATGGCTGCGCGGAGGTCTTCCAGAATATTCAGTGGACCCGAAAAGAGGGGAACGGCGGCATGGCGCTGATCGCCATTGATCCGCAGTTCAAGGATGCCATTGCGGACCGGGCGGAACGCCTTGTAAGTCAGCATTATAACCGCCCCTGCATTATCATGTGGTCGCTTGGCAATGAGAGCGGCTGGGGCGAGAACCTTTTGAATTCCGCAAAGCTTGTAAAAAAGCTTGATAAATCAAGACTTTTGCACTATGAAAGCACCCATAGCCTGGACGATACGCCCACGGCCATTTTGGACGTGGTTTCAAAGATGTTCCCTTCCGTGCAGGAGGTCAAGCGCTTCGTCATGGAGAGAAATGAAACCAGGCCCCTTGTGCTTTGCGAGTATTGTCATTCCATGGGAAATGGCCCCGGAGACTTAGAGAACTATCGTAAGGTATTTTATTCCAACGAGCGCTATGCCGGTGGATTTATCTGGGAGTGGTGCGACCATGCATTGATCCTCGGGAAGACCGAGGACGGCCGCGTGAAATATGGTTATGGCGGAGATTTCGGCGAGGGAGAGCTTCATCACGACGGTAACAATTGTGTCGATGGACTTGTGTCGCCGGATCGCATTCCCCATCCCGGCCTAAAGGAGGCAAAGCAGGTGTACCGTCCCGTCCGCGTGACGCTGGGCGAGCAGGCGGGAGAAGTCGTGCTTCGAAGCTTCCTTGCGTTTGAGGATGCCGGAACCCTTTATAATTGCACCTATGAGATTACGGATCATGGCAGAAAGATCGCTGAGGGAAAGCTAGACTTTTCCGTGAAGCCTATGGGGCAGCAGAGCTATATTCTGCCTGACATGAAGCTGCTCAGCGGTAAGGAGCTTGCCATTCGCTTCCTCTTTACGCTGAAGGCGGATACGATATGGGCGAAAAAGGGTCATGAGGTCTGCTTTGATCAATTGATTTTATCTGAGCTCGAGCCGCATGAGAAGCGCAAGCCCATCGTTGCCGGGTTAATGCTGGAACAGTCGCCGTTATCTTTTGTCGTTACTGCTGGCGACATCGTTTATACCTTAAATCGCAGGACGGGTGAGATTTCCTCGATTCTTTGGCAGGGGAACGAGCTCTTGGATCGTCCCATCCAGCACAATTTCTTCCGTGCGCCGACGGACAATGACATCATGAAGTCGGAGTGGTATCAGGCGCATTTACAATCGTACATGACGAAGATTTACGAGTCCAGTGCGGAGGAGAAGGATGGCGAGGTTGCCATCAATATCAAACAGGCCTTTGGCTGGAGCATGCATCAGCCGTTTGCAAGATGTGAGACAGAGATGCTGTTTGGAAAGGATGGATCGCTTCGCATTATTACGGACGGCGAGACCAGCAACAAGGTAACCTTCCTGCCGAGATTTGGATTGCGCTTATTCCTGAAGCAGGAGTTTGACCGCGTGAGATATTATGGCTTTGGACCTGAGGAGAGCTACATCGATAAGCGCCGCGCTTCCTGGCTGGGACTCTTTAATGCGAAGGTTTCCGAGATGTACGTGGACTATATCAGGCCGCAGGAGAATGGATCGCATTATGGCTGTAAATACTTAGAGTTAAAGGGGAGAGATGCCCGCATTCGCTTTGAGGGAGCCAGACCGTTCTCGTTTAACGTATCGGAGTATACGCAGGAGGAACTCACGGAGAAGAAGCATAATTTCGAGCTGGAGAAAAGCGGAAGCACGGTAGTCTGCGTTGACGGGGCAATGTCAGGAATCGGGTCTGCAAGCTGCGGACCGTCCCTGTCCGACAAATACCGCATACCGCTGCCCAACATACATTTGGATGTTACCATTGTGGTGAGGTAGGCAAGTTTTATGAGCGGAAAAAGAAAAATTTTAAGTAATAAGATATATTTATATCTTACGGAGTTTTTTGCGGGGATGTCCGTGATGGCGGTAGAGTTAGGGGCAAGCAGGTTGCTTGCCCCATATTTTAGTTCATCGCAGATTGTCTGGACGATCATTATTGGGACGATTATGATTGCGATGGCGCTGGGTAATATCTATGGTGGCCGGGCGGCAGATAAGAGGCCGGATCCGGACAGGCTGTATGGAAGGATTATTTTGGCGGCAATTTGGATTGCGCTGATTCCCGTGATTGGAAAGTACGTGATCATCGGGATTTCGGCCGTGATGATTTTCTCCGTAAATCACATGTTCCTGATTTGGGCGGCATTTGCGGCGTGTATGGTGATCTTTGTATTTCCGCTGTTCCTTTTGGGAACGGTGACGCCCTCTCTGGTAAAGTTTACGGTGGATGATCTCGGCGACAGCGGCAAGACGGTTGGAATGCTGAATGCCTTCAATACGATTGGCAGCATCATTGGTACCTTTGTGCCAACCTTCCTGACGATACCTGCCGTGGGAACTTCCATTACCTTCCTGATCTTTGCCGGAATCCTTTTATTGTTAGCGATTCTGTATTTCTTTAGCCCATATGAGGATCATGGCTCAGGGAGCGCCAGACCGGGCGATGGCAACAAGGAGCAGGGCAGAGGAAGAACGAGTCAAGGTGTCAGTGACGAAAACTCTGGCAACGGGAACGAGAAAACAGGCAGCAACGATAAGGAGAAAGGCAGCAACAAGGGGAAAAATGCGGCTAAGATTACTGCTGGCATTATCGTGTTTATCGTGGCGTGCTTTACGGGAAGATCGGACAGCTTCGCCTTTTGGGAGAAGGATCTCGTTTTTGAGGGCGAGTCAGTTTATAACTACCTGCAGGTGCGGGAGGATGATAAGAGAACTTATCTTTCCACGAACGTACTGTTTGGCGTTCAGTCCGTATATGAGAAGGACGGAAAGCTGACGGGGATGTATTATGACTATGCCATGGCGGCGCCGTATATGGCGGGAGTGAAGGAAAAGGATGGGCTTGACATGCTAATCCTTGGCATGGGGACGGGAACCTATGCAACGCAGTGTAACCGTTTTTTTGACGGAATCCGCGTGGAGGGTGTCGAGATTGACGAGGACATTACGAGACTTGCGCGGGAATATTTTCATCTATCTGACGAGATTCCGGTTTATACCTATGATGGGCGTGCGTATCTTAATGCCGTAAAAGAGACTTATGACGTGATCATGGTCGACGCCTACCAGGACATCACGATTCCGTTTCAGATGTCATCCGTGGAGTTTTTTACGATGGTTAAGGAGCATTTGAATCCGGGCGGGGTCATGGTTGTCAACATGAACATGCGCGGACAGAGCGAAAAGCAGGGCATTACCTATGCGCTGGCGCAGACCATCAGCAGCGTATTTCCAACCTGCTATCAGGTGAACGTTCGGGGAACGTCTAACCGCGAGTTCTTTGCTTCCGAGAATGCGGAGATTCTTGAAACCATGGCGAAGAACCTCGAGAGCGAAGAAAATGGCGAGCTTCTTGCCATGATGCAGAGAGTGACGGAGAACCTTGAGGCATATACCCCGGTTCGTTCGGTGGGTAACGGCGAAGCAGGTAAAATCGACGGTGTCATGACGGATGATCAGGCGCCCGTGGAGCTTCTTGGCATGCAGGTGATTGATGAACTGATCGCAGACGAGGTCAGCTATTACAAAAAAATATATCAAGAGGGCGGCATCAAGGGCCTGCTGGAAGCATTCGAATTCTAACTAACGGTTATGACGATTGTATCAGCTAATACATTGTTACTGGCAGATACATTGTTACTGTTTGATACATTGTTACTGGCTGATGCATTGTCACTGGCTGATGCATTGTCATACAGCCCTTGGCTCGCGGAGCTCGATGCGCATCCGTTCCGGATCCTCCAGCAGGCAAATCTTATCGCCGTTCATTTCATCAAGAACGGGCACGCCGAACTTTTCCGCGAACTCCTCAATATGATCTACCTGAAGGGTAAAATACCGAATTCCGACATGCTCGGGATGCAGGTCATGCTTGGGACGCAGCTTATTTACATAGAAAATAAGCTTCAATCCATAGCCCTCCATGGTGATCGTTTGGTCGTAAATGTTTCTTTTTCTCGCAATTTCCTGAAATCCTAGGCCACGATAGAAGTCTATGGTAGCATCCGTTTGTACTAAAAAATATAATTGGCTTAATCCTTGAATCATGTTGTTTCTCCGTTTCTTTCGTGTTTTTTGTTATCTTAGCGTTCTTACATTCTTTTTTTTGCCATAGCGTTCTTGCCTCGACTTTCCTGCTTTAGTTTTCCCGACTTAGCGTTCTTTCTTTCGCAGATCCACTTGCTTCAAACATTCGAGATTATAACACGGGAGACAAGCGTTCTCCAAGTGCAACTCATGTCAAAAAACGATACTATTTTTGCATGCAAATATTATGTTGACAAACATAACGGTATCTGATATGATTGGAAACTGGAACTTATCAGGCATGGAAGAAAAGATGGTGCATGTGATCCATAAAAACTGAAGGCAGAAAAAATTTGGACATAATCAATAGGAAAGGGCTGGATGGAAGAAATGAACCTAATAGGAAAGCAGTTGAGTAAGGCGAGCGTGGAAGAGGCAAGCATAGAAGAGGCAAGCATAGAAGAGGCAAGCATAGAAGAGGCGAGCGTAGAAGAGACGAACATAGAAGAGACGGATGCAGAGGAGACGGCGGTGGATCCGTTTTCATATAAGGGAGAGATGAAAAGGGATTCTTGTTATGAGGCGGGTAAGCTAAACATGCGGTCTCTTATGGAATCCTTTATGAGGCTTTATGATCAGACCTATGGATCGCTGACGCAGGCGTTCCCAGCGGAGGATGGAAGGGAGCTGTTTCTGCGGTTTTTGACACCGATTGTGGATGGACGGGGAAGCGTAACCATAGATGAACAGACAAGGAATGAGAACCGCATGGATGTCATCATTGATTATCTGGGACAGCAGTATATCATCGAACTGAAGATCTGGCACCGCGAATGGTATGCGGATATGCTGAAACAGATGAGGGAATATCTGGATCATTATGGGCTGAAAATCGGATATATGCTGAGCTTTGACTTTCATGACTATAAAGTGACGGGCGTGCAATGGAAGACGGTTGGCGAGAAGACTATCTGCGAGGGAGTCATTTAGGCTAGGTAAGAGAATGTATTTGACAATCTTACCACTTGGTCATAAAATAGAATCTGTATTGATTACTGTTTGGAGGAAGGCACCATGCTTACAAATTCTACTATTTTGATCACTGGCGGTACGGGCTCGTTCGGAAATACCTTTGTTCCAATGACCCTTGCAAAATATAATCCCAAGAAATTGATCATTTATTCTCGCGATGAAATGAAGCAGTGGAACATGGCTAAGAAGTTTGAGGGCGACAAGAGGGTTCGTTTCTTCATCGGTGACGTAAGAGATAAAGAGAGACTCTACAGGGCGCTGAATGGCGTAGATTATGTCGTACATGCGGCAGCAACAAAGATTGTTCCTACGGCTGAGTATAATCCCTTTGAATGCATTAAGACAAACGTCAATGGCGCAATGAACCTGATTGATGCTTGCATTGACACGGGCGTTAAGAGATTGGTGGCTCTTTCAACGGATAAGGCAAGCTCTCCCGTGAATCTGTATGGTGCGACTAAGCTTTGCTCGGATAAATTGTTTATTGCGGGTAATTCCTATACCGGCGGAAAGACGAAGTTTGCAGTCGTGAGATATGGCAACGTTATGGGTTCCCGTGGCTCTGTCATACCGCTGTTCATGGAGCAGGCGCAGAAGGGGAAGCTGACCATTACGGATAAGAGAATGACGAGATTCATGATTTCTCTGGAGCAGGGCGTAGAGCTTGTTTGGCATGCATTTAATGACATGGAGGGTGGAGAGATTTATGTAAAAAAGATTCCTTCCATGAACATCTGTGACATTGCACGCGCCGTGGATGCGAATGCGGAGCAGGTAGAGGTCGGAATTCGCCCTGGCGAGAAGCTGCATGAGCAAATGATCGGAGTGGAGGATTCCCATTTTACCTATGAGTATCCGGAACACTTTAAGATTTTGCCTCAGATCTGCAATTGGGGTCCCTTTGATGCCATGATCAAGGGAGGAAAGAGAGTGCCTGAGGGCTTCTGCTATACCTCGGATAACAATACGGATTGGATGACAATTCCCCAGTTACAGGATTGGATCGAGAAGAATAAAGCGAAGATTGGGAGTATATAAGAAAATTTCAAATAGATTAAAAAAAGTCTTGACATTCTATGCTCAGGATGCTAATATACTATTTGCGCGGTGCGCTGAGCGGAAGTGTCGGAACTGGCAGACGAGCAAGACTAAGGATCTTGTGGTGGTTACACCGTGTGGGTTCAAGTCCCATCTTCCGCAGTACATATTAAGGCTTTCCATGAGAAATCATGAAAAGCCTTTTTTCTTTATCCTATAAGGGTTCGTGAGCAATCTTTTCCTTTATCTGTCTTTATCTGGAATTAGCAAAATCCCTCTTTTATTGATTAAATGTTAGTGAAAATGTTAGTCAAAAAAATAGTCTGTCATGTGCCATTCTTATGTTGTATTCGCATCTTTAGTATGATTTAGAACCATGTCAAAGTGAGAATACAGACAAATTCTCTTCATGCACAACATTACATTGACAATTCACGGTTATCCGTGTATAATTTTAGTAAACAAATATGGCAAAACAGTCGAAAGGCTGTGACGCAAAGCTCTAGAACCTGTAAAATGGTAGTCAGCTGCAACTGTTGTTAGCATTGCCGTTCAGGTAATGCTTTTTTGTTTCACCGGAGGGAAAAATGATGGTAGGATCATATCCGGAAAGTATAAGAACTAGAGAAAAAAAAGATAATAAGATAAATAATTAGGATCTGTGAACCAAAACTCTTCTTGTGAGAAAGGGGGAAGCTTGATGTATACATCTTCAACCGAAAGAAATAGCAAAAAAGGGATGGCAAGAACAAGTGACAGATTGTCCTTAGTATATATAATTTCAGTTATTATGATCATAGGCTCCATTCTATCAGGCTGCGGAGATACTCAAGAATTAAAAGAGGTAGATTACACTGAAACATATAGGACATATGATGAAGTGAAAGAGGTAGCGCATACTCATGACTGGAAAGATGCCACATGTGTGAATCCTAAAACCTGTTCTCAGTGCGGTGAAACTATGGGAGAAGCCCTGGGCCATACTTGGGAAAACGCCACTTGCACGGAACCTCAAACCTGTTCTCGTTGTGGCATAACTGAGGGTGATCCCCTGAACCATGATTGGCAAGAGGCAACGTGCCTTGAACCTAAGACCTGCTCTCGTTGCGGTAATACTGAGGGAAATACCTTAGAGCACGAAATTCTGAACCTTTCATGTACAGAATTTGGAATTTGCACACGATGTGGGAAAGAGTTTCCTGCACTTGGTCATGACTGGCAAGAAGCTACGTGTACTGAGCCCCAAATCTGCCGACGCTGTGGATTAACGGAGGGGGATGCTCTCGGTCATGATTTATGCGAACCAGAAAAAGAAAACAGAAAAGGGGCAACTTGTACGGAAAATGGGAAGTATGACGAGGTAGTCTATTGCTTCCGCTGCGGTGAAGAGATTGAACGAAAGGAAATCATCGTAGAACCTCTCGGACATAATCCGGGTGAACCTGAAATAGAAAATGAAATTGAATTGACCTGTACCCAGAATGGTTCTCATGATGAGGTTATCTATTGCATCGTCTGTCATGAAGAACTTGGCCGTGAGACAAAGATTGAAAAAGCTCTAGGACACAAATTAGGTGATCTGGTAAGGGAAAATGAAATAAAACCCACTTGTACGGAAGAAGGATCATATGACGAAGTTGCCTACTGCTCTGTTTGCGGTGAGGAGATTAGCCGCAAAGCAAAGAAGGAAAAAGCTCTTGGACATAAAAATAGTGCTGCCGTAAAAGAGAATGAGAAAAAAGCGACTTGTACGGAAAAAGGCTCATATGATGAGGTCGTCTACTGCTCCGATTGTCATAAAGAGATCAGCCGCAAAACAAAGACGGAAAAGGCTCTTGGGCACTTTATGAGCGCAGCGGTAAAAGAAAATGAAAAGGACGCGACTTGCACGAAAAAAGGCTCATATGATGAAGTTGTTTATTGTTCCGTCTGTCATAAAGTAATCAGCCGTAAAACGAAGACCGTAAAGGCACTTGGTCATACCACCACAAGTGGAAAGTGCACAAGATGTGGTGAAACCATAACTGAGGTGACAAGATCGAGCGGTGGATCCGGCAGTGGCTCGAGTGGCGGATCAAGTGGTAGTGGTGAGCTGGTATGGATTCCAACAATTAGCGGATCAAAATATCATAAGAAATCCACTTGTAGCAATATGAAGAATCCTGAACAGGTAACAAAGGAAGAAGCCATAGAACGGGGATTTGATCCCTGTGGGAAATGCTACAAGTGATGATCTACCCTAAAGGTAGGTGATTATAATGACAAATAAGGTAGGTCAGATAGGGATAATAAAATTAATATACATATTTGTCTTAAATCTTATTCTGTCATTTGGCTTAAGCCCAACGGAGGAGTGGCAGCTTAAAGATGGACAAAAAGTTGAAACAGGTTTTTCAGAAAGTGAAAATGATGGTTTAAGTGATTCTGAGACTTATCCGACATACCTGTTGCTATTTAAGGCTTTGGATTTAGAAAGCATTCCTGAATACGATGGGGAAGCATATTATATTATTGACAATAATGTGCCGGCTTTTACGGAAGAAGATAAAAACAACCCTTGCTTTGAACATTATAGTGAACTTGACGAGTTGGGAAGATGCGGCGTTGCTACGGCTGTACTTTCAAAGGAGTTTATGCCTACTGAACCCAGGGAATCAATTGGAAGCGTAAAACCATCAGGATGGCACACGGTAAAATACCCTGAACTTATCAACGATCTCTACTTATACAATCGATGCCATTTGATCGCATACTCTTTAGCTGGAGAAAATGCAAACATATGCAACTTGATTACTGGAACGCGTTATATGAATGTGACGGGAATGTTGCCATTCGAAAATCAGGTTGCAATCTATATTGAGCGTACCAATGGCAAAGTGCTGTATCGAGTTACACCTTGCTTTGATGGTGATGATCTAGTGGCAAAAGGGGTACATATGGAAGCCTACTCGCTTGATGATAATGGACAGAACGTATGCTTCAATGTATTTGTATATAACATTCAACCAGGAATCGTGATTGACTATGCAACCGGAGACAGTCATGCAGAGTAATTAGCAGGAAGAAGGATAGTATACATAATCTGATAAAAAGGGATTTAGAGGGATGCATATGGGATTGTTCGGACCAAAATACAGAAAGCCTACGACTGCCGAGAAAAATGAGATAAACGCTATTCTTTCTAGAACTATGACAACTTGCAAACATCTTATTGGAATATTCATTGTAGCCCTTATCGGATTGATTTATGCAATCGTTAAGGGAAAAGAAAAATAGCCGCCAACTATTCGGAGTAGTTGACGGCCTAAGCAATTAGGTATCTTCTATAAAGGGTAGCCGCCTCTGTGGCTTTCCCCTTTAACCAAAATATAGCATACTCTCATCTTATATGCAAGTGAAATCTGTTGAAGAAATTCAAAGGTTTAGGATCATAAACATGGGGCAGGGAGCCAATTTTGGCAGCATGCCAAGGTCGTCTGCCCTTATTTTAGGGATTTGCCAGTCGCAAGATACTTAGAAGGTGCCAGATGGATCAGGCTCTGCGCGATGCTTTGTCGAAATTTGTCTATGAAAAATTAAAAAAAGAGTTGACATGGACTATATTAGATGATAAATTAGGAAACTGGACATGAAAAATCTGGTGTTTACATTACAGCCGTGTAAGGCAGAAGAGGAGAGGTCAAATTGAAACAAAAGATGTATTTGTCAAATCGAGAGTATGACGTAATGAAGGTTTTCTGGATGGAGGGGAAGGGGTTGCGCAAGGCAGACTTCCTGTGGAAAAGCGAGGAGTCTTGGATTGGCCCGAAGGCAATTCAGAAGGTGCTTGATGGGCTCAGCGACAAGGGACTGATCAAGGTCGCAGGCGAAGACGCACTGTTTGGGAAGATTTACAAGACGGCCGTTAGCTATGCTGAATGGCTCAGAAATTCCCTTTGTGAGATCCTGAGCGAATCTTCCGAAGAGGAGGCAATGTGCTGCATGCTGGAGGCATTTGCCGAGCAGGACGGCAAGATCTCTGACGGCATGGTCAATACCATGAAGAATTACCTGGAAGCTCTGGAGGCTTAGGGGAGAATCATGAGTTTTCAAAATTTAGCAACAAGGAGTAGACTTCAATGTATCTTAGTTCAAGTGATTTGTATCTTATGATCGGCATTATCGGGGCGCTCGCCGGCGCGTATCGCTTCTTTAAGGGGCGCGGGGATGATGACGATCATAACCATGGGGCAGGGGCCGTAGGGGCGCTTGCCTCCCTGTCAATTGTTAACTAGTGAGCACGAAATATTTACAATTTAAGGCTTTTTTCAAGGGCAGATGACAAGGCGAAGTAAGGTGCCAAGGTCGTCTGTCCTTATTTCATAGATTTACCAGTCGCTTTTTCGCGATAATATGATAAAGTATTCATATGAAAGTTGTTATTATGCACAAAAAAGAGAAGAAAAATACGGCAATGAACATAAATGCGACAAAATTTTAGAAAAAATTTATATTTAGATAAAATTATAACGAGTAAGGACGAAAAATGTATAAACATTTGGACAACTGAGATCATCATTGTGATGGTCTCTTTTTTGCAAATAATCCAAGGATTTTTGCTTTATTTATATGAATGTTTTTATGACGATTGACAAATCACATAATTATGCTAAAATATATATTACTAAAGCATATTTTACTAAAATATAATTTAGCAAAAGGAGGGGCGAGAAATGTTTATAGGAAGAGAAAGTGAGATTAGCGTCCTGGAGAACACGTATAACAAAGACGGATTCCAGATGACGGTCATATATGGACGCAGGCGAATAGGAAAATCATACTTAATCACCGAGTTTATGAAAGGCAAGAAGTCTTCCTATTACGTGGCAAGCCAGAGCAGTATGGAGGATAACGTAAGGAAATGGTCCGTCCAGTTGGTAAGTGACCTCGTGCCTGAAATGGAAGGGGTGGCTTTTGACGACTTGGAAGCCTTTTTCCGCTTTGTCGGAAATTTGGCACAAAGTGAAAGACTGGTATTGGCCCTTGACGAGATCCCATACATGGCGGAGGCTGATGATTCTTTTTTATCGAGGTTCCAAGTGGCAATAGATACGATCCTTTCCTCGAAGAACATATATCTGATCATATGCGGATCGGCGATCAGCTTCATGGAAAGGGAAGTGCTAAGTGAGAAGAGCCCGCTTTTTGGAAGAAGGACGAACCAGATTTTCCTGAAGCCGTTTGACTATTTGGATTCAGCAAAGTTCGTTCCGAAGTACGGTTTTGAGGAGAAGGCCATTGTTTATGGAGTAACGGGTGGGGTTGCAAAATACCTGACGCTGTTTGATGACAATTTGCCGTTGGATGACAACCTGATTAACAATTTTTTCAAACCGTCCGGATATCTTTATGAAGAACCAATCAATTTGTTAACGCAGGAATTTAGGACGATAAATACGTACAATGCAGTGATTGAAACATGTGCGGGGGGAGCTAACAAGATGACTGAAATAGCGGACAAGGCGCATGTTTCAACTTCGGCACTGGCTTATGTCATAAAAAGCTTGTGTACCATAGGAGTGATTTCAAAAGTATCCCCCATGACGGAAAAGGAGAATGCGAAGAAGACCGCTTACGAGATCTCTGACGGAATGTATCGCTTTTGGTACAGCTTTATACCTGCGGCAAGGGCATCCATTGAGATGAATCGCGGTGAGGTGTTTTATAAGAATTACGTCAAGGATAAGCTGCATTCCTTTATGGGCAGCGTGTTTGAAGAGATGTGCAGGCATTATGTTTTATCAAAGGGCCTTGACGGTCGGCTTAAGTGTCTTGTCACAAATGTTGGAAAATGGTGGGGACCAGGCCATGACCGCAAGCCCACGGACATTGACGTTGTTGGCATTGATCATGGAGGAAGAAAGGCGGTCATAGGGGAATGTAAGTTTAAAAATGAGGTCATTGACAAGGAGGTGTACGAAGCACTTATGGACAGAAGGGGACTCATAGACAAGCGATATAAAGAGGTCGAATACTTGTTTTTCTCCCTGTCCGGTTATTCAAAATGGGTTAAGGAAAACGCAGAAAAGGGTAAGGTTTTGCTTCTTACGCTGTCGGATTTATACGATGTTTGATGCTATGATATGATTGTCTGATAAGGGAAGCAGCTGGGGTGGCTCATGAAAGGCTTTATGATAAGGGAAACAAAGGATAATAATCGGAAGCTTAGGCTGGGAACGGAGCGGATAATATATATCGCCGCGTTGTTGGCCTTTCTTTGCGTATCATTATTCACGGCGTTTCCCCCTAAAAAGAATGCGGCGAAGAATAAGGAAATTCCCAAAGAGGAGAAACGGGTTTCCGTGGACGGAAACATTGAAAAAACGGAGTATGTTTTGGAAGGGGTGCTTCAAAGGTTCGTATTAAAGACGAAAACTGAGAATGCCGTTTTGACGGAGTACTTTGACGGAGAAGGTAAACCGAAGAAGCAGTCGGGCGATTATTATGTGCTTTTGCAGGAGAAGGATGCCGAAGGGCATGACTTGAAGACGGCGTATCTTGGGATGGAAAAGGAACCGGTCAACACGACCTGGGGTTATGCCGTGATTGTGCGGGCATATGACGAGGAAGGACACAAGGTTAGTGAACGGTATTTTGATCAGGACGGAGAGCCGGTGATATCGAGTTCCGGCTATCACGCGGTTGTGAATCATTATGAAAATGGCAGAAACGTGATGGTCACGTATTTGGACGAGAGGGAGCAGCCCGTTTTGGCAAAGTCGGGATACGCGATTTTGCGCCGTACGTATTACGAGGAAGAGCCAAATGCCGGGAAGACGGCGTATGAACGGTACTTTGACGAGAAGGATGAACCCGTGGCAATTTCCCTGGGGCAATGCGGAGTGCATAACGAGTACAATGAAAAGGGAAAGCTGATTGCGGTCACCTATCTTGACGCGGACGGCAAGGCGACGAAGAGCAGCCTGGGATATGCGACGGTGAAGAGAACCTATTATGAAAACGGCTCCCTCGATACCGAGACCTATTATGACGAGAAGGGGAAGCCGACGGCGCTTTCGCTCGGGCAGTACGGAACGAAGAGGGTGAATGGCAAGGTGATTTATATTGATCGTAAGGGGCGCGAGATGTTTGCGCTGCGCAATCACCTGTTTGGGCATCTGATCAGCGTCATTGTTGCCGCGTTGCTGATTGCAGGTTTGTCTTTGTGCCTCGGGAAAAAGGGGAATGTCATACTGGGGCTTCTGTTCCTGCTTTGCATTGCGTACATGACTTTGCTATACAGGGAAGAAGGGGATCCCAGATCAAGAATGGAATTGTTTTGGTCGTACAGACAGTTTTTCTCCTCCGCATCCATGCGCGTTGAGATCATAAACAACATCTGGCTCTTCTTTCCACTTGGGACCATTCTGTTTCGCCTGTCGCAAAAGAGGAGAGTCGTGATGGTTGCGGTCCTGATTTCGGCAGGGATTGAGCTGATACAATATGTTACGGGATTGGGATTGGCTGAACTGGATGACGTGCTAAGTAACGGACTGGGCGGAATGCTCGGAATGTGGTTGGGGTACGTGAGCATTAGAAGTCAATATAATGTAAATTAAAATCAATATAATGAATTCTCATCCGATATCACTGGCATTATAATGCTAGTGATATTATTTTTTGGAGGTAAAATCATGAAGAAAGCATTGATCACAGGCATCACGGGGCAGGACGGATCTTATCTGGCGGAGTTTCTTTTGGAGAAGGGTTATGACGTGCATGGAATCATTCGTCGTTCCAGCGTTGATTTCAGAGAGCGCATAGCAAGCCTGGAGGGAAATCCCTGTTTCCATCTTCATTACGGAGATTTGTCGGATTCCATGAGCCTTGTGAAGGTCATTGGAAGTGTTCGACCGGATGAGATATATAATTTGGCTGCACAGAGTCACGTTCAGGTAAGCTTTGACGTCCCTGAGTTTACGGCGGACGTGGATGCGACCGGCGTGCTTCGCGTGCTGGAGGCGGTTCGCGTTTGTGGCTTGGCGAAGACCTGCCGCATCTATCAGGCATCAACTTCGGAGCTCTACGGAAAGGTGGAGGAGGTTCCCCAAAACGAGAACACGCCCTTCCACCCGTACTCCCCTTACGCGGTTGCAAAGCAGTATGGCTTCTGGATCACGAAGGAGTATCGCGAGGCATATGACATGTTCTGCTGCTCGGGAATTCTGTTCAATCATGAGTCTGAACGCCGCGGCGAGACTTTTGTTACGAGGAAGATTACCTTGGCTGCGGCCCGCATTGCGCAGGGCAAACAGGACAAGCTGTATCTTGGAAATCTGTCCTCGCTCCGTGACTGGGGGTATGCGAAGGATTACGTGGAGTGCATGTGGCTGATTCTGCAAAATGAGAAGCCGGAGGATTTTGTCATTGCAACTGGCGTGCAGCATTCCGTCCGGGAGTTTGCAACGCTTGCCTTCCATTTCGCAGGGATTGAGCTGGAATGGCAGGGTGAGGGCATGGAGGAGAAGGGCATTGACAAGGCAACGGGAAAGGTGCTTGTTGAGGTTTCCCCTGACTTTTATCGCCCGACGGACGTGGTCAATCTTTGGGGAGACCCTTCCAAGGCAAGGCGCGAGCTCGGGTGGAATCCGACGAAGACGAGCTTTGAGGAGCTGGTGAAGATCATGGTGGAGCATGACATGAAGAAGGTTGCCGTGGAGCGCGCTGAGGAGCACATCAAGACAAACCTGGCGGAGTATCTTGAGAAGGGCGTTGTAAAGTAAAAAAAAGCAGGGTACTGAAAAAGTTGTGCGAGTAGCAAGAAAGAGTGTAGAAAAATGATGGAAAAAGATGCGAAAATATATGTGGCGGGCCACCGCGGAATGGTTGGCTCTGCGATTGTTAGGGAGCTGGAGAGACAGGGCTATCACAACCTGGTACTTCGCACCCATAAGGAGTTAGACCTGACCCGACAGGTTCAGGTGGAGAAGTTCTTTGCCGAGGAGAAGCCGGAGTACGTATTCCTTGCGGCGGCAAAGGTCGGAGGAATCATGGGCAACGCGACGGCAAAGGCGGACTTCATGTACGACAACATGATCCTCGAGATGAACGTAATCCATTCCGCATGGAAGAACGGCTGCAAGAAGCTGGAGTTTCTTGGAAGCTCCTGCATCTATCCCCGCATGGCGCCGCAGCCCATGCCGGAGAGCTGCCTTTTGACTTCTTCCCTGGAGCAGACGAACGAGGCGTACGCGCTGGCGAAGATCAGCGGACTGAAGTACTGTGAATACTTGAACGGTCAGTACGGCACGGACTATATCTCCGTCATGCCGACGAACCTTTACGGACCGAATGACAACTATCATCCGGAGCACAGCCACGTGCTGCCCGCGCTGATCAGACGCTTCCATGAGGCGAAGCTTGCCGGGGCAAAATCTGTTACCTGCTGGGGCGACGGATCGCCACTTCGTGAGTTCCTGTACGTGGACGACCTTGCGAACCTTTGCGTATTTCTGATGAACAACTACAGCGGGGACGAGACCGTGAACGCTGGTACTGGGAAAGAACTGACCATCAAGGAGCTGACCGAGATGGTGGCAAAGGTCATCGGTTACGAAGGCGAGATTCTCTGGGATCCTTCGAAGCCCAACGGAACGCCAAGAAAGCTTCTTGACGTCAGCAAGGCGACGAAGCTTGGCTGGACCTATAAGACGGAGCTGGAGGACGGCATTAAGCTGGCGTATGAGGACTTTTTGAACAATCCGATGCGGGCAGAGAGGTAATGACCTTATGAAATAATGCCATGCGAGGAAGCATGGGTTTTGAAATGTAGCGGCAGGTTTTGTACGCTCGATAAGAAGAGATTGCCTGGCATCGCGGAGGGAGACGGATTTCATGAATATCGTGCTATTATCGGGAGGCTCAGGCAAGCGCCTGTGGCCCCTTTCCAATGACATAAGAAGCAAGCAGTTTATCAAGATTTTTAAGAAGCAGGGACATGACATTCCCATGGGGACGGATGCATCGGAGCATTATGAATCCATGGTGCAGCGTGTCTATCGTCAGATCAAGACGGTTGACCGTGATGCGATCGTGACGATTGCGACTTCGAAGTCCCAGGTGTCTGCAATCCATAATCAGTTAGGCACTGACGTGGGGATTTCTGTGGAACCATGTCGCCGCGACACATTCCCTGCGATAGCACTGGCAACGGCATACCTGCATGACGTGATGGGCGTCAGTGAGGATGAGGCGCTTGTAGTCTGTCCCGTGGATCCTTACGTCAATGACGATTACTTTGAGGCAATTAAGAAGCTCTGGGAGCTCGCACAGGCAGGAACCGCGAACCTGACTCTCATGGGCATTGACCCGACCTATCCTTCCGAAAAGTACGGATATATCATTCCAACGAGCAAGGATCCGGTGGCGAAGGTGTCAACCTTCAAGGAGAAGCCTGACGCCGCGACTGCACGGAAGTACATCGACATGGGCGGCCTTTGGAACGGCGGCGTGTTTGCATACAAGCTGTCCTACGTGCTTGACAGGGCGCATGAGCTGATTGATTTTACGGACTATCAGGATTTGTACGCAAAGTATGAAACGCTGACGAAGATTAGCTTTGACTACGCCGTCGTGGAGCACGAAAAGGACATCGCGGTGATGCGTTTCGCAGGACAGTGGAAGGATCTTGGAACCTGGAATACCTTGACGGAGGCCATGGAGGAACATGCCGTAGGCGATGCAAGGTTTAATGAGAAGTGCGAAAACGTGCACGTGATCAACGAGCTGGGCGTACCGATTCTTGTGATGGGGTGTAAGGACATGGTGGTGTCTGCCTCGCCTGAGGGCATTCTTGTCTCCGACAAGGAGCAGAGCAGCTACATCAAACCCTTCGTGGACGCGATTGATCAGCAGATCATGTTTGCCGAGAAGAGCTGGGGAAGCTATCGCGTGCTTGACGTAGGCGCGGACAGCATGACGGTCAAGGTGACGCTGAATGCAGGGCACAAGATGAATTACCACAGCCATGAGAAGCGCGACGAGATTTGGAACGTGATTCACGGAAGCGGCAGGACCATCGTTGACGGCAAGGAGCAGGCAGTAAAGCCCGGCGACGTCATCACGATGGCGGCAGGGTGCAAGCACACGGTCATTGCGGACACGGAGCTTCAGCTGATTGAGGTACAGCTTGGCAAGGAGATTAATGTGTCTGATAAGAAGAAATACGAATTGGAGTAAGCTTATGAGGAGTAAGGGGCTCGGCAATCGCCGGGCCCTTTTTGCCATTTTTTTCAGTTGAAAAATTCTTCAGAATCGGTATAATATAAAATTAGGTTTCTTGTGCGGAAAACTGAAACGATATCCGATGAAATTTTGGAGAATTGCTACGGAGAAAAACTCTATGAGACATAAAGTACGTTGGGAATTATTCTTAATCGATTCTATCATTTATTTGCTGATCTATGCCTTCCTGCTGAGTATGTTTCCGGATGGGTATGGGGCGTTGGGACTGCGCCGATGTCTGATCATCGGGCTCATTTGCTTTGGATGCCTTTGCCTCGAAAGAGGGATTTTTAAGATTTATCAGCAGATTTGGAGATATGCGAATCCGTCCGATTACCTTTGGTTTTGTGTGGCGGACGGAAGCGCATGTCTGGAAGCCGTGATTTTGACGCGTTTTTTAAGGCCGAACACGCTTCCCTTCATCTGCGTCGTGATGATTCACGTCTCGGTGCTGATCTGTAGCATGGCCATCAGACTTCTGTATCAGACGGTGTATCAAAAGCGTGCCAGCGAAAGCAGGCTGGAAAAGGCGTTGCTTTGGTTGCTTCGCGTCACGACGGGAGTGATGTTTGCCGACGAAAAGGTTGAGAACAATCAGATCCGCATCGCCATCATCGGCGCGGGCAGCGTTGGCGTGTCCCTGGCGGAGGAGCTGATGCAGAATCCGCGCGCAACCTACAAGCCCGTCTGCTTTGTCGACGTGGACACGCAGAAGGCGGGGCGCATCGTCACGGGCATTCCGGTGTTGGATCCCGGTGAGAGTAAACGCCTTAGCGAGCTGAAGGTGCAGGAGGTCGTTTTTGCCATTTCCAACGCATCGATGGAGCGAAAAAACGAGATTTTTGAGATTTATGACAAGCTGGGATATAAGATTAAGACCTATGATTACCCCGTGCTGGGCAACGGAGAAAGCGGAAAAAGGCTCATTCACGACTTTGACATCGAGGACCTTTTGTTCCGCTCGGCCAACCGCTTTCTGACCGAGGAAACCATGGCGTGGTACCGGGGGAAGAACGTGCTGATCACGGGAGGCGGCGGATCCATTGGATCGGAGCTTGCCCGCCAGATCGCGTCATGCGGCCCAAAGAGGCTGGTCATTCTTGACGTATATGAGAACGGTGCCTATGACGTGCAGCAGGAGCTGCGGATCAAGTACGGCGATGCCCTGAACCTGCGCGTGGAAATCGCGAGCGTGTGCGACAGGGAGAAGATTGAGAAGATCTTCCGCGAGCATACGCCTGACATAGTGCTTCACGCGGCTGCGCACAAGCACGTTCCGCTGATGGAGAGGAACGTTTGCGAGGCCGTTTCGAACAACGTGTTCGGAACGCTGAACGTCGTTGAAACCTGTGAGAAGTACGGCGTAAAGCGCTTCATCATGGTCAGCACGGACAAGGCGGTCAACCCGACCAACGTCATGGGCGCGACCAAGCGCATGTGTGAGATGATCGTACAGAGCAGGACGGGAGAGAAGACAAGCTTTAGTGCAACGCGCTTTGGCAACGTGCTTGGCTCCAACGGTTCCGTGATCCCGCTGTTTAAGCGCCAGATCGCGAACGGCGGTCCCATTACGATTACGGACATGCGGATCATTCGGTATTTCATGACGATTCCGGAGGCTTCGCAGCTTGTCATGACCAGCGGCGCCATGGCAAGAAACGGCGAGCTGTACGTGCTCGACATGGGCAAGCCGGTTAAGATTTTGAACCTGGCGGAGAACATGGTAAAGCTGTCCGGCCTCGAACCCTATAAGGACATTGAAATCATTGAGACGGGCCTGCGCCCCGGCGAGAAGCTGTATGAGGAGCTGCTCATCAAGACGGAGGAGCTTGACAAGACGGAAAATGACATGATCTTTGTTGAGAGGGATAAGCCCCTGACGCAGGAGGAGATTGCGGAAAAGCTTGAGATCCTGAGGAAGGCCTTAGAGACGCAGAGCAATCGGATCGTGAAGAGCGCCCTGATGCAGGTCGTACCGACGTATCACACGCCCGAGGAGGTCAATGAGAAGGCCGTGGATGCGGAGGAGATCAGGATGGCAGCAGGGGTGTAGAAAGGATGGAATTTTACATGAAGTGTGAGGAGAGGTTTTTACAGATCTATGGCAGGGATGCGCAGGGCGTGACGTTTTCCCCGTATCGCATTTGTCCGATTGGAGCGCACAGTGACCATAATTTGGGAAAGATTACAGGTTTTGCAATTGATCAGGGAATTCACGTTGCCTATAGCCCGAAGCATAATGGCGTCATTGAGATGAGCAGCCTTCAGTTTGCAAAGCGTGCGCAGTGGCACATCAAGGAAATTGGCGGTAAGACGGGCGACTGGGCAGATTATCTGCGCGGAGCGACATGGGCGCTGGCAAAGCGGTATCCTTTGACGGTAGGGCTTTGCGGCGTAATCGAAGGATCGCTTCCAATTGGCGGTCTAAGCTCTTCGGCGGCCGTGATTTTGGCCTTTTTGGATGCACTTACTAAGGTCAATGGCATCAAGGTGATGGATCAGGAGCTGATCGACATCGCGTTTGATGCGGAGAAGAATTACGTGGGGATCAACGTGGGTACGCTGGATCAGTCCTGCGAGGTGCTGAGCCGTAAGGATCACCTGCTGTATCTGGATTGTAAGGACAATCATTATGAGCTGATTCCGACGAATCCTGCCATGAAGCCTTATAAGATTGCCATTTTCTTTAGCGGTTTGGAGCATAGTCTTGCGGGCAGTAAGTATAACATGCGCGTGGATGAGCTTCGCGCAGGCGTATATGCGCTACAGGCCTTCAGTGGCATGGAATACGGAAAATTCCAGCAGGCAAATGCGAGGGACGTCAGCTTTGAAATCTATCAGGAATACAAGGAGAAGCTTCCCGTTTCCTGGGCAAAGCGCTGCGAGCATTGGTATACGGAGTTTCAGCGCGTTGAGGCTGGCGCGGAGGCTTGGAGAAGGGGAGACCTTGAGGCGTATGGAAAGCTCTCCTTTGAGTCTGGCTGGAGCAGCATTCACAACTGGGAGAGCGGTGCACCGGAGCAGATTAAGCTTTACGAGATCATGACGGAAACGCCTGGCATTTACGGCGGACGGTTCTCGGGCGCCGGATTTAAGGGCTGCTGCATGGCACTCATTGATCCTGCAAAGGCGGGAGAGGTTGAGGAGCGCGTGGAGCGTGAGTATTTGACGGCATTCCCTGAAATGAAGGGAAAATATAGTTTTCATTTATGTGAGTCGGCGGACGGTATTGGCGTCAGACTATAAAGCGTTTTAGAGTAACCTAACCGAAAGTTTTGGAAGCCTGGGGAATCCGCTGCGAAGCGTGGCAGGAATCGCGTCAGGCAGAATGGAGCAAAAATGAAATGTGTAATTTTGGCGGCTGGATACGCCACAAGATTGTATCCCTTGACGGAGAATTTTCCTAAGCCCTTGTTAAAGGTGCAGGACAAGACGATTTTGGACTGGCTCTTGGAAGACATTGATCAAAGCGGATGTGTTGACGGATATATCGTGATCAGTAATCACAAGTTCGCCAAGCATTTTCAGGAGTGGGCGGATGGACATAAGCTTCCGATCACGGTCTTGGACGACGGAACGGAGAGCAATGAGGCGCGTCTGGGCGCCGTAAAGGATATTCAGTTTGCAATTGATACGTTGCAGTTGCAGGAAGATCTTCTTGTGATCGCCGGAGATAATCTGCTGAATTTCTCCTTGGTGGATTTTATCGAATATCAGAAGAAAAAGAGCAGTACCTGCGTGATGCGGTATTATGAGCCTGATATCAACAAGCTTCGCAAGACGGGCGTGGCAGAGGTTGATGCGGAGGATCGAATCATCAGTATGGTGGAGAAGCCTGCGGAGCCAAAGAGTCATTGGTGTACGCCGCCGTTTTATATTTATAAGGCATCGGACGTGCCGCTGGTAAAGAAGGGCATTGAAAGCGGATGCGGCGTGGACGCACCTGGAAGCTTTATCGCGTGGCTTTCAACGCAGACAAGCGTTTATGCTTATGAGATGCCGGGAAGAAGGTTCGACATCGGAAATCTGGAGAGCTATCAGGAAGTACAGAAGACCTACAAGGGAATTGAAAAGTAAGGGGCAAGCAGTTTCTCTTTTTTACGCTTTCCGGAATTCCTTTTTTAGCGCTTGCTGGAATTCCTTTTTTAGCGCTCAGACAGTCGGAATTGTAAATAAAATACTGTCCCGTTTTTAAAATTTCATTTCAAACAGTTAATCTTGGCGGAAATTTACTGCCTGAATGGTGAAAAATCAATATAGCCAGTCACAAAACACTGTCTGTAAGCTCAAGCTTAAATACAGACAGTGTTTTTTCTTATTTTTTCACTGTCTGAACGCCAAATTTGAAAACGGGACAGTAAGGCCTATTTTGTTGTGCTTGGTAAGAGCCGGTTAGTAAAGAAAATGAATTTTGTGCTTTTTCTGTTGACAAATGGAACAGTAAGCGTTAAAATCTAGCAAGAGAAAAAGATTAAACCGACATAAATGTTGCTAACGACAACAAATCAAACATTGAGTAGGGATGAAACCAAAGACAAAAACAGGGACGAAACCAAAGACAGAAACAGGGACGAAACCAAAGACAAAAACAGGGACGAAACCAAAGACAAAAACAGGGACGAAACCAAAGACAAAAACAGGGACGAAACCAAAGACAAAAACAGGGACGAAACTAGAGATATAGGTTGATGGAAAAGGCGGGACAAAGTTTATAAAAACATAAGTACATAAACAGAACAGGTATAGAAGAATAAGTAGGGAAAAAGGAGAAGAGGTATGAAGCACTTGTCATTAAAGCTGCTTTCCGAAATGGTGAGCAGTAAGAGAAAAGCATTGAAGATGTCACAGGCAGTACTTTCCGAGAAGACGAAGATGAATCGTTCGGTTCTTTCGAAGCTGGAATCGGCTGAGTTTGCGCCCAGCGTGGATCAGCTGCTTGCACTTTCTGCGGAGCTTGGCTTTCAGGTTTCTGAGGTGCTTGAGGAGGATGCGGCACCTGCAGCGGAGGTGGCGCGCAAGAAGATTGCGGTTGCCGGAACGGGTTACGTAGGTCTGTCCCTGGCAGTGCTTTTATCTCAGCATAATGACGTTACGGCCGTAGACATTATTCCTGAGAAGGTGGAGAAGATCAATAACTGGCAGTCTCCGATTCAGGATGATTATATCGAGAAGTTCCTTGCAGAGCATGAGGAGAGAAAGCTGAGCCTGAAGGCGACGGTGGATGGTCCTGCGGCTTATGCGGACGCTGATTTCATTATTGTGGCGGCTCCGACAAACTATGATCCGAAGACGAATTTCTTTGATTGTTCCGCAGTGGAAGCCGTTTTGAAGCTGATCAAGGAGACCACGGCGAAGAAGAAAAAGCAGCCTACGATTGTCATCAAGTCCACAATTCCCGTTGGCTATACCGCAGAGGTTCGCGAGAAGCTTTCGATGAAGAATATCATTTTCAGCCCCGAGTTCCTGCGTGAGAGCAAGGCTCTTTACGACAATCTGTATCCGAGCCGTATCATCGTTGGCGCGGATGAGGCGAATGCCGAGGCGGCAAAGACCTTCGCGGCGCTGTTGCAGCAGGGCGCAATCAAGACGGACATTCCCGTACTGTTTGTTGCAACGACGGAGGCCGAGGCGACGAAGCTGTTCGTGAATACTTATCTGGCGTTGCGCGTAAGCTATTTCAATGAATTGGATACCTATGCGGAGGTTAAGGGATTAAACACGGCGGCAATTATTAAGGGCGTCTGCTTAGATCCCCGCGTTGGCGATTATTATAACAATCCTTCCTTTGGTTACGGCGGATATTGTCTGCCGAAGGACACGAAGCAGCTGCTTGCGAACTATGCGCAGGTGCCGCAGAACATGATGACGGCGATTGTTGAGAGTAACCGCACGAGAAAGGATTTCATCGCAGATCGTGTCCTTGAGATTGCGGGAACCTATGGCAACAGCGAATCCTACTCGAAGGCGAAGGAGAGCAAGGCACAGGAGGTTGTGGTTGGCGTTTATCGTCTGACCATGAAGTCTAACAGTGACAACTTCCGTCAGAGCAGTATTCAGGGTGTGATGAAGCGTATTAAGGCGAAGGGCGCGACGGTTGTGATTTATGAGCCCACGCTGGAAAATGGAAGCACGTTCTTTGGCTCCCTTGTTGTTAATGACTTAAAGAAGTTTAAGAAGATGTGCGGTTGTATTGTGGCGAACCGTTATGATTCCGTTTTGGATGACGTGGAAGAGAAGGTTTATACGAGAGACCTGTTTAGGAGGGATTAGTTCATGCATAAGATTGACTTAAATGGCAAGACGATTTTAGTGACGGGTTCTCCCGGATTTATCGGCGCAAATCTTGTATTGCGTCTCTTAAAGGAGCTGACAAGCGGTACGATTGTCAGTCTTGACAACATGAATTCCTATTATGATCCGAAGCTTAAGGAGTATCGTCTTGGCCTGATTGAAGAGGCGGCAAAATCTTCCGCGGCAAGGCACATATTTGTAGAGGGCTCCATTGGCGACAAGGCGCTGATCGACGAGCTGTTTGCAAAGTATCATTTTAACATCGTGGTGAATCTGGCTGCGCAGGCAGGCGTGCGTTACAGCATTGACCATCCGGACGTATATATCGAGAGCAATATCATAGGTTTTTATAACATTCTCGAGGCCTGCCGCCATAACCCCGTGGAGCATCTTGTGTATGCGTCAAGCTCGTCCGTGTACGGCGGAAATAAGAAGGTTCCGTTCAGCACGGAGGATAAGGTGGACAACCCCGTGAGCCTTTATGCGGCAACGAAGAAGTCGAATGAGCTGCTGGCGCATTCCTATTCCAAGCTTTACAACATTCCTTCGACGGGACTTCGTTTCTTTACGGTTTATGGCCCCGCAGGGCGGCCTGACATGTTTTATTTCTCCGCGACGAAGACCTTGTCCGCAAATGGAACGATCAAGATTTTCAATTATGGAAATTGTAAGCGTGACTTTACTTACGTGGACGACATCGTTGAAGGCGTATATCGCGTGATGCAGGGCGCTCCGGAGAAGAAAAACGGAGAGGACGGTCTTCCCGTACCGCCGTATGCAGTTTACAACATCGGCGGAGGTCAGCCTGAGAACCTTCTGGAGTATATTGAGGTCTTGCAGGAGGAGCTGGTTCGCGCCGGCGTGCTTCCCGCAGATTATGATTTCGCGGCACACAGAGAGCTTGTTCCCATGCAGCCCGGCGACGTCCCCGTGACCTATGCGGACAGCGCGGCACTGGAGCGTGACTATGGCTTTACGCCGAGCATCGGCATCCGAGAGGGTCTTCGGAAGTTCGCAGAGTGGTACGCAAAATATTATTGTTAACCAAGGGATTCGCAGAACCAGATGGGGAGCGCATTCAGGAAAAATGATTTCAGAAGCATAAATTGGGAGGCCGTAATCATGCTGCAGGGCGTGGTTACGGTTTCTTTTTTGATTTTCCCTATCATTATGGAGTTTGCCCTTGCCCTTCTTTCATTCTTTTGATACAATGATATGATGAGCAGGAGGAAGTAATCATGGCTGACTGGATTGTTGTTGTGGATGATGATGCCACGAACTTAAAAATAGCTGGGCATATCCTCAGTAAGCATAATAAAAGAGTGACGGCGATGAGGTCGGGACGCGCTCTTTTGGAGTATCTTCGGGAGAATACGCCTGACATTATTTTGCTAGATATCAAAATGCCTGAAATGGATGGATTTGAAACGCTGCAGGCGCTTAGAGAATTGGAAAGTCGACAGGTGGTAAAGAAGATCCCCGTGGTTTTTCTGACGGCAGATGAGGATGAAAGTTCCAGGGTAAGAGGGTTTGAGATGGGCGTGGCGGATTATATTCACAAGCCCTTTCAGCCGGAGGATTTAGTCAAGAGGGTTGACCATATTTTGGAGCAGGAACGCAACCGGGCCTTTGACCGGGAGACGGCTCATGGAGCTGAGCAGAAGTCAGAGAAGGCCGGATCAGACGCAGAAGCGGAGAAGACCGGATCGGACGCAGAAGCGGAGAAGACGGGGACAAGGTCAGAGGCCGGAACAACGAAAGAGTCTGGCGACGGATACCAGCATTTAAATGACATTAGCCGTGTTTTGTCGGAGAAGAACATTCCAGACTGTGCCTTGCAGCTGGATCGGGATGACTTTATCAATGTTTATCGATATGTCATGCGTTACGTTTCGCGTTATCACAAAAAGACCTGTAAGCTGCTTTTTACGTTATCTGCGTTCGGCGAACAAACGAAGGCGGAGTTTGAAGGAAATTGTGACAGGTTCTGCGATTGCATCAGGGATATGCTTAGAAAAAGTGACCTGATCATGCAATATCAAAAAAACCAGGTTTTTATCTTTCTTACGGACATCAAGGAGGATGCCATCTCGCAGGTGATCAGCAATATGATCATGACCTGGAACCAGAAGAATCCCGAGACGCTTTCCGTCACCTACGAAGTAGATTCCGTGAAATCTGAAATTGAAATAACCGAACATTTTGACGGGCAGCCGTGGGTCGTTGTCGTCGATGATGACATCACGAATCTAAAGCTTGCAGGACACGTCCTTGGAAAGAGTGGCATGCGCGTGACGGCACTGAAATCGGGCTCGGCACTGTTAGACCTTTTGAGGGAGCATCGTCCAAATCTGATTTTGCTTGACGTAAGAATGCCTGAGATGGACGGGTTTGAGACAAAGGAACGGCTGATGGCCATGGAGGAAGAGATCGCGGACATTCCCGTGATTTTCCTGACTGCCAACGATGACATTGAGTCCGAAAAGAAGGGACTGGCGCTCGGTGCCATCGACTTTATCCGTAAGCCCTTCGTGCCTGAGGTGCTTGTCATGAGGGTTCGTCGTATCCTCGACATGGTTCGTCTGCAGCGAAACCTTGCGGATGAGGTCGAGAAAAAGACGCGAGAGAATAAATCCCTGTTCCTGCATGTCGTTCAATCCCTGGCAGATGCCATTGATGCGAAGGACTCCTATACGAATGGTCACTCCGGCAGAGTCGCGGAGTATTCGAAGGAAATCGCAAAGCGTGCCGGCTATGACAGCAAGGGACAATCGAACATTTACATGATGGGACTTTTACACGACGTTGGTAAGATCGGCATTCCTGATGAGGTAATCAATAAGCCGGGGAGACTCACGGACGAGGAATATGAGCTGATCAAAAAGCATCCCGTCATCGGTTCGCAGATCTTAGAGAACATTGAAGAGATGCCGGAGCTGGCGACGGGCGCCCGTTGGCATCATGAGAGGTATGACGGGTCGGGATATCCGGACGGTCTGGCCGGAAAGGATATTCCTGAGGCGGCAAGGATTATTGCCGTGGCGGATGCATATGATGCGATGACAAGCTATCGCAGCTATCGTGACGTGATTCCGCAGGATGTCGTACGGCGGGAGATTGAGCGCTGCAGCGGCACGCAGTTTGATCCGAAATTTGCGGAAATCATGATCAAAATGATTGACGAGGATAGGAATTATCAAATGAAGGAAAAAAGGCACGACAGAGCATAAGGTATAAGAAAAAATATTTCAAGGAGGAATTGGTATGAAGGTATTGTTTTATGATGCGAAGACCTATGACAAAAAGTCCTTTGGAAACGCACTTGCAGGTTTCCCGGAGATTACGGTGGATTACGTAGAGTATGAGCTGGAGCCTCGAACGGCGGTTTTGGCGAAAGGCTATGATGCCATCTGTGCCTTTGTCAGTGCTAACGTGGGCGCGGAGACGCTTACGGTCTTAAAGGAGTGCGGCGTCAATATCGTACTCATGCGCTGCGCTGGCTATAACAACGTTGACATAGAAAAGGCAAAGGAGCTTGGAATCATCGTAAAGCGTGTTCCGGGATATTCCCCGGAATCCGTTGCAGAGCTGGCGATGGCGCTTGCGCTGACCGTCAACAGGAGATTATATAAGGCATATAATAAGGTGAGGGAGAATGATTATTCCCTTAAGAATTTGCGCGGCGTGAATTTCTACGGAAAGACGGCGGGCATCGTCGGAACGGGTAAGATCGGGGCGGCAATGTGCAGGATTTGCCGGGGCTTTGGCATGCGTGTCATTGCTTATGACGTGTATCAGAATCCTGATCTGAAGGAGTTTGTGGAGTATGTTACCATGGATGAGCTGCTGGCACAAAGCGACCTGATCTCTCTTCATTGTCCGCTGATGGACAGCACGTATCACATGATCAATCTGGAAACGATCAAAAAGATGAAGGATGGCGTGATCCTGGTAAATACTTCCCGAGGAGCATTGGTGAATACCAAGGAACTGATCGAGGGCATTCGTCTGAATAAATTCTTGGGCGTTGGTCTTGACGTGTATGAAGAGGAGACAGGAAACGTTTACGAGGATCGTTCGGACGACATCATGCAAAATTCCGTGACGGCAAGATTGCTGGCCTTTCCGAACGTCATGATTACGTCCCATCAGGGCTTTTATACCTTGGAGGCACTTGCGGCGATTGCGGAGACAACCCTGCAGAATCTGGTGGATGCCAAGGAAGGAAAGCGTACGCCGAACGACGTGGCGTAAGGAACTTGGAAAGAAAGCTTACGATGAAAGCTTATAACAAAGGTTTACGATAAAAACTTACGATGAAGTGTTGTGTCAATGGCATGGTATGGCTCGATGACATGGAAGACGGAGGCGAGGGATGAAAATGAAAAAGTGGTTTCATCCAAATGGGAAACGGTTTTTGAGTAGACTATTGGGAGGCGTGCTGGCAGGGGTGCTCCTGACGGTATCGCTGTGTGCTGAGCCGGTTCTGGCAGAGGGAAGTTCGTCCGCAGGAGTAAAGCTTACCGTGGATTATACGGGCCGAAGTGAGGGCTTTGCCGCAATCCTGTATGACAATACGAATGGGTTGCCGACCGCGGAGGCAAATGCCATTTTGGAGACGAGGAGCGGTTTGCTTTGGATCGGAAGCTATAGCGGACTGATCCGGTATGACGGAAACACCTTTACGAGAATGGATTCCACGACAGGTATCGCCAGCGTGGTGAGTCTTTTTATGGATAGCCGGGACAGGCTGTGGGTCGGCACGAATGACAATGGCGTTGCCGTGCTGTCCAATGGATCAGAGCTTCACTTTAACAAGGCGGAAGGTCTGAAGTCGGCCTCCGTCCGCGCAATCACGGAGGATCTGGACGGAAACGTATATATTGCAACAACGCATGGCATTGCCGTGGTAGATGCAAACATGACGCTTCGGACCCTCGATGAGACACAGATCAACGAGGAATACGTCAGGGAACTGAAGACGGGCGCGGATGGCGTGATCTATGGTCTGACGATGGCGGGAGCCGTATTTACCATTCAGAATGGAAAGCTGACGGGCTTTTACGAAGGGGAAAGCATGGGGATTTCTTCGATTCATACCATGTATCCCGACGCAAAGAATCCCGGGTATCTCTATCTTGGATCGAAGGGCTCGGAGATTTATTACGGCAGGCTTGAGGATGGACTCACGGATGCAAAGATCATCACGGTTGCACCCCTAAGCTATATCAATGGCATCAGTGAATTTCAGGATCAGCTTTGGGTCTGCGCGGACAATGGCATCGGCATTGTGGAAAACGGAATTTGCAAAAAGCTGGAAAACATTCCGATGACGCATTCCGTGGAAAACGTGATTACGGACTATCAGGGAAATCTATGGTTCACTTCGTCGAGACAGGGCGTGATGAAGATCGTTCCGAATCAGTTCATGGACGTCTTTGAACGATTTGAACTCGGTAATGAGGTGGTCAATAGTACCTGCTATTTGGACGGACTGCTTTACGTCGGAACGGATGAAGGGCTGATCGTTCTTGGAAAATCTAAGGTAATCAATAACATTCCTTTGGACAGCGCGAAGACGTTTTTGGACGCAAATCTGGATCAAACAAATTTGGTCTCCATGCTAAAGGGAAGCAGAATTCGTTCCATCACGCGGGATTCCAAGGATCGCCTGTGGTTTTCCACCTATGGAACCAACAGCCTGATTCGTTATGATCATGGAAACGTGACAAGGTTTTCCCAGCAGGACGGTTTGCCGTCTGACAGATTAAGAACGGTTGTGGAGCGGGAGGATGGCTCCGTGCTGGTCGCATGCACGGGCGGCGTTGCCGTCATAGAGGGCGACAGGATTGCGGCGGTCTATAATGAAAAATCCGGCATTAACAACGTCGAGATCCTGACGGTTGCGGAAGGCGTAAATGGGGATATTGTCGTTGGTACGGACGGTGACGGCATCTATGTCGTTCATGACAAAAAGACCATGCACGTCGGTACGGATCAGGGCCTGCAATCAGGCGTCATCATGAGGATCAAGAGAGATCCGCAAAGGAAGCTGTTTTGGATTGTCACGAGTAACTCCATCGCTTATATGACGGAGGATTATCAGGTAACGACGGTTCAAAAGTTCCCCTATCCGAATAACTTTGATCTTGTGGAAAACAGCCAGGGAGACATCTGGGTGCTGAGCGGTAACGGTCTTTACGTCACGCCTGCGGAGGAATTGATTCGGAACGAGGAGATTTCCCCCATTTTTTACAACAGGGACAATGGTCTGTCGCGAATCCCTACGGCGAATTCCTACAGTTACGTGACGGAGAACGGGGATTTGTACCTTGCCTGCAGCTCCGGCGTTGTCAAGGTGAATATTGAAAAGCCTTTCGAAAACGTGGATGAAATCAAGATGGACGTACCCTATGTCGAGGCAGACGGAGTCATGATTTATCCGAATAAGAATGGCGGCTTCGAGGTTCCGGCTTCCACGAAAAAGTTGACCATTTATGGTTATGCCTATATTTATACTTTGATGAATACGCAGGTGACCTATTGGCTGGAGGGCTTTGATCATGAGAAAACGACAGTCGGCCGAGGTGATTTCGGAGAGGTCAGTTATACGAACCTGCGCGGCGGAGCCTATTCCTTCGTGATGCAGCTTCGTGATTCGGCTGGACGGGGACACGCAGAGCTGTCCGTGCGGATCGAAAAGCAGAAGGCGTTATATGAAAAGCTGTGGTTCCAAATGCTTTGTCTTGCCGTGATTGCAGCCCTGCTTGCGATGATAGTCTTCGTCATCGTTCGGCGAAAGACGAAAAAGCTCCTGAAAAAGCAGGAGGAAAACAAGCAGCTGATTCGTGAGATTACGGAAGCCTTCGCCATGACCATTGATATGAAGGACCGCTATACCAGAGGTCATTCCACGAGAGTGGCTGATTATACGGCGATGCTGGCACGGGAGCTTGGCTATGACGACGAGACCGTGGAGAAGTTCCGTAACATTGCACTGTTGCATGACATTGGAAAAATCGGGGTTCCGCCGGAGGTCCTCAACAAGCAGGGAAAGCTGACGGATCAGGAGTTTGGCGTCATCAAGTCGCATTCAGCCTTGGGCTACGAGGCGCTTCGAAAGATTACCATCATGCCGGAGCTGGCCATCGGTGCGAGGTCGCATCACGAGCGCCCGGATGGCAAGGGATACCCACAGGGACTATCCGGCGAGCAGATTCCGAGAGTGGCGCAGATTATTGCCGTTGCGGATACCTTCGATGCCATGTACTCAGATCGTCCGTATCGTAAACGCATGAATTTTGATAAGGCTGTCTCGATCATCAAGGAGGTTTCGGGAACGCAGCTGCAAAGTGACGTCGTGGATGCATTCCTGCGGCTCGTAGAGAAGGGCGAATTCCGCGATCCTTCGGATAATGGCGGCGGAAGCATGGAGGATATCAATAACATCCATAAGAAGCAGGAGCAGCAGGGCAAGGCGGATGAAAGGCAACGAGGAGAAAACGAAAAACAGAAGCCTGAAGAACAGAAAACCTAAGAAAAAAAGCCTAAGATTATAAGGCTGGAAATTGCAAAACATAAAAAGTCGTGCGTTTCGGAAAAATGGAATGCACGGCTTTTTATTTTGATTTCTTAGGTAGTCCTTTTTAATGATATTGACAAAATGCTGTTTGAAATGTATCATATGTATTATAAGAAATAATACACAAAATTGATATTCCTATGTTGTAATTAGGGTGAGACGAAAGGGGTGATGGCATGGGGAACATTGCATTTTTGATCATCATGGGATCCGTAGCGGGGGTTTTTACGGGCCTTGGAATATGGGTTTGGCATAAAAAGGAACCAGGAAATTTTTGGACGGGACAGGAGTTTCAACCTGGCGAGATACGCGACGTAATGAAATACAATCATGCACTTGGAATGCTGTGGATTGGATTTTCCGTGCTGATCTGGATTACGACGATTGTGGGGACGATTTTTGGCGGGAAGATCGGAGGGCTATGTATGATTGGATGCTTTGTCGTTGGAATTCCGATGTTGCCAGTGATTTATAACATGATTTACAAGAAATACTATGATCCGAAAAAGGTGGGTTAGAAGGAATGATCATTAGAATTAATGAATTGTCGGACGTGCCGATTTACATGCAGATACGAAATCAGATCGTCATGGGGATCTCGGGCGGTGAGCTTGCGGCGGGGGAGCAGCTCCCGACGGTCAGGGCGCTGGCGCTGGAGATGGGGATCAATACCATGACGGTGAGCAAGGCCTACCAGCTCTTAAAGACGGAAGGGTACATCATGACGGACCGCAAGAACGGTGCGCGCGTCCGCATGGAAATTCAAAAGCAGGCAACCATTTCCGATGCCAATAAGACGGAACTTCGAAGGATTGTCTCGGAGGCCCGGATTTCCGGCGTGCCGAAACTTGAGATTATTGAGCTTGTAGATGAGTACTATGGGAAATCCTAGGGTAAGATATGGCAAGTTGTAGACGCCCCTAACGAAATGTTAGATAAGGGGAATTCATGGAAATGCGTAAAAACGCAAATCTCGCGGAGCATGCGTGGAAGTGTGTAAGAATGCGAATCTCGCGAGGCGTGCGTGGAATAGGAGGAATGACATATGTCCATTGGTTTTAGCCTGATTATGTTTTTGTGCATCGTGCCGACGATGATCATTTGTTATATCCAGGTTTATCCGAAAAATTGGAGAGGAAAAAAGCTTGTCTTCGGCGTAAAGAACCGAAAGGAATTTACGGAGGGCGAGACGGCAGAGAAGGTCGAGGAAATTGTAAAGAAATATAGCAGAGCAGCGCTATGGATTACCATTGCTTCATGTGTGATTTCATTAGCTTTGTTGTTCCTGCGCGGCCTTACGGTTCAGATGGCGATCTGGACGGGATTTGTTTTGCTGGCCATCGTGGGGATCAATGTTCCGTATGCCATTGGAAATAAGGAGATGAAGGCGCTTAAGAGAAGCTTGGGGATCCAGGGGGAAGCGGGCGTGACCTATATAGACCTGACGAGCGCAGGGGCAATTCATGCACTGAAGCCCGTAAGCGTGTGGATTCCGACTCTGGTTGCACTGCTCCCTGTGATTGCAGCGATTCTGTTAGATCTTAAGGTGCTTCAGCTTTCAACGAGCTGGGTGTTTGGAACCTTTTTGGTGACGGCTGTAACGGGAAGTTTTTGGCTCGTGGGAATTCTGGTTTTAGTGCTTGGCTTTGTCATGGACAGCCTCAAGAATGAGGTGATATCCACGGACAGTACCACCAATGCCAATTATAATCGCGCCAAGAAGAAAAACATGGCAGACATGTTTGTGTTATCTTGTTGGGTGAATGCGATTTTCACGATCTGCTGTCTGCTGAGCTTTTTATATCTGTATAATGATTTTCTGGTGATGATCGCGCTTGCCGCTTACATGGCACTTTTACTTGTCGGCGTGGCCGTTTACGTCATGCGTGAAAAACGGATCGAGGCACGGTATGAGAAGGAAATGGTTCTTTTGGAGGACGATGACGACTATTGGATCCTGGGGATGTTATATTATAATCCCAAGGATCACAGGCTGAACGTAGCAAAACGCGTAGGCGTAGGCGGTACCATCAACATGGCACATTCCGTCGGAAAGGTATTCATGGTATTTAGCGGACTTGCCCTGGTTGCGATGGTCGTATGTATCGTATGGCTTGGAATGCTGGAGACGACGCCGATGCAGCTTCGCGTGGAGGACGGGAAATTGATCTGTCATCAGATCTGGGATGAATACGTGATTCCCATTGAGGAGGTTCAGCACTATTCCTTTTGTGAGACGTTGTCAGACCTAAAGCTTGCAAGGATGAGCGGCGTCGGGATGGAGACGATCCAAAAGGGAAATTATATCGTAGACGGCCAAAGCGGATGCAAGGTTTTTTTAAATAGGGCGGCGGATTGTTACATTAAAATCGAGACGGCGGGCAAGACTTATTACGTCAATGCTTCTACGCGAGAGGAGACCTGGAATGCATTTGACGCCTTGGCGAAGGCAGGCAAGAAAATAAGCAAAAAAAATATTTGTGTTTTTGTTGCATCTATGTTATAATCCTTAATTGACTGTTATTGTATCTGTCTTCCAGGTCGCGACGACAAAAAATAGATGGAAAAGCGAAGGAAATTAGGATACGTAAAGGATTTTAAGGAGGAGAACGTAACCATGAGTTTACAAATCGAAAAGTTAGAGCACAACATGGCAAAGCTGACCATCGAGGTTGGTGCAGAGGAGCTGGAGAAGGCAATTGAGAAGGCTTATCAGAAGAATAAGAACAAGATTACCGTTGCAGGCTTCCGTAAGGGTAAGGTACCCCGCAAGCTGATTGAGAAGATGTATGGCGAGGCCGTATTCTATGAGGATGCTGCAAACGAGTTGATTCCTGATGCATATGACAAGGCTTTGGCTGAGTGCGAGGAGGAGATCGTTTCCTCTCCCAAGATTGAAGTGACCGAGATCGAGGCTGGCAAGGGCATGACCTTTACCGCTGAGGTAGCTCTGAAGCCTGCAGTAACGCTTGGCGAGTACAAGGGCGTAGAAGTGAAGAAGGCAGACACCGAGGTGACCGAGGAAGAAGTTATGGTTGCCATCGACAAGGAGAGAGAGAATAACGCAAGAGCAATCGTTATCACTGACAGACCTGTTAAGGCTGGAGATGATACCGTCATTGATTTCGAGGGCTTTGTTGACGGCGTTGCATTTGATGGCGGTAAGGGTGAGAACTATCCCCTGACCATCGGTTCCGGCGCATTCATTCCTGGCTTTGAGGATGGACTGATCGGTGCAAACCTGAATGAGAACGTTGACGTAAACGTAACCTTCCCTGAGGACTATCAGGCATCTGAGCTTGCAGGCAAGGCAGCAGTTTTCAAGTGCGTTGTTAAGGAGATCAAGGAGAAGGAGCTTCCTGAGCTGGACGATGAGTTCGCAGCAGAGGTATCTGAGTTTGATACTCTTGAGGAGTACAAGGCTGACGTTAAGAAGAACCTTGAGGAGAAGAAGGCTTCTGACGCAAAGAGAGCAAAGATTGATGCCGTTGTTGAGACCGTTATCAACAACGCAACCATGGACATCCCTGAGGCTATGGTTACCACGACGCAGAGACAGATCCTTGACGAGTATGCACAGAACATGCAGGCACAGGGCCTCAGCCTTGAGCAGTACATGAAGTATACCGGCGTTGATACCGAGACGATGATGGAGCAGTTAAAGCCTCAGGCTGAGAGCCGCATCAAGGGCCGTCTGGTTCTTGAGGCAGTTGCCAAGGCTGAGAACATCACCGCCAGCGAAGAGGATTTCGAGGAAGAAGTGAAGACCATGGCTGAGGCTTATGGCATTGAGGCTGACAAGGCGAAGGAGCTTCTTGGCGAGAATGGTAAGAAGTCTGTTCTTGAGGACATCTGCATTAAGAAGGCACAGGAATTCCTGGTTGAGAATGCAAAAGAGGCTTAAGCCGAAAAACCTTATGGAATAAGAAAGAGGCAGGGCTGCACGCGTAAAAGGTGTGCAGCCCGCGTTTTTTGATTAAACTTAAAGTTTTATAAAATCTTGCTGTTTTGATTGAAAAAAAGACAAAATTAGGATATGCTAGATGTTGGTATGTTTTGAACGTATTACAGTTTATGGAAAGGCAGGGAAATCAAATGAGTTTAGTACCTTATGTCATTGAACAGACTAGCAAGGGAGAGAGGTCTTATGACATCTACTCCAGACTTTTGAAGGATAGAATCGTTTTCCTTGGAGAGGAAGTGAATGACGTCTCCGCAAGCATCGTGGTGGCGCAGCTTCTGTTCCTTGAGGCAGAGGATCCCGACAAGGACATTCATCTGTACATCAACAGCCCTGGCGGCAGTATTTCCGCAGGCATGGCAATTTACGATACCATGCAGTACGTGAAGTGTGACGTTTCTACCGTTTGTATCGGCATGGCAGCTAGCATGGGCGCCTTCCTTCTTGCAAGTGGCGCGAAGGGCAAGCGTTTTGCACTTCCGAACGCTGAGATCATGATTCATCAGCCTCTTGGCGGAACGCAGGGTCAGGCGACGGAGATTGAGATTGCCGCAAAGCACATCTTAAAGACCCGGGAGAAGATGAACCACATGCTCGCAGAAATGACGGGGCAGGATTATGAGACCATCTGCGCAGATACCGAGAGAGACAACTGGAAGAGCGCGCAGGAGGCAATGGAATACGGTCTTGTAGATAAGGTAATTTCCTCTCATGATAATGCGTAAGCATTGACGGAAGGCTGAAGTGACCTAAGAATATTAAGGAGTTTAAGAATGGCAGGCAAATTTTCTGATGACGATGTCAAGTGTTCCTTTTGCGGTAAGCATCAGGGACAGGTTCGCAAGCTGATTGCGGGCCCTACGGGTGTATATATTTGCGATGAATGTGTGGACATTTGCTCCGACATCCTTGACGAGGAGCTGGAGGATGATGATACCTCCGAGGAGAGCACCTTTGACATCAATTTATTAAAACCCAAGGAAATCAAGAAATTCCTTGACGATTACGTAATCGGTCAGGAGGAAGCAAAGAAGGTTCTTTCCGTGGCAGTTTACAATCATTATAAGCGAGTGACGGCACCGAAGACCGTTGGCGACGTGGAGCTCCAAAAGAGTAACATTATTATGATTGGTCCCACGGGATCCGGTAAGACCTATCTGGCGCAGACGCTGGCGAAGATTATCGGCGTGCCGTTTGCCATCGCTGACGCGACGACGCTGACGGAGGCTGGTTATGTCGGTGAGGACGTGGAGAACATTCTCTTAAAGCTGATTCAGGCGGCCGATTATGACGTGGAGCGCGCTCAGTACGGCATTGTCTACATTGATGAGATCGATAAGATTACGAAAAAGAGTGAGAATGTCTCCATCACGCGTGACGTATCAGGTGAGGGCGTTCAGCAGGCACTCCTCAAGATCATTGAGGGAACGGTTGCAAGCGTGCCTCCGCAGGGCGGCAGAAAGCATCCGCACCAGGAACTGATTCAGATTGACACGACGAACATTCTGTTTATCTGCGGTGGTGCCTTTGACGGCCTGGAGAAGATTGTGGAGGCCAGACTGGATCGTAAGTCCATCGGCTTTAACACGGAAGGAACGCAGAAGACGAATAAGGAGATCAGCGACCTTCTTGCAGAGGTGGTTCCGCAGGATCTGACAAAGTTTGGCCTGATCCCTGAGTTTGTAGGTCGTGTACCGATCAACGTATCTCTGCGCGGACTGGATAAGGAAGCGTTGCTTCGCATCCTGAAGGAGCCCAAGAATGCCCTGATTAAGCAATATCAGAAGCTCTTTGAGATGGATGCCGTAAAGCTTTCCTTCGAGGATGATGCGGTTGACGTGATCGCTCAGAAGGCGTTGGAGAGAAAGACGGGAGCCAGAGGACTTCGCTCCATTATGGAGAACGTCATGATGGATACCATGTATGAGATCCCTTCTGATGACACCATCGGCCAGTGCATTGTTACAAAGGCTGCTGTCGAAGGAACGGAGAAGCCGAAGATCGTGCACAGGGATCGCAGGGTTGCAGGAAAGTAAATCCCTTAAGAAAAAGCGTAAGGAAAAAGCGTAAGGAAAAAGCGTAAGGAAAAAGCTTAAGGAAAAAGCTTAAAGAGTGCAAGGAACAGCTTAAGGGGTAGGCTTTTATAGGAGTTATAGGAATGGTAATTAAGAGCGCAAGTCTGGAGACGGTTTGCGGCATTACGAGTAAGCTTCCTGACAATCAGCTGCCGGAGGTGGCATTTGCCGGCAAAAGTAATGTTGGGAAAAGCTCATTAATCAATGCACTGATGAACAGAAAATCCTTGGCTAGGACGAGTTCCCAGCCAGGGAAAACCCAGACGATCAATTTTTATAATGTCAATAACGAGCTCTATTTAGTGGATCTGCCGGGCTATGGCTATGCGAAGGTCAGTTTGGAGATCAAGGCGAAATGGGGCAAAATGATCGAGAATTACTTAAAGAAATCCAAACAGCTAAAGCTGGTGTTTCTTTTGATCGACATTCGCCATGAGCCGTCGGAGAATGATCGCGTCATGTACCGCTGGATTTGCGACATGGGCTTTCAACCCGTGATCATCGCAACGAAGCTGGATAAGATCAACCGCAGTCAGACGAGCAAACAGGTGAAGATCATCCGCGAGGGGATTCAGGCATCAAAGGATACGGTCATTATTCCGTTTTCTGCGGAGACAAAGCAGGGGCGGGATGAAATATACGCACTATTAGACCAGGTGGATTTTGGAGGAGAGGCATGAAGAGATATTGCAAGGCTGTCGTGAATATCGTAGTCGCCATTGTAATAGCTCTTCTTGTCATTTTTTTCCTGCCAAGGCTCCTGGCCTTTTTTGCGCCTTTTGTGATCGGTTGGATCATTGCATGGATGGCTGGTCCGCCGGTTCGTTTCTTTGAGGAGAAGATGAAGATCAAGCGGCGCGCGGGTTCTGCATTCGTCATCATTGCCGTTATCGCGCTGATCGTCTTTGCCATCTATGGATTAGGTTCCATTTTAGTCAAGGAAGGAATGGGGTTCGCACAGGCTTTTCCCGATATTTGGAAGGAAGTCCATCAGGATCTTAACGAGATGGAGGATCGTCTGGATAAGCTGTATCAGAATTTGCCTGTGAACATTCGAGGAAACTTGGACGGGGTCGTCGCTCAGCTCAAGGCATCCGTGGGAGATTTTCTTGGAAAGCTGAGCAGTCCTACGCTGACGGCCGTCGGGAATTTTGCAAAATATCTGCCGACCTTACTGATTTGTATCGTCATGGCGCTTCTTTCCTCGTATTTCTTTGTCGCAGACAGGGAGAGCATCAATACATGGTGCAAAAAGCACGTGCCGAAGGTGGTGCAGGAGCGCTATCGCTTTATGAAGCAGGGGCTTTTACGGGCCGTAGGCGGTTATATCAAGGCGCAGCTTAAGATTGAAATATGGATTTATTTTGTCCTGGTGATCGGTTTTTGGATCCTGCAGGTGAAGTATCTTTTGTTAATCGCTTTGGGAATTGCCTTTTTGGATTTTCTGCCGCTTTTTGGTGCAGGGGCCGTCATGGTGCCGTGGGCAATCATCAAAATCATAGGCGGCGATTATCGTATGGCGATTGGACTATTGATCATTTGGGGCTTGGGGCAGTTGCTTCGCCAGATCATTCAACCGAAGATCGTGGGAGATTCCATTGGGATTTCGCCGCTGCCGACCTTGTTTTTGCTCTATGTGGGATATCAGATTGACGGCGTTGTCGGCATGATCGTGGCCATCCCTGTCGGTCTCATTCTGTTTTCCATGTATGAGGGCGGCGTCTTCGATACGACCATCAAGTCGCTGAAGATTCTGATCAGTGGAATTAATGATTTTCGCAGGCTGACGCCGAAAGATCTGGAAGTGGTTCAAAAAGAAGAACAAGTGGAAACGGATTTGATCGAAGAGAAGCTTTCTGAGATCAAAAAGGAACAGGATCAGGAAACGAAACAAAAAAAGATTTAAAAATTTGTCGGAAATTTAAAAAACATGGTAACAGATACCCTCCGAAAATCGTCTTATGATGTGGAGGGTATTTTTTATTGCATAGATTCGAAAGAGGTGATAAACGTGCAGAAAATTGCAGTATGTAAGAATGAAACGGGAATTGCGGAAAGGTTAGGTTTTTTCTGTCGTGGAGAGCAGATCGCCATTGTGGAGGAGCCATCAGAGGCGCAGCTCTTAAAGGACGTGAATAAAAAGGAAATACAGCTGATTCTGCTGGACACGTATGTTGGTGAGAGGGGCGTGGGCGAAGGGATGACGCTGCTTTCGAGCATCCGGCAAAAGTGCAGCGTTCCCATCATTGTGGTCTCCAATCAGACGGATGAGCTCGCAAAGGTGGCAGCGCTGAGCATTGGGGCAGATGATTATGTCTCTGCGGACGATAACCCGCTGGTGATCCTGGCGAGAATCAAGTCTCAGCTTCGAAGGTATTTGCAGCTGACGAATTTCTGTAAGCAGATCGGGCAGATCTATCGTGTGGATGGACTGGAGATTGATGACGTGCAAAGAAAGGTGACCGTGGAGGGACGGGAGGTCAAGCTGACTCCTACGGAGTATGAGATTCTAAAGCTCTTGGTCATGGAGCAGGGGAAGGTTCTGACCATTCCGCAGATTTATGAGGACATCTGGAAGATGCAGGCCGTGGACGTGGATAACACGGTGGCAGTGCACGTTAGGCATATTCGGGAGAAAATCGAGCGAAATCCTAGGCAGCCGAGGTATCTGAAAGTGATTTGGGGAACGGGATATATGGTAGGATGAGTT
Organism: Lachnospiraceae bacterium; assembly: GCA_017527205.1. Taxonomy (GTDB): domain Bacteria; phylum Bacillota; class Clostridia; order Lachnospirales; family Lachnospiraceae; genus Acetatifactor. The sequence goes on along the minus strand of JAFXQK010000067.1, from coordinate 56,281 downwards.
TCTGACGCGCGAAAACGGTCGAAATTCTAAAAGTATTGTGAAATAATGCAAAAAAGATTGACGAGAAGTCTGAAAAATTTTATAATTATCCCGTGGGACTTTTGGAAACTACAAGAATACATAAGCGAGTTTCCACAATAATCTTAGGAGGTAGCGGAAATGGGTTTAAAATCAATTGTTGGTGGTGCAGTTGCAGGGATTGCAGGTGCGGCTTCTAACGTAGTAGGCGCTGGTATTGGATCGGTTGCAGGTGCTTTATCCAATCAGTATAAGGAGTTCTTTTACTGTGATGCCATTGATCCAAAGTTTTTGATGGTTCGCGGACATAGAAGAACCGGCGGAAGATCGAATAACAAAGGGGATGACAATATCATAACCAATGGTTCCGTGATTACGGTTGCAGACGGACAGTGTATGCTGATCGTTGATCAGGGTAAGGTTGCTGATCTCTGCGCAGTTCCCGGTGAGTATGTTTATGATCAGTCCTCCGAGCCTTCCATCTTTACCGGTAACCTTGGCGATTCCATCAAGGATACCTTTAAGAACATTGGAAAGCGCTTTACCTTTGGCGGTGACAGTGGCAAGGAGCAGAGAGTTTATTACATCAACACGAAGGAGATTTATGGTAACCCTTATGGTACGCCTAAGAAGGTTCCTTTCCGCGTGGTTGATGAGCGCGCAGGCATCGACATTGATATTTCCATCGGATGCTTTGGCGAATACAGCTATGAAGTGGCAGATCCCATTGCGTTCTATACGAACGTATGTGGTAACGAGAGAGAATGCTTTGAGCGTTCCAAGATTGACAGTCAGCTGAAGTCCGAGATCATGACTTCCCTTCAGCCTGCTTTCGGAAAGCTCTCCGCTATGGGCATTCGTTATTCCGCCCTACCTGCTCACACGGAGGACATCGCAACTGCTTTGAACGAAGTATTGTCCGAGAAGTGGGGACGCAGAGGTCTGAAGGTGGTATCCTTCGGTATTTCTTCCATCAACGCGGATGAAGATGATGAGAAGATGATTAAGGAAATGCAGAAGCAGGCTGCTTACACGGATCCTACTCGTCTGGCAGCATACGCAGGCGTAGCTCAGGCGGATGCCATGAAGCTGGCAGCCGGAAATACTTCCGCAGGTCCCATGATGGCATTTATGGGCTTAAATGCAGCGCAGAACGCAGGCGGCGGTATGGACATCAATGGTTTGATGGCCCAGGGTCAGGCAATGCGTCAGCAGCAGGCGGCTCAGCAGGCACAGCAGGCTCCTCAGATGCAGCCGAAGGCAGCAAATTCCTGGACCTGTAGCTGTGGTGCTACCGTAACTGGCAACTTCTGTCCTGAATGTGGCTCAAAGAAGCCTGAGGCTCCCGCCGGCTGGACTTGTAGCTGTGGCGCCGTAAACCAGGGTAAGTTCTGCTCCAATTGTGGTGCCAAGAAGCCCGCTGGCGTTCCTCAGTATAAGTGCGACAAGTGCGGATGGGTTCCCGAGGATCCTGCAAATCCTCCGAAGTTCTGCCCTGAGTGCGGCGATCCCTTCGGCGATGAAGACATTCAGTAAGGAATAAAGTTTTTATGAGGCTCCCCATTAAGGGGAGCCTTTTTGTAGCCCAGAAAAGATATGAAGCGGCTGTGATGCAGATGGTTTTAAAAATATAATTGTAAAATATACTTGACAAAATGCCATTATGGTATTATGATGGTTTCCAAGGGGATGCGAGATAATTCAATATTCAACAAGAGAAACTTGGGTTATGCCGTATCCGTCATGGATCATACTCATGAATGAAAATAAGTTTTAGAACGGAGGCAGTATGGAAGAATTATTACAGGTGAAGGGATTGCGTAAAACCTTTACGCTTTCCGCGAAACAGCAAAAGCTGGAAAACACAAAGGAGAAGGTGAAGGTGGCCGTGGATGGCCTTTCCTTCACGGCATATAAGGGAGAGGTGTTTGGACTCCTTGGACCGAATGGAGCAGGTAAGACGACGACGCTTCGTATGCTTGCAACGCTGATCAAGCCGGATGCGGGAGATGCCATTCTTGATGGTGCGAGCGTTGTATCACAGCCAGAGCTTGTTCGAAGCAAAATCGGATTTTTGACCAGTGAATTAAAGCTGGAAGATTTCTTTACGCCGAACTATCAGTTCGATTTCTTCTCCGGACTTTATGGCGTGAAGCCAGAGGTTGCGGCGCAGCGCAAAAAGGAGCTGTTTGAACGCTTTGGCATTGATAAGTTCGCAGAGGTTAAGGTAGGAAATCTTTCCACCGGCATGAAGCAGAAGGTAAGTCTTGTGGTCAGTCTGGTACATGATCCTGACGTCGTGATTTTCGATGAGCCGACCAACGGACTTGACGTTCTTACGGCAAAGGTTGTGACGGATTTCCTGTTGGATTTGAAGGCGAGAGGAAAAAGCATCATTGTTTCCACGCATATCTTTAGCTTGATTGAAAAGATTTGTGACAGAGTCGGCATTGTCATCGCTGGAAAGATGGTTACCTGTGACACGCTGGAGGCCATCTGTGCCGGGAAGCCCCTGGAGGATCGTTTCTTTGAAATTTACGAGGAAAAGGTAGGTAGGATTGATGAATAACATAATGACCATTATCAAAAAGGAGCTGGCACGCTTTTTTGGCGACAGACGCTTAGTCTTTACTACGGTGATCATGCCGGGCTTACTGATTTACTTAATGTATACCCTGATGGGCGAGGGTATGATGAAACAATTGACGACGGCTGACGATTATGTTGCAAAGGCCTATGCCGTAAATATGCCGGAGGACGTCAAAATGATGGCAAGCAGTCTTCGGATGGAATGGGAGGACTGGGACGGAAATCCTGCGGACAAGGAGAGAGTTTTAAAGGAGATTGAAGAGGGCGAGAAGGACCTGCTGGTATACTTCCCTGAGAATTTTACGGCAGACGTGGAAGCGTACAATATGGAAAACAAGGCTCCGAACGTTGAATTATATTACAACTCCGAAAAGAGCAATTCCGAGACGGCATATCAGATGATGCAAAGCTTTTTGAAGGGGTATGAGGAGACGATGGTCAACAAGTACGACGTTAATGCAGGCATGGGCGAGGGAGTTTTTGGAAAGTATGACATGGCTTCCGATGCGGGCATTATTGGGAAAATGCTGTCAGGACTCCTTCCCATGTTGATTATGACCTTTATCTTCAGTGGTTGTTCTGGCGTCGCGCCGGAATCCATTGCGGGAGAGAAGGAGAGAGGCACGATCGCAACCCTTTTGGTAACTCCCGTAAAGAGAAGCGCATTGGCTCTGGGTAAGGTCATCAGCCTTAGTATTATTGCCCTGCTGGCAGGTGTCTCCAGCTTCTTGGGAACCATTCTTTCCCTGCCGAAGATGATGGGCGATGAGGTCGACTTAAATGTTGTAAGCTATAGCATTTCGGACTATCTGCTACTGCTTGTTGTAATTATTTCCACGGTTTTGGTGATTGTATCCATTATTTCCATCGTATCTGCAAGTGCAAAGAGCGTAAAGGAAGCAACGACCATGATGGCACCTTTTATGATTGGCGTGATGCTGATCAGCATTCTTCCCATGCTTGGCGCAGACATCGGCGGAAAGGCCGCATATGCGATTCCTCTGTTTAATTCCGTAAAGGCAATGGCCGCCATCTTTGGATTCAAGACGGATCTTGTCATGGCACTTGTTTCCGTTGGCGTAAATCTGGTAGCTACGGGCTTGCTCGTTACGGTACTGACGAAGATGTTCGATAATGAGAACGTGATGTTCGGCAAGTAAAAAGCCGGGAGCGTAATGAACGAAAGATAAGCAGGAAGAGTCGTGGAAACAGAATCTGCGATATCATGGCAGGAAAAGAGGGGCTGAAGATCAGCCAAGGAACCCTAAGTGTTCCAGGAGGATCTTCAGCCCCATTCCGATCAGAATGATGCCGCCGGTACTTTCGGCCTTGGATTTATATTTTGTTCCAAAGACATTGCCAACCTTGACACCGATAACGGAGAGGAGAAAGGTCGTCGCGCCGATGAAGCAAACTCATGTGGAAACTCTTTCATAATTTGATAGGGATAAGAAAAGTGCCAGACCAATTGGTCCGGCACTTCTTTTTGCAGATGTAGATCAATATTAAGCTACTACAGTAACGTTGGTAGCGCGGATCTTGCTGCTGTTCTGAGGGTCGCACTCGGTGTCAAAAGTAACCTTCTGACCTTCCTCAAGGGACTTGAAGCCTTCAGCGTTGATAGCGGAGAAATGTACGAATACTTCCTCGCCAGTAGCTTCGTTGGTGATGAAACCATAACCCTTCTGTGCGTTAAACCACTTAACTGTACCGTTGTTCATTTTGGTACCTCCTTAATTAATTTGGGGCAAAGCCCGTTTTAGGTTTAGTAATTCTAAAACGTAGGACAAAAAAATCACATATTTTTGTCAACCATCATTCTTCAATGATCCAAAGATCATTTGCACTCTGCACTTCGTAGCCAGGATCGCGAAAGCGAATGATGACTTACAAAAATATGTGAGTTCAATGACACTCTTTTAGAATCCTTTTTTAGTATAGTATTCTCTACGGAAAATGTCAATCAATTTTTTGATTTCACGTGTTTATTTGGTATATTTTCACAAATTCAGAAAAAAATAAAAGGGTAGGAAAGAGGTCGCGCGCATAAATAAGGAAAAAAGGAGGGAGAATTTGCGGAATGATACCGATTTGGTATAGTATTTTGCTGGGACTTGCAACAGCCTATTTTGGATTTTGGTTTGGAAGAAGCAGAAACTGGGGATTATTGGAGACGGTTGGAGAAGGAAAGGCAAGGGAGGAAACTGGTGAAGGAACCAAAGGGAGACGGGAGGGAACGGCGAGAGTGGACGCAGGAAGAAAAATTCTTCCGCAGGTTCGTTATTTGGCCAGTCCGTCTAGCGGAACGGTGGAAAACATACGGGAAGAAGGAAATCTGGGTGCAAGGATCCTGACTACGGAATCCAAGCTGTATTCTCCAAGCTCAGGAAGGGTTTTGTCCATTGCACCAAGGGGAAACGCTTTTTTGATCATGACGGATTGGGGAACGGAGGTGGAAGTGCGCGCCTGTACCAGCGAGGATGATCTGTTAGATCGTTATTTTAGGCCCAGAGTGATTCGCGGGGAAATCATTCGGCGAGGAAAGCTGTTGCTGGAATATGACAGGGAAAAGCTTGACAGGGAATGTGAGGATACGGCAGTCTATCTGATGGCGAAGGGGGATCGAACGACAACACTCGAACCGGCAGGAGAAAGCGAGGTTAAAACGGGTGATGCATTGTTTTGGGTGGATGAGGTCATCTAATCGTAACAAACTTGACAGAAATTTGTGAGATTCTTCTAAAATGGTTGCCGAAAGAGAAATTTTTTAGTAAAATATAACCATGAATAATAGGCTTATTGTACACTGACGGAAACTGATAACATAATAGAGCCGAAGGGTTGCTTTGGCGGAGGTACGTATGCTGGAAGGTAGAAGAATCATTGGTCTTTGCATGACCAAAATTCACGACAGAGTGCGTGGGACTTTAGTGGATGAAATCAATTTGGCGGTCGTTGAGGCAGGTTTTAAATTGGTCTGCTTCAATAGCATAGAGGACTTTTTCAAGGACGACGTCTATAGCAAGGGTGCGAAAACCATCTATGACCGGATGGATTATGACGTGTTGGATGGCATAATGATCTGTGCCGAGCATTTCTGCGATGGCAGGATCGTGGAGGATATCGTGAAACGTGCACGGGAGAGAAAGGTCCCCGTGATCGTTCTCAATGGAGACGTGCCGGATTGTGTTCGGGTGTATAATGACTGTGAGGAGTCCTTTAAGGAGCTGGTACGCCACGTGCTGAAGGAGCATCACGTGACGGAGCCCTATTTCCTCGCAGGCAGAAAGGATGATGCAAATTCCGCGCAGAGACTGGGATATTATAAAGAGGTCCTGGAGGAGTTTGGCATTCCGTTTGACGAGAGCCGGGTGGGGTATGGAGATTATTGGGAAGAACCCGCCATGAAGATCACGGAGGAGCTTGTGGTCACCGGAAAGCTTCCGCAGGCCATGATCTGTGCAAATGACTACATGGCGTTTGGCGTTATCAAGAAGCTGAAAATGCTGGGGTATTCCGTTCCAAAGGATGTCATAGTGACAGGCTTTGACGGCGTACCTGCCGTGGAGTATTATTATCCGAAGCTGACGACCTGTCGGGAGAACATGCAGCTTCAGGCGCAGACCTGTGTAAACATTTTAAAGAAGCTGTTCGCGGGAGAGCCGGCCTTGCAGGAATATAAGATTACCTATGGAACCGTCATTTCCGAAAGCTGCGGCTGTGTCAGACCGAAACCGAAGGAGAGAGATGAAGCGGCTGCAGAGCTCTTTGGACTTTTGGAATCCCTGGAGGCACATGAGGATTACGTGACCTCTGAGACGGAAAGAATGCTGAACGTGGAGGACGTGGAAGAACTGCTGGATCCCTTATCCAGATTTATTCTGAGGCATTCTTACGTCTGCGTGAGCAGCAAATTTATGAAGATTGCATCCGTTGAAAAATGGGACGATAATAAGATGGTGGCCGTACCCTGCGCCTTTGATCCCGACTGGAAGGTTCGCTATCTGCATGATGATGACATGCTGCCTGAAATTCGGGAGTGGCTGGAGGATGATACGGCCTATGTCCTGACGTCCGTATATTCCAAGGACTTTTACTGTGGCTACTATGCCGTCAAAACCTCTTATATCGGCGGCATCAACTATAAGATGAAAAAGATCGTGCGTCTTGCCAATCTGGTTTGCAATTCCCTGATCAATCAGTTTAAGCAGCGTGAAACCATGCGCAGCATGGAGGGGGCAAGCTTTAGGGATCCCCTGACGGGTCTGCCCAACCTGAAGGGGGCATCACAATGGTTTCAGGAGTTTGCGGCGGACGAGCATAATCACGAGAAGAGTCTGTCCGTTTCCATTTATGCGCTGCCGCAGTATGCTCTGATCTATGAAAATTATGGCATTCACGTCATCGAAGAGATTATCAACCTGATGGCTGACAGATTAAAGGCGATGCGCGGCAGGGAAGGATTCCTTGCGAAGAATTCAGAGAGTGAATTTCTTTTAATTCACGCCTATGATAATCCGAAGCTGATTGAAGCGACGAATGCAAAAATTTCCTCCGTGGTGCAGTCAGCAATCACGGCATATAATCAGGCGAGTGATAATACCTATAACGTGGAAGTCAGCATGGGTTGTACCGTCGCGGATCCCGGCTGGAATGGTTCCCTGGGCTCCTTTGTAAAATATGCTTCGAACGAAATGTTCCTGAACAGAATGCATGATGGCGGCGTGTCGGAAAAGGTAAAGGCAAAGGATTCTCACGTGGATTATATTGGCGTGTTCAATCTGCTTTTGGAGCATAATCTGTTCCGTTATCATTATCAGCCCATCGTGGATGCAAAGACCGGCGAAATCTATGGCTATGAGGCACTCATGCGTACCAAGGGCGGCATTAATCTTTCGCCGTTGGAGATTCTGGATGCTGCGCGGGAGACAAAGCGGCTCAACGAAATTGAGCACGCAACCATGTTTAACATTCTGAAGCAGTATTCCGAGGAGAATGAGAAATTCCGTGGCAGAAAGGTCTTTATCAATACCATTCCCAACCACTTCCTGACGGAGGAGGAATGCTCAAAGCTGACGGAGAAATATTGGCAGTATCTGGATCAGGTCGTGTTTGAGGTGACGGAGCAGGATTCAAGCTCTGACGAAGAGATGGCAGCGCTCAAGCGCTTTAGCGCGGGGAAGGGCGGCGTGCAGATCGCCATCGATGACTTTGGAACGGGACATTCCAACATCGTGAATTTGCTGCGATATACGCCTCAGATCATCAAGATTGATCATTATCTGATCAGTGGCATTGACGAGGACGTCAATAAGCAGATGTTTGTAAAGAACACCATTGAATTTGCCGCCATGAATGGAATCAAGGTGCTGGCAGAGGGCGTGGAGACGCGCAATGAGCTCCGAACGGTCATTGAATTTGGGGTTGACCTGATTCAGGGCTTTTATACCGGGCGTCCTGCGGAGGAGCCCGCGCAAACGATTGATGAAAGCATCCTAAATGAAATCATCAATGAGAATCTTTCGCTTTCCGTATATAGCAAGGGGAAGCAGAAGGTTTATACGGCGAGGGACGGAGAAGAGGTCAACATTGTCGATCTTGCACTGAGAAAGTATAATTACGTTCATCTGGTATCAGGTGAGGTTCATCTGGTAGGAAGAAAGGACAGTTCGCTTAACGTGGTGCTGAGGGTTGCCGATAATGCGGACGTCCGCGTGGTCATGACGGACGTGAACCTGACGGGCATTGACGAGCCCGCCATTCAGCTGGGCAAGGGAAGCAACGTCGAGCTGAACCTGAATGGATATAATTCCGTCAATAAAAATGGTATTCTGGTTCCCACAAATGCAAAGCTACGCATGACGGGAACGGGTGCGTTGCTGATTAACGCAAACGATAATTTCACGGTTGGCATTGGTGCGAAATATGATGAGCCTTACGGCGAGATCATCTTTGAACACACGGGAAGAATCAAGGTCATTTCCTCCGGAGATAAGCTTGTTGGCGTGGGAGGAGGCTATAGCGCGGCACCGATTACCGTTGCGAGCGGGCACCTTGAAATTGCCGGTTCCGGTATCTCCGTGCTTGGCATCGGAAGCACTTCCGGAGATGCGTTTATTGACATACAGGATGCGTTTGTCACGGTCAAGGAATCCGGAAATCAGGCTGTCGGCATCGGTACCGTTAAGGGAAAGACCATGATCAGCAGCAAGGGCGTACTCAACGTCATATCTGACGGAGAGCGTTCCGTCGGTATCGGCTCCATGTTTGGAAATGATTGTAGCATCATGTTTGAAAAGGGGAAGATTTCTTCCGTTGTCCACTGTGATACGGGTTCTGTCATCGGTACCTACTCCGGCTCAGGTACCACCGTTATTAAGGATTGTGACATCACGATTTATGGTGAGGGCTCCGTGGTTACGGGCATCGGAAGCTCCATGGGCAACTGGACGACCGAGGTTACGGGCGGTATACTTGACATCAAGATTTTGTCAGGTGGAGGGCAGAGCTTTGGAAGTGATGATCGTCTGGTGATTACGGGCGGTAACGTCATTGACAGAAGCGGCAACGAGGTTGTTGCCAGAAACGCATATGGTCAGAAGCTTCACAAGGAAGTGAAGGACGTGGATCACTTCGAGCAGGTGATTTGGACGGAGCAGGGAGAGTACATTTACGTAGCGGAGCGTACCAAGGAGCATGAGGTCATGTGCATCTATCTGCCATAGAAGTGAAACTCGGGGACCGGCCTTGATTGTCTTTCTACTAACCATTTGACCTAGAAAGACAATCAAGGCCATCCCCTCGAGGTTAAAGAAATTTTACTAACCATTTGACTAAGAAAGACACTCAAGGCCCTTCCCTCGAGTGTAAGGTCAAGTTAAGTATAAGAGGAGACAGATGCACTATGAGAGGGCGGTTTCGGAAAGGAAGCCGTCCTCATAAATTTGGAAAGGTATTTATGATATTGTAATGAAATGTTTATATTTTTTTTATTGTATTTTGTATGGCTCTGTGTTATATATGTTATAGAACAGCAAGAAAGAGTGAAATGAAAGTTTGTATCAGTAAGGTTTGCAGAAAACCTGATTGATATGGAAAGGGGGACAAGGTTATGAATATTCAAAAGTTTACGCAGAAATCTCTTCAGGCCGTGGATGGTTGTGAGAAGCTGGCCGTGGAGTTTGGCAATCAGGAGATTGAGCAGGAGCATTTGCTGCTGAGCCTATTAAGGCTGGAGGATAGCCTGATTCTGAAGCTTATTGAAAAGATGGAGATTCAGAAGGAGCACTTTGTCAATCGCGTGGAACAGGCTGTGGAGAAGCGCGTGAAGGTGCAGGGCGGGAATCCTTATATTGGTCAGTATCTGAACAAGACGCTGATCACGGCGGAGGATGAGGCAAAGCGCATGGGAGACGAGTATGTTTCCGTGGAGCATCTCTTCCTTGCCATGCTAAAGAATCCGAATCGTGAGATCGCAGCACTCCTGAAGGAGTATGGCATCACGCAGGAGAGGTTTTTGAAGGCACTTTCTACCGTGCGCGGTAATCAGAGGGTGACGAGCGACAATCCTGAGGCAACCTATGATACCTTGGAAAAATATGGACAGGATTTGGTGGAGAAGGCTAGAAATCAAAAGCTGGATCCCGTGATTGGCCGAGATAATGAGATCAGAAACGTGATCCGTATCCTTTCGAGAAAGACCAAGAACAATCCCGTGCTGATCGGTGAGCCTGGTGTTGGTAAGACGGCCGTAGTGGAAGGCCTGGCACAGAGAATCGTGCGCGGCGACGTGCCGCAGGGCTTAAAGGATAAGCGTATTTTTGCATTGGACATGGGAGCCCTGGTGGCTGGCGCAAAGTACAGAGGAGAATTTGAGGAACGACTGAAAGCCGTTCTGGAGGACGTAAAGAACAGTGATGGTCAGATCATCCTCTTTATCGATGAGCTTCATACCATTGTCGGCGCAGGCAAGAGCGACGGCGCATTGGATGCCGGAAATATGTTAAAGCCCATGCTGGCGCGTGGTGAGCTGCACTGTATCGGTGCGACGACGCTGGATGAATATCGTCAATATATTGAAAAGGATGCGGCACTGGAAAGAAGATTCCAGCCTGTCATGGTGGATGAGCCTACGGTGGAGGATACCATTTCGATCCTTCGTGGCATCAAGGAGCGCTATGAGGTGTATCATGGCGTGAAGATTATGGACAATGCCCTGGTGAGTGCCGCTACGCTGTCTCACAGATATATTACGGATCGTTTCCTGCCGGATAAGGCCATTGACCTTGTGGATGAGGCCTGTGCCCTGATTAAGACGGAGCTCGACAGCATGCCTGCGGAGCTGGATGAGGCGTCCCGTAAGATCATGCAGATGGAGATCGAGGAGGCCGCTTTAAAGAAGGAGGATGACCACCTGAGCCAGGAGCGCCTGGAGGAGCTTCAAAAGGAGCTTGCTGAAATGAAGGCGGACTTTGCGGAGAAGAAGGCACAGTGGGATAATGAAAAGACCTCCGTGGAGCGCCTGAGTAAGCTTCGTGAGGAAATTGATCAGGTGAATTCCGAAATCGAGATTGCTCAGAGAAAGGGCGATTTGGAGAAAGCGGCAGAATTGTCCTACGGCAAGCTGCCTGCGCTGAAGAAACAGCTGCAGCAGGAGGAGGAAAAGGTTGGCGGCGGACTTTCCCTGGTTCATGAAAAGGTGTCTGACGAGGAGATTTCAAGAATTGTCAGCCGCTGGACCGGCATTCCCGTATCCAAGCTGACCGAGAGCGAGAGAAATAAGACTCTGCACTTGGATGAGGAGTTGCATAAGAGAGTCGTAGGCCAGGATGAGGGCGTGCAGAAGGTGACGGAGGCCATTATTCGTTCCAAGGCCGGCATCAAGGATCCGAGCAAGCCGATTGGCTCCTTCCTGTTCCTTGGACCTACCGGCGTCGGCAAGACGGAGCTCGCAAAGGCATTGGCAGCAAGTCTGTTCGATGACGAGAGCAACATGGTAAGACTTGACATGAGCGAGTATATGGAGAAATTCTCCGTATCGAGGCTCATCGGAGCGCCTCCCGGATACGTGGGATATGAGGAGGGCGGACAGCTCACGGAGGCCGTTCGCAGAAAGCCGTACAGCGTGGTGCTTTTTGACGAGATAGAGAAGGCGCATCCCGACGTGTTTAACGTGCTTTTGCAGGTGCTGGACGATGGCAGAATCACGGACTCTCAGGGCAGAACCGTAGACTTTAAGAATACGATTCTGATCATGACCTCCAATATTGGTGCACAGTATCTGCTGGATGGCATTAATGAGGATGGAAGCATCCGTCCTGAAGCGGAGAAGGCCGTAATGGAGGATTTACGTGCACACTTCCGCCCGGAGTTTCTGAACCGTCTGGATGAGACGATTCTGTTTAAGCCTCTGACGCGGGATAACATTGGCGGCATCATTGATTTGCTGATGAAGGACGTCAATGCACGCCTTGCTGAAAAGGAGCTTTCCATTGAATTAAGTGATGAAGCGAAGAGTCTGATTGCAAGGGAGGCTTATGATCCCGTATATGGCGCGAGACCCTTAAAGCGTTATCTGCAAAAGAACGTCGAGACATTGGCGGCGAGAAAAATTTTGTCAGGAGAAGTGGACATGCGTGACGTCATTCGGATTGAGGCTGACGGAGATTCGCTGAAAGCAGAAGTCATCAAAGGATAATATGACATTTTTAAGGAAACCCTCTAGCATTTTCCCCCAAAAAGTTGTATTCTTAAAGAAGAAAAACAGGGGGAAGGGAATGCTTGGAGGGTTTCATGGCGAAAAGGTTAGCAACGTTTATCGGACAAATAAATCAGAGTTACTCGAAAGAGATGGTCTGTTCCGTTGTTGATGCGGCGAAGGAGCTTGGTTATCTTGTTGACGTTTTTACGGAATTTGGTTCCTACGGACAAAACTATCTCCATGCGGAGGGAGAGAGAAATATTATTCATCTCCCGCATTTAGAGGATTACGACGGCGTGATTATTGCACCGGATACCTTTGGCGTGCCGGAAATGGAAAAGCAGCTGGATATTCTTTTGCTCTCCAAGGTGCAGAAAAAGCCCGTGGTGAGCCTTAGGCAGGAAAAGGACTGCTTTTACAGCGTTCAGATCGATAATCGTCTTGCCATGGCAAAGCTTACGGAGCATTTTGTGAAGGATCACGGGTACAAAAAAATCTGTTTTATGAAGGGACGTCAGGACTTAAAGGATGCCGAGGAACGTTTGCAGGGATACCTGGACGTCATGCAAAAATACGGTCTGCCCGTGACGGAGCACAATTTGTTCCAGGGGAATTATTGGCGAAATCTCGGATCGGCAGCCGTTGATTGGTTTTTGTCCGGCCCGGAGAAGCCTGATGCCATTATCTGCGCCAATGATTTTATGGCGATTTCCGTTTTGGTGGCGCTCAAGGAACGAAATATTCACGTGCCGGAGGAGATTGCCGTTGCAGGTCTCGATGATCTGGAAGAGGTCCGTTATCTGGAACCGGCGATCACAAGCGTACACATGCCCTGCTATGAGATGGGCAGACAGGCCGTATATTTGGTCGACAGGATTAATCGCGGAGAAAAGTCGAAGCAGATCGTACATATTCCCGCTGAAATTGTGCATCGCAGAAGCTGCGGATGTGAGGTGGACGAGCATGGCCATTGGGCGGAGCTTTTATACGCACATAAGAATTATTTAAGTGAAACGATCATACAAAACGGTTTTATCAATGCTGATTATGAGAGCTGTGATACGATCGAGGAATTATTTAACATTGCTTATCAGTATTCTAATAATTTTGTCTATGATGAGGTTTACGTGTGCCTCTGTGAACAGATGGTGGATGCGGAGGAGCATTTATTACAGCCGCAGCAATACACGGATCAGATGATTCTGCGGGCCATCCTGAAAAAGAATGGCGGGCTTACCGTACTTGAGGAGAAGTTTTCAAGGAGGGAGCTGCTCCCGGAGAAATATCGTTCCAAGGGGGAGCCGCTATACTTTTATCCCATTCATCATAAAAACAGATGCCTTGGATATTTGGTGCTCAAAACAGATCAGACGGGCGGACTGAGAGAATTCTTTGGCTGTTGGACGACAGAGCTGTGCAGCTGCCTGAATAAGGTGATTCTTTACGAAGAGAATAAAATGCTTCAGGAATTCCGTAAGCTCTCGACCATCGATGATTTGACGGGACTGTATAATCGCAGAAAGCTGGAGCAGGAGCTCAGCAAAAGGCTGTTTGTGCTGAAGTCGAAAAATATTGATTTGTATGTGTTCAGTCTTGACATGGACGGACTGAAATTTGTAAATGATACCTATGGACACATGGAGGGCGATGTCGCTCTGAAGGCCTTTGCAAACGTCATCAGTCATGCGGCAGGTGACAATGGCATGTGTTTCCGCATCGGCGGTGACGAGTTTATGATTCTGGCATCCACAAGCGACCGGCAGGAGATTTTGGACATTGCTCAGCGAGTTGAAGATGGCATCGCAGAATACAACAAAAGCGTGGATAAGCCCTATGAGCTTGCAGGCAGCATTGGATATTCCATGTACAAAAAGGGCGAGGAAATTTCGAACTGTATTCGCAGGGCGGACGTCAACATGTATGCGGACAAGGTTTCGAAAAAACACAACAGGCGGTAAGAGCGTGGAGGTGGAAACATGATACCGAAGGATCCGGTCATGCTTCTTAGTTTTATGAATTTAAAACTACGAGATTACGGGAAGAATTTAGGGGAGCTCTGCGAGGATTTGGACATAGATCAGGCAGAGCTTGAGGAAAAGCTTGCGGGGATAGATTATCACTATGACGGGGAACGAAACCAGTTTGTCTAAGGGAGGCCATCCAAATTCAGGGCGGCGTTGTCAGATTTGTACGGGCTGCGGCTTATGCCCCGGCGTATTGCAACAGGAGACGGAAGGCCTTCGCATTCTGACCCGGCAGATGCTCGGCGAGCACGGGAAAGGATTAAGGAACGTGGACGGGCTTCGTCTGGTTGCAGCTGACGTCGGTACGACTACGATCGCCATGGAGCTGTATGACGAGAATGGAACCGTGCAGGATCGTTTTGTTTGCGTGAACCCGCAGACGGAGTTTGGTGCGGACGTGCTTTCGAGAATTCAGGCGGCGCAGGATCCGCAAAAAAAAGAAAAGATGTTTCAGATGATTCGAAGCGCTTTTGCCCGCGGGGCAGAGCGCTTTTTGAAGTGGTTAAGGGAAGGGGAGCAGATGGTCTGCGTGATCGCCGCAAATACGGTCATGAGCTACCTGATGATGGACTGGGATCCTAAGGAGCTTGGGCAGGCACCATTTCATGCTTCAAGGCTTACGGGGGCAAGATTTGCCATTGAGGGTTCTGACGGGAAAGGGATGCAGTGCCTTTTACTTCCCGGCTTTTCTGCGTTCGTGGGAAGCGATCTTTTGGCGGGTGCGTATGCTTCCGGCATGACAGAGTCGAGACAGATGACGCTGCTTCTTGACCTTGGAACCAATGGGGAAATTTTGCTTGGCAACAAAGAGGAAATCCTTGCGACGGCGACGGCAGCAGGACCGGCCTTTGAGGGCGGCGTAAATCGTGGAATCTGGGGCGCTGATTTGGTAAAGCTTATGGCAAGGCTATTGGAGGAGGGCGCAGCTGATGAGACGGGGCTTTTGAAGGATCCTTATTTTGAGCGGGGCATTCGCATTGGGAACGTCATGCTGACGCAGGAGTCCATTCGAAGTCTGCAGCTTGCAAAGGCGGCCATCAAGGCAGGCATACGCATCCTCGTGGAACAAAAGGGAATTACGCTGCACGAAATAGACCGCGTCATTTTAGCAGGTGGATTTGGTTACTTTCTAAATCCCGGGGACGCCGTACAAATCGGTCTGCTGCCCTC
The DNA here is from genome assembly GCA_017527205.1 of Lachnospiraceae bacterium. GTDB lineage: Bacteria > Bacillota > Clostridia > Lachnospirales > Lachnospiraceae > Acetatifactor. Next base: position 40,780 of record JAFXQK010000067.1, on the reverse strand, counting down.
GGAGCTGGAGACCAGAGCCATCGCAGGCGGCAATACGGCTCTGGCAGGCGCAAAGCAGATTGGCGCAGGCATCCTGAACCGTGCCTTCTGGGGGAGAGAGAGTCTTTGGACGCATGAATGCCCCGTGCGCGTCATAAATCTGGCTGAGCAGGCGCATTTTCCTGAGTATTACATGGAAGCCATGAATTTTCGAATGGCATGAGAGAAACGTCGGGCGAAACGAAAAGTAATGCTGCGAGGAGCCAATCCCTGCGTTTCCTGATGCACTCCCGAATATCGTCCAACCCTGTCTTCATAGATTAGAGGGAGAAATCGGTTTCGGAGCATATTATGAAGAAATGGTTGCTGGGCATGGCCATATTGGACCTGGGTTTATTATTGGCTTGTATGGCATTTGGCCGGCTGCATGGCAGGCAGTTCCTGACTGCGACGGGAATTGTGGACGAGGGCATTGACGGGATAAGCGATGAGGAACGTAATAGGGCTGAGGAGCGGAAACGGATTGCGCTGACCTTTGATGATGGTCCGCATCCGGAATATACGGTACAGTTATTGGACGGATTGAAGGAACGTGGCGTACAAGCCACGTTTTTTGTTACGGGCGAGCATGCAAGTCTTCATCCGGACATTATTCAAAGAATGCACGAGGAGGGGCATTTGATTGGAAATCATACCTACAATCACGTGAAGCTGCAAAGTGATAATCGCCTGGAATTCAAAAAAGAACTCCTTATGACCAATGCCGTGCTTCAGGAGATTACGGGAGAAGAGGTGCTTTACGTAAGACCGCCCTATGGAATTTGGGACCGGAGCTTTGAAAAGGAACTGAACATGTTTCCCGTTCTTTGGACCATTGATCCCACGGACTGGTATTGCCTGAACGCGGACACTGTCACGAAGCGTGTCGTAAAGAAAGCGAAGGAGAACGCCATTATTCTGCTGCATGATTATTACCAGACCAGCATAGAGGCGGCGCTGCGCATCGTGGATGAATTGCAGAAGGAAGGTTATGAATTTGTGACCGTGGATCAAGTGCTTCTGGAATAGGCGCTGACGGATGACACAAAAACAGGCATTGGTACAAAGCCAATGCCTGTTTTATCATACGTAAGAGCGGTGGAACATTACCTTAAATCCTTCATGGCGCAGTGATCCATATCGTCGAAGTCCTGATTTTCACCAACCATTCCCCAAATAAAGGTGTATGCCTGGGTGCCGCATCCGGAATGAATGGACCAGCTCGGCGAAATAACGGCCTGCTCATTTCGCATGATGATGTGTCTAGTTTCCTGGGGCTCACCCATGTAATGCATTACGAGAGCATCCTCAGGCATGTCAAAATAGAGATAAACCTCCATTCTTCTGTCATGCGTATGGCAGGGCATGGTGTTCCAAACACTGCCGGGCTCGAGCTTCGTCATACCCATCTCGAGCTGACAGCTTTCTACCTGACCGGGAAGAATATACTTACAGATGGTGCGATGGTTGGAACCCTCCAGAGAGCCGAGCTCCACCTTATTGCAATCCTTTACGATGACAACGCCTTCCTCGGGAGTTCCGCTCGGCTTGATCAGAACGGTGGGACAGGTTCTGTGGGCAGGAGCGCTGTTTAAGTAGAACTTTGCGGGATTTGAGGCGTCGACGCTGGCAAAGGAGATTTCCTTAGAGCCCATGCCAATGTACATGCCTTCCTTGTAGGCTACTTTATATTCTCTGCCGTCAATGGTAATGATGCCTTCGCCGCCAATATTGATTACGCCAAGCTCACGGCGCTCACAAAAATATTTTGCACGAAGCTCATCACCCGCGGTAAGCTTTAAAACTTCCTTTACGGGAACGACAGAGCCAGTGATGATTCTGTCAATATGACTGTATACCAGCTTTATTACGTCTGGCTGGAAGAGATCATCAATCAAAAATTCCTCACGCAATCTTTCCGTGGTATAGTATTTGACGTCCTTGGGGGATGCAGCAGTTCTTAGTTCCATAGTTATTCCTTTCTTATTTCTTTCACTGATGAAAATGCTAGTTTACAGTTACTCTACGGTTTTCAGGTCAAATCCGAAATACTTTACGGCGTTGTTATAGCTGATGCCTCTGACGATTTCGCCAAGGATCTCATAATCCTCGGGGAATTCGCCGTTCTCTACCCAGGTGCCGAGCAGATTGCAAAGAATTCTGCGGAAATAATCATGGCGCGTGTAGGAGAGGAAGCTTCTTGAGTCAGTCAGCATTCCGACAAAGCCGGAGAGATTTCCGAGGTTCGCAAGGGAAATCATCTGATCCTGCATGCCGGTTTTGTGATCATTGAACCACCAAGCGCTGCCCTGTTGAATCTTTGCTACCGCCGTGCTGTCCTGGAAGCAGCCAAGGATGGAACCAATGGTCTGGTTGTCATTGGGATTCAGGCTGTAGAGAATGGTCTTCGGAAGCTCGTTCGTGCAGTTCAGCGCATTCAGATAATCCGTGATCTCGGCAGCGGGAGCGTAATTGTTAATGCAGTCATAACCAGTGTCAGGACCAAGCTGCTCAAAGCGCAGGGTATTATTGTCTCTCTTACAGCCATAGTGCAGCTGCATCACCCAATTTCTCCTCGCATATTCGCGTCCCATAAACAGAAGATAGGCAGTCTTAAAACGAATTTCTTCCTGACGGTTTACGGTCTGTCCATTCCTTCTCTTTTCAAAGATGGCTTCCACTTCCTCGGCAGAGGCGGGAGCGTAGTAAACGTATTCAATGCCATGATCGGAAACACGGCAACCGCGCTCAGCAAAGAAGTCCATTCTGACAGACAATGCCTTGCAAAGAGAAGCGAAGGAATCAATCTTTACGCCGGAAACCTTTTCCAAAGTGGCCAAATAATCCAGATAATTCGGCTTTTCAAGATTCATGGCCTTGTCGGGTCTCCATGCAGGTAAAACCTGGACGTCAAAGGTCTCGTCCTCTGCGATCTTCTTATGACATTCCAGATCATCCACGGGATCATCGGTCGTACAAATCAAGGTAACGCCGGAATTCTTGATGATGTTGCGAACGCTCATGGAAGGCTCGGCAAGCTTTTTGTTGCAAAGCTCCCAGACCTCCTCCGCAGTGTTCTTGTTCAGAACGCCCTGATACCCAAAATATTTGCGAAGCTCTAAATGGCTCCAGTGGAAGAGGGGATTGCCAATGGCCTTTCCGAGGCATTCTGCCCATTTCATAAATTTTTCCTTGTCAGAAGCATCACCGGTAATATAACGCTCCTCCACGCCGCAGGAACGCATGAAACGCCACTTATAATGGTCGCCGCCCAGCCAAACCTGCGTAATGTTGTCAAATTTGCGATCCTCCCAGATCTCTTTTTGATTGATGTGGCAGTGATAATCCAATACGGGCATGTTTGCCGCGTAATCAAAGTATAATTTCTTTGCCACCTCGTTTGAAAGGATAAAATCCTTGTCCATAAATGCTTTCACGATATAATCCTCCTTGTTTTATGACACTTTATTTTGAAATGGTTCTTTCTCAAAGGTTAAGATTTCTCGAGTGGTACGAGCTTCCTCCAATGGAGATTTCCTTTTGCAAATGATACCATTGCAAATGATACCGCCCGAAGACCGACTAGGGAGTCGTGGAACGCTTAATTAATTTCCCGGAGAAGACGGATTCCGCAGGCATTTCCTCACCGGATAATACATTGAGTAAGGTCTGCACAAGCTGGTGCGTGAGATTTTCCAAACGATTGTCTACGCTCGTGAGCTCCGGATGGCAGCAGGCGGTCAGCATGGAATTGTTGTAACCGATCACGGCCAAATCCTCAGGGATGCGCAGGCCGTTTTTCTGTGCATACTTGATGGCGCCAACGGCGAGAGAGTCATCGGAAGTGATTACGCCATGGAACTGCACTCCATGGTCTGCGATATCCTGGATGAATGCCATGATGGCATCAATCTGATCTGTCCGTCCGTCATAGAAATGAATGTAAGGAGCATAATCTGCAAGCTTATAGCTCTTCATGGCTGCCTTATATCCGCTGAGCTTTTTCGTACCACTGTAGGAATTGGAGTCATAGAGATAAAGTATGTCGTCAATTCCGGCCCGGATCAGACTAGAGGTCGCTTCAAACATGGAAGCATAATCATTGCAGAGCGTGCAATAGACGTTGGGACAATTATAAGAAGCGTTGAGCAGCATGACGGGAACCTGCTTGGCAGCCTCACGGATGTATTCATTCTCTTCTTCAACGTTGGAAACATAGTGAGAGCCAACCAAAATCAGGCTGTCTACCTTTTTAGAAAGAATTAATCGGATATAGCTCTGGCGATCCGCCAGATCATAGCCGGTACAGCAAAGAAGCGATTCATAACCATTGGCATGAAGCTCCTGCTCTAAATAATACACGGCCTTCGCCAAAAAGAGGTCGGAGGAATCCGCACAGAGAATGCCGACCGTCCGCAGGGAATGAAGACCCATGCCACGTGCATAGGCATTCGGCGTATAATCATATTTCTCAATGACACTCATGACCTTTTCCCGAGTGGAGGCCTTGACGCTGTCGCTGCCATTTAAAACGCGGGAAACGGTGGCAATGGAAACACCTGCTTTTTTTGATATGTCGTAGATGGTAAGTGCCATATGCTTGTCTTCTCCTTACGTAAGAATGTCGATCCTGTTACATATTTTTGTAAGCAGTTACAAAATACGCTATCATTATAATACGTGCCATAGGAAAATGCAACAAAAGAAATCTAAAAAAATACAAATTTTTCTATTGACTTCTGTTGATTTTAGTGCAAGAATAAATGGTGTAACCGCTTACATAAATAAATGAGAAAAGCGAATAGTTTCTTGTGAAAAATTGGACAAAGAAAGGCGTAAAAAATGGAACGGATTAGCACGAAAATGACGGGTAAAAAGGAAAGACCGATCAAGGTCGTTCAGTTTGGCGAAGGCAATTTCCTTCGGGCATTTGTTGATTACATGATTGACATTGCAAATGAAAATGGATATTTCAATGGCGACGTCGTGATTGTAAAGCCAATAGAATTTGGCAATCTGGAGAATTTTCACAAGCAGGAGTGCCAGTATACCGTGCAGCTTCGCGGCATTGTAGATGGAGAGCCGAAGCGCATTAATCGCGTCGTAACCAGCGTCGCTGATGCGGTGGATTCCTATTCAGAATATGAAAAATTCATGGGCCTTGCAAAGCTTGATACGCTGCGATTTGTTGTTTCAAACACGACGGAGGCGGGAATTGTTTATGATGCCTCGGATCGTTTTGAAAATTGCCCGCCCACTTCCTATCCGGGAAAGCTTTGTAAGTTCCTGTATGAGCGCTATCAGGCGTTTGGGGGAGATCAGAAGAAGGGCTTAATCATGTTGCCCGTGGAGCTGATTGATGACAACGGCATTCATTTAAAAGAATGTGTTTTGCAGCAGGCAGATAACTGGAGCTTAGGAGAGGACTTTAAGAATTGGGTGAAGGAAGCCTGCGTCTTTACCTCTACGCTCGTAGACCGCATTGTCACGGGATATCCGAGAGACGAGGCCGCGCAGCTTTGCGAGGAATTTGGATACCAGGATGATTTGATTGTGACGGGTGAGCCGTTTGCGTTATGGGTGATTGAGAGCGAAAAGGACATCAGCGAGGAGCTGCCGTTGCCAAAGGCTGGTCTGCCCGTGATTTATACGGATAATCAGAAGCCCTATAAGCAAAGAAAGGTTCGCATCCTGAACGGAGCGCATACCTCCTTCGTGCTGGCCTCCTATCTTTGTGGCAATGACATTGTTCTGGAGTCCATGCAGGATGAGATGATTTTGAATTACATTAAGGAAACAATCTTCGAAGAGGTGATCCCGACCCTGACTCTCCCGAAGGCAGATCTGGAATCCTTTGCGCAGGCAGTGCTGACGCGCTTTAACAACCCTTACGTAAAACATGCACTGTTGTCGATTTCCTTAAATTCCGTGTCCAAGTGGCGCGCTAGATGTATGCCAAGCTTCTTGGCTTACGCCAGCAAGGAAGGAAAGCTTCCAAAGCACCTGACCTTCTCCCTGGCAGCCCTGCTTGCTTTCTATACGGGTTCTGAAATTCGTGACAAGGCATTGATTGGACATCGCGGTGAAGAGGAATATAAGATTCTGGATGACATGGCCGTACTGGAATTCTTTGCGGCAAACAGCGGTAAGGATGCAAAGGAATATGCAAAGGCAGTTCTGGCAAATCAGGACTTCTGGGGTCAGGATTTGACGGAGATTCCCGGTGCGTTGGATGCGGTAGCCGGATATCTGACGCAGATCAGAAAGGATGGCATGCGCGAGGCCGTAAGAACGCTTGGATAATAAAACTTAGAGCCTAAAAAGACTAGAACGTAAAAGACTAGAACGTAAAAGACTAGAATGTAAAAGACTAGAACGTAAAAGACTCAGAACATAAAAGGCTTAGTAAAAAACTTAGATCGTAATGAGCTTCAAAGGAAAGAAAACCATATCGCAGGGCGTGGCTTTATGGGAGCATGGTAAGGAGAACGGATGGAATGAGGGATTTTATAAAGATCCACGAGGGAGACAACGTGATTGTCGCTCTGAAGGATTTGGCACTTGGGGAAGTGATTGAGCTTGGAACCGGGGAGCGGCTTGAGGCAAAGCAGTTTGTCCCCGCGGGGCATAAGATGGCCGTACGGGACATTGCGGCAGGAGGCGAGGTCATTAAGTATGGTTATCGCATCGGTATCGCAAAGGAGCCAATTCATGCCGGCGACTGGGTACACGTACATAATTTGCAGACGGCGCTTGGAGACCTTTTAGAGTATCAGTATGAGCCGGTTGCTGATCACGCGGATGCTTCTTTCAGGGCTGACGGCATTGCCGTAAAGAATGGAACCCAAAGGAAAGAAAAAAGCGAGGAGCTCACCTTCCAAGGCTTTGTGCGGGCGGATGGAAGCGTCGGCGTCAGAAACGAGATTTGGATCATTCCGACGGTTGGCTGCGTAAACAACGTGGCAACGGCCTTGGCGAAAAAGGCAAATGCGCTTGTTCATGGAACCGTTGAGGAGGTCATTGCCTTTCCGCATCCCTACGGCTGCTCTCAAATGGGAGACGATCAGGAGCATACGAGAGAGATTCTGGCGGATCTCATCCGGCACCCCAATGCGGGAGGCGTTCTCGTGCTGGGACTTGGATGCGAAAACAGCAACATTCCCGTTCTAAAGCCCTACCTGGGAGAATTTGACGAAAGCAGGGTGCGCTTTCTGGTTTGCCAGGAAGTCGAGGATGAGATGGAAGCGGGTGAGGCACTGCTCCAAGAATTGATTGATCAGGCAGCCAATGCTAAGCGAGAGAGCGTTCCTGCGTCGAAGCTGATCGTCGGCATGAAATGCGGCGGAAGTGATGGATTCTCCGGAATTACGGCAAACCCTCTGGTCGGCAGGTTCTCTGATCTTTTGATCGCGCAGGGCGGCACGACGATTCTGACGGAGGTTCCGGAGATGTTTGGAGCCGAGACCATTTTGATGAACCGTTGTGAAAACCGCGAGTTGTTTGACAAGACGGTAAGCCTCATCAATGATTTTAAGAATTATTACAAGGAAAATCACCAGACGATTTACGAAAACCCTTCCCCAGGAAATAAAAAGGGAGGAATTTCAACGCTGGAGGATAAATCCTTGGGATGTACGCAGAAATCGGGAAGCGCTCCCGTAACGGGCGTGCTTGCTTATGGAAAGCGCGTGGAGACGCCAGGCTTAAATCTGTTGTCCGCACCCGGAAATGATCTTGTTGCCGCGACGGCGCTGGCAGCCAGCGGAGCACAGATTGTCTTGTTTACCACCGGTCGCGGAACGCCCTTTGCTTCTCCGGTACCAACGATCAAGATTTCCAGTAATTCCGGCCTTGCAGAAAAGAAAAAGAACTGGATTGATTTTAACGCAGGAGTGCTCTTGGAGGATGCCGAGCTGACGCAGCAGGGAGAGAAGCTGATGGAATACGTGCTGCAGGTTGCCTCTGGAAAAAAGGTATGCAGTGAGATCGCAGGCTTCCACGACATGGCAATCTTTAAACAAGGAGTTACGTTATAAAGTATTGCAAGAAACCATCATTTGAAATATTTAGCAGAGGAGGAAAATAGCATGTCATTTGTAAATAAGTTTTCACTGGAAGGCAAAATCGCCCTTGTAACGGGAGCATCCTACGGCATTGGATTTGCCATTGCGTCTGCATATGCGCAGGCGGGAGCAACCATTTGCTTTAATGACATCAATCAGGAGCTGGTAAACAAGGGCTTAGCTGCTTATGAAGAGCTAGGAATCAAGGCCCATGGCTATGTCTGCGACGTAACGGACGAAGCGCAGGTACAGGCATTGGTTGCTAAAATTGAAGCAGAAGTCGGCGTTATTGACATTCTGGTAAATAATGCCGGAATCATTAAGAGAATTCCCATGATTGAAATGAGCGCGGAAGACTTCCGCAAGGTCATTGACGTTGATTTGAATGCTCCCTTTATCGTGTCAAAGGCCGTGCTTCCTTCCATGATTAAGAAGGGACACGGAAAGATCATTAACATTTGTTCCATGATGTCTGAGCTTGGCCGCGAGACGGTGTCTGCATATGCGGCAGCCAAGGGCGGTTTGAAAATGCTTACAAGAAATATTTGCTCTGAATATGGCCAGTACAACATTCAGTGTAACGGCATTGGACCCGGCTATATTGAAACTCCTCAGACGGCACCTCTTCGTGAGCTTCAGCCAGATGGCTCAAGACACCCCTTTGATCAATTTATCTGTGCAAAGACCCCGGCCAACAGATGGCTTAAAACAGAGGAATTGCAAGGACCTGCGGTATTTTTGGCATCTGATGCCTCTGACGCCGTAAATGGTCATATCCTCTACGTGGACGGCGGAATTCTGGCTTATATCGGAAAACAACCCAGCTAAGAAAAACTTCAATTTTGCAGAAAGAAAAAAATGAAACGATTTACGTGAAAAATATATGAAAGTAGCGATAAATCTTTCATTTTTTTCTTGTAAACGTACAAAAAACGTGGTATGGTTGTAATAGGGAATGAAAACGCTTACATTTTGAATGGCGATGCCGCGGAAAGGATGAAAAATGAGACCAAGCTTAAGCTTTGAACAATATCGCAGTTTGGACTTATTTTTCTTTACGGTAATGACGTTTCTTGCAGAACTCGGCATAACCATGGCAGCAAGTAAATGGTTTCCGGATCAGCTCTACACGGTCTCAGTGACCGCTGCGTTAACGGCCATCGTCGTCATGCGGTGGAAGGGTTTCGCAATGATACAGGCCGTGGCCGGAGCCTTGGCATTATCCCTTGGCATGGGAGCGTCACCGAAGCAAATTTTAATTTATTGTTTGGGAAATCTGTTCTCCGTAGGCGCGGTTTTTCTGCGAAGGGCAGCCGGAGAAAAAAGGATTCGGGAAAACGTCGTATGGACGCTGGGTTTTGGGGTGATGACACTGTTCCTGATGCAGACGGGAAGGGCGGTAGTGGCAGGCCTGTTAGGAAGTAGCCTGCGGGAAATGATGGCCTTTTATGCGACGGATTCTTTGTCTTACGTTTTTACAGCCGTGATTTTATGGATCGCAAGAAGACAGGATGGCATTTTCGAGGATCAAAAGGCTTACCTCCTTCGAATGCAGGAGGAACGGGAAGCGGAGAGGGAATCAAATTTTTAGGGAGGAAATCCAATGAGTGCGAAGGCAGCGGATTATTTAATCTTTGATGAAGCAACGCAAACCTATCGGGAGAATCCGGAGCAGGTCGTGCGCGATGACGTAGAGAAGCATTTTTGGCTCCACGTGGGCAGAACCATTCTAAAGGATTGGCGTCTTTATCTGATGCTGCTTCCCATGATTTTGGTGTTCCTGTTCTGGCGTTATTTCCCGATGTATGAACTCTTGGGATGCTTTAAGAGATATGACGAAATATTGCCGGTGTCAGACAGGCTGTTTACGGGATTTTCCTATTTCAAGCAGCTTTTGGTAGGGGGCAGCAATCTCTCAACCGAGTTTTGGCGGGCACTGCGAAATACCTTCCTTTTGTCCTTTTATGGACTGTGCTTTGGCTTTCCGATGCCGATCATTCTTGCATTATTCTTTAACGAGGTTCGCTCGGACGTGACAAGAAGCGTATTTCAGGTAATGACCTATCTGCCGAAGTTCATGTCGACGGTAGTCATGACTTCCCTGACGATTATGCTTGTCAAGGGAGCATCCTCCATGAACGGCATGGGTGTGATTTCTCAGGCGCTGGTATCTCTTGGACTGATCAGTAAGGAAATCGGTGAGGCGGGACTCTTAAACCAGCCGGGACTGTTCAGGGCAATTTATCAGATTACGGGAATCTGGGAGGGAGCAGGCTATGACAGTATCGTATTCTTTGCGGCGATCATCGCCATCTCTCCGACAAGCTATGAGGCGGCACAGATTGACGGCGCAGGCAAGATGGCACAGATGAAATACGTTGTGCTTCCCAGCATTCTTTCCACCGTAGTCATCATGCTAATCACGAGAATCGGACATCTGCTAAGCGTTGGCTATGAGAAAGTGCTTTTGCTTTATAATCTAAATACTTACGTAACCGCAGACGTGGTTTCTACGTTTGCACAGCGATACGGCATATTGTCAAATAATAAGGGAATTGCCTCGGCGGCGGAAATGATGAACAACCTGATCGGAATGCTTCTGGTTATCGGAGCAAACACCATTGCCCGCAAGGCATCTAACACGTCTCTGTACTAACTGGGGGAACGCATGAAAAGAAAACTTGAGATCTCAGAATTGATTTTTAAGATTATCAGCTATACGCTTTTGGCGGTCTTTGCGCTGGCATGTCTTTACCCGTTCGTGTACGCCATTTCGTCTGCGCTTTCAGGATATGATCCCGTCATGGACGGCACCGTTGTCCTGTTCCCGAAGGACATACAGTTCGAGGCCTTCTCCAGAATGTTTAATGACAACTTGTTCTGGAATTCCTATTCCAATACGTTGTTCCTGGCATTTTTCGGAACGCTGTGGGCACTTGGCGTGGCAATTCTTGGCGGCTATGCACTGTCCAAGAAGAGGCTTTTGTTCCGCAAGACCTTTAACTTCTTCCTCGTGTTCACCATGTGGTTTTCGGCAGGTCTGGTTCCGCAGTACCTCAACTATCTCGCTACGCAGAGAGTGTTTTCCAAGGTCGGGATCAACGATGATAAATGGCTTGTGGTGATCGCCATGGGTATGGCGGCCATGAACATTATCCTGCTTCGAAACGCATTTGAGGGTGTTCCGTCGGAGATAGAAGAGGCGGCCATCGTGGACGGCGCAACGGAGCTGCAGGTTCTGGGAAAGGTGTATATTCCCATGACAAAGTCCACCATCGCAACCGTGGCCTTGTTCTTTGCCATTTCGAGATGGAACGGATATTATTGGGCGAGACAGATGATCCGCGATTCCAACGAGCATCCCCTGCAGGTATTTATCAGACTGAAACTTGAGGAGTTTCAGGATCCCGAGCAGATGGCAGGCTGGCGCGAGGCTTATGCTTCTGACTCCGTCATCTATGCATTGATCGTATGTTCCGTCATTCCCATTTTGATTATCTATCCCTTCATTCAGAAGTACTTTGCGAAGGGAACCAACTCTGGCGGCGTAAAGGAATAAAACAAACGCCTGCAGGTAACAAGGATTGTTCACCGGATAACGTCACAGTCCGGATGACAATAGAGAAAAGAACTTTAGGGGCATGAAATCTGAAAGAAAATTAAAGGAGGACATTATGAAAAAGAGAGCTCTAAAAAGACTGATGGCAGTTTGTGCTGCAGCGCTTGTAACCTTGAGCGCATGCGGCGGCAACGCAATCGACGATGCCATTAAGAGCGCGGAAAGCTCAAATCAGGCAACGTCACAAAGTTCCGTAGAATCATCATCCGCAACCAATCCGGTTGATGGCGGAGAGGATACGCCCGTTGTGGCTGAGCTGACCTACAAGGATGGCACCGTACTTAGAATGGCTTGTGGCTATAACAATGCAAAGACGGGCCTTCGTTTTGACGCGGACGTTGCAAAAGAGGGTGTAACCCTTGCAGATGGCGTAACCTATCATACCGGCGACTTCAAGCCGACCTGGGTAGAGGTGATGGATACCCTGCACTTTACCATTGAAGACAAGTATGAGGGTGACAAGGATACTGACAACTATACAAAGTGGACCGCAGATGCAGGAACGCTTGCTTCCGTTGACATGTTCTCCGGAAGTGCAACGCAGCTTCAGCAGGGCGGTGCGGCAGGACAGGTAGTCAACATTGCCGAATATCTTGACATGATGCCGAACTTAAAGGCATTCCTCGCTGATAAGCCCATCGTTCGCATGGCGCTGACCGGCTCGGTAGAAGGCGATGACGCAGGCGCCATTTATGGTTCCCCTTACTTTGACGGCTTGGATGACATTGAGAAGATGCCTCTGATGCGTGCAGACTGGGTTGTGGCTCTTTTGGACGGTGAGGGTGAATTCACCGCAGCAAAGAGTGACAAGACGGCAAAGCCTGTTTATCAGCCTTATATGCCTACCAGCGGTAAGGTTGAAGTTGAGGTTGTAAAGGCAGATGCATCTGGCGTAGAGAAGATTCAGAAGGATTATGACGCAGCAGGAAACATCGTTGCGAACATGAACGCAAAGGGTTCCATGAGCGGCGTGGAAGCAGTAAACATGCTTCGTGAGTACATTGACAAGGCTTACAACGGTTACTATGGCACCAGCAGATCCAATCTGTTCATCGGACAGAATGCTGCCTGGGATGCAGACGAGATGGTAGCCCTTCTTCGCTGCGTTGTTGCAAACTCCGCAACCCTGAACGAGAGCGGAACCAAGGTACAGGGCCTGTTCTCCCGTGAGGAGTCCAACAATTCCCGTCGTGCAGACATTTACAGAATCGCAGGCGTTCTCTTTGGCGTAAGAGGACTGGAGTCCCGCCAGGATTTCCTGTTCTTTGACAAGGCAGGACAGCTTCATGACGCTCGTACCGAGGATGCTACCTATACGGCACTTCTTCGCATGAACGACATGGTAAAGGAAGGACTGATCGCAGCAGACTTCGTTGCATCCTCCTCCGACATCACTACCAAGAGTGACAACTATCTGAAGGATGACTTCGGATTTATGAGCTACGATTACAACCAGACGCAGACGATCTTTAACGAGAACGGAACGCTGCAGGATGGCGAGAAATACATGGCAGTCATGATTCCCGTTGCAAGATGGGATGATGGCACCGGCGAAAAGTTCATGAGATTTACCGAGTCCTGGAGATCCGCAAAGTCCGGTGGTTGGGCAATTTCCAAGCCTGGCGTTGGCGATGATCAGGATAAGCTTTACGCAGCACTGAAGCTCATTGATTATGCATATAGCGAGGAAGGCCAGATCCTGATGAGCTATGGTCCCGCTGCATTCCGCGATGACGCAAACACCTTTGATTTCTATGGCAAGAAGATGCCTCACGTTTCTGCAAAGAACTACGAAGACCTTTGGAAGCTTGCAAAGGGTAACTACACCAACTATGCTCGTCAGTACCTTGGATCCACCCTTTCCTTCAACAAGACGCAGGCATTCGAGATGGAGTGCACGACTGCCGTTGGTAAGGAAGGCCTGAACAACGTAACCAACGCTATTTCCCTTGGATTGATTAAGCATCCTGAGCTGACCGTGAATTCCAACATGTGGTATACCATCGTTCCCACCGTGCTTCCTACCTCTGAGACCGATAACGATACCCTGAAGGGTTATACCGAGCTGAGCAAGAGCTTCTCCACCAACAAGCTGGAGAACAACGTGCTTCTGAACGTGATCATTCGTGGCACCACTGCTGAGAACAGCAGCGCAACGGGCGTTTCTGCTAGCGAAGCAGCAAGCACCATCATGAATGATTGGCACGGAAAGCAGTACCTTGCAATTAAGCAGCAGGCATGGGAAAGCTTGAAGGAGTACGCAGATTCCAATTTCTAAATCTATGAAGCTACTGACATAACTCGGGGCCTTGTCTCCGCAATCTCAGGCAGGCACACAGGCCTGACCTGAGATCACGGAGACGCCCCTTAAATGGTTTTCTGGGCTGGAGAAAATTGTATGTATAAAAAGCAGATGGTTTTTCAAAAAATTTTATGCCTGTTTCATTTGATTTCCGGAGGGTTGATTTTTTTCTATTCTCTGGGTATTATGACGGATCTGTTTGACAGCTTGTATTCGACCATGAGAAAGAAGGATCTGACGCAGACAACGGTGCCTGGATCCTATGTATATTACGAAATGCAGGGCTTCAATCAGTTATTTTTGAAGCTTGCCATTGGTTTGATTCTTGTGGCGCTGGTATTGTTTTTGACCAATACAAACGTGCGCAGGAAGTATTACGTTGGAAATTATGTTGCAATTGTGCTGAATGTTGTTTATGGCATTGGCTTTTCCGTATGGGCACATTTGCAAATTGAATTTTATAAAGCAAAGTTTTTACAAATTGATTTTGCAGCCTTGAAGGAGCATGCGGAGACCTGGGATACCTTGTATACGGAGTCAACCTTCTGGTTTGACCTTCACTATTTCCTGTTTGGAATTGTTCTTTTGCTGGATGTATTATTGGTGGTAAATCTTTTCTGGAAGAGAAGCCTGATGAAGGGCGAGCGGGAGCTGATCGGGAAAGGGAAGGAGGCAGCCGCATGAATGACGCAAGGGTAAACAAGCTGGAGACGGCAGATGACAAGTATGTCCGCGTCGACAGAATGAGATATGAGAAGAATAAGCTTTCCTCTACGCTGGCCATTCTGGCCATTGTATGGAATGCCCTATTCTTTGTCAGCATTTATAAATCAGACGTGGGAGTCTGGTATTACTCCATTTTGGTGGGAGCTTCCATTGTCTACAATTTGCTTTTTATGATGATCGTGTTTTTGATTTCCGAAGGCAGTAAAAGCTATAAAATCAATTATTCCTACGTGGCCATTGTCGTAGGAGCCTTACAGTTTGTGAGAATCTTTATTTATCCTCGATTGGCTCATGCCGCGCAGACGCAGGCGACGGGAGAAATCGTTCAGGTCATGAAAACACCCCAGTACGTCAGGGTGGTGGTATATCTGATCGCCTCCGGAATTTGTTTGATCGCATCCGCAGTCATCGGCATTCAAAAGTGTACCGCACTGAAGAAGCACATGGGACAGATGCAGGGCAGTAAGGCTTAAGCCTTTCGGGAAGACGAAGGAGAGAACAAAGCATGGCGCAATTATCGTTGCAGCATTTAGATAAAATCTATGATAATAAGGTGCAGGCAGTTTATGACTTTAACATGGAGGTCAAGGACGGTGAATTAATTGTACTTGTGGGACCCTCCGGTTGTGGAAAGTCCACGACTCTGCGCATGATTGCCGGACTCGAGGATATCACAAACGGCAAGCTTTTGCTGGACGGAAAGGACATTACGGCAGCACCTCCCAAGGACAGGGACATGGCGATGGTTTTCCAAAATTATGCACTATATGGACATATGACCGTGTACGAGAACATGGCATTTTCCCTGACGCTTCGTAAGGAGGATCCGAACGTCATTCACAAGAAGGTATTGGCAGCGGCAGAGATTCTTGATCTGACAAGTCAGCTGAACAAAAAGCCTTCCCAGCTTTCCGGCGGGCAGAGACAGCGCGTGGCCATGGGACGTTCCATCGTGCGCAGCCCGAAGCTCTTCTTGTTTGACGAGCCGCTTTCCAATTTGGACGCGAAGCTGAGAAGCTCTACAAGACGGGAAATTCTGCTGCTCCATAAGCGCCTTGGTGCGACCATGCTTTACGTAACGCACGATCAGACGGAGGCGCTGACGCTGGCTGATCGAATTGTTTGTATGTCTATGGGACACGTACAGCAGATTGGCACGCCTCTGGAGCTCTACGATACGCCTGCGAACCTCTTTGTGGCAAGCTTTATCGGATTGCCTCCCATGAATTTCTTCCAGGTTTTGGTGAGCGGAGATCATCTGATTTCACCGTACTTTACGGTCACCATGAGCCCGGAGCAAAAGCAGCTCTTGGCGGAGTATCAGGGAAAACACGTGACCATGGGAGTTCGCCCGGAGAACATTCAGGAGGGCGGCGACATTCCTGTCAACGTGAGTGACAATGAAAATCTTGGCATGAATACCTTGGTTCACGGTCATTTTAAGACAGGGGAAGCCGAAAGTCGCGTCACCTGTAAGTTTAAGGGCTGGTGTGATTATAAAAAGGGTGACGTAGTTCAGGTGTCCTTTCAAAAAATGCACTTTTTTGATCAGACGACGGGAAACAGAATTGTAAAATCCTAAGGGGGACATATGAAAGAGTTTTTTCGAAAAAAAATCGTGGCATTAAAGAGAAAACCTCAGACTATTGCGTTTATCGTATTGGTGGTTTCTTTCCTGATCTATTCCCTGAATCTGAGGAATATCTCTGATACAACCGCGCAGATTAATACCACGGGAATGGGACTGACGGGCTTTGCAACCATGCTGTTTTCCATGCTGTCCCTGTTGACCTTTTTGAATTCCTTTCCTCACAGAAAAAACGTAAACGTTCCGATGCTGGTGCTGTTTTTTATCATGCAGGGAATCATTGTTTTCTGTGATGAATACTATTTGTCGAAGATCAACTGGCGTATCGCGGGAGAGATTGCGGCAGGGAACGACGTGGTTGCCTGGCTGGTGAAAAATGCCTATGTTTACAAGGCATATAAGATGTTGAACACGCATGTTATCTTTGTGATTGCAACCATCGTGCTTGTCGTATTGCTTCCCGTTTATGCCAAGCTCCTTAAGAAGATCAAGACCTCGATTGAGGTAGAAGGAAATGAAGAACTCGGTGAAATTGAGATTGCAAAGGACAATTAAGGCGGGCAAAATATGAGTTCTGATAAGCAGAAAAGCGCCGCAAATGGTGGAAAACAAGCAGGGCAGGAAAAAAGTGCGGCGGATTATTATAAGTTAAAAAGAAAAGCAGTGGAGGATCTGGTCAGCGCTGACGTCACAAACTCTCCCAAGGTGAGTGCGGAGGAGATCGCAAAATACTCAGGCCGATCCGCGAAGGGGTTCAAGCTTCCGACGTGGCTGAAAATTCTTTTTGTGAAATTCTGGTTTTACGCAGCCGTCTGTTTCTTTTTTATCTGGGGACTGGGTGGATATCTTGGAAGCCTTTTGGATCAGCTCTTTGTGATTGGCATTGCCATTGGCCTGGTGACGGATTTACTTGTCAATAACGTGATTCGGTTTATGGCTGTTACGGAGAATGCCAACGACGGCTGGATGCTGTTTCCAAAGAAAAAATACCTGAGCTTTCTCTTGAACGTGCTCTATGGATTTGTGATAACGTTTTTTGTCTATACGCTATACAATGCCGTGAATCTGGCGGCAATGACAATGACCGGTAATCAGGATACTTTGTTTTTGAGAGTGGAGCCCATCGTGTTTGGACTGTTTTGTATGGGCATTGATCTGATGTTTCTTGGCATGAAGAAGCTGTTTTTTAGAATTCTGGAGGATGCAAAACAAACATGGCATACTTAACGCTGAAAAACCTGAATAAGATTTATCCCAACGGTTTCCATGCCGTACACAATTTCAATCTGGAGATTGAAAAGGGAGAGTTTATTGTTTTTGTGGGATCCTCAGGATGTGGAAAATCCACGACCCTGCGCATGATTGCGGGCCTTGAGGAGATTAGTAGCGGAGAGTTTTTGATCGATGGAAAACGCGCGAATGAGCTGGGACCGAGACAGAGAGAGGTCGCCATGGTCTTTCAGAGCTATGCGCTCTACCCGCAGATGACGGTCTATGATAATCTGGCCTTTAGCCTGACGCTTCAAGGAGTGGATGAGGACGTCATTGAAAAACGCGTGGAAAAGACGGCAAAAATCCTGGGACTGACCGAATACCTGGATCGTTTACCGAGAGCCCTGTCCGGTGGACAGAGACAGAGAGTTGCCGTGGGACGAGCCATCATTCGAAAGGTGGGCATCTTTTTGATGGATGAGCCTTTGTCGAATCTGGATGCAAAGCAGCGTGTTACCATGCGCTCTGAAATCACGCAAATCCATAAGGAAATTGGTGCAACCACCATTTACGTCACCCATGATCAGACGGAAGCGATGACCATGGCGGACAGAATTGTCGTGATGAAGGATGGGTATATTCAGCAGGTGGGCACGCCGCATGATTTGTATTTTGATCCCGCGAACGTTTTTGTCGCAGGCTTTATTGGAGAGCCGCCCATGAACTTCGCGAAGGCTGTCGTAAAAAATGGCAAGGTGTCCTATGGCGGGCAGGAAGTCGATCTGACCAGAAAGCTTGGTGACAGAGTCAAGGAATATGAAGGGAAGGCCATCATCCTTGGATTCCGTCCGGAAGCCATTTCCTTAGAGGATTTGGATCAGGCATACCATTTAAGCTGTGAAGTGGAGCTTACCGAGATGCTGGGTGACGTTACCAATGTTTATGTCATGATCGGAGAAGAACAGGCAATTCTAAAGGTGGACCCGCATGATGCGGCAACCCTTGGAACTACGGCGAACTTCTCGATTCCGTATCGGAGCTTATATCTCTTTGACGGAGAAACGGAAATGGCAATCAAGTGATGGAAAAAATAGCTTCTGCAAAGGACGAATCTTTTCGGGAATATGTCTTAAATGCATCAACGCTCCATACGCTGTTTACCGTCTGCGGACCGTTGGCGTTGTATCAGGGAATGCAGCAGATCTTTAAGATTATGGATACGCTGATGGCAGCGCACGTCAGTGCAAGCGCTGTTTCGGCGATTTCCAGTCTGACGCAGGTGACGGCGATGATTACGGCACTTGGCAGTGGCCTGGCCGTAGGAGGTTGTATCCGTATCTCGGAAAGCTATGGACAGGGCGACTATGAAATGGTACGTCACCGAACCTCCACGCTCTATGCCGGAACCATCCTTTTGAGCTTCCTTGTGGCAATTTTGTTTATTCCATTTGCCACCCCTTTTTTAAGAATTTTACGGACGCCGGAGGAATTGATTACCGCCGGCGTCGGATATTTTCGCGTTGAAATTGCCAGCTTAGTCCTCAGCTTTTTTAACACGGTGTATATTGCAATTGAAAGAAGCAGAGGGCATGCTAAAAAGATTTTAAACCTGAACCTGGCGGTCGTGATTCTTAAGCTTGGCCTGTCAGCCATCTTTGTCTATGTCTTTCAATGGGGAGTCGTCATGATCTCTGTGGCAAGCCTCATTTCCTATGCGGCTATGACGGTATATATTCTTTGTTCCATGCCAAGGGATGAGGGGGCCTTTCGATTTTCCTTTTCAGCAATCAGCTTTGAGAAAAAGACAATAGCGCCCATATTGCAGCTCTCGTATCCCGTGGCGGCGGAGAAGGTCCTGTTTGCCGCAGGTAAGGTGATTGTAAATGCCATGTCGGCGCTCTATGGTGCCTTGACGGTCGGAGCACTTGGAATATCAAACAATATCGGAGGGTTTACAACCAATCTTCATTCAGGAACAATGGACGGTGCATCCTCCCTCATCAGTCAGAACAGGGGCGCCGGGAAGTACGGGCGGACCCTGAAGCTCTTTTGGAATCTGATGGCAATCAATGTTGTGATCGGTGCGATTGGCTGGATTTGCATTTACTATTGGCTGCCATGGCTGGCGGAGCTGTTTGCAAAGTCCAGAAATCAATTTGATCCCGTGTTCTGTGACATGATCATTCAGATCCATAAATACGAGATGATGGGCTACGTGATGCTCGGAATCAACTCCGCCGTCAATGCGTTGCTCTTAGGGTATGGTTATGCAAAGCTAGCGATGGTTCTCAACGTTGCCAGAGTCTTTGTATTTCGCGTTCCCGTGCTTTGGGCTTTACAACATTTCACCTCCATGGGAGCTGAAGCGACAGGCGTGACCATGATGGTCAGCAATGTCGCAACAGGCGTTGCATCACTGTTTGCCATGCTTCCCGTATTGTTTCGCATTCGGCGTTTGCAGAACGCCTCCAAGCAGCGAGAGGAGGAAGCAAAATCAGTGACGAACAGGCAGCATTTATAAAATAAGAGTGCCAATGGAAAAGATGCCTGTCGAAGGGAGAAGGGCGTGCAGAGAATTATTTACGCTGGAGACAGCACGGTGACATTTAATAAAATTGGGGAATATCCACAGGCAGGTCTTTCTCAGGGATTACCCTTGTACTTAAAGGATGACGTCTTTGTTTGGAGCTTTGCCGTGAATGGCCGAAGCACGAAATCCTTTCTTGACGAAGGAAGGCTTCAAAAAATAAAAGAGATCCTTGCCAAGGATGATTTGTTTTTGATACAATTTGGTCATAATGATGAAAAGGTGCAGGATCCAAAGAGGTATGCCGCGGCCTTTGGCGCTTATCAGGAAAACCTGAAAATCATGATCGATGCAGCAAGGGAGCGCGCGGCGCATCCTGTTTTGATCACGCCGCTTGCACGTCGATTGTTCGATGATGCAGGGCATTTTTTGCAAGGAAGCCATGGAGAGTATCCTGAGGCGATGCGGCAGCTGGCAAAGAAAGAGGCTGTTCCATGCATCGATCTGAATCAGGAGAGCGAGGCGTATTTGAAGGTCGTTGGGGATTATGCCTCGAGGCCGATGTATGTCTATCCCAAGGACAACTCGCATCTTACGTATCACGGAGCAGTGATTTTCGCGGGGATGATCGCAGAGGGCTTACGAAGGCTCGGAACCCCCTATGATCATGTTTTGCTTCCTCTGCCAGAGGGAAAGGACATATCAGCCGGGACAACGTTACAAGCAAGTTTGAAGGTAGCTCATTCACTGGAACAAAATGATGACGGGGAGAAGCAATGAGAGACAGAAAGACCATGACAGAGCAGACAGATCAGCAGATCAAGGAGTACGTGAATTGGCTGTTAGAGCATTCGGATGCGGAGCATCCCATGTGGAACCAGGAGCTGATACGAAAGGGCTCTTCCAATAAGTGGAATTACATTGATGGCTGTATGATTACGGCCATTTTGGCGTTGTATGAGATCACGGGTCAGGAGCGCTATTATACCTTTGCTAAGAGCTTTGTGGATGCCTTTGTTCAGGAGGATGGTACCATTCGTACCTATGACGTTGAGGAGTACAATCTGGATAACATTAACACGGCAAGCAATCTCTTTTTCCTGTATCAAAAATCGGGGGAGGAAAAGTATAAAAAGGCATTGGATCTTGTTCGCAGCCAGCTGGATGGCATGCCGCGCACGAAGGAAGGAAGCTTTTGGCACAAGGCAATTTATCCCAATCAGGTATGGCTGGACGGATTATACATGGCGCAGCCCTTTTATGAGAGATATGAGACGGCCTTCTGCAAAATGGAAAAATGCGGCGACGTGCTGCTACAGTTCCAAAACGTGGAAAAGCACATGAAGGATCCAAGGACGGGGCTTTATTATCATGGCTACGATGAGAGCAGAGAAATGTATTGGGCGAATCCCGAGACGGGCTGCAGTGCAAACTTTTGGCTTCGCTCCCTTGGCTGGTTTTGCCTGGCCTTAGTTGAGACGGCAGAGGCTACGGATGAGTCGCTCTATTTTGAAAAGCGGTATTATCAAAGACTTCTGGAGAATTTGGTAGATGCGCTCAGGCCTTATCAGGATGAGAGCGGCATGTTTTATCAGGTGATTGACCAAAAGGAGGCAGAGGGAAACTATCTGGAGACCTCTGGCACGGCACTCATCGCCTATGCGATCTTAAAGGCCGTTCGTTTGCGCTTTTTGGCGCCCAGATATCGTGAGATGGGTGAGCGAGCCTTCTTAGGCATCGTGGAAAAGTATCTTTCCAAGAACGAGGATGGAACGCTGAAGCTTTCCGGCATCTGCCTTGTGGCGGGCCTGGGAGGAAAGGCACACAGGGATGGATCGCTTTCCTATTACTTTAGTGAACCCGTTGTGGAAAATGAGGCGAAGGGCATCGCACCGTTCCTTCTGGCATATACGGAAATGTTAAGGTTGAAAGCATGATTCAGATCCCGTAGCGCAAGAAAGGAAAAGGCCATGAATTTTGAAATTATCGATATCTTTTGCAGGAGCGTGACCATTGAGCGGGAGAATACGGAGCGCTATGAAACGCTAGATGTCTGCAAGGTATTTTTGAACGGAGAAGAGATCCTATCGACAAATCGAAATGTCATTACGATTGACGGATTGTTGCCCGACACGGAATATGAGCTCACTTTGGAGCAGGGATCTGCCAAGCGCTTTCGGACAAAGCGTGAGAGCTTTTTATTGGACATCAGGGATTTCGGCGCCCTCGGGGATGGAAAGTCATCGGATACTGCAGCGATCCAGGCTGCCATTGCCGCCTGCCCTGAGGCTGGGACGGTTTGGCTGCCAAAGGGAACCTATGTATCTGGTCCGCTGTTTTTGAAAAGCAGGATGACGCTCTGGTTGGATGAGGGCGCGGTGCTTCTTGGAGATCCCGACAGAGCCCATTATCCGAAGCTGCTAGGCGTCGTAAGACATCTCTATCAAAATGACAAGGAATATCCCATTGCTTCCTGGGAGGGAAATCCGCTGGACTGCTTTGCATCCCTCATCACGGGAATCGGCGTAACGGACGTAGATTTGATTGGCAGGGGACGAATTGACGGCAATGCACAAAACGGAGACTGGTGGGAAAACGTTCGTATAAAGCGCGGCGCTTGGAGGCCGAGAACCTTGTTCTTTTCGGGCTGTCAGAACATCCGCGTGCAGGCTCTGACCATTCAGAATTCGCCTTCCTGGACAATTCATCCCTATTACTGTGAGCACGTAAGGCTGTTGAACCTGACGATCTGGAATCCTGAGGATGCACCGAACACGGATGGCATGGATCCCGAGAGCTGTGAGGATCTGTTGTTCCTTGGCAGCAGAATTTCCGTGGGAGATGACTGCGTGGCCATTAAGAGCGGAAAGATTTACATGGCTTTGTATCACTATCAAAAGACAAAGGGAATTGTGATTCGCAACTGCCTGTTCGAAAAGGGACACGGCTGC
Source organism: Lachnospiraceae bacterium (assembly GCA_017527205.1). Classification (GTDB taxonomy): domain Bacteria; phylum Bacillota; class Clostridia; order Lachnospirales; family Lachnospiraceae; genus Acetatifactor. The sequence continues at coordinate 17,774 of JAFXQK010000067.1, read as the reverse complement.
GTGACGATTGGTTCTGAAATCGCGGGAGGCGTAGAGAACGTCCATGTTTCCCAATGCATCTTCCGTGGAACGGACAGAGGCGTACGGGTAAAGAGCAGAAGGGGACGCGGTGAAAAATCCGTGGTGACCAATCTGGTCTTTGAGAACATTAGGATGGAAAAGGTCTTGATGCCGGTGACACTCAATATGTTTTATTTTTGTGATCCGGACGGACACACGGAATACGTACAGGGGCAATATTTTATGCCCGTGGATTATCGCACGCCCAGGATTGGCAGTCTTACTTTGCGTGACGTAGATTGTACGGACGTCAATGCCTGCTTTGTCTGTGCATATGGATTGCCGGAAGCACCAATTGAGAGGATTTCTTTGGAAAACGTCAAGGTAACCTTTTTACCTATGGAGGAGCGCATTCCAATGCGTCCCATCATGATGGACAATTTCCCAAAGATGTCTGGAAAGAGTATGTTTGTCAAGAACGTAAAGGAGCTTTCCTGCCAAAACGTGACCATCACGGGGAGCGAGGATGAGGCGCCCGAAATGGATGCCTGCGAGAGGGTGGATTTGAAGGGACTTTCGTTCTCCAAGAAGAGATGACATGAGCTGCAGAAGCGAATTCCTCGAGGAAGCGGAGATTGGCTGCGCAAGCAAAATTCTGGAAGAAACGATGAAATAAGAATGGATGAAGCATAGAAAGGAAACACAAACATGCAGCTTGGAATTAGGCTTCATGACGTAAAAAAGGCACCCATAGAGGAGCGTGTTGCCATTGCAAGGGAGCAGGGCTTTGCCTGTGCGCACGTTGCGTTAAGCAAGCTGATCAGTGAGTATGCAACGGATGACGGGGCGCTCACGCCTGGCTTTGCTTGCCACTTAAAGCGGGTGTTTCAAAAAAATGACATGGACATGGCCGTGCTTGGGTGCTACTTGAATTTGGCAAATCCGAATCAGGAGGCACTTCAAAAGGCGCAGAACAGATATTATGCACATTTGCGTTTTGCTTCCCTGTGCGGGGCAGGCGTTGTTGGCACGGAAACGGGTGCCGTCAATGAAGCATACAAATATGAAGAAGCTAATCACTCGGAAGAGGCACTGGACGTTTTTTTAAGGAATTTAGAGCCTGTGGTGAAGCGGGCGGAGCAGCTTGGCGTGATTTTGGCCATTGAACCGGTTTTTAAGCATATTGTCTGGAATCCAGCACGCGCAAGGCGTGTACTGGATTCCATATCCTCCTCCAATTTGCAGATCATTTTTGATCCTGTCAATCTTTTAGACATGAGTAATTATGAGGCAAGAGAGGACATATTTGCGGAGGCGATGGAGGTTTTAGGGCCGGATATCGCCATGATTCATTTGAAGGACTTTGTCATTAAGGATGGAAAGATGGAATCGGTAGCGGCAGGAACGGGCCTGATGAACTATGAGCGCATTCTAAGGTTTATCAAGGAGAGAAAGCCCTATGTGCACGTGACGCTGGAAAATACCGTTCCAGACAATGCCGTACAGGCGAGAAAATATATTCAGGATTTATGGGAGAGGGCTTAATCCCTCTCCCCTTTCGTATGCACAATACGACGATGGAACGGTTTACAACCGTAGGAGGGATGAAGATGCTGAGGATAACCGTATCGAAAACGGGAAAAGGCTTTGAGCGTATTACTGAGGCGTTGCTCGCCGTTCAAAATGGGACGGAAGAGGTTGTCATTGACTTGGAGCCTGGAATCTATCGAGAGAAGGTAGAAATTCGCAGAAGCCACGTGACGCTTCGGGGCATGGGTGCGCCAGAAGAGACGGTGATTGAATTTGGCGATTATGCAAAGGCGAGCATGCCGGACGGAACCCTGCGTCAAACCTTTCGAAGCTATGTCATGCTGTTGGACGGAGACCATCTGACTTTGGAGAATCTGACGGTTCGAAATACGGCATTTCCGAGAAAGGACGTCGGACAGGCACTAGCACTCTATGCGGACGGAGACCAGCTTCTCGTTAAGAATTGTCATTTGGAGAGCTATCAGGATACCCTGTTTACGGGACCGCTCCCTCCTGCGCCAATGACGCCCGGAAGCTTTGTTGGACCCAAGGAATTTGCCGAGCGCAAATTAGGGAAACAACGGTATGAAAACTGCGTCATCAGCGGCGACGTCGATTTTATTTTTGGAAGTGCACAGGCACTGTTTAAGAATTGTGAACTGGTTTCCCGCAACGGGCTGGCGGAGGCAGATCAGGCGCCAAGTCAGGGGATCTTAGGTTATGTGACGGCTGCATCCACGCCGGAAGGAAGTCCTGTCGGATATGTATTCCTGGAATGTAAATTTACGAGCGAAGACTGTCCTCCCGGCAGTGTGTATCTTGGTCGTCCTTGGCGACAATTTGCGAAGACGATCCTGATTCGCTGTGAGCTTGGGGCGCACATTCATCCGGAGGGCTTCCATGACTGGAATAAAACGGAGAGTCATGAAACCATTGATTACGGAGAGTGTCAATGCCATGGCGAGGGAGCAGATACTTCCCAGCGTGCAGCTTTCGTAAGAACGGTTGGAGAGGAAGAAGCCAATCATCTGATTTCCTATTTTGAATCTATTTAGGCCCAAAAGCCGCTTCTTGCTTTTTGGTAAGGGAGAGGCTATAATAATAGATATCAGTCTTGTCTGGTTCTGGGAGGAGTGCGCCCTGCGCATTGCCGGTGTCTCGGTGCAAACATAGTAGAAAACCCCGGAGAACACGCGGCAGCCGGGCAAGGCTGATTTTTTTCGACGAAATAAAAGAAATGGAGCATGGAAACGTGAATTATAAAATGGTGATTCAATATGACGGATCTAGATTTTATGGCTGGGAGCATCAACCGGGGCAGGAGATGACGATTCAGGGAAAGCTGGAGTCCGTCTTGTCCCTGATGGTGGGAGAGCCTGTTGAAGTCATTGGCGCAGGACGCACGGATGCAGGCGTACATGCGAGGGGCATGGTCGCCAATGCACATTTTCATACGGACAAGAGCGTGGAAGAGATTCGTGATTACATGAATCAGTATCTTCCCGATGACATCTGTATCCGCGAGGTCCGTATCGCGGCGGATGGCTTTCACAGCAGGTATAAGGCGCAGGGAAAGACCTATCAATATACCTGCTATGTCGGTGAAACCAAGCCGGTGTTTGACCGAAAGTATGTCCATGTCTTAGAGAAGATGCCCGACGTTGATGCCATGAAGGAAGCGGCATCTCATCTGATGGGAACCCATGATTTCGCTAGCTTTTGCGGCAATCCCAAGATGAAAAAATCTACCGTGCGCATGGTGGATCGGATTGACGTTGAGAAGAGCGGCGACTATCTTCGCCTGACCTATCACGGCTCCGGTTTCCTGCAGTACATGGTGCGAATTCTCACAGGCACCTTGTTAGAGGTTGGTTTTGGGCAACGCTCACCGGAGTCCATTCCTGAACTGATCGAGGCTAAGAATCGCTCCCTTGCAGGGCCAACGGCTCCCGCCAAGGGCTTATGCCTCCTAAAGGTAGACTACTAAGTTTTTTTCCCTCGTACCTTCCATTTGTTTCTTTTTGCACCATACCTGCCATGGTCTTCTCACGGAACTATTAGCTGGCAGCACTTCGTGAGCCGTTGACCGATAAGACGGCCCACAAGGTCCATGGCCTTCTCACGGAACAATTAGCCGGCAGCACTTAGTGAACCGATGACCGATAAGACGGCCCCCGAGGTCCATGGCCGAGGGGACGTCTTTGGATGAGGGCAGAAGGTGAGCTTAGTGCAGTCCGAGCCGTTCCGTGAGAAGGCCATGGACCTTGGGGGTAAAAGTGGAAATGTGAAGGGTATGGCAGGGACGGGAAATATGAGGAAAAGGGATGGATCATATGGATTTGTTTGAATATATGCGAAGTACAAAGATGGAGAAGGAGTCGCCGCTTGCAGCGCGGATGCGTCCGAAGACGTTGGATGAGGTTGTAGGACAGGAGCACGTGATTGGTAAGGACAAGCTGCTGTATCGTGCCATTGCGGCTGATAAAATTAGCTCCATTATCTTTTATGGCCCGCCTGGCACGGGAAAGACAACGCTTGCAAAGGTCATTGCGAATACGACGAGCGCGACCTTTACACAGATCAATGCGACGGTAGCAGGCAAGAAGGATATGGAGGAGGTCGTGGAAAAGGCGAAGCAGGAGCAGGGAATGTATGGACGCCGCACGATCTTGTTTATCGATGAGATTCACCGTTTTAACAAGGGGCAGCAGGACTATCTTCTTCCCTTTGTGGAGGATGGTACGATCATTCTCATTGGAGCAACCACGGAGAATCCGTATTTTGAGGTCAATGGGGCATTGCTCTCGAGATCCATTATCTTTGAGTTAAAGCCTCTTTCCCGCGAGAACGTGAAGACCTTGATCGAGAAGGCCGTCTATGACAAGGAAAAGGGCATGGGAGCCTATGACGCAGTCATTGATGAGGACGCGAAGGAGTTCCTTGCGGATCTTTCCGGCGGTGATGCGAGGCATGCACTAAATGCCGTGGAGCTGGGCATTATGACTACGCCGCGTGCAGAGGACGGAAAGATTCATATAACGCTGGAGGTCGCGCAGGAGTGCATTCAAAAACGCGTGATGCGATATGATAAAAACGGAGATAATCATTATGACGTGATCTCCGCGTTTATTAAAAGCATGCGGGGGTCAGATCCGGATGCCGCACTGTATTATTTGGCAAGGATGCTAACCTCTGGCGAGGACGTGAAATTCATTGCGAGAAGAATTATGATTTGCGCATCGGAGGACGTGGGAAATGCAGATCCGCAGGCATTAGTGGTGGCAGTCAATGCTTCACTTGCCGTGGAGCGCATCGGCATGCCGGAGGCACAGCTGATCCTGGCACAGGCAGCTTCTTATGTGGCATGTGCGCCAAAGAGTAACGCGGCATGCGGTATTTTTGAGGCCATGCAGGAGGTGGAGCGGTCAGGAAATTTACCGATTCCGACCCATCTGCAGGACGCACATTATAAGGGGGCGGCTAAATTGGGACACGGTACGGGGTATAAATATGCACATGACTATCCGAATCATTACGTAGAGCAGCAGTACTTGCCCTATGAACTGAACGGAAAGGAATTCTACAAGCCCACGGGAAATGGCTATGAAGTAAAGATTCGGGAGCATATGCAGAGAATCAAAAAGGAAGCGAAAAAGGATTCTAAATAGTAATTTTTCATGGAATTATTGCTTTTCACGGGGAGGGCAATAAAATGGGAGGAATTCCGCATGAATGTATATGATTTTGATGGAACAATTTTTTATTCAGATTGTTCTATAGGTTTTGCTTTCTGGTGCATGAATCGTCATCCCAAATTATGGTTTACCTTTTTTCCGGGCCTGATCAGGAGCGTGATCCAACACAAAAGGGGAAAGCTTCCAAATTATCAGTTACAGCGAAAGATGTTCAGTTATCTGACCATGATAGATGATTTTGACGTGCAGATTGAGCGTTATTGGGACAAATACGAGAAGAAGATATCCGCATGGTATCTGGCACAGAAAAAGCCCGATGATCTTATTATCAGCGCATCGCCGGATTGCATAATCGGACCTATTGCAAACAGGCTTGGCGTGAAGTATATGGCGACGGAATATGATCGTGAGTATGGCGTGTTTATGAACAACCTGATGTATGCCAGGGAAAAGGCAAAGTATATTATTGATCACGGTTTTCCCGTGATCGATAATTTCTATTCCGATTCTCTTGCAGACACGCCTCTTGCCTTATGCGCGGAAAAAGCTCACCTTGTTATAAAGAAAGCCACCACGGTAATTGATTGGCCGGAGTTGGATGCTAAGACTATGAATCAAGTGAAAAAGAAGATTGATACAGGGTGGAACATTCACTTAAAAGAAGATTAACGGACGTAAGAAGCTATTTAAGCCCTGCGTAGGAAAATGAAAAGAGGTTGAACTGACGTCATGGAATATTACGAGTTTGACAAAATGGACAACGAAAGATACTTAAGCTGTTATGAAAATTGTATGCAGTTAAGCTCAGACCTGTCTCCGTATAGCCTCCTTGCTCTGCGTGATGAGCCTGTATGTGCAAGGAGAGCCTACGATTACGGTCTTTGCTTTCACCGGGGCTACTTTGGAGGGGAACTTTGCTATAGTCCTCCGGTGGGAGATTGGGACGCGGCGGACTGGGAGGAGATCTTCGCAAAAGAGTTTCCTTCTGGATCTGTTTTTTGGGGGATTCCTGAGCTTCTTATGAAAAAATGGGTTCGTACCTTTGGGGATTCACTTGAGGTACTGGAGTCAAGGGATGACTGGGATTATGTTATATATACAAAAAGGATGGCCGAAACTAAGGGAGGAAAGCTTAGAAATATCAGACGAAAACTGTATCATTTCCGACAGACCTACGGATTCGAGGTGGAAAGCCTTACTCCTGAGCTTTTTGATGAGGTAATTAAATTTCATGAGGGACAGACAGAAAATCTGTTGGGAAGGACATCTGTACAGGAACGTATATTTTTCGACAGTGCTACCTTTTATGCGGCCATAAATGACTGGGATGATAACCATTTGTATGGTAGCGTGTTCAGGATTGACGGTAAGATATGCGGGGTACTGATCAATGAGATTATAGACGAGAGCAATGTCGTAGGGCTGTATCAGAAGCAGGATATATCTTACGAGGGCTTATCAGCATATATGTTGGTTTCTGATTGCAGGTATTTATATGAGCAAGGATACCTGATATATAACATCATGGCGGACATTGGTTCGGAGGGACTCAGAAGATCGAAAACAATGTTAGATCCGCTTGTAATGCTGAAAAAATACAATATTATCGTAAAGTAAAATGACACGTGAGGGCAAAGATGAAGATTTTTAGTGGAAACAGACATCGGACTCTTTTATCAAAAAAATATTACTCCATGCTTCTTGGGGGAAGTCTCACAATGATGCTGGTATCGGTGCTGCTTATGGCAGATACGGTGGTGGCAGGTACTTTTGTAGGAGCGGACGCCGTGGCTGGTATTACGCTTGTTACGCCTCTTTACTCGGTGGCGGCATTCTTTGGTTCCGTATTTTCTCTTGGGGTGCCCATAGTGTATTCTACCGAGATGGGAAAGTTCAATAAGGAGGGAGCGGACAAAGCCTTTGGATTAGGTCTTCTCATGTGCGTCTCTACCGGGTTGATACTGTTTTTAGGTGCTACTTTTTGCGGTGACATATATTTACGAAGCTGTACTCCGCTTGAACCAGTGCTCAGCGCTGCAAGAGATTATCTTTACTGGCTCAGGTTCAGTATGCTGTTGCTTCCGGTGGGGATGCTCCTGGTGGAGATGGTATATAGCGACGGGGATGAAACTCTGTCAACCGCGTCAAACGTGATCCAAGGAGGCGGCAATCTGATCGCTTCTATCTTTCTTAGCCGTATCATGGGCGTACGAGGCATCGGACTGGCCTCTTTTTTATTTAATCTAGTCTCCGTACTTATCCTCTTAGTTCATTTTCTAAAGAAAAGCAATACACTCAGGCCCAATCTGTTCTTTTCACCTAAAATGCTGCTGCAAGTAGCAAGATACAGCATGGTGGATGCCTGCTCATATCTGTTTCTTGCTGTGCTTACCATTGTGCTTAATACCTTTGTCAGCAGTCGTTTTGGAGCGGAATATCTTATTATCGTTTCTGTAATAGCCCTGGTGCGCGAGCTTCAGATAGTCTTTGATGGGATAGGTGAATCCATAACGCCTCTGATAAGTGTTTATATAGGTGAAGAATGTTACAGCGGAGTGCAGGCTGTATATTACATGGCCGAGAAGACGGCCATAGTTGAAGGCCTTTTAGTTACGGCATTAATGAGCATATTTGCACCGTTTATACCTGCTATTCTGGATGTTTCTGATCCGGGAATGGTAGCTGTGGCAAGTACCGGAATAAGGATAATGGTTTTGGGATCCACGTTTACCAGTCTTTTATACCTTCTTACTTCTTACTATCTGCTTATAGATAAGATTCCTTTGGGGCTTTTGATAAGCGCGCTGCGAGACGTGATGGTTTCGGCTCCTTTGACGGTGCTTTTGGGAAGTATATTTGGTTTGAATGGCATCTTTGCAGGTATGGCTGCAGCGCCTCTTTTGGCATACCTGTTCAATCTTATCTATACTGCAAAACGTTATGGAAAAGATAACAGTCCCTCTCTCTTGAAGCTTATCGCAGGAGGCACCAGCTCCGCTTTATTTGAGCTTGTCGCGGAGCCTGAGCAGATCATGGAAGTGCAGGGAAGAGTCAGTGATCTGCTGAAAGAAAACGGCATGGATAAAAAGACCGTGCATAAGGCGGAGCTCATCATTGAGGAAATATTTATGTTGATCCGCGAGAAAAACAATGGAAAGAAAGTGCTTGGAGAATGCGCTGTCCTTCTGAGACCTGAAGGAGTGCAGTTGATTATAAGAGATGATGGTGAGCATTTTGACATATCTGATGAAAATGCAGCGGTCACTTCACTTGGAGCTTTTGTAGTTGCATGTTATATGGAAAAACTGGCAGAAGAGAAGCACCATCTTAAAACATTAAGCTTTAATCGTACATCATTTATGTTGAAGACAAATAACGGAAGGGACATGATATGAGAGATTTTTTTGCGAGTATGTCAGAACACTTAAGCGAAAACCCCGATAAAGTAATCATCAGTGAAGGCGCGGGCGGTAAAGAGATGACCAGAAGGGAACTTGATAATCTTTCAGGGAAAGTGTACAGGTATCTGAAAGAAAAGTGTATAGGCAAAGAAGACATAGTCACTATCCTGCTTCCCAGGGGAGTATACGGACCGGTGGCTTTGCTTGGAGTGTGGAAGGCAGGAGCCTGTGCGGTTCTTCTTGAATATGGTATGCCTGAGGAACGAGTAGATTTCATAAAAAAGGACTGTGGCTCTGAGGTGGTGATAGATGAAAGGGTCTGGGAGGAGATAGAGGGCTTGGAGGCTCTACGGGGAAATGAGCCATTTGATCCCCATGCAGCAGCTTACGTGGTGTATACCTCAGGAACGTCCGGAAGACCCAAAGGAGTCCTTCATGAGTACGGTGGTATCCCGCTTTTATATGAGTCATGCCACTTTGAAAATAAGCCTATGTATGTGGAGGAAGATATTCTTGCGCTCATTTCACCCCTTAATTTTGTGGCGTCCGTAATGAGTATCATATACAGTTTTTATGAGGGAACTATGCTGCTTATAGTTCCCTACGTGACCATTCAGAATTTGCAGACTCTGGAAACTTATTTTATTGTCAATAAAGCCACCGCTACGTTTTTTACGGCATCTCTTTTCAGAATGATTACGGATTTTGGGCCTTATCTGAAAAAAGTATTTATATCCTCAGAGCCTGCTAATGGTATCTGGAGGCCAAAGGAGGAAATGACTGTATGGAATATTTATTGTAGCTCCGAATCGGGCACCATAGTCAGCGTAGCCAGGCTGGATGAACCAAACGAAATAGCATCGGTAGGCACTCCACAGTATGACGTAAATATTTATATTCTCGATGAAAACGGTAAAGAGGTAGAAAACGGCAAGGTGGGGGAAATCTGCTACGACGTGCCTTATACCAGAGGATATATAGGCGGCAAAACAGTTGACAATTTGTCCTTTGACGGCAGAATATTTCACAGCGGAGATCTGGCAAGAAGGCTGGATAACGGTGAATATCAGCTTATCGGAAGAATATCCGATACGATTAAGATCAATGGTAACAGAGTGGAGCCGGCAGAGGTGGAGGCTGCCATAAAAAAAGTTACAGGCCTTAAATGGACTGCGGTCAAAGGTTTCGTAGACGAAACAAGATCATATCTGTGCGCTTACTTCACGGAAGACAGGGATATAGACACAGGAACACTCAGGGATAAATTAAGCACCATTTTGCCTGCTTACATGATCCCGACTTATTATATAAAAATAAAGGACATTCCAAGAAATAAAAACGGAAAACTGGATAAAGACAACCTTCCGCCGGCGGATTCCGTGGCTTATCGCGCTGCCTATTTAGCTCCCCAAAATGATACCGAGAGGGTTTTATGCAGTGCCATGGCAAAGGTACTTGGGGTAGAACGGTTCAGCGCCTGTGACGACTTCTATCTAGTGGGAGGGGATTCGCTTTTGTCCATGATGCTACTTACGGAGACGGAACTTCCCGGGCTTGCGATAGAGGACGTTTACAGAGGCAGGACTCCGCAAAAGATTGCTAAAATATATCATACAAAAAGTGCTACAGTCCAAAGTTCCATAGATGAAATAAATCTTAGCAGCATGAGGCGGCCTCATCCTTTAAGTCCGGAGCAGAAATATATATTATCTTATCAAAGACATACGCCAAACTCCACTATGTATAATTTGTTTATGTTGGTTCGGGTAACCGGCGCTTCGGCAGAGGAGCTTATAGGCGCCTTGAGCCATGTTATCGGAAATCATCCGGCTTTTTTAACTGAACTTCAGGAGAATGAAAATGGTGAGGTGCTTCAGCATTATGTAGTTGATGATATGCCGGAGATGGTAGTTGAGAATATTTCGAAAAAGGACTTTGAAGAAATAAAAAAAGCGCTGGTAAGGCCCTATAATCTTATGAATAGCCCTCTTTTTAGATGCAGGGTATTCTCAGTAGAACAGGAAACATACTTCTTTTTTGACGTGCATCATATTATTTTTGATGGATTTTCAGTGCAGATTTCTGCAGGGGAATTGTATAAAGCTTTGAAGGGAAAGAAACTTTCCACAGACTATTATTACTATATTCTTTCCCAAAGAGAAAAGGAGAAAGCATCAAGCGTATATCAGGCTGCAGAAAAGTATTTTACCAGCCGTTATCCGTGTGATGACTTTATGAAAAACCTGCCTTATGATCACAAAAGTAAAGATAATAAGTCAGATTCGGTAACTCTTCCATTGGCATTTTCTGAAAAGCAGTTTACGGAATTTCAGGCGAGGACAGGCCTTGGCAGAAATGGATTCTTTATCACGGCTGTGCTGATGGCACTTTCTGTTTTTACGGGTTTTGAAAAGGTGATGGTAACGTGGGCATTTAACGGCAGAAATAATCTTCAGTCCCAAAACAGTATTGGAGCGCTTTATCATATTCTGCCTGCGGCACTGGATATAAAGAAAGACAGATCAATTGTGGAAATATTTAGGGACATCAAAGATCAGATAGAGAAAGGTATAGAGTACAGCAGCTTTAGTTTCGTAAGGTCAGCTTTTTCAAAGCCGGTGGAGGATGACTGTATTTGCGTACTTTTTCAGGGAGATATGTACAAGCTTGATTTCGAAACGGAAGTCAGGTTGGAGGAAATAAAGCTTACAAACGAGTACGCAGCGGCTCAGAATTCTCTGGACGTGGAAATTATAAAAAGCGAGAGGGGTTATCTTCTTTATCTTGATTACGCCGCCAGCAGATATGAAAAAGATACCATACGTAGGTTTGGAGAATTAGTCTGCGAAACAGCAGGCAAGCTGTTAATCTAAGTTGGCATCTGTCAAATGATTTATGAGATTTATGAAAAAGAAGATTGATACGGGGTGGAACGTTCACCTAAAAGAGGACTGATAGATGTATGTTATCATTTATGATTTCGGAACCGGCAGCGTAAAAACCTGCCTGTTTAGCATCGAGACAAAAATACGTCTTGTGGCAAGCTCTACGGCTGCTTACGGCATTTATATTTCTGAAAATGGTGGCGCTGAACAGGATACGGAAGAGTGGTGGGAAGCAATATGCTCCACTACAAGAGCCCTGTTTGAAAATTCGGAGGTTACGCCTGAAGAAATCAAAGGAATTGCATTTTGCTCACAGATGCAGGGAACTGTTCTTGTGGATGAGAATGCGAATGCCGTCAGACCACCAATGAACTATCTGGATCAAAAGGGCGTTAAAGAATATAAGGAATGTATGGGTAGTGGAATAATCAAGGTTTCCGGGTGCAGTCTGTATAAGCTTGCGAGGAATCTGATCGTTAATTATGCCGGTTCAACCAGTGCCAAGGATCCGGTATGGAAATATAAATGGGTAGAAAACAATGAGCCGGAAGTATTTAGAAAAACATATAAATGGCTGGACGTTGGAGATTACCTTGTGGCACGTTGCACGGGAAGAATTATAAGAACTGCAGATTCCGCATTTGCTACCTTCCTTTATGATACCCGCAAAGGAAAGGAAGGTTGGAACAAGGGGCTCCTGAAAATGTACGGGATAGACCCTAAGCATTTGCCGGATATTATAGACTGTACGGATCTGGTTGGTGGCTTGACTGAGAAAGCAGCGAATGATCTTGGGCTTGTAAAGGGAACCCCGGTATTTGGAGGAGGCGGAGATACAACCTTTGTGAATATCGGTGCCGGATGTACAAGACCGGGAGATACGCATATATATGTCGGAACGTCAGGATGGGTATCAACATTTCTGGATTATCAGACGGTTGACGTCAAAGCGATGATCACCGGCGTTTTGTCAGCAAAACACGGGTACTTTAATTATTATGCGGAACTGGAAACGGCCGGGAAGTGCTTCGAGTGGGTCATGGATCATCTTGCATTGGATGAGATCGGAGTTTATCTAGATAATAAGAAAATCACAGACGTGGAGAGTAAATATCTAAGCCTTTATGATTATCTTTCAGAAGAGGTCAGGAAAGTTCCTCCAGGTGCAAATGGTGTTATATTTACGCCGTGGCTTCATGGTAACCGATGTCCGTTTGAAGATTCCAATGCGGGAGGAGTATTCTTTAACATCAGAGTCGAGAACGGAAAAAGAGACATGATCCGTGCCGTACTTGAGGGGATTTGCTATCATTTGCGCTGGCTTTTGGAATGTGAGACGAAAAAGGTGAAAACTTCCGATCCGATCAGATTTGTTGGCGGCGGGGCATTGTCGCCCATTACGTGTCAGATGCTTGCAGATATTACAGGGCGGACGATTGAAATCATAGATCATTCACAGGAGGTTGGTGCGATCGGAACGGCACTGGTTGTTGCTGCAGGCGTTAGAGGGGTTGACGTGCTGGAGCTTTCACGCCAGCTTGTAAAAGCGAATCATGCCTACATTCCCAACCCTGAGAATAAGGGGATATATGAACGCAACTATCGTGTGTTCAAAAAACTCTATAAAAACAATGCTAAGAGCTTTCAGATCATAAACGGCGGTGAACGATCTTAGGATCTTTCGCCGCCGTTTTCAGTTTAAATAACCCAATAAAAAAATTGAAAAAGACTTGACATATATTCAAAATGATAATATGATATACGCAAGAAACAGAAAGGAGTGATCATTCATGAAGGAGCAGAGAGTTGGGCAGGAATGCTATAAGATGAAAAGATTAAAGGTGGATAAAAAGTGGATCAGGGAGCATCTGCCAAAGGAGGTCTCGGATCGCACCATCGATAGGGTCACAAGCTTTCCCGATTACTATCGTGATGGTTTGAAGATCTTCTGTAATGGGGATCGCGCGATTTTTTATGAAGAATATGAGGCAAAGGACGAGGAAGATTTACTTCTTTGGGCATACAAGGAATGCTGTCAGGAAATCAGCTACGCCGTAGAGGCGAATACACGAGAAGAAAATACTCCGAAGTGGAGATATTCGATGGATCACATGGAAGACGACGATTGGATGTACGTTGAGAGGGAAAATTATGTTTATAATACCATTGAAGATACGAGGCTTGTGAACTTTGAGGAGTATCTGCGTCTGGTAAAGAATGGTCTTCCAAAGAAACTCTGGGAGGAGGAAGTCGAAGAATACGTGAAGCTGATGAATCAAGGCTTCAAAGTGAAACACTGGGACTATGACATGGAGAAGACGTGTTTTATCGAAATCAGCGATTCCAAACCTTATTTCTCGAAAAAATATAAAGACGTGGGAGAACCAACGCCCAAACAGATCATCAAGGCATAGGGTTCATTAAAATAATGCCTTCGTAATGTATTGATAAATCTCTTGATTTTTTTTCTGCCAGTTGTCGCAGATGTTTTCCGCAAGCTCCTTTGTCGGAACGGAGAGCGTCAGGTCGATGAGGGAGATGCCGCGATCCTTTGCAACAAGGCGGGTCTCGTATTCGCCGCTGGTAGCCTTGTAATAATCTGCTAATACGGACACTTCATTTCGAAGGTCAAATTCTTTTTCCTGAAAATAGGTTTCTATGTCTGATTTAATCGCGTCGCCGATGCGGTTTTCAAAAAAATGCAGGGTCTCTTTTCCTTCCGTGGTAATGGAAAGATGGGTTCTGTTGCGGATGGACTGAGCGGAGATCATGCCGGCCTCCGTCAGTTCATTGAACACCTGCTGCAAAGTCAAAAAGTTCGTATATTCCTTTTCCAACATAAAGTCGCTGATCTGTGCGCCCGTCATGGGAAAGCTGACCCGATCCAGCATATATAATACAATCAGTTTATAGAGCGTCAAGGGATCCTGTATCATGGTTTGTCCTCGCAATGGCAACCCTGCCGTATGTTTTTTTCTTTGAGTAAGTGATGTAAGCTATTTAGTACGTCCTTTTTGTTTCTGCTCCAATCGGGAGCGATCAGATCCACTCCCCGACCGTCTCCCGTGACCCTGTGAATGACAATCTCGGGATCTAAGCGGGCAATGCATTCTGATAAGAGGGAGAGGTAGGCTTCCTTTGTCAATGTCTCAAATTTCCCGGCAAGATATTCGGTCTCGAGATCCGTGCCGCGCAGGACGTGAAGGAGCTGGAGCTTTATGCCAAAGGGATGGAGGCGGCTAACCCATTCCACGCTTTGTAGCATTTCCTCCTGGCTTTCCATGGGAAGGCCGAGAATTAAGTGGATAATCACGGGAAAGCCCGCCTCTGAGAGTCTTGCATAGGCATCCTCAAAGGTTTTTAAGGGATAGCCGCGGCGAATGTAAGTCGCCGTTTTCTCGTGAATGGATTGTAGTCCAAGCTCGATCCAGATAAATTTGTCAGGGAATTCCTGCTGCAAGCCTTTTAGTAGTTGGACGACCGGTTCTCCTACGCAGTCTGGCCGCGTTGCAATGGAAATGCCGCGCACCTTTGGATGTGAGAGCGCACTGCGGTAAATGGTCTCCAGATAGGGGAGGGGACCATAGGTGTTGGTAAAGGCCTGAAAATAGGCAATGTATTCCTCGCTGGTCTTTTTGCCTCCAAAGAGGGCAAGCCCTTCCAGCAGCTGGCGGTCAATGTCCAAGGCCGCATGGCTGTCAGAAGACGAAGGACATTCTGAGAATAAGGGGCCCTCGGGAAGGCTTGCCGCGAATTCGCCGCTTCCACCTGCGCTACAGAAGATACAGCCCCGAAGGCCCAGGGTTCCGTCCCGGTTGGGGCAGGTCAGATGGGCATTCAGGGCTATCTTATAAAGCTTATGTTGATAGGTGTTTTTACAATATGCATCAAGAGAGTAGTAGGGCTTTCCGTGCCAGTCCGTCATGGTTTCTCCTTCTGCTTTCTTTCAAAACTTGTTTTCATTTATTTGCGAATGTGACTCTTTACGGCCTCGGCAACAAGGTCTGCAACCTTGGGATTGAAGGCTTCAGGCATTACGTTGTCCTCGGAGAGCTCGTCCTCGGGAACAAGGCTTGCGATGGCAAGTGCTGCAGCCAACTTCATTTCCTCAGTGATCTGAGGAGCACGGCCTTCCAATGCACCCTTGAAGATGCCAGGGAATGCAACCACGTTGTTTACCTGATTCGGGAAGTCGCTTCTTCCGGTTCCTACTACCTTTGCACCTGCTGCCTTTGCAATGTCAGGCATAATCTCAGGAACGGGATTGGACAGGGCGAAGATGATGGCGTCACGATTCATGCTCTGAACCATTTCCGCAGTTACCACGCCAGGAGCGGAAACGCCAACAAAGATGTCAGCACCCTTCATGGCATCTGCCAGAGTGCCATCCTTGCCCTCAAGGTTCGTCACCTCGGCCATCTGCTGCTTCATCCAGTTGAGTCCGGTTCTGTTCTTGGAAATGATGCCAACGGTATCGCACATGGTAACGTTCGGGAAGCCATAGGAGAGCAGAAGCTTGGAAATGGCAACGCCTGCGCTTCCTGCACCATTTACAACCACGCGGCAGTCTTCCTTCTTCTTGCCGACAACCTTTAAGGAGTTGATGATTCCTGCAAGAACAACGATTGCGGTACCATGCTGATCGTCATGGAACACGGGGATGTTCAAGGTAGCCTTCAGTCTCTCTTCAATTTCAAAGCATCTGGGAGCACTGATGTCCTCCAGATTGATTCCGCCATAGCTGGGTGCAAGCCAGGTAACGGCTTTGATGATTTCCTCGGTATCCTGCGTATTCAGGCAGATGGGAACGGCATTAACACCGCCAAATTCCTTAAACAGAACGGCCTTGCCCTCCATGACGGGCATTGCTGCGTAGGGTCCGATGTTGCCAAGTCCCAATACGGCACTTCCGTCGGAGACTACGGCGATCGTATTTGATTTCATGGTATACTTATAAGCTGCCTCAGGATCCTTCGCGATCACCTTGCAGGGCTCAGCTACGCCGGGAGTGTAAGCGATTGCCAGATCCTCCCTCGATTTTACGGGAGCCTTGGAGACGGTCTCGATCTTTCCCTTCCATTGTTCATGCATCATTAAAGCTTTTTCATTCGTTGTCATGAGTTTTCCCTTTCTTTCATCTATCTCAGCGGTTATCCGATGCCAGATTTCTTACAGTATAGCTTAAGGTTACTTAAATTTCAAGAGCGCATCGAAAAAGTAAAAATTTTTTTATTTTAGGGCTTTTCATTTTTGTTGTTTTATATTACAATGAAGCCTAAGGATGCACGTCGAACCTATCTTTTTTTACCCCCGTGAAATAATAGTATAGTTTTTCGCCATGGCATATGCAGAGCGTGGTGGAAATTTATTATTATGCATTGGGGACAATGTAATTTTAGGAGGATTTCATGAGAGAAAAATACGAATCACTTCCGTTGGCCGTACTTAGGGATCTCGCAAAGGCAAGAGGATTGAAGGGAACTTCCGCCATGAAGAAATCGGAGGTTGTCGAAGCCATGCTGGAAGAAGACGAGAGACTTAAGCAGATCGAGGAGAAGAAGGCACAGGCAGCGGCCGCAAAGGAGGCTGAACAGGAAAAGCAGGCAGCCGAGGCGAAAACGGAAGCACCTGCGAAGCGGGAGAATAGTGCGAAACCGGATTCTGCTGCAAAGCAGAGGATTCTTCGCTCCATGCCAAGACAGGAAGAAACGACTAAGGCGCAGCCGGCAGAACGGCAGCAGGCGACGACGCAGACGCAGCCTGCGCAGCAGGTACAGGCGCCTGCTCAGCCCGTGCAACAGGCAACTCCCGCAGCTCAGGCCGCGGCGGATGCCGGAAAGGGCAATCGCCAGACCGAAGTTTACGATGCCACGCAGTTCCCGGCAGAGCTTGACAGTGGTATTGAGGCCATTGGTATTTTGGAGGTTATGCCTGACGGCTATGGCTTTATTCGTGGCGATAATTATCTCCCCGGGGAGAATGACGTTTATGTTGCACCAAGCCAGATTCGCAGGTTTGGCCTGAAGACGGGAGATATTCTGAGAGGAAATAAGAGAATTAAGACGCAGCAGGAGAAGTTCAGCGCTCTCTTGTACGTGCGTACCATCAATGGCTATACGCCCGAGGAATCTGCAAAGCGCATGGACTTTAGCGACATGACGCCTATTTTCCCTGACAAGCGCATTAAGCTGGAGACGCCGGGATGTAGCGTTGCCATGAGGGTGATGGATCTGGTGAGCCCCGTTGGTAAGGGGCAGAGAGGT
>JAFXQK010000003.1 GCA_017527205.1 Lachnospiraceae bacterium | reverse complement strand
AGTCGCTTGGTTTCCTTCCTTGATCACTCATAAAAGCCATCTGCTTCGCAGATGTCGTCGCTTCGCTACTTACGCTTTTATTTCGTGTACGCTCGGGTGAAACCAAATGCCTCGCTTCGCGAGTCGCTTGGTTTCCTTCCTCGCTACAAAAAACCTCATATAAGATGTTACTCCATCTTATATGAGGTGTCAAATTTTATCGTCTGATCGACAATCTCTATTCTTTTTTCCGTTTGAACACATTGGGTGATTTCGTTCACCCGCACAAATTCATATTAGCAGGCAACCGTAAGCTTATTCAAAAGCTCCTCAAACTCTGCATTGTATCCATCATAAACGACCTTCAAGGGTCTGCTGAAATCCAACGCATACACGCCGAGAAATGATTTTCCATCGACAACGTAGCGATTATAGCTAACGTCAATGTCAAAATCACACTTAGAAGCAACATTTACAAAATTTTTAACACCATCCGGGGTCAATCGAATTGTCTTGATCATACTAATCCTTCCTTTCTCTAAAGACCAAACAACTTTAAGCAACCAACTTCGAATTACTATTATTTTAATCAATTGCCGTAAAATGTAAACCGCAAGGATTCACAAAGAAATCTGAAATATCGTCAGAAATCTGTTGATTTTATGGATGAAATCCAGATTCGTACAGAAAAGGCACGTCGCAATCACTAAAAAATTGGTTTTTCCCTTAGAAAACACTTGCAATCCATGGCAAAAAGCTGTTAAATAGATATGGTAGCTTAGAATGCCAGAAAGGTATAAAAAACGCATGAGTAACTTAAAACTTCCGAAGGGTTATCATTCCGAGTTAAACCTCTATGATACTCAGATCGCAATTAAAACCGTAAAAGACTTTTTTCAGACACTGCTTGCAGAAAGATTGAACCTTCTGCGCGTGTCCGCTCCTCTTTTTGTTGATCCAACTTCCGGACTTAACGACAACCTGAACGGCGTGGAGCGTCCCGTATCCTTCGACATAAAGTATGAGAATGGAAAAGAAGGAGAAATCGTACAATCCCTCGCAAAGTGGAAGCGTTATGCTTTAAAGAAGTATGGGTTCTCCGTCAATGAAGGCCTCTACACAGACATGAGCGCCATCCGCCGCGATGAGGATCCCGACAACATCCATTCCATTTACGTGGATCAGTGGGACTGGGAGAAAATCATTGCGAAGGAGGATCGCAACCTGGAGACCTTGAAGGACACCGTCCGCACGGTATACAAGGTGCTTCGCAAGACCGAGAAATACATGTCCATCCATTATGATTACATTGAAGAGATTCTGCCTCATGACATTTTCTTCATCACCACGAGCGAACTGGCAGAAATGTTCCCTGACTATTCTCCCAAGGAGAGAGAATACTACATTGCAAAGGCCAAGGGAGCCGTTTGCATCATGCAGATTGGAGACGATCTGGAGAATGGCGAGCCTCATGACGGTCGTGCACCGGACTATGATGATTGGTCACTGAACGCTGACATCGTTGTTTACTATCCCGTACTGGACATCGCATTAGAGCTCTCCAGCATGGGGATCCGCGTGGATGAAAATTCCCTGAAGACGCAGCTCGAAAAGGCTGGTTGCCCGGAGCGTGCCGAGCTTCCTTTCCATAAGGCCATCCTAAACTGCGAACTGCCCTACACCATCGGCGGCGGCATTGGACAATCCCGAATCTGCATGTTCTTCCTGCGCAAGGCTCATATTGGCGAGGTACAGTGTTCCCTCTGGCCGGATGACGTCATGCAGGAAGCAAAGGAAAAGAACCTGCAGCTCCTGTAACGGAAAGACAGACCTAAAAAACGCCAAAGAAAAGCTTCATACGAAAAGAAACAAAAAAGAAAACAATAAAAAAGTAATCGACAAACAATCGAAAGATCCAATGAGTATATAAAATGAAAACCGGAAATGACCGTCAGGTCGTTTCCGGTTTTCTATATGAGCTCCGCTGAGCCTTATTACGGGATCTGCCATACGACAAATCTTTCATTCTCGAAGGTTTTCTGATATCCATAGATTCCCATGAAACGCTGAATCAGCATCCATTTGGGATCTTTCTCCATAGTCACACCCTCTGAATCATCCGGCGTGATCGGGCCATATTCCGCATAACTCCTTGCCGCTATCACCACGGGCTTTCCACTCTCGCGGTTACCAATCTCCTTCATGAGCTCGTCCATCGCATCCTGCATGACGTCATATCCAAAGGACGCCAAATCATTCCAGGAATGGAACGCGGGACGCATTCCGAGGAAAAATGCCACGGCAGGAATATTTCCATGTAAAATGACTTCCTTAGTCAACAACCCCTGATCAGAAACGAAGCTACTCAGCTCCTGTAAATCCCTCGCACGGTCCTCTGGCATATATAGTCCTTTTAGTGCCCTGTTCTGAGTAACCATAACATGTGCATTTTCTATGCCGCCCCCTTCACAGAACACAAACTTCACGCCAAACATGGTAAATTGTACGACACAAAAGCAAAGAAAAACCCATAAAACAAGGCAAATCGGCAATAGGCTCGGCCGAAATTCCTCACTGGAGTCACGCCTCTCCCGAGACTTTTTCCAAACAAATTTTGTAAACTCAGTGACCTTCTGCAAGACAAAGGGAGCCAGTGCAAATAAATTGTTAAAGCTGGGATAAATTCCATTGTTACTGCCCAGAGAAGTCAAAACGCCAACCAAAATCAAGAGCATGCCATACAGCCTGTTTCCCTTCGCATTTCCCGGGCGAAGCACCTCAACCGCACCAATGCCTAGTGCCAGCATCCAAAACAAGGCACACGGCCAATAGACGGGATCATAGCTATAATACAGGAACGAGGTAAATCCATTTCGGCCCTTTCCCATCCCCAAGATCCAAAACATCATGAAAATGCAAACGGCGATACATCCGCATGTCCCCAAAATCCGAAAGACCTTGCGAGCCTGCCGCTGCGTTGAGCCGTGAAATAACAGCGGTATGGCATCCGAGACTAATCCAACCACAAAGACCATCGCCGTAAAGAATGCCAATCGAAGGATCCAATAAAGCCCCGCCTTAAATGGCCAAAGCAGACCCTGCAGCATGGAAATCGGTTTATAGTCCGTAGCGCTGTCCGTCATGTCAAACAAAAGTCGAATGCCCTCAACATAATCTGACATTCCATAGCGAAGAGAGATCCAAAGGAAAAAAATTGCCAGAGCTACCAGATATCCCAAGAAGCACCACAGTGTATCCTTCCAGAGCTTTCCAAGGGCCTTCCCGAACCATTTTCCGTTATCCTTACTCCCGCCTGTCCCCTGATAAAAACCAGCCTTACCTTTGGAGCTCTCGATTTCTTCCTGGCCTGTCCTGCCTTTCTTTCGCCTCTCCCATCCATCCCAGATGGCATAGGCCCACACGGCCAAAATCAGCCCCATCTCCGGCAAATTCGAAAAACGCACAAAGATGTTAGTACCCAGACAGGCTCCCGCCGCAACAAGCATCCAATGCTTCTCCCGCGTCAGACCCAAATACAGAAAAATCACACATGCCAAGAATAAAAGATAGGTCAGATAGTTATACAGAAGCGCCGTTGGGCACCAGCACATGCCAAGGGCAAGAAACTCACCCATAAAGGCGGCAATGGCTGAAATCCGGAGCACTCTCGTACAAAACAGATACCCCGTCACTGCAAGGATGCTGGCGAACAGGCCCGTATAAACATTCATACCTACAACCGTATGTCCGAAGGGCAACAGGGTCAAAAGATGTCCGACGGCACTTGCCAGATAGGTAGAGAAAAACCAGGTTTTTCCCAGAACCTCCTCACTAAAATAGGCGAAATTGCCATAGTTATATCCCACGTCCCACAGATCTCCGCCCAGACCTACGTGACGCATGGGATAAAGAACGAGGACAGCCAAAAGGAGCAGCTCCCACGCCTTAAAATCATGATTCAATTTTCCAGGCCGGCATTGCTTCTCCATGCTGTCCCCTCGTTCCCATTGTTTATTTGTCAGCAATCATGACATAACATCCTTACGCAGTTAGGTTGCACGACAACGCGCGCCAGTCTTATGCCTGATAAGAAAACTTTGTAAATATCGCAGCTTTTTCCTCATCTCCAAGTGCATACAGCCCCGTCGTACAGCCCACAAATCCGCCAGCAACCTCCGTTGAAAGGTTCCTTACGTCTGCAGCCGTCGCGAACTCACGCCTTCCGTCTGCATCTACGACAAAGCCCTTTGCCTCAAGATCCTTAACCTCAAGGCCCACGGTCACCTCATCACCCGCAATGCAAAGCTCTCCAAGCACCTTGTCCTCCGACTTTTCGCAAAGAATCAGGGAAGCCTTCCCAGCCTTCACCTCAACCTTCAGGTGATAAAACTCATTCTGGAATAATACCAAACCAGCGGCATTGTCACCATCCACGGAGGCCGTCAATAGGCTCGCACTGACGGTGAAGCAGTGATGCTGCTGACGAATGCAGACATAAGAAGGCACGTCGCTTCCCGTCAGGGTATTCTTGCTAAAGGAGAGCTTTAAGCCCTCCCCCGCGGAAAGCGCCATCCTCTGGTCCAAAGGCGCACGAAGCGTCATAAATTCATCGCCCAGCTCCTTCATGGAAGCAAACGCATAGGTGCGACTGCTGCCGGGTACGCAGGTCTTCTGCCTCGTTCTCACAGTATAAGAATTCGCATCCTTTTCAGGAAGCCATGCCGGCAAATTCACGTCCACAACATCCGTCAAAAGGCCCACGCCGGCATTTACCACGGGCCAATCGTTCTCCCAGGTCACCTTAGCCAGGAAGGTCTCGCGCCCCATGGTCGTGAAGCACTCCTTCGGGCGAACTGCCAGCATCGTCATGTACCACTCACCATTCGGCGTTTCGATCAAATCCGCATGTCCCACATACTTGATGGGATACTGCTGCCCCATGTGACGATGCGTCAGAATGGGATTGCAGAAATTGTTCTCATAAGGTCCGTAGACCTCCTTGGACCGCGCAACGGATACCGCATGTTCAGGGCCCGTACCGCCCTCTGCGTGAAGAATGTAATAATACTCGCCGATCTTATAAAGATGCGGTCCCTCAGGCCAATGCACGCCCCGCATGGCACCATTCCAAACGTCATGCTTCTCCCCGACCATCTTCCAATTCTTGACGTCGAGCTCCTGAATGTAAATATACCAGTCTCCGTCATACTGACAGCCCGCGGGATTGGGATGCGTACCGATATAATAGCACTTTCCATCCGCGTCAAAGAAAAGCGAAGGATCAATACCATCCGCGCCCTCCAGATAGTGCGGCTCCGACCAAGGTCCCTCAGGATTCTCTGCCGTCACGACAAAATTACCGCCATAGCTTACATTCGTACAAATCACGTAGAAGGTTCCCTCATGATAACGAATCGTAGGTGCAAATAAACCTCTGGACACGCCAGCCTTTGGCAGCGGAAGCTGGGAAGGGCGATCCAGGACATTTCCAATCTGCTCAAAATGCACCAAATCCTTACTATGCATCAGAGGAAGGCCCGGAAAATAAGCAAAAGAAGAATTCACAAGATAATAATCCTCTCCCACAGCGCAGATGGAGGGATCCGGATAAAAGCCGGGCATAATGGGGTTCTTTGATTGAATAGCCATAACAAACTCCTTTCGTAATAAACCTGCCCTTGGCAGACGTCGTCGCTTCGCGACTTTTGATTTTATTTCGTATACGCTCGGGTAAAATCAAATGTCTGCCTTCGGCAGCCGCTTGATTTTCTTCCGAGCTATACACAAGGAGATTGGCGCTTGGCTCAATCTCCCTGATGTTTGATCGCAGGCTAAACCTGCAAATATTTTATCATACTTTCAAATCTTCGTAAATCCTTTTTTAGTAAGCATCTGCGCCAGTCTAAACGCAACTTTCATTGATTTTCCAGGCCTCTGCGCCATGCTTATCCTAAAAACTTCTTCGGCATTTCCCTCGCCATTATTTACAAGTTTCCTCGATCTTCTTCTCGATGAGGAATCTCATGAATTCGGTCTCGCCGTGCTGAGGCGTTGCTCCCTGAGCCTGGAAGCTCATGCCATCACGACCTTCCTTCGTGTAGGGAAGCCACTTCGGCAGCTCGTTGCCATCCGTTCCCTGCCCATTGGGATTGCCGTACTTAATGAAATTGCACCAATAATCGCACATCTGACGGGCAAGATCATAATGTCTGCCAACGAAAGGTCTCCAGCACTTTGCCAGCGTCTCGAAGAAGAACCAAAGCTCTACGGAGTGGAAGGTTCCGGGATTGTCCCAACCAGGAATGTCGGGCTCAAAACGATAATAATACACGGGACCGTCTCCATTTTCCTGCGCCTTTAATGCCACGGATTTTATCGCACACTCAATGCCGCTGATGGGTGCATAACCCTTGCCGCCCATGCCGCCCTGAACTTGCGCCTCAGGGAATGTCAGAAATTCGTCTGCCTTGTCGCCAAACCAGGCTCTCGCCTTCTCCTCAAACTCCTCCTTGGAATTTGCGTAGATCGCACTCGGGAACTCATCTCCCGTGTTTCCTGCCATCATGGCAACAGGCACGTGCTTCCCCTCCATGAACAGCTTCATGGAGTTGCCAAAGCAGAACTTCATGTCGGCAACGGGGAACATTCTGTGAGGCCCCTCGGTCGCACCAAGCATCAAGCCAGGCACATACTCGCCATACTTTGCAAGCAATGTCTTCGCATCAATCTTTCTTGCCTCGTCAATCGAAGAAACGCCAAGGAATTTCAGGAATCCTTCCCCGTTCTTCTCTGCGGACTCCAAAGGCTCATTTCCAAAACCGCCATCATCATAAGGGCTGCTGATCAGGCCACTCTGCACGATTGCACCGCGGAACAAACCGACGTTGTTCGGACAGGATACCTGTGCCATAACGCTGCCGCCACCTGCGGACTGACCTGCAATGGTCACCTTCTCAGGGTCACCGCCAAATGCCGCAATGTTTCTCTGCACCCATTTCAGGCCAGCCTGCTGATCCAGAAGACCAAAGTTGGTGGGCGCGTCAGACTGCTTTGCGGTCAGCTCAGGATGCGCCATGAAGCCAAAGACATTCAAACGATAGTTTACGGATACAACGACGACGCCGCGCCTTGCAACTCTCTCACCGTCGAACTCCATCTCCGCGGGATAACCCCATTGGAAACCGCCGCCGAAGAACCATACAACGACAGGAAGCTTCTCGTCAGCTGACTTTGCACCCGTCCAGACATTCAAGTACAGGCAGTCCTCATCCATGGGAATCTCGGGATCTACGTGCCACTCGCGGCAGTAGATGTCGGTTCCAAGGCCAGGCGTATCCTGCACGGAAATCGGTGCAAACGTATAACACTCACGAACGCCGTCCCAATTCGCTGCCGGCTGGGGCGCACGCCATCTGTTCTCACCTACGGGCGGCGCTGCAAAGGGAATTCCCTTAAACGCCGTGTACCTGGGATCCGCTGCCGGGATTCCCTTCACGTAACCATTTTCCGTCTTAACAACTCTTAACATACCTTCACCCTCCATTTATATACATTTTATTTCATTCCTTTGATTAAAGCGTTTCTAATCAGGAAGCGAGTAGCCGCCGTTTTTGCGCTGACTACCTAAATTGCCTTTTGGGCTTTCTGGGTAGTTTTTGCGAAAGTCATGGCACATCCCTTGCCAATATCAATAGTTCTAACAAATGAATCTCGCCAAGTATTGATCTTTACATTTTATAGATACACTGCCACAAAAAGGGATTTATGATATAACGAGCGTGGTCTCAAATTCGGAAAACTCGGGTTTGAGATCAAGCTCTTCAATGACGTCGAGCATGGGTTCACCGTCGATGTCAAAGTGGACACGGCGAATACCAGTGCTGCGGGGACCGTCAACGCCCGGACGCGCATGATAAGTATTCCAGGTTGTACCGTCCTCATCAATGACATAGGCATTATGACCAGTTCCGTACTCCCCCTCATAGCTGCGTGAGGTGAACAGCGGATAATTGTTCTTGCACCAATTCGCCGAATTCAGAAGATCCTTGCCAGCTTCAATCTGTAACAGGCCAACGACATAGGTGCTGTCCACTGCCGCAGAGGAAAAGGTGACGTACAGCTTGTCCCCGCGGATCAACGCAAAAGGCCCTTCATCCACAAAGGTATGGTTATTTGCCCAGCCATATTCCGGTTTGGAAAGCACCACGGAATCGCTTGCCAGCATCCAGGGCTTTTCGCGATTCAGCTTTGCAATATACAGCCATGCACCAAGGTCCTTTGGCAGGAACTGCCTCTGCGACCAAATGACATACAGCTCTCCCTGCCACTCGAACTCCGTCATGTCCAGGGTAATTTCCTTGCCAGCCTCACAAATGTCGCTTCCATCGGCCTTGACAACACGCTTCGGTCTTGACCAATCCTCCTTTTTCAGCGGGTCACCGCCCTCGCGAAGCTCCATGACATGGCTCTCCTCGCAAAAGAACGGCCCGGGCGTACACGCATGGAACAGATACATTCTTCCGTCAATCACGTGGAATTCTGGCGCCCACAAAAGTCCGCCAATGCCCTCATAGGTCGTGCTGTCCAAAATCAAATGCTCCTCGGCATCCCGAATCCCCTCCAAGGAATCCGCGCAGCGCATGTAGAGCGTATGGTTGAAATCAGCATCGTTCGTTGCAATATAATAATACTTGCCATTCCAACGGCATACGCAAGGGTCGGCGCGATCCGTACAAATCGGGAACTCGAAATGCGGCTGCGTCAGCTTTCCCTTGAGAGTATAACGGCCTGGCTTAGAAATATCAATCTTTGCAAGGCTCTCCTCATCCCAAATCACGTGCTTCGGCACGCGCGTGCCATCGCTGTACAGGGCATCGATCATGACATTTTTCAGAGAAGACTTTAACTGTTCCTTGCTTGCTTCACCCCAGCTTTCCTTGTCACGCGCGGCCTGTTTTTTAGGACTGTCGCGCCACACCAAGCCATCACGCAAAAGCTTCTTCGGCGCAGCGACCCCAACATGCGTTGCAGGCAAAAGCTTCTTTAGAAGGTACTGTCCCAGCTCGTCAGGGATCTCAATGCCATTACAAGGCACGGCGCCTTGAATTCCTAAAACGGCTTCCTCCGACAGATTTGTTGGCAACAGGGCATCTTTTTTGATCGGCGTACCGGCAAGCTTGACATTGGCATCATTGAGCTTCAAGAAATCAAGGCCGTCCAATTTTTTCTCGTACCAATGCCCATTTGACTGCTGCCACTGAAGCGCATACTTACCATCCTCTGTCACCGCACAGCGCACTGCCTGAATCGGCCCGTCCGCCAGCTTCACAAAGCCCTTTTCCTCATAGCGCACAAGATCCTTGGTCTGGAAATAGAACACTGTCCCAAGATCCTCCGAGTCCATGTCGCCCTCAGACCGCGTACGAACGGCAAAAACCCCATAGCCGCCTTCCTTTAAGGAAAACAGCCAGGGGCTTTTCATACTCTTAGGATTCAATGATCCATTCTGATTCTCCGTAGCTTTCACAAACAACACGCCGGAATTATGGTTTAACGCACGCCAAGAACCATCTGCATCCTGAAGTGCAAGGTGCATGCTGTAGGCAAGGCGATTCGCATATACCGCGTCCTCCAAAGGGAGTCTTGTATAATTTAATAGTCTCATGGTTTTAATTCCTCTCATATACGAATCCTGAAAACACATAAATCGTTTTCCTACTTAAGAATACCTTATTTCTCTTATTCAAGGAATGATACATGGCATTAAAAAATTGATTTATCCTCAGATAATCGTATCAACAACCATCCTTTTTACAAAATTACGCGGAAAGTATTCTGATGATTTTATATTTCAGTATTGACAAAAACGAAAAGACAAGGTCTATAATAAAGTGACATAAACTTCTGAAACGGAGGATTGTTATGAGTAACACTGACAAACCGCATATTTCTATCACGCGACATTTTAAAGACGGCATCAAAAACGTGCGCTTCCTTCTTCGTGACACTCTTTTTAACAAAAAAAATAGAAAAGCCTTGCAAAACAAGAATTTTTCTATCATCGGAAGCGATTGTACTGCTGGATGCGTATGCAAGGATTTAAGAATAAAAATGAATTCTCCTACTAGAAATTTTTATTTTGAAGCCAACGATTACATAAAATTCTGTCAAAATTTACCATACTATCTGTCACTCTCCCTATCTGATGATTCAGAGCCTTCGCAGACAGAATACTTAACGGCCATGTGTGGTGACATCCGCTTATTCCTTGTGCATTATGATTCCGTTCAGCAAGCAAAAGAAGAGTGGGAACGGCGGAAAGGCAGAGTGAATCTTAATAACCTATTTTTCTTAATGAATGATCGAAATAATTGTTCAGAAGAAACCATAAAAGCGTTTGACGAACTTCCATACCCGAATAAAATATGTTTCACTCACCAAAGATATCCGCAGTATAAATCTGCCTATTATATTCCCGGCAGCGAAGATTCCGAATACTTAGAAAGCCTTATGACATACATTCATCCTTGGTGGATCAAACGCTATTATGATTATTTTGATTTTGTAAGTTGGCTGAATCATGGTGTTCAATCTAACTAATCTTCCTCTGCTTCAAAAAGCCGTAAAGCTTCATAGACTTTTTGTCTGGCTTGGGCACCATGTATTATTTTTTTATTGAAGACGTTATTTCTTTCTCCAAACAATACTAAAAGCAAATACTCCATCCCAACACACAGCCAACCAATTGGCCGAAGAAGAACACTACGATACAAAAAATCATATTTTCTGCTTGTCCGATAGTTCATATTGGCGAGCAGGTTAAAAATCCAACTATTATGTTCCACTACTCCGCCATCATTCTTTCTTATTAATTTCGACTGACTCTTTCGAAGATCATCTTTGTATCCAAAATTACCTGCATCCAAAATATCTTCAAGCAGTTTCTCGCACAAATCATCATCCACGTTTTCACACCACTCTCGCTTATCACATCCCAAATATGATACTCCGATTTTAGTCAAAACTTTTGCAAACTTCCACAGCCCCATGTCCATAAAGGGCTTTTGAAACAATTCCAAAAATTCGGCTTCATCCAGACTATTTTCAAAAGCAAGCCAATCGCATAAATGTCGCAAGCCAATTCCACCACCCGTCAAATGACTTATCGTATGCAAAAGAATGATGATTCCATGATGAAATTTGTCCGGGATAACCATCTTTCCGCCCCCCAATGCTACCTGGCATGATTGTTCCAAAAGATGATCCACGTATTTTTGCATTCGCTCTTTTCCCTTTTCCGGCAAGCCCGGCAAATCCCAATGCATTTCAAATTCTATGCCATTTTTCTCGTATGCCCAATGAAACTCGTGTTTTTCCATAATTGGATTTTTCACGAATCCTTTGCCGCTTAGTAATTCATTCACCTTTAATTTGTCTTGCTCTTTAATCAAAAAGTCAACATCGCCAGAGCACCTAAGCAGCGGCTCTTTATAATAATATGCCGAGGCTGCTCCCTTAATAATGACATAAGGAATATCTGCATCCTGCAACCAATGATGCAACATATGATGATAATGAAGATTTATGATACTTTTTTTATCATATTGAGCATTTTTTTGTTTATATTTCTCAAAACGACCATCGCCCGATATTTTTTCTTTGATGTCTGACATCACGAAAGGAAGGACAGCCTGTTGATCTGCTTCTTTCAACACTTCATCCCAATCAATCCTCTCGAATCCCTGTCTGTTCGCCGAAAACAATTTATGCGCTAATATACTTAATAAAGCTTTATCCTTTTGCGAAAACATCTATATACATCCATCCGCAGATTTATTTATTTTCTTTTTTATGAAAATACTGCAAAACATTCTCAATACACCGAGATTTTAGCACTAACATTAGAAGAACATAAATCAATATCCCGATGAAACCATCAAACAGTACCGTAAGATAAATGTTAACATGCATATAAGCATGCATCATACATATCACCATCCCAATGATCAACGATGCAAACACTCCCTTCACCACTTCACATAAACTACTATGCATTGTCAATGTAGGAAGATACTTTTTAACATCCAGAAATAGCAGTATGGATGACAGCAACATCGCTAAACTTGTAGCCAATGCAATACCGGCTACTCCCATAGATTTCGAGAGCAGGATGCTTAGCATTATATTACAGCTGACAGAAATAACTCCATTTACCAGGGGTGCCCTTGTATTCTGAAATGCGTACAACACTTTCGTTAGATTTGCTCTCACAGACTGAAAAATGAAACCCACGGCATACCCACAGACAACACCATAGGTAAAATGTACGTCTCGCACACCAAAGTTCCCTCGTTGATATAAGACCGCAACAATCTTTTCACCGTCCAGAAAGCATATCACCATGATCGGAAGAATAAGAATCGTCAAAATCTCGATAACACTTTGAATACCATTCTTGATACGTTCTAATTCTCCCTGAGCAATCCACGTTGCATAATGGGAAAACATTACAGTGGATACAGACGCCACAACAATTCCCGTTACAATTTCATTTATCGTAGCCCCATAATTCAGATAAGATGCCTGTCCGGCTCCTAGACCTACGGAAATGCGTTTATCGACAATGTCATTAATTTCATAGACAGCGTTGCCTACCATTAGTGGAACAGAAAGCTTCAACAATTGTTTTACTTCTTGTTTATTAATGATACCGCGAAATGAAATACTTAATGATTTCCTTGCAAGCCAGGTTACCAAAATGGATTCGCTTATTCCCGAAATCAGAAAGGCCATCAACAAAGATAGAATTCCGAATTTAGGATAGAAAAAAAATACTGCTACAATCAACAAAATATTTTGGAAAAAAGCCTGCATCTTACCAGGCAGAAAAATCTTCTCAGCTTCCAGAATCACGTTGATAATCATGAAATAACACCATATCACAAAGACGGCCGACATGATTTGTATATACTGAGATAACACTCTGATCTGATCTTCTTGATACTGCGGTGCCAATAGTCTTCCGATCTGATCTGAAAATAAAAACACAGTGATTGAAATTAGAATCGCCAATGGCATAAAAAGGCATAGTGCATCATGGATTAAGGCCCTTGCATTTTCCTCACCTTTCTTAACCACTTTTTCAGTATACATGGACAGCAACGAAATTGAGATCGCAGAGAACAGTACAATACACAAAGAGATCAGAATGCCCGATGCGATAAAGAATGCATCTGTCTCCATCGTTGCACCACATATCGTTGCTATCACGGATTGTTTTATCAATCCCAAAAATTTGATCACAAAGGAAAAAAGCGTGACCCATAGTGTTGATTTTAAAATGCTTCTTTCTTTTTTCATAGATCAGTTACCAATTGATACATTGAATTCCAAAAAAACTTATACGGCCACAAATGTTGCCATTCCGGTCGATAAGTCAAAGTAATGGTTGCATATCCCCATACGGCAGCGAACAAAATGATTCGAATAATTAATATTGATTTTTTATCCTCAATCTCACTTATAACATTAGACACATATGGAACTGCCAAATATGTGAAATAGCTACTAATACGATTGAACACAGGCATACGCAGAATAAGGATAAAAGTAGCGACAGAAAAAATAATGCAATACTTAAAAAAACCTTTCTGCGAATCATCCCGATTCATCGATTTCTTTTTTATGACATCCAAAGCAATCAATGCCAGATAGAAAACTGGCAAAACTAAAGCAACAACATTCAAACCATCTCCACTTGTCACATAGGAAGTGGTAATCCCCAAAATCTCCAGAATTCTCGCGATGGCATTTTGAGTAAGTACAATGCCGCCAGCAATCCCAATAATGATTGCTGCTTTCTTTGATGAGAATTTAGTATGCATAAAAGCATAAAGCAAAATCCCAATGATGGCAGTTTTATGAAACATGCATGCAATTACAACATATATCAAAAATCGAAACAGTTCTTTGTTCTTCGCCCTTTTTAACCCTAATAAAACAATGGAAAAAGCTAATGTCTGCCTCACAACGCACATAAAAGAGCTGTTCATCATAAAGTAGAAAAGGAAAATGCTTTCCCCATAGGTTGCAGAATTTTCTTCCAGCCATTGTTCCATGGCATAATAGGATATGGCACTGACCAAAAACAATAAAACATAAAATCCCATATCGCCTTGCGGAAATAATTTTGCGAGAATCAAATTCAACCACACATAGGCTTGTTCCATGCGTTCTTCTCCCATAAGCCCATATGCTTTGATCGTTCTATACGTACGCAAATATGACCAGGTATCATTTGTGATCTCAATGCCGCGAAATGCCGACATAATAAAAAGAATGAAAAAAAACAATCTAAGATAAATCACACTGACAGGTATCACTTTTCCTTGCGTTTTTTGTTTTCCATTCAAAAGCAGAAGATTCCCCGAACGCATCATAAGACAAGCGAAAATCAATACGATTAGTGAAAAAATATAGAATTGTGGCCAAAGAATGTTTTCGCCAAATAAAAGCATGTTATACCTCTAGTTAAACATCGTCTTAAAAATATCTAGATATTTAGCCGCCGTTTTGTCGATTCCATATTGCACGGACAGCTTCATTACATTCTCTGAAAATGTCTTCCTTAATTCCTTATGTTCCGCATAATACTTCAATGCTTCCCCATAACCATTTTCTGAAGAATTGCTAATTAGAAATCCCCACTTACAAATTCGCCATGTCTCGCCTTGCTCTAGCGGTTTTTCCGATAACGTATCCGTAAAAGAAGCTATGTCCGACAACATAAGAGGCGTCCCGATGGTCATTGCCTCCAGAAGCAAAATGGACAAGCCTTCCCAAAGGGATGGCATCACTAAAAGATCCGCCTGAGATAATACCTGAATGATTTCATCTCTTTCCATTGGCGGTTTTATGGATATATACGCGTTACCATTACATGCATTGACTATCTGTTCCTTTTGCACTCCCTCACCAATTATGGAGTATCTGATTTGTTCTGAACATAACTTCGAAAACGCTTCCGCCGTCAGCCCGAAATTCTTTTGATCAGTAAATCGCCCAATAGAAATGACGTCAATAAATTCCTTTGCCGAATATTCCAACTTCTTTGAAAGCAAGAAATCCCGATTCACTCCATTGGATACATAAGTCAGTTTCTTTTTGGAAAAGCAAAATCTCTTTTCCATCTCTTCCATTGCACTCTTAGAACACGCAATAAATTTTTTTATGCGGCTTTGAAGCACAAAATTCTGAAGCCAATAATGACTGTATAAGGAATGATATGTCTCAACTAATTGTAGATTCTTCAATCCAAATCCCGCCAGACATCCCATTAATACGCCCAGCTTCAAGTGCAGGTTACATATCGTTTGATCTCCATTCGACAATTCCACCAACTGACGGCGTAATATTTTTACATAATGCAATATTGCATCTAATTTATTTTTTGCACCTAGACAAATAACCTTGATGCCTTTCCGCTGAAGCTTCTCCACCTGTTGATTCGTCGTTCCCCGGTTTTTCATAATGGCAATCAATGTCACGTCGCTGCCTTGTTCCTTTATGGCAAAGCACAGATCGTAAACAAAACTGTTCACTCCTCCGGCGACACTCAGATTATCCATGATCTCTATTATTTTCAAGCTATTGCATCTCCTTGCAACACTATATTTTCATCCATGTTTTTGGAATCATGTGACTATTACCATACGCCTTATTGGGAACAATAATGGTTGCATCTTTATTCTCATTTAACCAGGCGGCCCACCATGAAAAGGTACTGTTTGCCGTAATAATATGCTTACAATGCTTCATAAGCATCAACTCATCTATATCAGGATGAGTCGTATGTAAGGAAACAAATCTTGCACTTGTAAGCTCACTAAAATGTTCCTTAACCCACTCTATGTCATCAGAAAAGCAAAAGTAAGAAGGATTCTCCACTTTTACCCTCATCTCAGACAGTGCATTCATATAATATGTCTCATCCAAGATATAATGATATTTTGAGTAATCCTTTTCAAAATCACCATGTCTTACATGAACGGCTACCGCGTTAGAAGTCTGAATCTCTTGTAGTATTTCATTAGTTTCCCTATCTGCTTCATATTTTGGCACAAGCTGTCTACACAGATCGGAACGATATTCTTCAAAATACTCTTCACTTTGAAAATATCCATTTAGCAAAACGTTTGGGGCTTGAATGGAAAAAAATCGTTCTGCGTAACCACCTGCCGGATCAATAAAATAGATTCCGTTTCGAATTGGTAACTGCGTGATCCCCGATCTCCTGACAATGCCATTAAAATATTTATTCTTATAAATCTTTTCTAACAGGCCATCACCATGATCGCAGACATCATGCTCCTCTATTTGAAACTGTTCCAGCTTATATCCCCTTAATGTCTGTTTTGGGAAAAAGGAAATGTCCAAAGCAAGTGTTTGATTTAATCTTTTCGCCAATGCATAGGCAGATGCATATTGAAACAGTTGGTTTCCCAATCCCCCCCTAATTACCGCTTTTATCATGAATTTCCACCCAAATCCGACTTAATTTGGCTACTACTGATCTCAGGCGTTCTGGTCAAATAAACAACATCTACGCCCTCTTCCTTAAGAAAATCAAACTTTCCTTTCCAATCATCACCTATCACAAAAGTATTGATATGATACTCCTTGACATCCGTTCGCTTCTGCTCCCAATTCTCTTCCGGAATCACTAAATCCACGTATCGAATCGCCTCTAACAGCGACTTCCTCTGTTCGTATGAAAAGTAACAGGTTTTATTCTTTTCCACCCTATTAAACTCATCCGTCGACAGCGCGACAATTAAATAATCACCAAGCGCTTTTGCCCTTCTTAACAGGTTAATGTGACCATAATGTAGAAGATCAAAAGTCCCATAGGTAATGACTCTCTTCATCCTTGTACTCCTCAAAGATTTTTTGTATCCCGTTCCAACCACGAATGGGCTAAATCGCACTCCACAAAATCATGATGTGTTATGCGTTTTTCCTCTGGTGGCAGCTGTCTCCAATCGCCATACAATTTAGTCAAATACTCGTCTGCATGTTCAGCGCCAAAGATTTGTATACTTTCAAAATGATAAAGCTTCGGTTTCCCCATGAACCGTGTCGGCATAATTTCCTTAAACCGCCATGCTCCTAACGCATTTCCTCCATATGCCACTTCATCAAAGGAAAAAACATTTGCCTTTTCGGCAACCTCATGCAGTAGTTTTTTTTCATTAACCGGAAGAAATTTTGCAAGTATGACGGAAAGATTTTTGTAAAAACTCCTTCCCTTCCTGATGCCACTAGTCTTCATCAGCAATAGGTTTCTCTTTCGCTCAACCTTTTTATAATTGTTCTCGGCTTCCTCCAGGCTCTCCCCCAAACCATCTAACGGGAATATGTCAATGAAAACGCCTCTTATAATCCGATATTTTAGGTTCTCGATCAGTGTTGTCGTGGTATCATAAAGCTTGGCATATGGATAAAAGTAATCTGATGCAGTAGTATTCGGCGTCTCTAAAACATATCTAGATGCCCCCATGGATTTCATGATGCTTTCCAATTTCTGATAATCACTCCTTGGCATGCCTAAATCAATGTCATCATCCCAAGGGATAAATCCCTCATGTCTTTTTGCACCAAGCATCGTCCCGCCCAATGCATAATATCTCAGGTCGTTTTCTACACAAAACTGATGGAACCACTCCATCATTTCCAGCAACTTACTCTGTATCTGATTCATGCCAAGCACTAACTCTCTTTCCTTAATACACATTTATATAGCAATTCCTTCATGCCTTTTGGCATGTAAATAAAACATCGTATGGCAAACATGTTTCGTATGTATTCTGCTCCATTGATCATCTTTGCGCTTAACATGTCTTTGTTAAGCATACGCCAACTAGTAATATATTGTTTGTTAGACCTGCGTTCAATCATGCCATTTCCAACCCTTGCATGTACAAGAACTTTATCAATGTTGGCCAGCCGATACCCTTTCGCCACCAGTCTTGCCCAAAGATCATAATCTTCTATACATGGCCTATGTCTATAAGAGCCCACGTCAAGTACCGCACTCTTGCGAAATGCAACTGCCATGTGGTTCAAGGGGTTTCTAAACTTAACCATTTTTGCAAGCTGTTTTGGCTCCAAAGGAAGGGTTTTTAAGTTCTTGGGAGCATTCCAATCCTCATCAAATTCATCCACATAGGAGCTTACTGCTGCGATTTCCAGATGTTCCTCCAAATAGTTAACCTGAATTTCAATCCGTTCCGGAATACATATGTCATCGCTGTCTGCCCTTATTATGATTTCATTGGAACAATTTGACAATCCATAACATAATGCTTTTCCCAGGCCTTGATTTTCTTCCATCCTGACAATCTTAAACTTGTCTTGATACTGCTTGTAATACGAATCTATTACTGCTTCCAGGCTTTCCGTCAAAGGTCCGTCACATACTAGTACAAATTCATCTGGCTTTTGAGTTTGTTTTTCAAGAATGCTGTTAATGGCTTTCCTTAAATGATCCTGATTCTCATTGACGTACACCGACATAAGCACTGAAACCTTTGTATCATCATACATTTCTTGTCCCCTTATCTGGCAAACTCCTTTTCATTTCTTATGCCTCTGAATCTCATTATTTCCTTCCACGATTCCTTCTCTTCTTGCGACGGGAAGTATCGTTCCAAAAAAGCATTTGCAGTCAAACAGGAATGCTTGTAAACCACCTGCCTGCAATTTCTTTACATATTCCCCGTCTAATTTCGCCTTGTCAGGAATCTCTATTTCATCCCTGCCATTGATCTGTGCCCATCCCGTAAGTCCCGGCCTGCATTCGTTGGCAAAATACTTATCTCGCTCCGCTGTCAATAAATCTTGATTCCAAAGCGCAGGTCTTGGTCCAATGATGCTCATGTTTCCGATCAAAATGTCCCATAACTGTGGAAGCTCATCAAGACTGGTCTTGCGAAGAATTCTTCCGACACGCGTAATGTAAGACTGTGGATGAGCAAGCATGTGTGTAGGAACTTCTTTAGGCGTTGACATCTTCATGCTGCGAAACTTATGTAGCCGGAAAAACTGCTTGTTTTTACCAACCCTTTTCTGAGAAAACATAATCGGCCCTGGATCATCAATCACAATCAATATGCTAACGATAAGAAAAATAGGGGATAGTAGCACAAGACCGAAAAAGCTCAAGATAACATCAAGAAATCTTTTACAGAAGATGTCATATCCATTCCTTTTTATTTCTATCGTACCAATGCTCTCCAAATGGCCTCTTACACCATCTGCATTAACTTTATCCGCTTCACTCTCAACGAATTGCACTTTTTTTCCCTCGAAAGGATTCTTTTCTTCCGGTTGATCTCTATATACCGATTGAGGATGCTTAAGAAAGCCAACTGCAACCAGTGAGAATATGAATAGACAAACTATAAGGATAACTATTTCCACCGTACGCTTAACTCCTTACATCAACAAACCGACTTTATGAAACTGATCAATCACCTTCTGCGCATTTGCATCGGCAATTTCGGAAGACACGTCATATTTATCCGTCAAAGCCTTTACAATCTCCTCTTTGGTCGTTTCTTTCTCCAGAAGCTGTGCAATATAAGCTGCCGTACGATTCATATTTATAATCCCCTGAAAACGATCTTCTCTAGAACTAGCATCAATCAAAACAACTCTATCATCCATTTCTTGTACGATCACGCCATCTTTTAATTTCATATTACCCTTCTTCCTGCGAATACGCATAATTAGACATAATGAACCATAGTGAGAATACCATAAATTATGCTTTTATGCAACCCTTTACAAGATCTATTGATCATAGTTTTCCTTTTGAAAATCATTGGTTGCTATGATAAAACTGCCTTGGAACCGTAACATTCCAAGGCAGTTTCTTACATCTATCTACAACATTTTATAAGTCAGTTTTACGGATGGAAATAATTGTAAGCCGAATCCGCAAACTTCAAAACAGCCTCGTCAATCTCTCCCGTCGTTCCTCTGAACACGTACGACTCTATGCTGTCCGTCACGCTGTCAAGAAGGTTGCCGTCCTTGTCATATACCTCGCAGGTCACCAGCTTTCTTGCATCCGGTATCGTCAGTTCATTTACCGCGATGACGCTCATGGTAGCGCTTGCCACCAGGTAGTCGCTTCCCGCCACGGTACTTTCTACCTTCGTTCCGTTGTGGTTCGTAAAGCTGATCTTCGCATATCCGTCATGCGGTATGTCGTTAAAGAACAGGTAGAACTGGATCCTGCTTTGAAGGTCGAGGCTTGTTCCAGCGTAATGCGGATAAGTCTTGTCTTCCTTCTTGTTCTCTCCGCTGACACTTACCGTCCCATATGCCTTCTGCGCGTCCGTCATGCGGTCACTCACCAGGTGTTCCATGTCGTAACCAAATGTCTTCTGTGCGGCGGCCCCATAGAATAGAAGATCCGCGCTGAGCCTCTTTTCAGCCTCAGGCAGCTCGTCAAATCCCCTCAGCGCATAATCCGCAACGCTGTCCTCATAGCACTCGCTCGCGGGCGTTCCGTCCTTATGGAACACCTGAACATAAAACATGTCGTTCATCTCCATCGCGGTCAGCTTGTCATACTGCAGCAGGTAATACGGGCCGTAGGTGTACCATTCCGAGAACTGGTATGTCTTCACGGTGTCTGCCTTGTTCGCGTTCTTTTTCGTAATGGTCGCATAGCAGTCCGTCTCCGTTATGTCCGTCTTATTGATGAGGAAGAGCATGTCCAAGGAGTTCCCCAGGTTCATGCTGGCGCCTGCAAGTTTGAAAAGTGCAGGCTCTGCCTTCTTTTCAACCAAGGTAGCCGTTTGTTGCCACAGAAAATCCTCCTCTACGGAGCTAGAGACTCTCAAAAAGATTCTCGCACCGATTTCCGCATCCTTCAGCTGATAGGTTAATCCTTCCCCTATCTTCGTCAAATTTTGATCATCAAAGGATCTCCACCATTCATATTTTAACGTTCCCGTATTATTTGTGTCCGCAATGCTTGCCGTCAAGGTTTCTCCAACCATTGTCTCACCGGAAATCGTAACCGTCCCCTTTAACTTAGGAATGCCAGAGACATGAATGTTCACGGTAAACAAGACCTTATTGTCATCATAAATGGAACGAATCGTTAAGGTTGTCGATCCACTTCCAACAGCCTGAACACCCATTGATTTAGACTGCACATAAGTTGTTCCATCCGTAAACTGTGCAACCGTACCATCAGCAATTTCACAGCTAACGGTCTCTGCGTCAAATTGGACAGATTGCAAGGATCCCCCTGGTTTAACAAAAAAACTATAGGTATAGACTATCCCTCCCTTTTCCAGGTTCCAAGTTTCTCCAGAATAAGGATACCAACCTACTGTGCCCTTCATGTAATACAAAAGCGTATCACTTCCGGGAATGGTTAAAACCTTCTTCAGCCCACAGTCAGAACATTTCAGCGTCACCTGATTACCATTTTTCGAATAAAGCTCATAATGATGCTCGATCGGATCCGTGGGATATCTCGTAATGATATATGACAACTCCCCGCCATCTATCTCGGTTTTCGTCATCTCGCGTCCCCAATGGATCGAGGAATTGTAATTACCTTCCGCCACAACAACATGATCGTCATATTTCTTCAAAACGATCACGGAATGTTCCGTCGGCAGGCCATCACGAAATCGCAGAATGTCACCCGGGCGAATGGCGTCAAAGAACTTTTCATTCAATTGCCTTGCAGGGAGATCTCCAAATGCTGCGTCACTCAAGATCGCCGCAAAAGCCGCACATCCACCCGTGTAGTACACGGAGTATTCCTTAAACGCATACCAGTTATAGGTGTCTGCATTCGTCCAGGGCATGCCTTCAGGATATTCCGTCTGTTTCGCCATCATCGCCTGATAGACTGCATCAGCGCTCAAATCCATGTCAGCCTTCGCGTACAGGGTAGGTGCCAGCACAACCATCAAAAGCATCACCAAACTGAATAGAACCTTTAATCTTATTACTTGACTAACCTTACAGCTTTCGTGCTTCATTTGTCTGCCTCCATTCCTTGTTGTTCTTTACAATTTTCTTCAATTTCTCGATGAATTCGATTTCTTTGATGCTTCTACAGCATAATTCATGATCCGGACATAGATTTCGATAATAAGGAGTACATTTCGGTAAATAGGGACACTTCCGGCACTCCTCATCTGGAGTCCTCGCGTCAGGAAGAGATATGGAAGAATAGGTTAAATCGTTTATAGTTCCCACGCATTGCTCTTTGGGCAAATTCGTGCAATGAAATAATTTTCCATCCGGATCAATGATAATCTTATCTTCACAATCAGCCATACAGTAATGCGTTCTAAAACGATTATTTGCTTCCTCACCATCGTGAATAAGATTCATGTCCTTTGCAATACGAGTCAACTCACATGTTTTTTTAAATAGCTTCGCACCGTCCATCGATTTCCTGGTTTGAAACAACATGCTAAAATAAATAGTCAAATTCTTTGAATTTGGAAATTCCCGATGCAGATCCCTTAAAAACATCGGAATTCTGTCAATGTTTTCATGATCATAATTGCATCGAATGACTACTTCCATACCTTCGTCCAGCATACAATGAATTGCATGGAACAAGGAGTCATAATTATGCAACTGGGGATTATGGAACTGTTTTCTCTTTTCATAATCCTCTCGGGCGCCATCAGCAGAAATCTGAACAGACTTCACGTGCCATTCACTTTTTACCACATGCGCCAATTCACGATTCATGAGAGCACCATTTGTCACCAATTCGGAAGAAAAGATAATGTTCTCTTTTGACAACTCCTCACAAATATGTGAAATGGTACCAGTAGCCGTCAGCGGCTCTCCTCCATACCAAATAATTTTGATAGGAGCATTCGTCATGGTACGACGAATAAAGTTTATTGTCTCGTCCGCCACTTTAACACTCATGACATGCTTTCGCATTTCCTCTTCATAGCAATAAGTACAGCCTGCATTGCACCCCAATGTCGGCAAGATCATGTATTCGTTAATTCCTGTCGTTTTCTTTTGGAGTCCTTGCATGATCGACAAGACATTCAAATAGGTTTGGCAATCATTGTAATCTTCCGGTACTGCCATATGCCATTCTGCTAATTTTCCCAAGCCACTGGCAGCTAACTGATCTCCTTTCATCCCTTTCGTTTTTAGGGATAAAAATGCTTCCTTTTCTGCTCCGTCCAACCAAAGGATTCGTCCCGTAAACGTACTCATTACCAGACATTCCTTCTCTGTTTCATAAGAAATCACAAATTGTGATAAACGGTAGGAAACCTCTTCCTTTACCGTCTTCTTCCCTATAATACCATCAATGATTTTTTCCAGGGAGTGTACTTTTAGCATATTACCTATTTCTTTCTACAAGATTGAATCATTCTCTAATAAAATAAAAATGGGGTTGTACGCGACAACCCCATTCTCGTTTTTTACTTTGGGTTCAAAATAGCGCCACAGTTAAAACTAGTCGTAACGATATCATCATCTTCTAATTCTATCACTTCCAAGTCTGCATCTTCCCATTTCTCTTTTGCCTTTTCCATTGGAAAAACCTCCTCCCAAAACCAAATTATGATATATTATTTATTTTATACCCTTACCACCTATAATGTCAATATCTATTACGGATGAAAATACTGATAGGCAGAATCCGCAAACTTTAAGACCGCTTCATCAATTTCTTCCCTCACGCCTCTGAACACGTACGACTCTATGCTGTCCGTCACGCTGTCAAGAAGATTGCCGTCCTTGTCATATACCTCGCAGGTTACCAGCTTTCTTGCATCTGGTATCGTCAACTTATCCACTACGATGACACTCCTTATATCATTTGCCACTAGATAGTCGTTTCCTGCAACGGTATAATAAACTTTCTCGCCGTTGTGGTTTGTAAAGCTGATCTCTGCGTATCCATCTCGCGGTATTTCGTTAAAGAACATATAAAACTGAATCCTGCTTTGAAGGTCGAGGCTTGTTCCAGCGTAATGCGGGTAAGCCTTGTCCTCCCTCTTGTTCTCTCCGCTGACGCTTACCGTCCCGTATGCCTTCTGCGCGTCCGTCATGCGGTCGCTCACCAGGTGCTCCATGTCGTAACCAAATGTCTTCTGTGCGGCGGCTCCGTAGAACAGGAGGTCCGCGCTAAGTCTCTTTTCGGCCTCAGAAAGCTCATCAAATCCCCTCAGCGCATAATCCGCAACGCTGTCCTCATAGCATTCGCTCGCGGGCGTTCCGTCCGCATGGAACACCTGAACGTAAAACTTGTCGTTCATCTCCATTGCGGTCAGCTTGTCATACTGCAGCAGGTAATAAGGCCCATAGGTGTACCACTCCGAAAACTGGAGCGTCTTCACAGTGTCATCCTTGCCCACATTCACCTTCCTGATAGTCGCATAGTAGTCCGTCTCCGTAATGTCAACCTGGTTAATAAGAAAGAGCATGTCCAGAGAATCGCCTAACACCATACTCGTACCCGCCAATGAAAATACGGTCTGCTTTCCACGAACTAAGGTCATGGAATGATCCGCATCCTTAGGAAGCATTGCCATGACTTCATTTGTTTCCTCTGTCTGCCAATTGCCCTCTCCAATATTTAAGAAACAATTCGCCCTCAAATATAGCGGCGTTTTAATCTTCTCCAAATGAGAACAGTTTTTAAATGCGCCAATCATAAACGCAACATTGGTTGCAGAAAGGCTACTCAAGTCAACCTCCCGAAGCTTCTTACAATTTTTCAAAAACCCACTTAAATCATTCCCAACCAGATGATCCGCTTTCAGTTTTACCGTTTCAAGATTTTCAAAGTTAGCGAACATATCCCGATAAATCACAAGCGTTGACACGTCAATATCTAATTTTTTTATATAATCTCTTTGCAGATAGATTTCCTGCAAGGAATGATTTTTCTCCGCATCACGTACGACCAAGGTTCCATCCGCCTCTATCGTCCAATCGATGTTTATCTGCGGTGCCTCCAAGTCTTGATACTCTTGTATATTGTAACTGTTAATCTTTATATGTTCTATGTCTAAATCATCACATATATCAGGCAAGGTCACGGACCACTTCAATTCGTTTCCTTGAATCGAATGCGAACAGGGATATCCTACCCAAGAAGAGAGCCCTAAATCAGAGCTGGTTTTGATCAAAACTTGATAGTTCATGTCTTCCATGGTATAATTTCCCGCCATTGTATCTGGCGTCCTACACTGCAGTTTATACTCATTTATTCCATCCTGAAAGCTTACGCACCATGTCGCATGGGATTTCCCTCCAGCCATAGAATAATAATCCTGAAAGCCATCGGTAAGTAAAATTAGCTCCATATTTCGTTGTCCCGCAATATATCTAACTTCTTTCTTCCCTTCGCCAGGACTCCATTCATGTGAAACCGATACGGACTTCCAAGCGTTTGCGTCCGAAAATTCACTAGCCTTTACTCTCACGGATGAAATCATGAGAAAAACCGCTAACATGCAAAGAAAAGTCTTAATTCTTATTCTCGTTTTCAACATGCCATAGAAACCTCCCACAAAATAAGTCTACCACAATATGTCACAAAAAAAAAGAACTATCCACAATCAAATGCAATTCATGTTCTATATCAAAAACATGATTCCTTCTCATGCGGGCATATAGAAAACTGCCTTGGACTCAAAATATTCCAAGGCAGTTTTCATCATTCCCCTAAAACTTTTTTTGCTTCGTTCGAGATTTTTCTTAATTCGTCGGATGGAAATAATTGTACGCCGAATCCGCAAACTTCATAACGGCTTCGTCTATTTCTCCCGTCGTTCCTCTGAACACGTACGACTCTATGCTGTCCGTCACGCTGTCAAGAAGGTTGCCGTCCTTGTCATATACCTCGCAGGTCACCAGCCTTCTTGCATCCGGAATCGTCAGCTTCTCCACCACGATGACGCTCAGCGTCTCGCTTGCGATCAGGTATTCGCTTCCCTGAATGGTGTAGCTTTCCTTCGTTCCGTTGTGGTTCGTAAAGCTAATCTTTGCGTATCCGTCCCGCGGCACGCCGTTAAAGAAGAGGTAGAATTTGATGGTGCTCTGAAGGTCGAGAGTCGTGCCATAGTAATACGGGTAATCCTTTACTTCCCTGTGGTTCTCGCCGCTGACGTTCTTCATCGCGAATTCCTTTTGCGCGTCCGTCATGCGGTCACTCACCAGGTGCGCCGTATCATAATTGAATGTCTTCTGCGCCGCAGCCCCGTAGAATAGGAGGTCTGCGCTAA
This sequence comes from Lachnospiraceae bacterium, assembly GCA_017527205.1. Lineage (GTDB taxonomy): Bacteria > Bacillota > Clostridia > Lachnospirales > Lachnospiraceae > Acetatifactor. The sequence goes on along the minus strand of JAFXQK010000003.1, from coordinate 9,719 downwards.
GCCTCTTTTCGGCTTCGCTGAGCCCGTCAAAGCCCCTCAGCGCGTAATCCGCAACGCTGTCCTCGTAGCACTCACTCGCAGGCGTTCCGTCCGCATGGAATACCTGAACGTAAAACATGTCGTTCATCTCCTTCGCGGTAAGCTCGTCATACTGTAACAGGTAATAGGAGCCATAGGTGTACCATTCCGAGAACTGGTAAGTCTTTACGGTGTCGTCCTTATCGGCGTTTACCTTCCTGATGGTTGCATAGTAGTCCGTCTCGGTTACGTCCGTCTGGTTGATGAGGAAGAGCATGTCAAGGGAGTTCCCCAGGTTCATGCTGGCGCCTGCCAATTGAAACAGATTTACCTGCTCTTTCCAAGTTGCCTTAACGGTAATATTGTCACTAACAATCAGCGTTTTCCCCTCTTCATAGAGATCGCCGCCTACTTCCCAACCTGCAAATTCCATGCCAGCCGGTGCTGTAAACGTACACTTTGGGAGCTCGTAAGTCGCTCCCTCCATGACCTCGGTGGCAGCCATGCTGTCGGTTCCACCGTTTGCGTCAAATGTGATTGCAAAGTTCCTTTTTTTGACATTCAAATAAAAAGTCTTTGCAACGGGATTGGACACATACAAGGGCCGAATTGTCACGGCAACCTTTCCTCCTGCCTTAGCAACGATAACGGGATCCTTCGCAGTGGTCTTTGTCGTCCCATCTGCAAAGGTCGCCAAACGCCCATCTGCTATGGAAACCTCAAGATCATCCGTACTGTTGGAATCCACGTTGATCCAAGTAGCAATCTGGTCACCGGCGTTCGCGGATAGTCCACTTGACTCGTAAGTAGAGCTCCAGCGATATCCTCCGCCATTAACACTCAGGTAAAAACTGATCGAGCTCGTAGTGATAATCTCTCTAGTCGTTCCACAGATTTTGCATCTCAGCGTAACATTGTTCCCGCTCCTTGATGCCTCCTCAAACTCATGGTCATGATAAGGAATGGATTGGCTGTTAACGTTAAGAACATTGATCCTAAATCCATATTTATCCTTTGTCGTCCAATAGATCTTACCATTTAGGAAAACAGGATCCATGTCCGCAGCAAGCAGACAATCCTGCAGAATCATGGTATCCTTGACCACATTACCGTTTGCGTCCATCACAGCATAATAGGTGTCCACGTCACCGCCACTATAAGATCTTTTCTCCCACATGATCGCAAACTGTTCATTGCCAATGGCAACCACCTTGGGGTTTGAAGCATAATGATCCACGTCATAATTCGTAAGCCAGTTTACGCCATAATCCACGTCACTCGAAACAAAATAATGCGGCGCCGTGGACAAGGTACTCGGCTTGGCAGCCCTTGTCTCACCGGCAAGGGCAAATTTATTGGCACCGGAATAATTCTTAAAATCCTTTTTCAAAACCTGAAGGAACAAATCTCTGGCATCAATCGCCTTACCGCTTTTTCCAGCGGACGAATTGTCAACATGATCCAAAGCACGCTCGGACGCCCCCAAAAAGACATAACCACCATTGACCTCAGCAATGCCTCCCATCTGTGCAAAGACCTCCTGATACCTAACCGTGCCTTCCCTAAAATGGAAGTTGTAAAAATCTCCCGCGGAATTCAGAGTGGAGGCATTCACCTGAGAGATCTTAAATCCTCTGTAATAGGCATCTCCCTGATTTAAGAAAAGAAAGCTGTTGCCATCAGCGGTAGCATAGGCACGCTGGTCAAAGGAATGACTGATATAGCAAGTTGTACCCGTCTTTCTTGCCATGGTATCGCAATCCACGTAGATGATCATGTTGGACTGATGCCCGTTGTACATAACCCTTGCATAATGCACGGCCAAGGTTCCCTTTTGAATTGCCAGAGACGTATTTCCAAACTGAAAAGGATATCTTGTTCCCGAGTTGCTTAAGCCACTTGCCGAAGTGTCCTGACCATTCAGCAAAAGCTCCTTTAGGAAGGTACCCGAAGAGTTATATTTGGCAATGCACATGGTGACGCAGTTTGTCTGATTATCATCATACTGTGCCCAAACAACATAATAATTTCCGTTTGCGTCACAAATAATTCCGCCAAACCTTGCATATCTCGGCGTGATCGAAAATGTCTTTTTCACTTGGAAGGACGAATCATATACCTGTACGGTAAGTTCACTTCCCGAGAAGCTTGCCACGTTCAGCTGCTTCTGTGCATCTAAAAACGTATAGACATTTCGAAGTGCCTCGTCATAGCTGCCAAGATGATCTCTTGTTGTTGTACCAACCGTTTTGTCCAGCGTTACGGGATAATGTTCAACAGGCAGCACCTCCGTACCGTCATTCGATAACTTAGCACTGCCTGCGGCAAATACCGCAGTTCCCTGAAGCAACAAAACCATCATCATAACAACCAATGTGATAATTCCCTTTTTCAAATAGCTTTGTCTTCCCTGTATCATAATGACTCCCTCTTTCTTTGTATTTTATGCCAAGCCGCCCTTTTCTCTCTCCGATCACAGCATTCACGATATCACATTTTGATTTCTGACCACAGCACCCATAATACCACATTCTGCCTTTTTCAGCAACATTTCTGGCGGATTTCCCATACACGACGTTTACGCAAAAAACTGCCCTGGAAGGCTTATTAGCTCCCAAGGCAGTTCTCACATTTCATTTACAATATGTCTCAAATTAGTTTGAAGGATGGAAATAATTGTAAGCTGAATCCGCAAACTTCAAAACGGCTTCGTCTATCTCTCCCGTCGTCCCTCTAAACACATACGACTCTATGCTGTCCGTCACGCTGTCAAGAAGGTTGCCGTCCTTGTCATATACCTCGCAGGTCACAAGCTTTCTTGCATCCGGTATCGTTAGCTCGTCCACTACGATGACGCTCATGGTGGCACTTGCTACCAGGTAGTCGCTTCCCGCCACGGTATTTTCTACCTTCGTCCCGTTGTGGTTCGTAAAGCTGATCTTCGCATATCCGTCACGCGGTATGTCGTTAAAGAACAGGTAGAACTGGATCCTGCTTTGAAGGTCGAGGCTTGTTCCATAGTAATGCGGGTAAGCCTTGTCCTCCCTCTTGTTCTCTCCGCTGACATTTACCGTCCCATATGCCTTCTGCGCGTCCGTCATGCGGTCGCTCACCAGATGCTCCAAGTCATAGCCAAATGTCTTCTGCGCGGCGGCCCCATAGAATAGAAGATCCGCGCTGAGCCTCTTTTCAGCCTCAGGCAGCTCGTCAAATCCCCTCAGTGCGTAATCCGCAACGCTGTCCTCGTAGCACTCACTCGCTGGCGTTCCGTCCGCATGGAATACCTGAACGTAAAACTTGTCGTTCATCTCCATCGCGGTCAGCTTGTCATACTGCAGCAGGTAATAAGGGCCGTAGGTGTACCATTCCGAGAACTGGTATGTCTTCACGGTGTCTGCCTTGTTCGCGTTCTTTTTCGTAATGGTCGCGTAGCAGTCCGTCTCCGTCATGTCCGTCTTGTTGATGAGGAAGAGCATGTCAAGGGAGTTCCCCAAGTTCATGCTGGCGCCCGCAAGCTGAAACACCTGCTTTTTAAATACGTGAATATCCACGAAAGGAATGTTCCAAGGCTCGCTGACATTGAGCACCAGCGTGTTCTTGTTTGCCTTCACTGCCGCCGTAGCATCGTCATCATTCATTCCGTCCATGTGAATGCGATAGTCTGCTCCTGCAGGAACGTTAATGATAAACGAAAACTCATCCACATTCTTCAGAATCACTCGCGTCTGGTTTTCATGGCTCATGGTTCTTAGCGGTTCTACGCCGTAGGTTATGATCGGAGCCGTTCCAACCGTCACGTCATCATCCACGCTAAAGTTATAATTCAGGCTAAACTCCCCTTCGTCATGGTTGGGCTGGAACATCTCATATTGATAGTCCTCCTCCGTCAGATAAATTTCAAAACGAAGCGCATTGTTTTCCGTCGGCGTATAGCTGTAGATGCCGTTTTGCGCCGTTAATTCAATTCTCTCCCTATAATTGGGCGATACAAGAACCTTATATACGCTCTCCTGGATGGAGAAGGTGATCGGCTCATTCACGGTAAAGGAATAGTTTTCCCAAGGCTCCCTGTTACCAGAGATATGCAATTCACCGCCGCCCTTAGGGTCAAAGCTATACTGTCCGTCGTAGACAACGTCCCAGGTAATGATTTCAATGTCGATGCTAGGCCAGGTATCGCCCTCCCTGTGAATGGTAAGAAGTCCATCCGCGGTCAAAACATCTTCGGTACCAGGCTGAATCACCCTTGCATCGTCCGGTCTGTCTTCCTCACGGCGAACGTAGTTCACGCCATTGAATTCCTGCCCCTGCGCCGGGATCAGGTGAAGCTGTACGGTCTCTGCCTTCTCAAATGCAGCTCGTTCGATCGTCCCATTCTCTACCACGGTATACGCCCCCGTAGTTCCAATGCGATACTTTGCAATTCCGCCCCAGGTATTGATCGAAATGCCGCGGGGATTCTCCCTAAACTCTGCGCCGATATGTAACTCATGGCCCTGTACGCTCTTCGGAACCGTATAGGTCACAACGCCGTCAGCCTCAGAAAATCCAGTTCCCTCTGCAAACAAAGCTGCTTCTCCTTCGCCGGGCGTCCCCGTCACATATTCGATGTGTTCGTTAGCACCATCAACATCAAAATCATACCAAACTCTGGAAACATGATATCCCTCGTTTGGCGTGATCGTGATCGTTAATCCATCCGCCTCATCCAAAACGGAATTATCATAAATACGCTTGATTCCACCGACATTGTTAGGCTCATAAAAACGCTTGTCCGCATCGACCTCTTTGCTGATCGCAATGCTGCCTTCCCGCCCGCAATCCAAGGCCACCAGGAATTCTTCCTCATAATGTACCAAGTCATCATAATCAGACCACCATACGTTCACCTCAAAGCCCTCTTCTCCCGCGGGCGTAAAGGTAAAGGTATTTTGCTTACTAATGCTAATATAATGCTCCTGATCCGTACATTCCTGTTCGGAGGTGAAAAGCTCTCCAAGGTTTGTCCAAATATCTACGATGGGCTGACACCCAGCGCGTTCCCACGTGGGCTGCAGGCTAAAGGTCAAGGGAACGCCCGCCGTAAAGTCATACGGATTCTGATCTCCGGGAAGTACCAATACGCCATTTACCAGCACCTTTGCCCTAGGCACACCGTTTTCCTGTCCATAGTCGCCGTAATTTACGATGTACTTTCCATCTTGAACACGAAATTCCTTCGTATCTTCAAACCAGGCTACTATCTTGACGTGTCTGTCTTCAAACCTGGAAACATTCTTCAGCGTATAGGTATAAACGCCATTTTCTACCGTGAAACCATTCTCTTCATTGAGAGGCTTCCAATCATCCGGATCCACATTCTTCTGAATCGTATATCTTTCTTCCTCTTGATCCGGGCTCCAAATCCTAACCTCGCGAAGTCTAAAATCTTTGTCAGGAGTGAACGTAAAGATAATCGAATCTTGATTTAGAGTGCTTCGATCCACAACCTGTTTCAAGCGGATGCCATTGTTCGGTTCTGCCTCCGACCTAAGCGCAGTTACGTCTGCTGCAATGCTTCCGCCTTCGGCTTCCGTTTCTATGAGAAGCTCATCCCGCTCCCAATCTGCTCCGAACTTATCAAATTCTGACCACCAAATGCGAACGGTAAAATTACTGTCATTCGTAGGCGTAAAGCGAAAGCTCTTCTTGCCTTGAATGGTAATCTTGTGTTCCGCATCCTGCGCCTCGGAGGAAAAGAAATCACTGTAATCATCATATTCGATCTCCACGATGGGCATCTCGCCTTCTCTGTCATCCGGGCAGGACAAGGTAAAGTCGATCGGTGTATTCACGTCAAAAGAATACCCATCTCCATTTTCAACACTGACTCCATTAGCAGAAACGAACGCCCTGGCGACATACTGCTCATCATCCCACCGATTATCGAACTCTACGCTGAATCTCGGCTTATGGTATTCAATATACTCCTCTTCCGTGCGTAAGATGAAAAAGACGAGTCCCACATTGGATTCCGGCGTATACTGGAATACGTTGCCGTTCTTTTCAACCTCCACTTCCTCTCGCAATCCGGGACGGGCGATCACCGCATACACGTCTGGATCAAACGAAAAGCTGATCGGCTGATTCTTTGTAAAGCTATAATTTTCATCTAAGTTCCTGTTGTCGCTTATGGCAATCGCAGCATCGCCGTCATAGACAAAGCGATACGTCCCGTCAAACACGACAATCTCATAATCATAGATGACCTCAATATGATAGTTTTTCCAAAAACCTCCCTTTTTCAGTGTATAGATGCCGTCAGCTCCTAGCGCAATGGTCTGATAACTATCCTCAACGCCTTCCGCAAAACCATTTATGCGAATGCCCGTAATTCTCTCATCCTCTGGAGCCGTAAAGCGAAGCTGAATTTCATCTTTCCCTGCCAAGGCATCGCCATCAATCTCTTCTCCCTCGCTAAGCTCTATGAAGTCTTCCGTAGAGGCAAAGCGATACCCAACGCTTACACCGCCCGTACCAAACCCGATAGAAGCATCCGTATTCTCCCCGAAGGTCACCTCGACGCGGAAGAAGGAATCCATTGCATCCTCGGGAAGCTTTAAGGTGATGGCGCCATTTTTCTCAGTAAACGGACTGCCCTCCTCAAAAAGATACCGTGCCGCTTCCTCCTCTTGATTCACGTATTCTTCCCAAATTTCGTCCTTAACTCCGTCAAGATAGTTAACGATTAATCTTACGCCGTTTACGTGCCACCCCTGATCAGGCGTGATCACTACGGAAACACCTGCATTTGTTGTCAGGTCGTCATTGTGATACCAATGCTTCGCGCCATTTGCATCCGGGGATGGCTCCTGCATGGAATCATAAAAGGTATTTCCAACAAGGTCTACAGAGCCTTCTCCCCAGTGTTCCGTATACAGGATGAAATTCCCATGGTCATACCAGGCATAATCATAATCAGACCAATGAACCTTTACCTCAAAGCCATGGTTCGTGACAGGCGTAAAGACAAAGGTATAAAGATCGTCGCCCACCTTGGTCAGATCGATCTTATGATTCTGATCCATGTTGTCAAAAGTTGAGAAATACTCTCCCATATTCGTTCGAATCTCAATGATCGGCGTGCATCCCGTGCGATCGTCTGGAACCTCTACCTTGAATGAAAGCGCTTCCCCTACGGTGAAGTCTCGGTCTTCATGCTCTCGCAAGAATGTCCAACCATTATTTTCCTGCACGTATACCTTGCCAAAATGATCGTCATCGGAGCCGAAGAACCAATAATTCATATGGTATGTCCCGTCCTCAGGCCAGACGGCTTCCTGATCCTCAAACCAAACGCTAAATCCAATATAATCCTTCTGATACGTGGATACATTCTTAAACGTATAGGTATAGACGCCATCCTTTTCCGTAAAGGCATCGCACTCATCAATGAGCTGCCAGCCCTCCTGCGGATCCATATCATGCTTGATCGTATATTTTGCTTCATGATCCTGCAGCCAGATGCTGACGTTACAGAGTCTCCTGCCCTCATCCGGCGTCATGGTAATGGTAAAGGAATCGTTCGCCAGATCACTGATCTGAATACGCTTCTTGACGCGATTTCCGTTTGGCTCATACATGATATTCTCATCCGACACGTCCATGTTCAGAGTCACATTGCCGCCGTCACCATAGGTCTCCACTACTAGTTCGCCATCTCGCCAATTTCCGCCAAAGCGATCATATTCTGACCACCATACGTTCATCCAAATGTCTTCTTCGCTCGTAGGCGTATAGGTAAAGGAATTGTTTGTGATCGTGAGTTTATGATCAGGATCCTCTGCCCAAGTCGTAATGTCACCATCCCCCAGCCAAATAGCCGCCGCCGGCTCGCAGTTCTCCCTCTCTTCCGGTACGGTAAAGGAGATTTCAAGGGGCTCGTTAGCCACAAAAGAAATTGCCTGCCCGGGATGCACCTGCGTTTTATTCACGAACAGGGTTGCCCTGGGATTGTCCTCTTCATCCGGCCACTCATCAAATTCCACGTGGAGCATCGGAATTTTCTTGATCCATTTTTGCTCCGTAGCCGAATAAACAAAGGTTTCCGTACCATGACCTGCAGTCAGCGCATGAAGAGTCAGGCCAGCGTTTGCGGCCCCCTCATATAATGTCAGATTACTGCTGACGGTCGCTCCCTCATGAAGGATCAGCTCCGTACCATCACTTACGTTCAGTACGCCGTTCGCGCCAAGGATCAGTGCTCCGTCTTCATACACACGAATCTGAGGCGGTGCATCCTCCTGCGTCTGCGGCACCATCGTAATTGTTCCATTGACTTCAATCTGGGTTGCCTCAATCTGGCCACCCTTTGTCGGCTCATTTTCCTCGCCTTCAATGGCATTCATGATCAGGTTCGCGCCGGCATCTACTACCACGCGACCTGCAAAAATGGTACCATCTACCTCTTGCTCACCAGTCACGTCATAGCGGGGCTCCTTGCGAGATTGTACAACCTGGTCATTTTCAATGATGTCGTTAAAGGGATAATTTTTGTAGAAGCTATATAAGTCCGCTGCATTCACGTTCCCCGTATACTCAGGAAAATAGTCCAGATCGGCATCGGCAGCGCCCTTCTTCGTGCTGGCTGTCATGTTGTCAAAAATGACCGTGCTATTACCAGCCATGAACCAATTCCAGAACCTCTTAATGCGATTTTCCCCAGTTCCACTAAGGTCGATCGTCACATTGTTCATCAAAAGCGCAATGTCTGCATCCGTATGATCATTCGCGCTCAGCTTCGGTACATAGGTTCCACCCGTAATGTACTTTGCAACCAGCATCTTGCCTTCCGGACGGGCATCCGCGATTTCAAGGGTGTCTGGATCAGGCTCCTCGCCATACTCACCATTTCCATACTGCACCTGCATCAAATTACCCCAAATTTGATACACGGCAGCGTTTCCATTCGTAACGTCATTGCCAGACGTTTCACCACCGACCTGCCCTTCGCCGCCATCGATGGAATCCGCCTTGACAAAGCTCATGTCCGAAAAGGCCAATACAAAAGCCAACAAAAGCGCTAAGTACCTCCTCCAATTTCGCTTCATTTTTTGTTCCCTCCTCTTGAATTGTATGCATAATTTGTCTTTTTGCGTGCAAATTTTCAATCTATTTTCATTCTATCATAATGTCAAGCATGAAGCAATACATAAACTCGATATCACAGGCTTAGTTTCCTCGCTTGATCGCATAAAGAAAACTGCCTTGGAGCGAATATCTTCCAAGGCAGTTTTCATCATTTCTCTAGAACTTTTTTGCATAATGTTGCAGTTTGGCTTAATTCGTCGGATGGAAATAATTGTACGCCGAATCTGCAAACTTCAAAACGGCCTCATCTATTTCTCCCGTCGTTCCTCTGAACACGTACGACTCTATGCTGTCCGTCACGCTGTCAAGAAGGTTGCCGTCCTTGTCATATACCTCGCAGGTCACTAGCTTTCTTGCATCCGGTATCGTCAGCTCGTCTACTACGATGACGCTCATGGTGGAACTTGCTACCAGGTAGTCGCTTCCCGCCACGGTACTTTCTACCTTCGTCCCGTTGTGGTTCGTAAAGCTGATCTTCGCATATCCGTCACGCGGTACGTCGTTAAAGAACAGGTAGAACTGGATCCTGCTTTGAAGGTCGAGGCTTGTTCCAGCGTAATGCGGATAAGCCT
>JAFXQK010000066.1 GCA_017527205.1 Lachnospiraceae bacterium | reverse complement strand
GGTTAGCGGAAAGATACCCCAGGTCAAGCCCCGAGTTCTTTAGCTTCTATAGTCCGCGTTAATCTTCACATAGTCATAGCTGAGGTCACATCCCCATGCCGTTGCCTCCTGATCACCGCTATGCATGTCAACGTACACCGTCACCTCAGGTGCGGACAACAGCTCCGTTGCCTCCTCCTCGCTATAGCTTAAAGGCGCGCCATCACCAAAGACCTGAATCCGCTTGCCATTTCCCTCAAAGAATAAATCCACCTTGTCAGGATCAAACTGCACGCCGCTGTAACCCAGCGCGCAAAGGAAACGGCCAAAATTACAGTCATGTCCAAAGATCGCTGCCTTGCTTAAGGAGGAGCAGATCACGGACTTTGCAAGAATTCTCGCATTCTGCTTCGTATCAGCATTGACGACCTTCGTTTCGAACAGACAGGTCGCACCTTCACCGTCACCAGCCATCTTTCTTGCAAGGAACTTCGTTACGTAATTCAGTGCCTCGCAGAATGCCTTGTAATCAGCACCCTCTGCCTGAATCTCTGCATTTGTAGCCAAACCATTTGCCAATACCAGCAGCGTGTCATTTGTGGAGGTATCGCCGTCCACGCTGATCATGTTAAAGGAATCTACGACAGCTGCGCTCACGGCCTTCTGCAGCAACTCCTTCGAAATCTTTACGTCCGTGGAAACATAACCAAGCATCGTGCACATGTTGGGATGGATCATGCCAGAGCCCTTACACATCGCACCCATCACGGCCTTCTTGCCACCAACCGTGAATTCTACGGCAATCTGCTTGTGCACGGTGTCCGTGGTCATGATGGCCTTTGCTGCCTCCAATCCCGCCTCAAGCGTGCCAGCCTTAGCCGCAACCAGCTTTTCAATGCCTGCCTCCAGACGATCCACGGGCATCTGCATGCCGATGACGCCGGTAGAACCAATCAAAACAGCCGTCTCGGGAATGCCAAGAAGCTTGCCTGCACATTTTGCTTCCGCCTCACAGGCATCCATGCCCTGTTTTCCCGTGCATGCATTGGCAATGCCGGAATTGACAACGACCGCCTGTACAAAGGGAGCCGTCTCCACTAGCTTTTTGTCCCAAAGCACTGGTGCGGCCTTAACGACGTTGCTCGTAAAGGTTCCAGCCACCTGACAGGGAGCCGTTGAATATACCAATGCCATGTCCTTACGATTTTTATACTTTACGCCAGCCTCAACGCCAGCTGCCTCAAAGCCCTGCGGTGCGGTGATGCCGCCCTCTATGACCTTCAAATTCTTTTCCATCTTTCCTCATCCTTTCCTGCTATCCATTCCTGTAATTGACCCTTTTAGAGATCATCAGCTTACGAAGTTATATTCCTTATTTCTCTCGTCTTCGTCTCCAGTGGTTGGCGGTGATTACCATTTCCTCCTGTGCATCAGGATACTTCTTGAAGACTGCCAAGAATTCATCAAAATGTGCCACAAAAATATCTACCAGCTCGGGATCAAACTGTCTGCCCTTTTGAGAAATAATCTGACGCTTTGCCTCTTCCGGCGTCCAAGGCTTCTTATAAGGTCTCGAGGATACCAGCGCGTCAAATACGTCCGCAATGGCAACACATCTCGCGTTGAAATCAATCTCCTCGCCCTTGATGCCAAGGTATCCCTTGCCGTCATATCGCTCATGATGCTGCAGTGCGATGGCCTTCGCAATCTCCATCAGTTCGCCCGTCGAATTTTCAAACATCTTTTCGCCGTAGTAGACGTGGCGCTTCATGATTTCGTACTCGTCATCCGTCAGTCTTGCAGGCTTCTCCTGCACCTCTACGGGAACGTAAAGCTTACCGACGTCATGCATCATTGCCGCCGTTGATACCATCCATACCATCTCAGGACTCATGCCCCATGCAGTACAGAGGATTCTCGTATATTCCGAAACTCTTCGGACGTGACCTCCCGTCTCCTGCGACTGTAGCTCAATGACCTTCGTCAGGGACTCAATCAGCATCTGCTCATTTGCTACCAGCTCATTATTCTTCCTTACCAAATCACGAATCAGCTTTTGAATTCGTTCGGTGATGCCATAGCAAAGAACTGCAATGCTTAAAAATTCGATCAATCTCGGAATGATGCCATAGTATACAACCCTATGCATTGTCTGCAGAGGCTCATCCGAAAGATATCTCACGTAATAAGCGCTCAGGTGAGCGATGATGATGACGGGAACGGAAATGGCTTCCGTATAGATGACGTCCCGCTTATCACAGTAGAGACACGCCATTACCGTCGGAAAGATCAGCATGATCACCACGTGATAGGAAAAGTAGGTATACAAAATACCGCACATGATGACGGTCATGGTCAAAAAGACATATCTCATTCCAGGGCTGTCCATGTGTAAGAAATCATAATACAGCGTTGGGATGAACATGACGATCACACAGCCAACCAGCGGCGGGTACGCATGCGAATCAAGCGAAAATACGCCCGTTGCGTTCAGCATGATCACAAGAATCATCAAAAGCGCGCCGATTCTGCAGACCGTTGCCATGGTCTTATTCACGTCTCTTTGGAAATCATCCATCAGATACTTGGAAAAATTCATAAATACTCCTGCTTCTTTTGAGTCGCAAATAGGTTCCTTCAGGTTACTTGTTAAACGCCGTAATGTTTGCTTCGTTTAACGTAAAATCATAGTAATTCAAATCCAGTCGCTTCGTCCAGCCGATGCAATTCCAGAAGGCATTTCCCACGTCGTTTTTCGTGAAGGCGATCAGGCTGACCTTGTTGATCTCCTCAGCCTTCAATGCATTCATGCAATAAACTACCATTGCCTTTCCAATCCCCAATCGGCGATAATCCTCGCGCACGCAAACATGATATAAGCATCCGCGTCTTCCGTCATGCCCGCAAAGGATACCGCCCACGATGGAACCATCCTCTGCCACGGCGACGACACTGGTCGAGGGATTTCTTTTGAGGAACCGCTCCACGCCGATCCTAGAGTCGTCAATGCTGCGGATACCAAAGCCGTGAATGGTCATCCACAGGGCATGCAGTCCTTCATAATCTTCAATTGTCATTTTTCTGATTTCGTATGTTTTCATTTTAATTCGAAAAAGCCCTCTCTGAGAGAAGCCGCCAGCAAAGCTGACTTTGGTTGATTTCTTGGTTAACGGGAAACGAAATTTTAAAAACGAAAAACAAAGGCATCTGTAACAACGCCTAGAAGTACTATACCACTTTTTGCATAAAAGTCCAG
>JAFXQK010000065.1 GCA_017527205.1 Lachnospiraceae bacterium | reverse complement strand
TTTCTGCTCGCGCTTACCGTCGGAGGGCTGATGACAGTATTCGGAAAGTCCATTCTTTCCCTGTTTATCCGGGATGAGGCGGAACTGGCAGATCAGGTGCTGGCGATTGGATATGATTTTCTTCGGGTGATGGCAGCCGGGCTGCCCATGCTGTATCTGCTTTTTGTTTACAGAACTACCCTGCAAGGCTTGGGCGATACAGTGATGCCGATGATTTCCGGCTTTCTGGAATTGGCGCTGCGCGTTGGAGCTGCGCTGCTTCTTCCGGCGGTTCTGGGGTATTGGGGAGTTTATCTGGCAGAGATTACGGCATGGATTGGTGCGGGAGCTTTTCTGATCATGGTCTGTTATCATCGACTGCACAGGCTGACAAATACCGTGGAAGGAACAAAATGACGCGATATTTTTCCCTAAGATTTACGCACCTTTCCGGGCTGATGGCTCCCTCTTGGAAAGATATTTTGCAATATAATGTGATTGTGAGGCACTTATGTCCAAATTTTTAACGGTAAGTTAAACTTTCGGAATAACGCAATGTTAACAAATTGTTCATCCAGACGAAATGAGTAAAAGGAGTTACGGATATGAATTATGACATATTGATCATTGGTGCGGGACCAGGTGGTATCTTTTCAGCGTACGAACTGGTGAAACAAAAACCGGAATTAAAGATTGCGGTATTCGAGATGGGCTATCCGCTGCACAAGCGCAAATGCCCAATTGACGGCGAGAAGGTAAAGAACTGCATTGGCTGCGCGACCTGTTCGATTATGAATGGTTTTGGTGGTGCGGGGGCATTTTCCGACGGTAAGTACAATATCACCAACCAGTTTGGCGGCACTTTGTACGAATACATCGGCAAGAAAAAAGCCATCGAACTGATGGAATATGTGGATCAGATTAACTTAAGCCACGGCGGAGAGGGAACGCATCTGTATTCCACGGCAAATACCGCGATCAAGAAACTGTGCCTGCAGAATGACCTGCATCTTCTGGATGCCTCGGTGCGTCATTTGGGCACGGATGTCAATTATATCGTTCTGGAAAATCTTTTTAATGAATTAAAAGATAAAATGGAGTTTCATTTCAACGCGACAGTGGAAAAGGTGCGCAAGATCGATGATGGTTATGAGATCGAGGTGAAGGAAGAAGGAGGGAATAAGACCTATGGCGGTACCCGCTGCATCATCTCCGCTGGGCGTAGTGGCAGCAAATGGATGGAGACGGTCTGCAGCGATCTGCAGATCCCGACCAAGTCTAACCGTGTGGATATCGGTGTGCGCGTGGAACTGCCGGCGGCCGTTTTTTCGCATCTGACGGACGAACTCTATGAGAGCAAGATCGTCTACCGTACGGCAAAGTATGGGGATCTGGTGCGTACTTTCTGTATGAATCCCAAGGGCGCGGTGGTGAATGAAAATACAAACGGTATTGTGACCGTAAACGGACACAGTTATGAAGATCCTAAGAAGCAGACGGAGAATACCAATTTTGCTTTGCTCGTAGCAAAACATTTTTCGGAGCCGTTCAAGGACAGCAACGGCTATGGTGAGAGTATCGCAAGACTTTCCAATATGCTGGGCGGTGGTGTAATCGTGCAACGCTTCGGCGACCTGATCACCGGACACCGAAGTACGCAGTCAAGGATCAACGAGGCCTTTATCACACCGACCTTAAATGCAACGCCGGGTGACTTAAGCCTTGTAATGCCCAAACGTATCCTGGACGGTATCATTGAGATGATCTACAAGCTCGACAAGATCGCTCCGGGTACCGCAAACGACGATACCTTGCTCTATGGTGTGGAAGTCAAATTCTACAATATGGAAGTGATGATCGACGGGAATCTGGAGACGTTGCATAAGAATCTCTTTATCATTGGAGATGGCAGCGGGATCACACATTCGCTCTCACACGCGTCTGCCAGCGGCGTGTATGTAGCGAGATATATCACGGGAAATTGATACATAGAGCATGATGATACTCCTGCATTCCGGCGAGGCAGTGATGCTTTTATTGGAGTTTCAGAGGAGAGTAATGAAATAGCATATGTTTTCTATCATGATGTTGATTTGGATTATATAGGTAGTTCCTTTCCGGATTTTCTTATCGAAGATTGTGGATGGGAATAGAAAAACTCATATGATAAGGTGATAACATGAGCGGACTTTTATTTGATCTGTTTGATTACGACGCAATCATTAAAGAGTGCAAGAAGAAGTATGGCTTGAAAAAGAAGGAGGATCATTTCTGGCTGATCAGGGATGACATACTCTTTCATTTCTGGCCACGCCTGCAAAGAATCGACGGAAGATTCAGATTGTACGCGGGCATTTTCTTTAAGCCTCTCTATGCGGACGAGATCAGATGGGAGCTTTTTTCCCAAATGACTTATGGTCATATGTATGAGAATTTTTCCTATAAATTTAATGCTGAGCAACCGATAAGTCACAGGATTATTGGGCTCCCTGGGCCGGAAAAGATCATTCATGACGAGTGGGTCTGGGTTGACTGCGGCACCACGGAAGAGTTGCAGATCGCAGTCGAAAAGGTGATTGAGGAGCAACTGAAGATCATTGAAGGGATTACGGAAGAGGATTACAGGACGGAGACGGCACTGTCGATGATCAACATTTTCAGGGCCATACGACACAACGACTATATGACGGCATGGAGATTAATCTGGAAAATCAAGAGTCAGGAGCTTGGCTGGTGGTATGACATAAAAAAGGTGTCTGCAATGGACAGACCATATAACAAAACACCAGATGACGAAGGCGCCATAGATTGCTATTATCTGTATAAGGAGCCACTCCTTGTCTTCGTATTGAAAAACAAGAAAAGAATGAAGAAGAACATAAAAGAGAATCGCTTGTTTGAAGTGCCTGGCAAAGAGGCGTTAATGCAGACGGGCCAGAAAGCTTAACTTTCGGAATAACGCAATGTTAACAATTTATTCATATGGGCTCGTTAGGGGGAACAACGGTATGATTCGCTATGTTGATTATATTACTCCGGAAGAATACATGGATTTAAGGAAAAAAGTCGGCTGGGTGCAATTCCCGTTGGAAGAAGCAAAAGCATGCTGTTGAGGCCGAGTATCAAGGCCAGGGCATTGGCAGAAAGCTTGTGGAAGCCTGCCTGCAAAAGCTGCAAAGTGACATGAAGCCTGGCTATAAGGTTAAGATCACTCTTAATTCGGCGAAGGGGAAGGAACCATTCTACGAAAAGTTTGGTTTTAAGGTACGCCCTAATGAAGATGCTGGACCAGGAATGGATCAGTGGATTATAAAGGATTAGCTGAACAAATTTACCACGATACGTGAATCAAATACAAGCGTCTAAATTATTAACGTATTTGGCGTTGCAGAACATAGTTGGCGAATATCTCTCATATGCGTTTAACACAGTGGAGTTTTCAGAGTGGCTGTCAGAATTGCGTAAAGAAATCCTAAAAGACACACTTGAAAAGATAGAGAAAGAAAAATAAATTTCAAATAGAGGGGGTAAACATGGAAGATAAGTACGCTGAACTGGAAAAACGAGTAAAGATTCTTGAGGAACTGTTAAAAGGGTTCCTGCAATCAGAGGGAAATGAGATTCATATTCAATTATCTAACTGTCAGGGGGATTTAATTGTTGGTGATAACTGTGACATAAACCTAACGAATTGTCCTGTAGGAACAATTATTCCTGACAGTATGGAAGATTCGGAGTTCCTGCTTGATGAAATAGAGGATAGGATTGATGAACTGGATAGTGAAGTGGACCGGCTTGAGAATAGGATAGATGATGCAGAGAACCGGGCAGAGCAGCTAAAATTATCATTAGATTAATTCTTAACGTAGAAAGACAAATCGGGGTTTATCTAGAGCTTGCCACTTTGCTACTCGGACACTCGGATTTTGTCGGAGAATACCTCGCCGGAAGGGACGGAGCCCTCGTGGGAGGTAAAGTGTCCCTTATAACTGTCCCGTTTTCGAATTTGGCATTCAGACAGTGAAATTATTAGG
>JAFXQK010000064.1 GCA_017527205.1 Lachnospiraceae bacterium | reverse complement strand
TTCTACGTGGTTCGCGTTCATGGCGGAGCGGCTGACGTGCTTGCGGAAACCACCGGGTATGACGTAATTTTTGAATCTGACAAGTTCTCCACCTACGCACTGTGTTATGCGGACGAATGGCTGACGGCAAGCAGCGTAAGCGCGACTGCAACTAGTGGCACGGCGACCGCGACGGCGACGGGAATTTCCCCGAAGACGGACGGCGTGGAGGCAGAAAACAGAATCCTTCTGGTGCTTGGCATGAGCTTTGCAATAGCAGCCATCGTCACCGGCATCTATACCGGAAAGCGTAAAAAGGAAGAAGAATAAAACATTAGGGCGGCATTTGTCTGACGGCAGATGCCGCCTTAATTTCTAAGCCTTCCGGGAGTTCGTATTGACGTTAAAATACATAAACTCGGAAAGTGTTTTCCATCCTTGACATTATGGTTAAAAACGAGTAAAATATTGGACTAACAAAGTAATTCGCAAGGCGATTCATTAGGAGGAAGTAGATATGGCGATTCCTTATAATCATCATGAGGTAGAATCAAAATGGCAGGGAATCTGGGATCAGGAGAAGGCATTTGCCACCTCCACAGACTATTCCAAGCCGAAGTTTTATGCGCTGGTTGAGTTCCCTTATCCTTCAGGACAGGGACTTCACGTAGGTCATCCGAGACCTTATACCGCGCTGGACATTGTCGCAAGGAAGAGAAGAATGCAGGGCTACAACGTGCTGTATCCGATGGGCTGGGACGCATTTGGCCTTCCAACAGAGAATTATGCCATTAAAAATCACATTCATCCAAAGATTGTGACGAAGAACAACGTGGCGAGATTTAAGGCACAGCTTCATTCCCTGGGCTATTCCTTTGACTGGGATCGCGAGATTAATACCACGGATCCTGGTTATTATAAGTGGACGCAGTGGATCTTCCTGAAATTATTTAAGGCAGGTCTTGCTTACAAGACGGAGATGCCAATCAACTGGTGTACCTCCTGTAAGGTTGGCCTTGCGAATGAAGAGGTAGTAAACGGTGTTTGCGAGCGCTGTGGAAGCGAAGTTATCCGTAAGGTTAAGAGCCAGTGGATGCTGAAGATTACGGAGTATGCGGACAAGCTTCTTCAGGGTCTTGATACCGTAGATTATATTGAAAAGGTAAAGGTCTCCCAAAAGAACTGGATCGGTAAGTCTCAGGGCGCTGAAGTGGATTTTCAGCTTTCCGGTAAAGAGGACAAGCTTCGTGTCTACACGACTCGTCCTGACACTCTGTTTGGAGCAACCTATATGGTCATCTCTCCTGAGCATCCTCTGATTGACAAGTATCAGGAAGATATTAAGAATTGGGATGACGTGATTGCATACCGCGAACTCGCATCCAAAAAGTCGGATTTCGAGCGTACCGAGCTGGCAAAGGACAAGACTGGCGTTCAGATCAATGGTCTTTCCGCGATCAATCCCGTAAACGGAAAGGAGATTCCCATCTGGATTTCCGACTACGTACTGATGAGCTATGGTACCGGTGCCATCATGGCGGTACCTGCGCATGACGAGCGAGACTGGGATTTTGCAAAGAAGTTTGGCCTTCCCATCATTGAAGTCGTTGCAGGAAGCCCTGTTCCCGTAACTGAGCAGGTATTTACTGACGTACAGACGGGTATTTTAGTGAATTCTGATTTCCTGAATGGTCTGTCCGTTGCTGACGCAAAGAAGAAGATCATTGCATTCTTAGAGGAAAAGGGCATTGGAACCAGCAAGACGAATTATAAGCTTCGTGACTGGGTATTCTCCCGTCAGAGATATTGGGGTGAGCCCATTCCAATCGTAAAGTGTGAGAAGTGCGGCTACGTTCCCATTGACGAGTCAGAGCTTCCCTTAGAGCTTCCCGAGGTAGAAAGCTACATGCCTACGGACAATGGCGAATCACCTCTGGCAACCATGACTGATTGGGTAAATACGACCTGCCCTTGCTGCGGCGGGCCTGCAAAGAGAGAGACCGATACGATGCCTCAGTGGGCAGGCTCCTCTTGGTATTTCCTGCGCTATACCGATCCGACCAATACGGAGGCTCTTGCCAGCAAGGAAGCTTTGAATTATTGGCTTCCCGTGGATTGGTACAATGGCGGTATGGAGCATACGACCCTGCACCTTCTGTATTCCCGTTTCTGGCATCGGTTCCTCTATGATCAGGGCGTTGTTCCGACGGCTGAGCCTTATCAGAAGAGAACCAGCCACGGCATGATCCTGGGATCCAACGGTGAAAAGATGTCTAAGTCTCGCGGCAATGTCGTAAATCCCGATGATATTGTTCAGGATTATGGCGCAGATACGCTTCGTACCTATGAAATGTTTATTGGTGCCTTTGATCTGTCCGCAGCATGGAGCGAGGACGGCGTAAAGGGTTGCCGCAGATTCCTTGAGAGAGTTTGGAAGCTGCAGGACATCCTTGTGGATGGTGACGCATACAGCGCTGACCTTGAGACGAAGATGCATCAGACGATTAAGAAGGTTTCCTCTGATTTCGAGACCCTAAAGTATAACACGGCCATTGCGGCAATGATGGGACTGATCAATGAGTTCTACAAGAAGAACTCCATCACGAAGGCTGAGTATCGTACCTTCCTGATCCTCTTAAATCCCGTGGCTCCGCACATTACCGAGGAGCTCTGGCAGGCCGTTGGCTTTGAGGGAAGAGTTTACCAGCAGACCTGGCCGACCTATGATGAGGCGAAAACCGTAGAATCCACCATTGAGATCGCCGTACAGCTGAATGGCAAGGTAAAGGCGACCATCATGATCGCGAAGGATGAGGAGCAGGCGAGCGCCATTGCAAAAGCAAAGGAAGCCCTTGGTGACAAACTGACCGGAAACATCCTTAAGGAGATTTATGTTCCTGGAAGGCTGGTTAACATCGTGGCGAAGTAATGCAGGTAAAAAATTCGAATTACAGAGCTTATGATTTCCTGATTTGAAATATCAACGTATATTTCCAAGTGCCATGGGATTTGCCCATGGCACTTTCTATTTCGCAGGATGCATGCGTTTTAGGAGCTCATCAATTTTCTGATTCTCCTCCTGACTGCTGTGCTTTCGTACTGCCGCGATTGCTGCGGATATTTCAGCGGGAGTGAAGCTCAGACCTTTTTCCTTGCCCTCCTTGAGAAGCGGAAGAAGGTTTGCCATCATTTCCTTCTGAGACCTTCCTTTTCCCTGCTGAAATAATTTCGATAAAAATTCCATTTTTTCTTTTGGGATGGACTGTACCAGTGCATCTGTCATCCATGGTTCCATAGAACGTTTGCTCCTTTCGGCGATTTGGTTATCATGATGGCATTGCCATCCTAAGCTATCTGTTGTCATCCTCCGTACGACCGGAAAACAGGTTCATCATCTGAGAAAAATCCATGTTCTCCATATTCATGCCTTCGGGAAAGAGCTCCTGCATCATTTGGGCCATTTCCATCGCCTCCTTGATTTGTTCCATTTGTTTTAGCATGCTTTTCATCTGACGCAATTGTTCCTCCTGAGAGGAATTGCAATAAGGCAAAAGCGCATCGAATAAAGCATCACCTGACGGAGAGGATTCCATGGGAATGGAGCCATGAAACTGCCTGACCTGATCCATCGTAAACAGGAGCTCCTGCATGCGGATAAAAATGGCAAAGCCGCCACGCTTGTCCGCTGGAAGGCAGGGAAGCAGGACCTTTAGCATTTGAAGCGAGCCAGAGGTAAATATTGAATCAAAGCTTCCTTTTTCATCCATGCATTCCACAGCCTTTCCATCGATCTCCTTCTATGATTATGTCAGGCAACAAGCTTTATAACGAAAATAGTATTTCGTTTTGACATATGTCTTCACGGTGTTTGACGCAGAAGGGAAACAGGCTCCGTGGGGGGCCTGTTTCGCCTGTCTCAGAAACGCGGAGCCATGCGCCTTGTTAGTTACAGCCGCATCCACATCCGCCATTGTTCCCGCCGCAGAAGGTGCTAAGAAGCAGAATCCAGATGATCCAATCACAGCAGGAATTGTTGTTGCCGTTGCAGCCACAGCCAGAATTGGTTCCGAGGAGACCATTACCATTCCCACCACAGCAGGATAACAGTAACAGAATCCAAATCCAGTTGTTGCCGTTACAAGAAGTATTGTAGCCATTATTGCAGCCACAATTGGTTGCGGATAAGTCACTCATGTTTGAATGCCTCCAAAATTGTTTGTAGTTTATACTATGCAGGAGGGTGGGAAAGGTTGACATGTTTTATGATTTTCGTTTAAGATGGGAAAGAGGTGATAACAAATGAAGAAAATTCTTCTTGTGGCGATCAATGCTAAATACATCCATTCTAACCTTGCAGTGCATTCCCTTCGGGCAAGTGCCGGCGGCTGCAAGGAGAATGTTTTTATTGCAGAATACACGATCAATCAGATGAAAGATGACATTCTGCAAAACCTATATATCCAAAAGCCTGACATAATCTGTTTTTCTGTTTATTTATGGAACTTGGAATATGTAGAGGCTGTCATAAGAGAGTTTCATAAGCTTTGTCCATCCGTGCCCATCTGGGTTGGCGGGCCAGAGGTTTCTTATGAGACGAAGGCGTTCCTTGAAAAGCATGCGGCCATTACTGGCGTCATGATCGGGGAAGGTGAAGATACTTTCCGAGAATTGTGTGAATACTATGTGTCCGCGGGCGAATGCTTATCCCAGGCGGAGCAACTTATGATTGATGGGATTGCCTATCGAAATCAAACGGGAGAGATTCATTTTACGCCCGTCCGCCAGCCCAAAAACTTAAGTGACGTTCCATTTTGCTATGATGATCTTGAGGAATATGCGAACCGCATTATCTATTATGAGAGTAGTCGCGGTTGTCCTTTTTCCTGTAGTTATTGTCTATCCTCCGTTGATAAAAAGTTACGATTTCGCGACCTTGAACTTGTGAAAAAGGAATTGCAATTTTTCTTGGATAAAAAGGTTCCACAAGTGAAATTTGTGGACCGAACCTTTAACTGTGACCATCATCATGCCATGGAAATCTGGAAATACTTGGTGGAACATGATCAGGGAATAACGAACTTTCATTTTGAGATTTCTGCGGATCTCCTAAGGGAGGACGAGCTTGCATTGATCTCAACCATGCGTCCGGGACTGATTCAGCTGGAGATTGGCGTACAATCTACGAATGAGGTGACGATTCAGGAAATCCGGCGCAGCATGAAGCTGGAACGCGTCAAGGAGGTCGTGCAAAAAATTCGGGAATTTGGCAACGTGCATCAACATTTAGACTTGATTGCAGGCCTTCCTTATGAGGATTATGAAAGTTTCCGCCATTCTTTTGACGAGATTTACGCACTGTGGCCGAATCAATTACAGCTCGGATTCCTCAAGGTTCTTAAGGGCTCTTATATGTATGAGAACGCGAAACGATATGGAATTGCCTATCATGACGAGCCGCCCTATGAAGTGCTTTATACGAATTGGCTGAGCTATGAAGAGATTTTGAAGATTAAGTGTGTTGAGGAGATGCTCGAGGTCTATTATAACAGTGGACAGTTTGAAGTGACCATGAAGCTTCTGTATGCCATTGCGGATAGCATGTTTGACTTCTTTTTGGAATTAGGGCAGTTTTATGAGGAAAAGGGGTATTCTGGCATGCAGCATTCTCGAATCAAAAGGTGCGAAATTTTGCTTGCTTTTCTGAGAGGAAAAAAGAATGCTTCGGAGGAATTGTTTCAGGAGGCGCTGACCTTTGACCTTTATTATCGGGAAAATTGTAAGACGAGGCCAGATTGGGCGCCAGACCCTTCCGGATATAAGGAAATGACAAGAACCTATTGTGCCAACGGAAAAATGAGTCATTTGGAGCCATTCCATTATCACTTTCCTGAAAAAAGGGAGCAGGGAGCGGATCGTCTCCCGGTAAGGAGAGCGAATCCCTGCTGGGTCGTATTTCATTATGACGACAGGGATCCCTTGGATCATCAGGCAAGGGTAGAATACGTAGGCACTTCTTTCCAATGATGACATAAAATAGAAATGACTTGAACGAAAAAGGAAAGAACGACATGGATAGGGTCAGGAGGCAATTGGGATTGACGGACGCATATCTGGCAAGACTCCATGGGCAAACGGTGACGGTCGCCGTTTTGGACAGTGGAATAAAACAGCATCCTGACCTAAAAGAGGCGCTTTTCGCCTTTCACGATTTTACGGGACAATCGGGAAAGGCCGGAAGGCGCTATTTTTATCAAACGCCATATGATGATTATGGTCATGGAACGCACGTCTGCGGGATTCTTGCGGGGAATGGTTCCCTATCCTTTGGCAGATACCAGGGGATTTGTCCGGGTATGAGACTTGTCGTTGGAAAGGTCTTGGATGAACGCGGCGATGGCTCCGTGGAGGAGATGCTGGAGGGCATGCATTGGGTTTTGGAGACGCAATCGCAATATGAGACGAGACTTTTGAACCTATCCGTTGGCATTGCGAATCTTCGCAGCAAGGGAAAGGAGGAAAAGCTTCGCGCTATGCTTGAAAGGCTTTCGGAGCATGGTATCTTGGTCCTCTGCGCAGCAGGCAATAAGGGCCCTGCGACAGGCTCTCTTTCTTTTTTGGGAGCTGGCAGTGAGGTGATATCCGTTGGCTGTCATGACGGGGAGTATTTTCGTGGGGATCCATCGAGATGTGCAAGCCGTTCTGGAAGAGGGAAACGGAATTCCGTTGTAAGGAAGCCAGACATAGTAGCGCCGGGAACAAGAATCAAATCCTGCTCAGGACGATATCAAAGGGGAATGCGCGCAGAGTTTGCGTATGAAGTTCGAAGCGGAACCTCCATGGCGACGCCCATCGTCACGGGATGTCTTGCAAGAGTGCTGCAGTCGGAATCGAAACTCACGGCGAAAGAACTCAAAAGACTTCTGACTTCAACGGCGACAGACCTTGGTGAGCCTTGGAATCAACAGGGGTGGGGCATGGTATGTCCCAGGGCAATGCTGGAACGGGTTCGAAGAGGATCTTTTTAGATATTTCAAAGAAGTTTGTAAAAAGGCTTGACACGTTTCGTATGATTGTATACAATCATACAAGTAAGCAATTTAAAGGAAATGAGAAAGGCGGATTAGGGTTAAGATGAGTTATTTAGGTGAAGATGAAAGCATGTTTGCCAACAGACCGGTCTCCATGAATAGTAAAAACAACCTTTTGCAGATCGAGGAGCACATGTATATTTTGGATGACGTGGACAAGCCAAACGTTTTCCGTAACATGTTCCCGTATTCTGAGATTCCGAAGATTCCTTTTAACGACAGGATTGTGCCTCATGACATGCCGAAGGACATTTTTATTACCGACACTACCTTCCGTGACGGACAACAGTCCCGTGCGCCTTATACGACGGAGCAGATCGTTACGATCTATGATTATCTGCATAAGCTGGGTGGCCCGAACGGCATGATCCGTGCGAGCGAATTTTTCTTGTACAGCAAGAAGGATCGTGACGCGGTATATAAATGCATGGAGCGCGGCTACAAATTCCCCGAGGTGACGAGCTGGATTCGTGCCAGCAAGGAGGACTTTAAGCTGGTGAAGGAGATCGGCATGCCTGAAACGGGTATTCTGGTCAGCTGCTCCGATTATCACATCTTCATGAAATTAAAAATGAATCGCCGCCAAGCCATGGACCACTATCTGAGTGTCATCCGTGATTGCCTTGAGGAGGGCATCAGCGTTCGCTGCCACATGGAGGATATCACCAGAGCTGACATTTATGGTTATGTCGTACCCTTCTGCCTTGAACTGATGAAGCTGATGGAGGAGTATAAGATTCCCATTAAGGTTCGTGCCTGCGATACCATGGGGTATGGCGTAAACTTCCCCGGCGCCGTTATTCCGAGAAGCGTACAGGGCATCATTTATGCGATTCATACACATGCTGGCGTGCCTAGTGAGCTCATTGAGTGGCATGGTCATAATGATTTCTATAAGGCAGTGGTTAACTCCACGACGGCTTGGCTCTATGGCTGTGCGGCCGTTAACACCTCTCTCTTTGGCATTGGTGAGAGAACCGGTAACACACCGCTTGAGGCCATGGTATTTGAATATGCACAGCTGCGCGGTGACTTAAACGGCATGGACACAACCGTAATCACGGAGCTTGCTGAGTACTATGAGAAGGAGATCGGGTATCATATTCCTGAGAGAACGCCTTTTGTCGGCAAGAACTTTAACGTAACCCGTGCGGGAATTCATGCAGATGGTCTTCTAAAGAATGAGGAGATTTACAACATTTTTGATACGGAGAAATTCCTGAACAGGCCCGTGCTTTGTGCCATCTCCAATACCTCTGGCCTTGCAGGCATTGCACATTGGCTGAATACCTATTATAAGCTGAAGGGTGAGAAGCAGGTGCAAAAGACGGATGCCCTTGTCAAGGACATGAAGGCTTGGGTGGATCAGGAATATGCAGATGGACGCGTTACCGTTATGACGGACAGCGAAATTGTTGCCCAGGTAAATAAGATTTGCCTGGAAAAGGGCTACAAGATTGGCGAATAGGAAGCCTTTGGCAGGAGGTAGGTCAAGGTCATGGGGTATGACGTAAAAAAGGAAGTCACGGACAAATATTCTCTGCGCGGCCGTGTATTTAGTAAGCTGCGAGAGGATATTTTGAGTGGAAAATATGAGGAAAATGAGGAGCTGAAGGAGGTCGCCATTGGCGAGGAGCTGGGCGTTTCAAGAACACCCGTACGCGAGGCCTTTCGGCAACTCGAACTCGAGGGATTAATTCAGATCATTCCAAACAAAGGCGCCTACGTTACGGGCATTACGGAGAAGGATGTCAAGGACATTTATATGATTCGTTCCCTGTTGGAGGGACTTTGTGCCAGATGGGCAACGGAGCATATTACGCAGGAGCAGCTGGAAGAACTCGAGGAGAATGTCTATCTTGGAAAGTTCCATGCAGAAAAGGGTCATTTGGAACAGATGACCGAGCTGGACAATCGTTTCCACGAGATTTTGTACGAAGCCTGCGACAGCAAGATGCTAGAGCATCAGCTAAAGGATTTCCACCAATATGTCTTGCGTGTTCGGAAAAAGACGCTGAGCAATAAAAATCGCGGGCCCAAGTCCAACCTGGAGCATGAGGGAATTCTCAATGCCATTAAGGCGGGAGACGCAGAAATGGCACAAAAGCTTGCGCATGACCACATGATCAATGCTTATGAAAACATGGTAAAATGTGGCTTGCATGAGCTGTTTGAGGGAAATTCCGTCATAGATAACACGGAAGGAAACTGAAGCACTGCAAATTCAAGTACAGCGAAGCTGACTGATGAGGCAAAACAACACAAGCACAGAATTATGGAGGATGAAAACATGGCAAAGATTCAGATGACGACACCACTGGTTGAGATGGATGGAGACGAAATGACCCGTATCCTTTGGAAAATGATCAAGGATGAGCTTCTGCTTCCCTTTATCGATCTGAAGACCGAATATTATGATCTTGGTCTGGAGCATAGAAACGAGACGGATGATCAGGTGACCGTGGATTCCGCCAATGCAACCTTAAAGTATGGCGTTGCCGTAAAGTGCGCGACGATTACGCCCAATGCGGCAAGAATGACCGAATATCATCTAAAGGAAATGTGGAAGAGCCCGAACGGAACCATCCGTGCCATTTTGGACGGTACCGTGTTCCGTGCACCGATCCTTGTAAAGGGCATCGTTCCCTATGTTACCAATTGGAAAAAGCCCATCACCATCGCTCGTCATGCCTATGGCGACGTTTATAAGAATACGGAGATCAAGGTTCCCGGCCCCGGCAAGGCTGAGCTGGTATTCACCGCAGAGGATGGAACCGTTACCCGCGAACTGATTCATAACTTTACGGGAAGTGGAATCATCCAGGGCATTCACAACACGGACAAGTCCATTTCCAGCTTTGCAAGAGCATGCTTTAGCTATGCAGTTGACACGAAGCAGGATCTGTGGTTTGCAACGAAGGACACCATATCCAAGAAGTATGACCATAACTTCAAGGACATCTTCCAGGAGATTTATGACAACGAGTATAAGGCAAAGTTTGAGGAGCTGGGCATCGAATATTTCTATACCCTGATTGATGATGCCGTTGCACGTGTCATTCGTTCCGAGGGCGGCTTTATCTGGGCCTGCAAGAACTATGACGGCGACGTAATGAGTGACATGGTGGCAACCGCGTATGGCGACCTTTCCATGATGACCTCCGTTTTGGTAAGTCCTAACGGCGTTTACGAGTACGAGGCGGCGCATGGTACCGTTCAGCGCCACTATTATAAGCACTTAAAGGGAGAGGAGACCTCAACGAACTCCATCGCAACGATTTTTGCATGGACGGGTGCCCTTAGAAAGCGCGGCGAGCTTGACAAGATTCCTGAGCTGGTAACCTTTGCTGACAAGCTGGAGCAGGCCTGCATCAAGACCGTGGAGGATGGCAAGATGACAAAGAGCCTGTCCCTGATCTCTACTTGCGAACATCCCGTGATCCTGAACAGCCTCGACTTTATTAAGGCGATTCGCGCAACGCTGGAAAGACTTCTGTAAATCAATAGTTTTAAATAAATAACTTGTAACTGCTTTGACATTGTGTTATGATACACATGTCAAAGCAGTTTTTTTTCTGCCGGAAATTCAGTTCCGACATATTTTTCTATGAAATATTCTTGGCATTCCTAGAATTCTTGCGTTTTCCCCAGTGATTGAATGATGCGAGAGCTTTTAAAGGAATAGTGCACGGTAACATGTTTTTTTCGCGTGGAAAAAACTGGAAATAAAAGAAGGAGGTAGATCTTATGTCAGATGAAGAAAAGGATTTGTTTGAGCAGAAAATTTATGAGGTATGGTTACGAACCAGAGAGCAGAAAGTGGATTGTGTTAGGGAGGAAAGCTCTTATGCTTCGAAGGTGGAAAAACAGCAGGGAGAGTATACTCTGGAGGATTATTATCATCTTCCTGAGGATGTTTATGCTGAGTTAATCGATGGGGTGTTATATTATCATGGTTCCCCGAAATTTATCCATCAGAGTTTATCCATAAGCATCGTGTTTGCCATTGAAAGCTTTATACGTAAGAGAAAAGGAGAGTGTAAGGTATTATACGCACCCTTGGATGTAAATTTGGATTGTGATGACAAGACAATGCTACAGCCAGATATTTTTATTTTATGTGACCGGGACAAGATTAAAACATGGGGAATTTATGGTCAGCCAGATTTTTGTATGGAGATTATATCAGAATCTTCCAGACGACTAGATTGTATCAAAAAGCTACAGAAATATGTTGATGCAGGAGTCAAGGAGTATTGGATTCTTGATCCCTATCGAAAGGTCATGATGACCTATTGGTGGGAGGATGATTATTTACCGCATGTATACCCGCTTTCAGGGAAGCTTGGCCTCAAATTATATCAGGAAGAACTGACGATTGACCTTGACGAACTGGCGGAGATGATTGAGACTACTCCGTAAAAGGTTTTACTCAAAATAATACAGGGAAAAGACAAGAAAATCATTGACTTTTTTGCCTGAAATCAGTACGCTAAAATTAGAATGAAAACGGTTACGTTATGCCGATTGCTTAATTAAAATTAATATTTTTAGGAGGTCACGATGGAATTTAAGAATGATCATGGTGCACTTGTATTTCAGCGGGCTGGTGAGACAGTTCGCATTGAGGCATGGGGAGAGAATTCCCTGCGTGTTCGCGCGACCATGCTTCCGGAATTTACCGGGAATGACTGGGCGCTTACGGAAAAGCCTTCCGTGACGGAGGGGAAGGTGGAGTTCTTTGAGAGAGATCACTGGGTAGGAGACGGCAATATTGACAAGCGTCAGTATGCTTCCATCACTAACGGAAGAATTCGTGCAGAAGTGAACTTTGTCGGCATTATTTCCTTCTTTGAGGGAGAAAAGCTTTTGCTTCGTGAGTATTATCGTTCTTATGATGGTACGATCTCTGAAGGAAGCAGATGCTTAAAGCTTATCAATCGTGAGTGGAAGGGGATCATTGGCGGTACCGGATATGAACTGAATCTGAAGTTCGATGCCAATGAAGGCGAGAAGATTTACGGCATGGGTCAGTATCAGCAGAGCTACATGGACATGAAGGGCTGTGTTCTCGAACTGGCACAGAGAAATTCTCAGGCCTCCGTTCCGTTCTATATCAGCAATAAGGGCTATGGCATGCTGTGGAATAACCCTGCAGTCGGCCGCGTAAGCTTTGCAAATAACTATACCGAGTGGATTGCAAGATCCACGAGACAGATGGATTACTGGATCACCGCAGGCGATACGCCAAAGGAGATTCTGACGACCTATACTGGCGTGACCGGGCGCGCTCCGAAATTCCCTGAGAGCTTGATGGGACTTTGGCAGTGCAAGCTTCGTTACCGCACGCAGGAGGAGGTTCTTGAGGTTGCCCATGCTTACCAGAAGGAGGGCATCAAGATCGACATGATCGTCATCGACTTCTTCCATTGGACGGTGCAGGGTGACTGGAAGTTTGACAAGACCTATTGGCCGGATCCCAAGGCCATGGTGGACGAGCTTCATTCCATGGGCATTAAGGTCATCGTATCCGTATGGCCGTCTGTTGACAGAAAGAGCGAGAATTTCTATCCCATGATGGATCAGGGACTGCTCATCAAGACGGAGCGCGGCGCAGCACAGACCTATGATTATCAGGGGGATTGCGTGGAGATCGATCCCTTCAACCCAAAGTGCCGTGAATATGTTTGGAAGGTCTGCAAGAAGAATTATTATGATCTTGGATTTGATGGCTTCTGGCTGGATAATTCTGAGCCTGATTATGGCGTTTATGACTTCGAAAACTATCGTTACAGCATTGGCCCCGCACTGGAGTGCAGCAACCTGTATCCTCAGATGTACAGCCGCGTGTTCAATGATCCCATGAAGGAGCTTGGCGACGGAACGGTTGTAAACCTAATGAGATGTGCCTGGGCGGGCAGCCAGAAGTATGGCAATGTCATTTGGTCCGGCGACGTTCCCAGCACCTTCTATTCCTTCAAGGAACAGGTGATGGCAGGCCTGAACATGGGCCTTGCGGGCATCCCTTGGTGGACGACTGACATCGGCGGCTTTATGACGGATGACGTCAAAGATCCTGATTTCCGTCAGCTCTTAATTCGCTGGTATCAGTTTGCCGTTTACTCCGCAGTGCTGAGAATGCACGGTGACAGAGGCCCTTATAATATTCCGCCTCTGGACAATCGCGACTGGGGCGGCGGATATCTTCACACTGGCCAGCCGAACGAGCTTTGGAGCTATGGCGAGGATAATTATAAGATTATGCGCAAGTACTATGACATTCGCGTACAGATGCATGATTATATTAAGAGCCTGTATGAGGAGGCTTCCGCAAACGGTGCTCCCCTGATTCGTGCCATGTTCTTTGAGTTCCCCGAGGATGCTAAGTGCTGGGAGATCAATGATCAGTACATGTTTGGTGCGAAGTACCTGGTTGCTCCGATCTTTGCGCTGAATCAGTTCCAGCGTGCCGTTTACCTGCCTGCAGGACAGTGGAAGCTGACCAGTGACGGTAAGGTTTATGAGGGTGGTCAGACGGTCACCGTAGACGCACCCATCGAATACATGCCTGTATTTGAAAAGCTTTGATGCCAAATTGTGTACATAGATTCTGACACCAGTCATGAAATGAAGAACAGTATTCTTTCATGAAGCATTGGCCTCACCCATTTTGGGTGGGGCCTTTTTTAGAAGACGGAAAAAGCTATTGACGTTTGAGGGGTAAAACAGGTAATATCAAATTTGGACAAGACCTGCTGTGTGTATGTGGAGAAAACAAGAAAAAACGCAGACAAACGCGCAGTTAAATTACAGGGAAATGCGTAATAATCGTGCAGGAAAGTGCTGATAAAGCAGGAAAATGCAACGAAAGAAGATTAGGAGAAAGCATGGAACAAAACAAAAGTTATAAATCTGGATTCGTGACGCTGATCGGGCGGCCCAACGTTGGAAAATCGACACTGATGAATCATTTGATCGGACAGAAGATAGCGATCACTTCGAATAAGCCCCAGACGACGAGAAATCGCATTCAGACGGTGCTGACAACGGAGGAAGGACAGATCGTGTTTTTAGACACGCCTGGCATTCATAAGGCAAAAAATAAGCTTGGTGATTACATGGTAAACGTGGCGGAACGGACGCTGAATGAGGTTGACGTCATCTGCTGGCTGGTGGAGCCGACGACCTTTATCGGTGCAGGTGAGCGCCATATCATAGAGCAGCTGCAAAAGACAAATACGCCCGTGATTTTGGTCATCAATAAGCTGGATACCGTTAAGAAGGAAGAGCTTCTTCCCTGCATTGACGTCTATCGGAAGGAATATGACTTTGCTGAGATTGTTCCTGTTTCAGCGCTGAAAAGCGTGAATACGGAGGAATTAATAAAGTGTATCCTGAAATATCTTCCATACGGAGATCCCTTTTATGATGAGGATACCATCACGGATCAGCCCATGAGACAGATTGTTGCAGAAATGATTCGCGAAAAGGCCCTTCGCTGTCTGGATGAGGAGATTCCTCACGGTGTTGCCGTGACCATCGAGAGCATGAAGGAAAAGGGAAATGTCTGCCACATTGAGGCTACCATCATCTGTGAGAAGGAGTCCCACAAGGGCATCATTATCGGCAAGGGTGGTCAGATGCTGAAGAAAATAGGATCACAGGCGCGTCCCGAGATCGAGGACATGCTGGAAATGCAGGTTAATCTCCAGCTTTGGGTCAAAGTAAAGAAGGATTGGCGCGACAGCGACATTCTGATGAAAAATTTTGGATATAATCCCAAGGATGCAAAGCAGTAAGAAGAATTTGGATGCATAAGTTCTTTCGTATGTCAAATCCTAATGTTAATCGAGGAGGATGGTTCAAGTCATTTATCACCATTGGATTTAGGTGAATATTTGGTTATTGATCGATTTGGCATAGGAGGAACAAGGCATGACGATACGGGAGCAGGATCATGAGCGAGTGCGGCGTGCGGAAGCTTTCCGGAGGGAACATCTAAACGAAATTAGTGAGGAGCTTTGGCCTGGTAGACGAACTCAGCGTCCCGAACGCAGCACTTCCCTTTCAGATTCTTGGGAATGCTTTGCGGCAACGGGAAAGATTGGCGATTATCTTGAATTTGTAAGGCGGAGAGAAAAAGGGCAGTAGGCTTGGCACAGAAAAATTACGTTAATTAATTGCGAAGGAGAAGAGGGCATGCAGGAGTTTTTGTTTGCCACGGGTATGGTATTAAAGCAGTCGCCCTCTGGGGAATATGACAGGCGGGTGACCATCCTGACGAAGGAAAGCGGAAAGATCGTTGCATTTGCAAGGGGAGCGAGAAGGCAAGGGAATAAGCTGGCGGCAGCCACAAATTCCTTTGCCTTTGGCACGTTTAAGCTGTATCAGGGCAGAGATGCCTATACATTAGCCGATGCAGAAATCAAAAACTATTTTGAAGGCTTAATGAGCGATTTTGAAGGAGCCTACTATGGCATGTATTTTGCGGAAATTGCGGATTATTATTCCCGCGAAAACAATGATGAAAGACAATTGCTGGGTCTAATGTATCAGTCACTGAAGGCACTTTCCGTGCCTGCCCTGCCCAGACCCCTCGTAAGGGTCATTTTTGAGTGCAAGGCTATGGCCGTGAACGGAGAATTCCCTGGCGTTCCGAATGACAGGGCGCTTTCTGATTCCGCGGCATATGCGCTGGATTATATTGGGAGGAGCAGCCTGGAGAAGCTTTATACTTTTACGGTGACGGAGGAGGTTTTAAAGGAATTACAGGCTGTTTCGGAGGACTATTGTAAAAAATACTGGCATCATGAGTTCAAAAGTCTTGAAATTCTAAAAAGTCTATGTTGAAATTTCCCTTTGTTTTAGTTATAATATATTGAATTAACTACATTCATTGGCAGAAAGCTGGTTGAGAATGAAGAAATATGGGAAATGGATTGCCCGGCTGATTGCCATTTTAACTATGGTACTTGTCCTTGGCGGATGTGGTAAGGATGAGGCATGGAAAAAGTGGACGACGGAGCAATTGGCAATTGATAAGAATGGTCAGGTCATTTACTGCGTCGTTGACAGCTTTGAAAAGAATTTTTATGACTTGGATGAGCTGACGGGCATGGCGGTCAAAGAGGTGGCTTCGTTCAATGGGGAAAATAAGGAGGGTGAAAACGCTCCTGCGACGGTCTTGGAGGTCGCAAGGCTTGAGGAAGACGAAAATGCGGTTCGCGTTACCTACCAGTTTGACAAGGGAAGCACCTGCGGGAGCTTTTTGGACACAAAGCTTTATTATGAGACGGTCGAGGAGACCTTTGAACAAAAGCACGTATTTACGGGTACCGTGCTGTATGACAAAGGAGGAAGCATTACGCTGGATGAGCCGAACAAGGTGAAGCTTCGCACGAATCACATTCTGGTCACCGATTTTAAGGGCGTGATGCATCTGCCCGAGGACGTCATGTACTATACAAACGGTGTTAAGCTCCTTTCTGACGGAATTGATACTACGGGTTGCGAGGACACGGTCATCGTGATCCTGAAAAAATAAGGAAGTAAATATTTAAGAGAGAAGAGGAAAAATTATGGAAAAGACAATGGAAAAAATCGTTGCGTTGGCGAAGGCCAGAGGCTTTGTGTATCCCGGTTCCGAGATTTACGGCGGACTTGCGAATACTTGGGATTATGGTAATCTTGGCGTAGAGCTGAAGAACAACGTTAAGAAAGCCTGGTGGCAGAAATTTGTGCAGGAGAATCCCTACAACGTAGGCGTAGACTGCGCAATCTTGATGAATCCCCAGACTTGGGTGGCCAGTGGACATCTGGGAGGCTTTTCCGATCCTCTGATGGATTGTAAGGAGTGTCATGAGCGTTTCCGCGCAGACAAGCTGATCGAGGATTACTGCGAGGAGAAGGGCATCAAACTTGAGGAAAGCGTTGACGCATGGAGTCAGGAGAAGATGAAGAACTTCGTTGAGGAGAACAACATTCCCTGTCCCACCTGTGGCAAGCATAATTTTACTGACATTCGTCAGTTCAACCTGATGTTCAAGACCTTCCAGGGTGTTACCGAGGATGCAAAGAATACCGTTTATCTTCGTCCCGAGACCGCTCAGGGTATTTTCGTAAACTTCAAGAACGTACAGAGAACCTCTCGTAAGAAGCTGCCATTTGGTATCGGACAGATCGGTAAGTCCTTCCGTAATGAGATTACGCCCGGTAACTTTACCTTCCGCACCAGAGAGTTTGAGCAGATGGAGCTGGAGTTCTTCTGCAAGCCCGGTACTGACATGGAGTGGTTCCAGTATTGGAGAGGCTTCTGCCGTGACTGGCTGTTCTCCCTTGGCATGAAGGAGGAGGAGATCCGTCTTCGTGACCATAGCCCTGAGGAGCTTTGCTTCTACAGCAAGGGGACCACGGACATTGAGTTCCTGTTCCCGTTTGGCTGGGGTGAGCTTTGGGGTATTGCTGACAGAACCGATTATGATTTGACGCAGCATGCAAACACCTCCGGCGAGGACATGACCTATTTTGATGATGAGACCAACGAGAAATATATTCCTTACGTGGTTGAGCCTTCTCTTGGCGCTGACCGTGTAGTGCTTGCCTTCCTTTGCGCGGCATATGACGAGGAGGAGCTTGAGGGCGGCGACGTGAGAACCGTGCTTCATTTCCACCCGGCACTTGCACCCGTGAAGATTGGCGTGCTTCCTCTTTCCAAGAAGCTGAACGAGGGCGCTGAGAAGATTTATACGCAGTTTTGCAAGAAGTATAACTGTGAGTTCGATGACAGAGGCAATATCGGTAAGAGATATCGTCGTCAGGACGAGATC
Source organism: Lachnospiraceae bacterium (assembly GCA_017527205.1). Classification (GTDB taxonomy): domain Bacteria; phylum Bacillota; class Clostridia; order Lachnospirales; family Lachnospiraceae; genus Acetatifactor. The sequence continues at coordinate 223,241 of JAFXQK010000064.1, read as the reverse complement.
GGTACGCCGTTCTGCGTTACCTATGATTTCGATTCCGAGACGGATGGTTGCGTCACCGTAAGATTCCGTGACTCCATGGAGCAGGAGCGTGTTGCCATTGCAGACTTGGATGCTTACTTCGCAGAGAAATTTACGTTCTAAAGATTGTTTTGGGATAAGGAATGACTCGGGGCTAGGATTGGGATGTCTTTCTACTAATCATTTGACCTAGAAAGACACCCCAATCCTTCCCCTCGAGGTAGATGCAAACAAAATAATTTAGAAAGACATTTAACAAAAAAGTCAATAAAACTATTTAGAACATAAACCTGCATATATGTAAGATTCGTTTGTCCAAGTCAGTGATGACTTGGTAGTAATAAAGTAAAGAGATGTGTCATTTTTGAAAGGCTAACATAGTTTCGAGGGGATGGTTTGGATCATCTTCTCAGGCACGCTGCACCCATAGCGCGAGCGTGCCTGAGAAGATGATCCAAACCATAGCCCCGAGGGTTTCGCAAATGGTACGAGATGAGGAGAGAGTTATGAAGAAATTCACTTCGACAGAATTAAGGAAGGCTTGGAAGCAGTTTTATATTGAGAGAGGGCATAAGGACGTGGGAGCAGTGTCATTGGTGTCGGACGGCTCCACGGGCGTTATGTTTAACGTGGCGGGAATGCAGCCGTTGATGCCGTATCTGCTGGGCGAGAAGCATCCCCTTGGTACAAGACTTTGCAACGTGCAGGGCTGTGTCAGAACCAACGACATTGACTCCGTTGGTGATAAGAGTCATGGCACGTTCTTCGAGATGATGGGAAGCTGGAGCCTTGGCGACTATTTCAAGAAGGAGCGCTGTCAGTGGAGCTACGAGCTGTTGACGGAGCTGTTCGGCTTTGATGCAGATCACCTGGCAGCAACCGTATTTGCAGGGGATGAGAATGCTCCCAGAGATGAGGAGGGCGCTCAGTATCGCATCGCTTCCGGCTTTAAGAAGGAGAATATTTTTTATCTTCCCGCAGAGGACAACTGGTGGGGACTCGAGTATGGCCCCTGTGGTCCTGACAGTGAGATGTTCTATGTCAAGGACGTTCCGCCCTGTGGCCCTGATTGTAAGCCTGGATGTCACTGCGGAAAATACACGGAGATCGGTAATGACGTATTCATGCAGTATGAGAAGCATCAGGATGGTCATCTGACGCCCTTAAAGCAGCAGAACGTAGATACCGGTTGGGGCCTGGAGCGTATTTTGGCGTTCTTAAATGGCCTGGATGACGTTTATAAGATTGATCTTCATGCACCGGCCATCAGTTATATCGAGCAGGCAAGCGGTATTAAATATGATGCTGACGAGAAGCTGACGAGATCCATGAGAATACTTGCGGATCATACCCGTACGGCGGTCATGCTGATCGGTGATGAGAAAAAGCTCCTTCCCTCCAATGCAGGCGCCGGTTACGTGCTCCGCAGACTGATTCGTCGTGCCGTAAGACATGCAAGGGCGCTTGGCCTTCAGAAGGAGAATATCTTAAAGGTTGCTGAGACCTATATTGGCGTTTATGCAGAGAGCTATCCCCTGCTGGTAAAGAATCAGGAGTTTATTCTTTCTGAGCTTGGCAAGGAGATCGAGCGTTTCGAAGCTACGCTGGAAAATGGCTTGAAGGAATTTAAGAAGATTCTGGAGCAGAAGCAGGCTGAAAAGAGTGACAAGATTGATGGTAAATCTGCATTCTATCTCTATGATACCTTTGGTTTCCCGATCGAGCTGACGGTGGAGCTTGCTGAGGAAGAGGGACTTTCCGTGGATGAGGCAGGCTTTGCAACGGCCATGGAGGAGCAAAAGCAGAAGGCTCGTGAGAATCAGAACTTCTCCGCAAAGCTTTCTACGGATGCGAATCTGTTCGAGGATTTGGGCGAGAGCTTTACGACGGAATTCGTAGGCTATGACGTTACCATGAATGAGACCTTTGTTGCGGCGCTTGCTTCTGACGGCGCGCGCAAGGAGAGCCTTTCCGAGGGCGAGAGTGGTACGATCGTTGTTCCCGTGACGGCCTTCTATGCAACCATGGGTGGTCAGAAGGGTGACTTTGGCATGATTCGCGGAGAGAATGGCGTATTTGAGGTTGAGGAGACCATCAAGCTTCCTGGCGGTAAGGTGGGACATGTAGGCAAGGTCGTTTCCGGTAAGCTTTCCGTAAAGGATCATGTTCGCATGGAGGTCAATGAGGCAAACCGTGCAAGCACCTGTAAAAACCATACGGCGACGCATCTTCTGCAGGCGGCGCTGCAGCAGGTACTTGGCAATCAGGTTCATCAGCAGGGCTCCTATCAGGATGGTACAAGAACCAGATTTGACTTTAGCTTCTCCCGCGCAATGACCGAGGAGGAAATTGCAAAGGTAGAAGAGATCGTAAATGCAAAGATTTTGGAAGACATTCCCGTATGCACGCAGGTCATGAACATTGAAGAGGCAAAGAAGAGTGGTGCCATGGCACTGTTTGGCGAAAAGTACGGCGAAACGGTTCGCGTTGTATCCGTTGGGGATTTCTCCAAGGAGTTCTGTGGTGGTACGCATGTTAAGAGGACTGGCGACATTGCATCCTTCAAGATTCTTTCCGAGAGTGGTATTGCGGCTGGCGTACGCAGAATTGAAGGACTGACCTCTGCCAACGTCATTGAGCATTATAAAGCGATAGAAGAAACCTTAAAGCTTGCCGCTGCAGCTGCAAAATCTACGACGGCGAACCTTGTAGAGAAGATCCAGCATCTACAGGCTGAGGTGAAGGCACTTTCCTCTGAAAATGAATCCTTAAAGTCCAAGCTGGCGAAAAACTCCTTGGGCGACGTGATGAATCAGGTGAAGGAGGTCAAGGGCATGAAGCTTCTTGCAACCAACGTTGCGGGCGTAGACATGAACGGACTTCGTGATCTTGGAGATCAGCTGAAGGAAAAGCTTGGAGAAGGCGTGATTGTTCTTCTTTCGGACGTAGATGGCAAGGTCAACATGATCGCCATGGCAACGGACGGTGCTGTCAAGGCAGGCGCACATGCCGGAAACCTGATCAAGGGCATTGCGGCACTGGTTGGCGGTGGCGGCGGCGGACGCCCGAACATGGCACAGGCAGGCGGAAAGAATCCCGCCGGAATTCCTGCGGCAATTGCAGAAGCTGCAAAGGTTTTGGAAAGCCAGTTATAATCGATTCGGAAAGCTGTGGGCGGATTAAATGGTATGCATTTGATTTTGCACGAAAAAATAGTTGACGAATCAAAATTTTATGATATAATGTCATTAGTGTGCGTGATAAGCGCTACAAAAAATAACCCAATCAGTCAGAAATGCTAGCGGGACTGAAGGGAGGGTCGGGTGTAAAACATGTCAAACGTAATCGTAAAAGAAAACGAGACTTTAGACAGTGCTTTGCGTCGCTTCAAGAGAAGCTGTGCAAAGGCTGGTATTCAGCAGGAGATTCGTAAGCGTGAGCATTACGAAAAGCCTAGCGTGAAGCGTAAGAAGAAGTCTGAGGCTGCTAGAAAGCGCAAATATAACTAAAAAAATAAATCCCCAGCCGAGCATTCGACTGGGGATTTTGATTCAAGGAGTTTTGGCTTATGATGTGGATTGAAGCTATCAAATCACTGGATGCATATCATTTTTTCGCACTCTTTGCCATTTACAGCATGGTGGGCTGGCTGATTGAGTCGATTTATATGTCCATCTGCAATCGTAAAGTGACGAACAGAGGCTTTGCCAGAGGTCCGTTTTGTCCTATCTACGGCGTTGGATGCATCGGTGCATATATTTTGTTTTCTCCCTTTAAGGGGCGTTATCTCATCATTTATGTCTTGGGCTGCGTCACGGCGACGATCTTTGAGTTTTTGGTTGGTAAGGCCATGATTAAGTACATGGGAGAGCTCTGGTGGGATTATAAGGAGAAACCGTTTAATTATCAGGGTATTATCTGTCTCGAGAGCACGCTGGCCTGGGGCGTTTATGCATTGGTCGTCGTGCATATCCTGCATGGTACCGTGATCAATTTGGTGGATCGCCTGGATAAGCGTCTCGGGATATTCCTTCTGGCTGTCATATATTTCCTTGTCTTTATTGATTACATGGTACAGATCAGCCAGATCTTTGGATGGCCGAAGGTACTTGGAGGACAGGGACTCAAGGAAACGCCTGACATTAGCAGGGCAAATCGCGTAAATCATCCGGAAGGATCTAAGCCGCTTAACATCATGAAGGCGGCAGACGCAAAGAATCAAGAAGAAAAAAAGGACGAACCATCGTAGGGTTGTTCTAATTAGAGCCATGCCTTCATATTCTGTAGTAAGCAGAAATGGGGGTGTGGCTTTTTTGCACAGTCTAAGAATCAGATTTAATAAGGTTTTATTTTGGCTCATTACGTTTTGCTTGACGTTTATGGAGTGCATGGGCATTCCGCTAACGGCAAAGGCTCAGGTGGAGCTTTCGGCTCCCTCCGCCATACTCATGGAGCGGTCGACGGGCAAGGTGATTTATGAGAAAAATGCAGATGAAAAAAGAAGCCCGGCCAGCATTACGAAGATCATGACCCTGCTGATTACTTTAGAGGCAGTGCAGGCGGGCAAGGCAGATCTTCAGGAGGAGGTGCTGGTGAGTGAGCATGCCGCATCCATGGGCGGGTCGCAGGTATATTTGGCACAGGGAGAGGTTCAGACGCTCGATACCATGTTGAAATGTATCGCCGTAGCCTCCGGAAATGATGCAAGCGTTGCCGTGGCTGAGCATATTGCAGGGAGCGAGGAGGCCTTTGTCAAAATGATGAATGACAAGGCGCAGACCCTTGGCATGACGGGTACGCATTTTGTGGATTGCTGCGGCTTGTCTGATTCCGATGATCATTACGTTACGGCGAGGGATGTTGCCATCATGTCGCGCGAGCTGACGACGAAATGTCCGGAGATCTTTGATTACAGTAGGATTTGGATGGAGGATTTTACACATGTAACGAGGCAGGGAAGCAATACCTTTACGCTCTGCAGCACAAATAAGCTGTTAAAGCGTTATCCCTATTGTACGGGATTAAAGACTGGTTCCACGCAGAAGGCAAAGTATTGCATTTCCGCGACGGCCTCAAGGGAGGGAATTGATTTAATTGCCGTGGTGATGGGAGCGCCCGACCCGAAGCTTCGGTTTTCGGAGGCACAGACGCTTTTGACTTATGGATATGGAATTTGCAGGCTCTATCAGGATGAGGTTCCCCTCGAACTCCCAAACCTAACCGTCAGAAACGCCCTGGAACAGACGGTTGCAGTAGCACCGGAAGGAAGCTTTGCCTATTTGGACGTTGAAAATCTTCCCTTTGAGGAAATTGAAAGAAGCCTCGAACTTCCCGAGGAAGCGGAAGCGCCCATCCATGCAGGAGACATTGCGGGATATGCCGTTTATTCTTTGCATGGTGCGGAACTAGGAAGACTTCCCATCCTATATCAGACGGACGTTGAACGGGCAGATTTTGGAGATTACTTGATCTATGCCTTGAAATCCCTGCTGTTCTCATAATGCTTGCTGCTCCGGCAAAATACGCTTTGACCGGAGCAGCTTTTTATGATAAGATTACGAAAGGGCAATGGAAGCTTTTTTGCGAAGCCGAAAACGCGAAGCGGAGGCCGAACGGGTTATGGACATACTGTTAGTTGTGCTTGGCGTGCTGATCCTGGGAGTGTTCTGGGTGATGCTGCATGACACCACGCATTTTGAAACAACGGAATATTGCGTGACAGATCCGAGAATTCGGAAGGCCTTTCGGGCGGTGGTGCTTGCGGATCTTCACAATCAACGATATGGCAGGGACAACCAGCTGCTTCTAAAAGCGATCAAAGATGGCCGGCCGGACATTGTTCTAATTGCGGGCGACATGCTGACGGCAAGGCCAGGGAAGGATTTTACGCCCGCCATTGACCTGATCAGAGAACTTTCCAAGGAGTACCCGATCTATTATGGCGTCGGGAATCATGAGCATCGAATCAGGCTTTGTCGACAGACCTATGGAAGCATGGGCAGAGATTACGTACAGGCCTTGCGAGAATGCGGCGTAAAGCTGATGTGTAATGAGAGAAGGACGCTGGAGGAATATGGCGTTGACGTCGTGGGAAGTCAGATCCATCATCGTTATTATCAGCGCTGGGAGAAAAGGCCAATGGCAAAGAACTATCTTCCTCGAACGCTCGGTGAGCCGGATTCGGAGCATTATACCCTGCTTCTTGCACATAATCCAGATTACTTTCCAGAATATGCAGCCTGGGGCGCAGACCTGACGCTTTCAGGTCACGTACACGGAGGGGTTGCAAGGGTTCCTTTTTGGAATCATGGGGTGATTTCACCTTCCATGAAGCTTTTCCCAAAGTATGACGGGGGATTATTTGACGAGGGGAAGGCGCACATGATCCTGAGCAGGGGGCTTGGATGCCATACAATTCCCGTACGTCTTTTTAATCCGGGAGATCTTATCTTTCTGCAATTTCAGCCAGCTCAGGATAGCACCATTACAAAGCTGGGAAAAAAGAACAAGACAAAAAAGCAGGCATAAAAGCATTTTGAGAGATAAAATAAAATATGCAAAACAAGCGTGGATGACGAATAAGAAAGGTACGTTGACATGGCAATATCGGTAAAATTGGAGAAGTTTGAAGGGCCGCTTGACCTGCTTCTTCATCTCATCGAAAAAAATAAAATTGACATCTATGACATTCCTATTATCGAGATTACGGCGCAATATTTGGAGTACGTGAAGCAGATGGAGGAAGAGGACATGAATATCATGAGCGAGTTCCTGGTCATGGCGGCAACGCTCATCGATATCAAATGTAAAATGCTTCTTCCCGCGGAGGTCAATGAAGAGGGAGAAGAGGAAGACCCCAGGGCAGAGCTGGTGCAAAAGCTCTTGGAGTACAAGATGTACAAATATATGTCTTTGGAGCTTCGTGACAGACAGGTGGATGCGGCAAAAAATTTGTATCGCAGCCAACATATCCCTGAGGAGGTTGCAAAGTACAAGCCTCCCCTAAATTACGAGGAGCTTGTCGGAGACCTGAACCTTGGTAAGCTACAGGAAATATTCCGCAGCGTTATTCGAAGACAGGAGGACAAGGTCGATCCCATCCGTAGCCAATACGGGCGCATCGAAAAGGAAGAGATCGACATGAGCGAGAAGACGCTCTATGTCGAAGCGTATGCAAGAGAGCACAAAACCTTTAGTTTTCGAAAGCTCTTGGAAAAACAAAAGAGCCGCGCAGAAATCATCGTGACGTTCCTAATCATTTTGGAACTCATGAAAACGGGAAAAATTAAGATCAGTCAAGAAAACCTATTCGATGACATCATGATTACGTCCTGCTATTCCGATAATGCCTAGTGAGTTAGATAACGTAAAGATGCAATTTGGGCAGGAAGCGGATGGATCGTCACGGCATGGGGAGAACTTGGTATCAATTTTTGGAAAATAAGGTTAGGTAGAGAGATGAGTGAACAGACGGAAGAAAAACTCGCAGAAAATGATGCGGAGAATGAGGAAACGAAGATAGAGGAAACGAAGATAGAGGAAACGAAGATAGAGGAAACGAAGATAGAGGAAACGAAGATAGAGGAAACGAAGATAGAGGAAACGGAGATAGAAGAAAAGGCAGAAGGCAAGTCTGAAGAAAACTCGGAAGAGGTTGCAAAGGTTCTTTCAGAGAAGGAAGCAGAGGCGATCTTCGAAGCGATTCTTTTTACCATGGGAGATACCGTGGAAATCAGCAAACTTGCTGATGTCGTTGGGCTGGACTTGCGTGCGGCGAAAAAAATTTTGAAAAAGATGGAGGAGCGCTATCAGGCGGAGGATCGAGGAATCATGCTGACGCAGTTTGACAGTGCGGTTCAGCTTTGTACGAAGCCGGAAACCTATGAATATCTGATTAAGATTGCGAAGAATCCAAAGAAAATTGTTTTAACGGATACGGTCATAGAGACGCTTTCCATCATTGCCTATAAGCAGCCTGTGACCAGATTGGACGTAGAAAACATCCGCGGCGTTAATTGTGACCATGCAATTAATAAACTTTTGGAATACGATCTGATTACGGAGCTTGGAAGATTGGATGCACCTGGTCGTCCCATTCTCTTTGGAACGACGGAGCAGTTCCTTCGCACCTTTGGGGTTAAGAGCATTGAGGAATTGCCGGAGCTGAGCACCGTGCAGATGGAGGAATTTAAGGCTCAGGCAGAGGCAGAGGTAAAAATCAGGCTGGATTAAAGAAAAGCATAAAATTTCTTTGCCGTCATAAGATGTGACGTAAGGTCACGTAGTCTGCAAGGAGATTTTTATGGTGGTATCTGATTATTCACATAGGCGAGGCGTTGCAGCATTCGCAGGAGGAATGCTGCTCATCCTTTTCTTATTGGGGATTCACGCGCAGGCGGCTTCGACGGATTCTTTGGAATTATATGCCACGGCCGCCGTACTGATGGATGGAGAATCGGGGCGCGTCCTCTATGGAAAGGAGGAAGAGGTACCCCTGCCTAATGCAAGCACGACAAAGATACTCACCTGTATTTTAGTTTTAGAGCATTGTGAGCTGAAGGAGAATGTCACGATTTCCAGCTATGCGGCATCCATGCCGAAGGTGAAGCTTGGGGCAATCCAAGGGGAAACCTACGAGGTTCAAAGCCTGTTGTATTCCTTGATGCTGGAATCACACAATGATTCTGCCGTGGCTCTTGCGGAGCATGTTGGTAAGCGGAAGATACCGGAGCTTTCCGAGAAGGAGGAAAAAGACCTTACGACGGAAGAAAGCCATTTGGCGGTCAGGGCTTTCGCAGAAATGATGAATCAAAAGGCTGTAGAGATTGGGTGTAAGGACACCTATTTTTTGACGCCGAATGGTCTGGACGCGGAAGAGGAAATCGCCTTGCCGGATGGTACGCTGGAAATGAGGGAGCATCATACGACGGCAAGAGACTTGGCAAAAATTTTGGCTTATGCGATTTTGCAATCCCCGAAGCAGGAGGCCTTTTTAAGTTTGACTAGGGAGCCCGGTTATTCCTTTATTGCAAATAAAAGGGGATTTGCCTTTAACAATCACAATGGTTTTCTTTCGATGATGGACGGTGCGCTGTCTGGAAAAACAGGATTTACGGGGAAAGCTGGATATTGCTATGCAGGTGCCTTGGTTAGTGAAGGGAGAGTTTTTATCGTGGCACTCCTTGGGTGTGGCTGGCCCAATCATCGGAATTATAAGTGGAAAGACACAAGAAAGCTGATGGAATATGGCATTGCAAATTTTGTGCGAAAGGATTTGCTAAGCGAGGAAATCCTGGTTCCGGAAGTAACGTTGCCAACCGTAACTGTTTTACGTGGGCAGGGGGAAGGCATCGGAGCACCCATAACCGTTCCCGTTTGTATTGAGGAAAGAAAAAGTAAGATGCCTGCCAGGCAGAAGGTTGTCATCGGAGGGCATGTAGTTGGAGGCGGCATCCTTCTTCGGCCAGAGGAAGAAATTCGAGTTCTCATGGAAATTCCGGATGACGTGGAAGCGCCCGTGACGGAGGGACAATTGCTTGGAAAAATTCGTTACGTGCTTGGTGATGAGGTTTGGCATACGGAGACGATTGTTGCAGCGAAGAGTGCGCCTGAAATAAACTTTCGTTGGTGCTTGCTACAAGTTATAAAGCTGTTTTACATATAAATTATGAATTCATATTATAAATTCAGATTTTAAATTCAAATAAGAAATTCAGTTAGGAATTCAGTTAAAGCACGTAGTGAATTCTTGAGATGAAGTGTGACTCAACAGAGGTACTGAAAAGAAAACAACAGATTACTGAAGAAAATGATAAGGAGAGATTAAATTATGGCAAAAAAATTGGTTACGAGAAAAGAAGTTCCGGTGGAACTGACGTGGAAGCTGGAGGATTTGTATCCAACTGAGGAAGCAATGCTTGCGGATTTAGACAAAGCCCTGCTTGCGGCAAAAAGCATCGAAGAGACTTATCATGGGAAGCTGAACAACGCAAAGGCAGTTGCTGCTTGTTTGAGTGACGTGCAGAAGGCTTATGAGATCATCGTTCTTGTTGAAAATTATGCAGAGCTGGCACAATCCGTGGATTATCAGGATCAGCATTTACAGGAGCTTGCTGGAATGGTGGGATTAAAGTCGGCTCAGTTTAGGGCGTGCCTGTCCTTTGTGGAGGTAGAGATTGGTCAGTGTACAAACGAAGTTTTAGAAGCGGCAGCAAAGCTGGAGCCACGAAACGCTGGCTTTCTGAAGAACATTCTTTTAAACAAACCTCATCTGCTTTCGCCTGAGACGGAGAAGGCACTGGCTTCTCTGGGACAAACCTTCGGCGCACCTTATGAAATATATAACGTTGCCAAGCTGGGTGACATGACCTTCCCTGATTTTCAGGTGGGCGAGAAGACCTATCCTCTAGGCTATTCCCTGTTTGAGGATGATTATGAATATGAAGAGAATACGGAAATTCGCAGGGCAGCCTTCGCAGCATTCTCTAAAAAACTGACAGATTATGTCAACACGACGGCAACCGCCTATAATGCACATTTGCAGACTGAGAAGACGCTTGCCACGCTAAGAAACTACCCAGACGTCTATTCTTATCTGTTGCAGGATCAGAAGGTTTCGAGAGAGCTCTATCATCGTCAGATTGACGTGATTATGAAGGAGCTTGCTCCGCACATGAGAAGGTATGCAGAACTAATTGGTCGTGTTCATCACTTGGACAAGATGACCTACGCGGATCTAAAGCTTCCTTTGGATCCACACTTTAGTCCGGAGGTGACGTTGGAGGATGCAAAAGAGTATGTTTTAAAAGGTCTTTCGGTCATGGGGGAGGAATATGGTACCATGCTGAAGGAAGCCTTGGAAAACAGATGGGTTGATTTCGCTCAGAATCTCGGAAAGTCAACGGGTGGCTTCTGCGCGAGCCCTTATGGCAGTCATTCTTATATACTTTTGAATTGGAACGGAAGGATGTCCGACGTCTTTACGCTGGCGCATGAGCTGGGACATGCAGGCCATTTTAAGCTCTGCAATGAGGCCCAGTCCCTCTTTGATACGGATGTTTCGACTTATTTTGTGGAAGCGCCTTCCACCATGAATGAGATCCTGATGTCAAAGTATTTGCTTAAGACCTCGAAGGATAAGCGCTTCCGTCGCTGGGTGCTTGCCAATATGATAGGAAATACCTATTATCATAATTTCGTGACGCATCTTTTGGAGGCTGCTTATCAGAGAGAGGCATACAAAATTGTTGACCAAGGCGGTTCGCTGCAGGCAGACGTTCTTAGCGAGATCATGAAGAGCGTGCTCGAAAGCTTCTGGGGAGATGCCGTGGAGCTGACGGAGGGCGCGGAGCTTACCTGGATGCGCCAGCCACATTATTACATGGGCCTCTATTCCTATACCTATAGCGCTGGACTGACCATTGCCACGCTGGTTGCAGATCGCATTGAAAAAGAGGGGCAGACGGCCGTGGAGGATTGGAAGAAGGTGCTTACGGCAGGCGGAACACTGGAGCCTGTAGAATTTGCACTTAAGGCAGGTGTTGACATTACCACGGACGATGCCCTGAAGAAGACCATTCAAATCATTGGTGGCATGATCGATGAACTCTGGACCCTGAGCGAGGAGCTTGGCGAAGTCTAGAAAGGGAATAAATCCTCATGGGAAGTGGCCATGAGATCATAAAAAACAGTTGTCGAAAAACCATATGGCCAATGGTCCTTAAAACCTTAAAATATCGGTCAGAAAAATATGACAAGAAATAATGAAAAAAAAGCAATTTGCCTCTTTGCGAATTGCTTTTTTTGTGTTATACTGATGTAGATTTTTGAATAATGGGGGAGAATTGTTTTATCATCTTCCCAAAGTTCAAATACGTTAGTGTTTTATTTACAATAAATGGAGGGCTGAAAGCATGAGTAACACATCGAAAGCGAGTCAAAGAATTACAGCTTTGCTCGATGACAACAGTTTCGTTGAGATCGGTGCGCTGGTAACTGCCAGGGCAACGGATTTCAATCAGAAACCCACCGATGCTCCTTCTGACGGTTGCATTACCGGCTATGGAGTGATTGGCGGAAATCCCGTGTACGTTTACAGTCAGGACGTATCCGTGATGAACGGAACCCTGGGTGAAATGCACGCGAAGAAAATTGCCAATCTGTATGATCTGGCAATGAAAACCGGAGCACCCGTGATCGGGCTGTTAGACAGCGCGGGACTTCGTCTGCAGGAGGCAACCGATGCCTTGAACGCATTTGGTGAGCTGTACCTAAAGCAGACGCTGGCTTCCGGAGTCATTCCTCAGATTACGGCAGTGATGGGGAACTGCGGCGGCGGACTTGCAGTACTTTCTGCAATGGCTGACTTTACCTTTATGGAGGAGAAGAGCGCGAAGCTGTTTGTCAATGCGCCGAACTGCCTTGACGGCAATACGGTTGCAAAGTGTGATACGGCATCCGCAAAGTTCCAGGCGCAGGAAGCAGGCATCGTTGATTTTGTTGGTGATGAGGCAAGCGTGATTGCAAAGATCAGAGATCTGGTAACCCTTCTTCCCGCAAATAACGAAGATGATGCAAGCTATCTTGTAGAGTGCACGGATGACCTGAACAGAGTCAATCCTGAGATTGCAGGTTGCGTGGGAGACACCGCGATTGCAGCATCTATTCTTGCGGATGACAATGATTTCTTTGAGGTTAAGGCTGGATACGAGAAGAGCATGGTAACTGGCTTTATGCGCCTGAATGGTGCTACCGTTGGCGTGGTCGCAAACAGAAGTGAGGTCTGCGACGAGGACGGCAAGGTAACCGAGAAGCTTGGAACCGTTTTGACGAAGAAGGGATGCCAGAAGGCTGCTGACTTCGTAAACTTCTGCGATGCTTTTGAAATCCCGATTGTTACCTTGACCAACGTAACCGGGTTTGAAGCTACGACCTGTTCCGAAAAGGGTATGGCTAAGGCTGCCGCTAAGCTGACTGCTGCATTTGCTGATGCAACCGTTCCCAAGGTGAACGTCATCATTGGAAAGGCTTATGGTACGGCGTACACCGTTATGAATTCCAAGGCAACCGGAGCAGATCTTACCATCGCATGGCCTACCGCTGAAATCGGCACCATGGACAGCAAGCTTGCCGCTAAGATTATGTACGAGGGACAGGGCGCTGATACCATTAACGAGAAGGCAACGGAATATCAGAAGCTCCAGTCGAACGTGCTAAGCGCCGCCAGAAGAGGCTACGTGGATCAGGTGGTAGAGCCCGCGCTTACCAGAAAGTACGTGATTGGCGCCATCGAGATGCTGTACACCAAGACCGAGGACCGTCCTGCAAAGAAGCACCTGACGGTTTAGAAAAGGAGACTTAAGGAATGAAGAAATTAGTTGCAATTCTATGTGCACTCGTTTGCTCCTTGAGTCTTGCCGCTTGCGCCGCTGATCCGGCAGAGCAAGCAAAGGCTGAGAGCAAAGAGTACATAGATGGCTTGATTGATGACAGCGTGAAACAGAATTTTGAAATTTATCTGAACGTGCTGGCCTTGTTCTCTAACACGGAAAGAGCTGTTCCTGAGGGAGAAGAGCTGTATACCTATGAAGCCATTTCTCAGCTTTCTAACGAGGAAGTGGAATTGATCCTGTCTGGTGCTGACGGACATGGATTTAAGACGGCGCTGGAATCCTTCTATTTGTCTCAAAAGAACACTGGCAAAATTATGCTGGATGAGAACGAAGCCGTGATCTTTTCGGACTATAGCGTAGAACGTAGCGGAGATCAGATCCTGGCACATGCAACCGTGAAATGTGAGAAGGGTGATGCTGACGTAGAACTGATCTTTAAGGATGCGCTTCTTAGCACGTTGGTTGGTGGTTCCTTAAACGCAAGATCCACCTTTGGCAATTTGATGGCGAAGGCTGGCTTAAATACGCTGATCGGAATGAGTACCGTATTTGCAGTATTGATTCTGATCAGTCTGATCATTGCCTGCTTTGGTTTCATTCCCAAGATTCAGGCAGCATTTGCAAAGAAGGAAGAGAAGCCAGAAGCACCGAAGGCACCTGCTGCACCGGCAGTTGTACCAGCCGCTCCTGAACCCGTAGAAGAAGCGGATGATACGGAACTTGTGGCTGTCATAGCCGCTGCCATTGCAGCCTATGAAGGAAGCACAAATACGGAAGGATTTGTCGTAAGATCCATCCGCAGAAGATTTTAATCATGCCAAACAAAGGCTGCATGACATTTGGTTTTATTTGAAATAGTAATACAATATGATTGACAGCCGCTAGGAAAGCGGCAGAAGGAGAATAACATGAAGAATTATACGATTACCGTAAATGGAAACGTTTATGACGTTGTTGTAGAAGAGGGCGCGTCTACTGGTGCCGCACCCGTAAAGGCACCCGCCGCTCCCAAGGCAGCACCTAAGGCTCCCGCAGCAGCGGCCGCTGCACCTGCAGCAGCTGGCGCAGCAGGCGGCGTAAAGATCGAGGCTGGTGCAGCTGGTAAGGTATTCAAGATTGAGGGTAAGGTTGGCCAAGCTGTTAAGCGCGGCGATGCCGTAATCATTCTGGAAGCAATGAAGATGGAAATCCCCGTTGTTGCTCCTCAGGACGGAACCATCGCAAGCATCAACGTTGGCGTAGGTGATCCTGTTGAGGCAGGCGCTCTGCTGGCAACCATGAACTAATTCGTTCAGGATTTGCAGAGAAATGCTTATTGACAAAACAACAGGAGGTCCAAAATGGATTACATAGTAAATACCTTTAGCAATCTGATCCATCAGACAGCCTTCTTCAATTTGACCTGGGGCAACTATCTGATGATTGGCGTTGCTTGCTTTTTCCTTTACCTGGCCATCCGGCATGGGTTCGAGCCGTTGCTCTTAACCCCCATTGCATTCGGCATGCTTTTGGTAAATATTTATCCTGACATTATGATGTCAATTGAACATTCGTCCAACGGCGTTGGCGGATTGTTGCATTATTTCTATTTGCTTGATGAGTGGGCAATCCTTCCGTCCCTGATCTTCATGGGCGTAGGTGCCATGACGGACTTCGGTCCCCTGATCGCAAACCCTAAGAGCTTCCTCCTTGGCGCGGCAGCACAGTTCGGTATTTTCGCTGCTTACTTCGGAGCCATTGGTCTGGGATTTAACGACAAGGCGGCCGCAGCCATTTCCATCATCGGCGGTGCTGATGGCCCGACCTCCATCTTCCTTGCTAGTAAGCTTGGACAGACCGGACTTCTTGGACCCATCGCTGTTGCGGCATATTCCTATATGTCCCTTGTGCCCATCATTCAGCCCCCGATCATGAAGCTTCTCACGAAGGAGAAGTGGAGAAAGATCAAGATGAGCCAGCTGCGTCCCATTTCCAAGCTGGAGAGGATTCTGTTCCCCGTGATCGTAACGATCGTCGTTGGTCTGATCCTTCCGACTACCGTGCCTCTGGTAGGTATGCTGATGCTTGGTAACCTGTTCCGCGAGAGCGGCGTTGTAAGACAGCTGACCGATACCGCTTCGAATGCGCTGATGTACATCGTAGTTATCCTGCTGGGTACCTCCGTTGGCGCAACCACCAGTGCAGAGGCGTTTCTGAACAAGGAGACCCTGTTTATCGTGCTTCTTGGTCTGTTAGCGTTCATGTTTGGTACGGCGGCAGGCGTACTCTTCGGAGACCTGATGATGCTCGTAACCAAGGGAAAGACGAACCCTCTGATCGGTTCCGCCGGCGTATCCGCAGTGCCCATGGCAGCGCGTGTATCCCAGAAGGTTGGTGCTGAGGCAGATCCTACGAACTTCCTGCTGATGCATGCCATGGGACCTAACGTGGCAGGCGTTATCGGTACCGCAGTAGCAGCCGGTACGTTTATGGCCGTATTTGGAGTATTCTAAGCATACGGTGGAAGAAAGGGCTTTCCTGGCAAACAGGGAAAACCTGATGCATGATGGATAAGTCGGGAAGACCTCAAATATAATCAAAGGCTTTCCCTTGAGGGGAAGCTGTCAGCGAAGCTGACTGATGAGGTGTGTAATAAAAACAAATAGTATAATGGAGGAGAGAAATATGGCTGAAATTGAAAAGAAGCCTATCAAAATTACAGAGACCGTGCTGCGTGACGCACACCAGTCCCTGATTGCGACGAGAATGCCGACCGAGCTGATGCTTCCCATCGCTGATAAGATGGACAAGGTTGGCTATCATTCCGTAGAGTGTTGGGGCGGCGCTACCTTCGATGCAGCGCTTCGTTTTCTGAAGGAAGATCCTTGGGACAGACTTCGTAAGCTCCGTGACAAGTTTAAGAACACCAAACTGCAGATGCTGTTCCGTGGTCAGAACATTTTGGGTTACAGACCCTACGCTGATGACGTCGTAGAGTACTTCGTACAGAAGTCCATCTCCAATGGTATCGACATCATCCGTATCTTCGACTGCTTAAATGACCTTAGAAACCTGCAGGCAGCCGTTGATGCTACGAATAAGTTCAAGGTTCAGGAAGGTCGCGGTCATGCACAGGTTGCCCTTTCCTATACTCTGGGCGATGCATACACCATCGAGTATTGGATGGACATGGCAAAGAAGATTGAGGAGATGGGTGCAGATTCCATATGTATCAAGGATATGGCAGGTCTTCTGGTTCCTTACAAGGCATCCGAGATGATCGCAGCCATGAAGAGTGTAACAAATCTTCCCATTCAGTTGCATACACACTACACCTCTGGCGTGGCAGGCATGACCTACCTTAAGGCAGTTGAGGCAGGCGTTGATGTTATTGACTGTGCAATGAGTCCTTTTGCAATGGGTACTTCTCAGCCTGCAACTGAGGTTATGGTTGAAACCTTTAAGGGTACTCCTTATGACACCGGTTATGATCAGAATCTCCTTGCAGAAATTGCTGATTACTTCCGTCCTTACAGAGATGAGTGCTTAAAGAGTGGCCTTCTCAATCCTAAGGTAATGGGTGTTGACATTAAGACTTTGCTGTATCAGGTTCCCGGCGGAATGCTTTCCAACATGGTAAGCCAGCTGAAGGAGCAGAACGCTGAGGACAAGTACTATGATGTGCTCAAGGAGATTCCCAGAGTTCGTAAGGATCTGGGTGAGCCACCTCTGGTTACGCCTTCTTCCCAGATCGTTGGTACGCAGGCAGTGTTCAACGTGCTGATGGGCGAGCGTTACAAGATGGCTACCAAGGAGACCAAGGCTGTTCTCCGCGGCGAGTATGGCCAGACCATCAAGCCCATGAGCCAGGAAGTCATCGACAAGGTTATCCCTGGCGAGAAGCGCATCACCTGTCGTCCCGCAGACCTGATCCCCAACGAGCTGGATAAGCTTGAGAGTGAGATGAAGGAATGGAAGCAGCAGGACGAGGACGTGCTTTCCTATGCATTGTTCCCTCAGGTTGCTACGGACTTCTTCAAGTATCGTCAGGCACAACAGGAGAAGGTTGACCAGACCGTTGCAGACACCAAGAACGGTGCTTATCCGGTTTAAGGTCACGCTAGTCGCAAGCCGTGCTAGCGATCCTGAGCGAAGGTCACACCAGTCACAAGCTCTGCTTGTGATCCTGAGCGAAAGCGAAGGATGTGACGTAGGTCACACCAGTCGCAAGCTCTGCTAGCGATCCTGAGCGAAGGTCACACCACTCGCAAGCTCTGCTTGCGATCCTGAGCGGAAGCGAAGGATGTGACGAAGGTCACACCATCATTTATCTGAAAAAAAATCAACAATCATTGGCAGTACAATCCGTGCTGCCAATGATTTCTATCAATTTACCGCCCCGTGGCAGGGCTTCAAACGCCACAGATCCATTCAATTCTTATTAAATATTTCTTATTCAAAGCGAAATGCTTGCCTATAGAAACAAATTGTCTTCTGGGCAAACACAAAAGACAGTTGTTGCTTGTGAAGAAAAAATAGTTTCTAGGCAAACATCTATGTCCGTGGTTACTTGCTTGTAAAGGGAAAAGTATCTTCTGAGCAAGCGGAAAAGACATGGGTTGCTTGCTTGTAATGAGAAAATGGCTCGCAAGCAAGTTAAAATGACGAAGTTTGCTTGCCTGTTTAGAGTATGTAGCTTCCAGGCAATCAAAGATAAAAAAACCGCTTGCCTGAAAAGGGAGAATAACTTTGTGGGCAAGCAAAGAAGGAAAAAAGTGCTTGCTTGATACAGAAAAAGAATATTTGAGCAAGCAGAGCATTAGGAAATGCTTGCCTAGAAGAATAAAATGCAAACTAGGCAATCAGAAATTTGATCTTTAGGAGGATAAAGCATGATTGATTATTCAAAAGAACTGAAAATTCAGCAACAGGAAATTGAGCAATTGATTCATCGTCTCAAAAATCAGGAAAGAGTATATAAAGGTTTGCCAAAAGGAGTGATCAGAGTTACTGCATCCAGAGGAAAACATCAGTACTTCTTTAGGAAAGAAGGTGAAGAGAAATCATCTTACTTGCATGAAAAGGATAAAGAATTGGCTTGTAAGCTGGTACAGCGTGAATATGATAGGGATGCCATTAGGAAACTAGAGAAAATGGATAGAGCTATGCGGCAATTCCTAAAGAATTATAATGCAAAAGAAATGGAAGAACTATACGAAGATTTATGCGAAGGCAGAAAGGCAGTTGTGAAACCAATAGAAATAACAGATGCCATGTTTGTTGAAAAATGGCTGGAGGAACATTTGGGAGAGCAAAATCCATTTCCAGAACAAGGAAAATACGAGACGGAAGCTGGAGAATACGTCCGGTCGAAATCAGAGAAGATTCTAGCGGATACATTTTACAAAATGCAGGTGCCGTATCGGTATGAAGCGCAGCTAAACTTGGGATTGGGGCGTAATGTCTATCCGGATTTTACTTGTTTGAATGTCAGAAAGCGGAAGACAATCTATTGGGAGCATTTGGGGCTGTTGGATATGGATGCGTATGCTAACAAGAACCATGAGAAACTGGCGCTTTATGAACAAAACGGTATTCTTCTTGGAGACACTTTGATGATTTCCTTTGAGACAGCAGAGTGTCCGCTCAATACGACCGTGCTTCGTAAGAAAATCGAAGTAATATTGAAATGATGCAGTCAACATTGGGTATTTGACTGAAAAAGTATAGTTTGTTATACTCGAAATTGGAGCTTGGCATGATGATTGGTCATATGAAGCGGAAACTAAAGAATTGGGAGAAATGGGAAAATGGATTATAAGAGAATCAAAACGATTGCTGCGATCAGCGCGGCGATTCTTAGCATGGGCCTTGCAGGTTGCGGAGAAAGTGCATCTAGCGCAAAAGATGGTGTGGATTCGACGACAGAACAGACAGTTTTAACATCTGAAGAAGTGGGAAGATCACAAGTACAGAAGGAGGATACGGCTTCTCAGACAGGTAATGCCGAGAGTCAATCGGAAAATACTGAAGGACAGACAAATAATACCGAAGAACAATCTGGCAACGAAAATGGTAATGCGGGTGAAAATTCGGAAAAAGACATTGCTCTGAAGGATGCCTGCAGTAAGTATTTTCTGTTGGGTGTTGGAATCAATGGAAGTACATTGGAAAATCTGACAACCTATGATGACGAATATATGGCGATGGTGAAGAAGCATTTTAACAGTGTGACACTTTCGAACCTTATGAAATCTTGCTATATCCTTCAGCAGAAGGCTAGTCAGGAGAGTAAGGACGGAATGCCCGTGCTTGATTTTACGACGATTGATGATACGCTTCAGTGGTGCATGGATAATGGCATTAAGATGCGCGGACATACGCTTGTATGGCATACGCAGACGCCAGAATGGTTTTTTCGAGAAGGATATAAGGATAATGGAAAGTACGTGGACAAGGAGACCATGCTGGCGCGCATGGAGAGCTATATCAAGCAGATGCTCGAACACGTGCAGACGAATTATCCGGGCGTGATTTATTGCTGGGACGTAGTCAATGAGGCAGTGGATCCAGGTTCAGGTGACAAGGAAAGCGGGTTCCTTTGCAGAACGGAATTTGACGGCGGCCCGAACCCTTGGTATGAAACCATCGGACCTGAGTATGTGGAAGCGGCCTTCCGATTTGCAAGACAATATGCTGACCCGGAGGTAAAGCTGATCTATAATGACTTCAACACTTATGAGACGCAGAAAAGGAATGCAATATATGCGCTCTGCGAGAACCTAAAGACGAAGGGGCTCATCGACGGCATCGGCATGCAGGGCTATTGGGGGATTGATTATCCAAATATTACGGCAATTACCAGCGCCATCACCATTTACTCCAGACTTGATCTCGAGATCCAGATCACGGAGCTTTCCGTTGGCGTGGATGAGGAGACGCCGGAGGAATTTGAGAAGCAGGCAAAGCGTTACCGCAACATCTTCCTGAATCTTAAGGCCCTCGATACGCAGGGCGGCGGAAATTGTAATATTACAAGCGTGACATTTTTTGGCCTGAAGGACCATTATAATGCTGGCGATAAGACCAATGCGAGACTCTTCGATAAGGACTTAAATCCCAAGCCCGCATTTGACGCAGTGATGCAGATCTTTCAAATGCTTTATAAAGACTAGTTTAAAACCTTCGATGCCCGAAAAGGTACTATAAAACTGAATGATGCTTGAAGAATCCCTGAAGAATGCTATAGATTGGAATTGACGCAGTATTAAGGGATTGGTATTCTGAAAACACAGATTGGTCAAGGAGGACGCGCGAATGGATGCATTGGAAGCGATTTTGACAAGGAGAAGTACCAGAAGATATACGGACGTGATGCCTGAACGGAGCCTTATTGAAAAGGTGGTTGAGGCGGGGCGGTTTGCGCCGAGCGGAGGCAATAATCAGACGACGCATTTCATCGTGTTTACGGAAAGGGAAGTCCTTACGGAGATGGCGGAGCTGGTTTGTCAGGAGTTCTCCAAGATGGAAGCAGATGAAAATACTTACGCGTCGCTTCGAAACTCAATCAGTGCGTCGAAGAAGGGCGGTTACGTGTTTCATTACAATGCGCCGGTTTTTATCTTGGTGGCAAATCGAAAGGGCTACGGAAATGCCATGGCGGACAGTGCATGTGCGTTGGAAAACATGATGATTGCTACGAATGCGTTGGATCTCGGCTCTTGTTGGATCAATCAACTGCATTGGCTTGATGAGAATGAAGTCATCCGACAATTCTTATATCAGTATGGCCTTGAGGAGTATGAGACCGTGACGGGTGCGCTTAGTTTAGGATATGCGGAAGGTGGCCTGCCAAACCGAACGCCGCTTCCGAGAAAAGGAAATCCTATAAATTGGGAATAAAAAAACCTATATGGATATCAAATGGATACGTTTCCCTGTTAGCATAAAAACATAGACAGGGGAACGTATCTTTTTTGACTTGTGATCTCATTTGTCATAAGATAAAAAGAGACATTCTTCTGCGTCCGCGGAGAAAATGAAGGAGTTAAGTTGCCATGGCTGAGAGGATTTTACTGGTGGAGGATGATCCGCAAATCGCGGAGGTGATCAGGGATTATTTCACTGAGCATAAGGAACCTTATGAGGTGGAGCATGCCGCAGACGGCGTGACGGGGATGGAGATGATCCGTAGTCGCAACTATGCGCTAGTTCTTTTGGACGTGATGCTACCTGGAAGAAATGGGTTTTCCATGCTTCGGGAGATCAGACGCACAAAGGACATACCCGTCATTTTCATCACTGCGAAGGTGCGCGAGGAAGACAGGCTTCTAGGGTATGAATTGGGATGTGATGACTATGTTTGTAAGCCATTTTCCCTGGCAGAGCTTTATGCAAAGGTTGGTGCGGTGCTACGAAGATTCAAAGTTGCAAAGCAGAGTCCTTTGGCAGAAGAGAATCATATCATGACTTGCGGTGCAATCAGCGTAGACAGGCACACGCTAGAAGTGAAGGCTAGCGGGAAGGTCGCTGAATTATCACCTAAAGAACTCGATTTGTTACTGGCATTGATGAACCACCCTGATTGGATCTATTCCCGCGAAAAGCTTTTAGACATCGTTTGGGGTGCGGATTATGACGGTACGGACCGCACTGTGGACAATCATGTAAAGAAGCTCAGAAAAAGTCTTGGAGATGCGGGAAAACAGATTAAGACCGTCTATACAAAGGGCTATAAATTGACAAGCGAGTAAACACTTCACCTAATATGCTTGATGAAAGAAGCGCAAGAGGATTAGGAAACATACCCAACTAAAAGGAGGAGCACGTGAAACGATATAGAAAACGGAATTATGGATATTTTTTTCAAAAGCATTTTGTCATTGCACTCTTGGTTTGGTTCGTTGTATTATATGCTTTTTTGCAGATATGTTTTCTGGTAATATTTGAAAAAGAGAAGCAAAAGACGGCAGTCAATTTCTATGAAGGGATGGAAAAGATTCAGTACCTTGTTAAAGATCACTCTCTGCAAGAAGTGGAAGCGGAAGTTACGCTTGCCCTTGAAGAAATGAGTCAGGCGGGTGGAGGGAATAGTCATATTTTCATGGACGGTGGCGTCGGATATGTGCTTGGGGTTAAGTTGAATGACTTTGAAAGGCATTTTGTAGAACTCTCGGGTTTGGGCGAGGATGGAGAAGGAAACGTCTATATAGCCGGCAACGGGATGGGATGTGGGTTCATTCAAGACTGCGATGGCGGTAAAATTGTTTATGAGACGGGACATGAGAACGAACGCTATATCCTTCATCTGATTGACAGAATCAAGTATGCCAACTCAGAGTATGGAAAATCCGTTATTAATCAATATGAATACGTAGACCAGTTCTATTGTGACCGAACAATTTTAGATCCCTATTTGGAAACCTTGGCGCAGATGAAGGAAAAATGGTGGGAGTATTGTAGGTCAGAGGATCCAAACGCATCAAAAAGGCATATGCGTTGGCAGCTGGAGGAATTTTACCTCAAAGGAGATCACTTTTATCCTGCGAAGGCTTCGCTTTACTATTTTGATACGGCTCCCGGTTATGTCATATTACCTGATAATGCGGATGCAACGCTTATGGAGACATATGCTTCCGAACCGCCCAGTCTGATTGACTACACTCTTTATCAGTGTGATCTGAAGAATGAGTCAGCGGTTTTCCCATGGTTAGACAGCGGGCCAGCCGTGTTAGAGAGTGACAGGTGGCAGTCAGATGATGCTTTTCGGAAAATGGCGCTTTCAGAGATCGCCTCTGCCAGAATTCAGGGTCGGACCAGTGACATAGGGGGCGGATCTCTTTCCGGAAATCCTCTGACCTATTTTCTGAATGGCGAAATGAAATTTGTAAGGACGGCTTATTTCCATGACGCGGAGGGTGAGGAGTATAAGATTAGCGTCTATCAGAACATGTCGAAGTTATTCCAAGGGAACCTATACTTTGTCATGTGTTGGACAATATGGTATGGCATTGTTATTCTGTTATTAGCAGTGATCACTTCATATCTGCATTACCTGAAGAACAGTCATGTCTTTATGACGAAGGAATATCGAAACATGCTCATGGATTCCATGGCGCATGACTTAAAGTCGCCTCTGATGGCAATCGGAGGATACGCGGAGAATTTGAAGGAGCACGTGAATGATGAAAAGCGGGATCATTACGCCGAGGAGATTCAAAAGAGCGTTGGCTACATGAATGACATAGTCATGAAAAATCTGGAGCTCCTGAAATTCGATAAGGAACATAAGAAGCTAGACCGCAAGAAGGTGAACATGCGTGGGCTCTTTGAGGAAGCCTTTGAGCGGTACCAGGGGGAGATCGAAAAGCGGAAGCTTAAGGTTTCTTTGGAGGGAGAGCTTAACGTCAAGGGCGACGAGGCATTGCTACAGAAGGTGGCGGAGAATCTCGTGACCAATTGCGTGCGGTATTCTTCTGAAGGTAGCGAGATCAAGGTCACTTTCGAAAAACATGGTTTTACCATAGAAAACGCTACGGATATTGAATACAAAGGATCACTTAAGAAGCTTTGGGACCCGTTTGTGCGCGGCGAAGATAGTCGTACCGGACGCGGCACGGGTATGGGACTGGCCATTGTGGCGAACGTGCTGGAAAGGCATTCCTGGAAGTACCAGTTAAAATATGATAAAGAAAAGAAACTATTTCTTTGTCAAGTGAAGATTCCAATGGGGATCATTCTTTAAAACAACAATGACGTTTTGGTGATAAATGATAGGTTTGTCACCAAAATGTCATTTTTCCATGTTATGATAATATCAGGGGCAGAAGGTTTAGTGACGCTTGTGCTTACACAAATAAAACATTGACCTTGGGATCTGCCTAAACATGAGCAAGTAGCGAAATGTTAGGTATGTTATCATTTCGGCAGATTGCGAATGTTTGCAGAATTGTAAAAGTTGCAAAGCAATGAAGCAATTCGTTGCATCAAGATGATTTCTCTAGGAGGATGTATGAGACGGTTGCGGCCTAAGAAAGGTTTGGGAGCTACGGCATATTTTTTTTACGTCAGCATCAGGGCATTGGTCAACGTAAACGCCTACGATGAGGGGGGGCTGTTCATCGCCATGGTGGCACTCGGAATAGCGATTATTTTATTCTTTACGGTGGGTGGTTTTGAGGCTGAGATACAGGCGCCCTTTGAGGATTCCGAAAAGTATCGGGAGTGCGTCATGGGTACAAACTATGATCTAGAGGCCTCACTAAAACGGGAGAAGGAAAATAAAGAGCGATACTATTTGGAGCAAAAGGATAGCGGAAAAACGGCACTGGAGGGTGTGGGGATCGTCTTTGCCGGAATCCTGATTAACCTGCTTTCCACGGGCATTGATCATTTGGTCCCAGCAACCGTCATTCCTATATTGCCCATTGGTCATATTGCCGGATGGTACGTCGAATACTTTGGCATCAAATGGATTTTTCGGGCGTACCTTAATTCCGACATGATTTTTGCAAAAGAGATCAGTGAGAAATTTATGCAGCACACGACAAGCGTCAAAATTGAAGAATGCTCAAAGATGATTGCGGTCATCCAAAATAAAATCAGGGAACAGGAAAACAAGGCGCAAAAGGTAAGCGAGGAAGTAAAAAACTTGATCGGATTTTGAACAGGCGAGAGTAGACTGTAAATAAAATGGCGTTTCGCTAATCATTGATAAAAATGTCACCGAAACGTCATTTTTGTATGTTATTTTTTAACCATGCAGAACCAGACAAAGTATCACAAAACGCGAAAAGAATTGAGACAACAGTCGAGATGATATAAGCAATAGGAGGGCGATCATGGAAATCTTAAGAACGGAAAATTTATGTAAGACCTACGGAAAGAACGAAAATGCAGTGGAAGCGGTGAAAAACGCGAACATTCATATCGATCAGGGGGAGTTTGTGGCGGTGGTCGGAAGCTCCGGCAGTGGAAAATCTACGCTGATGCACATGCTCGGAGGCGTTGACCGGCCGACTTCGGGAAAGGTGTTTGTGGAGAACGAGGACATTTACGCCATGAATGATGACCGCCTGGCCATTTTTCGAAGAAGACAGGTGGGACTCATCTACCAGTTTTATAATTTAATTCCCGTACTCAACGTCGAAGAGAACATTACGCTTCCTTGTGAACTCGACGGAAAGGAAATCGATAAGGCGCTCCTAGAGGAGTTGATTGGAACGCTTGGTCTCGACAAAGTCAGGACGCATCTTCCGAACGAGCTTTCCGGCGGTCAGCAACAAAGGGTTGCCATTGGAAGGTCCCTGATCACGCGCCCCGCGATCCTTCTTGCCGATGAGCCGACGGGAAACCTTGACACCAAGAACGGAAATGAGATCATGGAGCTCTTAAAGGCCTCCAATCGGAAATATAAGCAGACCATCATCATGATTACGCACAACTTAGAGCTGGCAAAGCAGGCTGACAGAATCCTCATCATGGAGGACGGCGTGGTCAGGGAGAGTGCGAATCTATGAGGGTATTATGGAAATGCTGCAAGCGGGCACTAAAGGAGAATAAATATCGAACGCTTGTGACGATCATCGGCGTAGCCATGGCGACGGCCATGATCATGGTGCTGGCCTGCATTGGAACGACGACGCTGGCTTCTGCAATCGCGTATCAGAAGACGATGAAGGGTACTGCACATGAGCGTTTTTACGGAGTGCAGCAGGAGAACCTAAAGTTCTTTACGAGCAATCAGAGCATTGATCAGTTTTGGCTGTCAAAAAACTGTGGGCTTGGTCTTCCTGACTTTGAACAGAGTACTGCCAGGGCATTTATGCTAAAGCTCTGCGGCGCGGAAAAGGGATGGTATGAGGCAAATGCACTTCACGTCACTTCAGGGCGATTCCCAGAAAAGGAAAACGAAATAGCACTGGCGAGAAACATTCGAGGAAAAGTAACGGAAGAGATCAGGCTCGGCGACGTGATCCGACTGACAATGCTAAGTGGAGATACAAAGGAGCTTACGGTGGTAGGCTTTGTAGATCGCGGGAACAGAAATAATCTCTTTTATGATGATAATTTATACGAGAACTTAGATTACTATTATGATGTCGAAACGCACGAAACCTGGACGTTATATGATGCCTATACTTACTGGGATGGGGATTCTGCTTCAGAAGGGACCTACGACGTCAGCATCCGCTTTACGAAGGAAGGACTTTACAATCGCCATGAGGTGACGAGAGGGCTTTTAAATATATCGGAAGAACTCTACAAGAAAAAGTATACAGACCTATATCATCCCATGCTCTCAACGTCGGAGACGGAGGAGCTTCATAACCGCGTACGGCGCCATGAAGTAAGTGACGTGTTAGAAGATCTTGAGGGCATGAGCCCTTTTCACCTTACACAGACAACGGTATGGATCATTGCCTTTTCTGAGGTAATCTTTCTGGTATTTGTACTTGCGGGCGTCTTTTGCATCAACAACAGTTTTGACATTTCCATCACCGAGCGAATTAAATTCTTTGGCATGATCTCGTCCGTTGGAACCACAAAACGGCAGCACAGGGGCATCGTTTGGATGGAGGCTTTTGTCATTGGACTTTTTGGCATTCCGCTGGGAATTTTGACGGGCATTATCGTGAGCTTTGCCTTGGCGAAGCTCGTCGACGGCGCATTACAAAAATACCTCTTGATGCTTGGTGTGAAGGTTGTGTTCAAAATCTCAGGATGGGCAATCCTGATCGCCGTATTCCAGGCAATCTTCATGATCGCGCTGTCTGCGATGGAGGCAGCCTTCAGGGCATCCAGGATTTCTCCAATTGAGGCCATTCGTTCGAATGAAAGCGTTCAGAGCAAGGGCAAAGCAAAAAAGACGCCGAAGCTTTTTAAGAAGCTCTTTGGCATCGGAGGCGGCATCGCATGGCAAAACTTTAAGAGATCCAAGGTCAAGTACCGTGCAACTTCCGTTTCCGTTGCCGTCAGCGTGGCGCTCCTCATTGGCATGAGTTCCCTCAATCTGTTCTTTGGCTTTGCAGAGGAGGAACTCAAGGATCAAATTGGTTTTCAGGTTTTTGTCTATAGTTTTCATAAAAATGGTTATAAAGCGCTAAAGGAAATCGGAAGTCGACCAGAGGTGACAAGTTACGTTCTTGAAACCGATGACATGAGGGTTGTACCGGAAGGAACGGATCCGAAGGAAAGCTATCCGCAGGTTCTTTTTACCATTACGGGAATGAATGACGAAGCCTTTGAAAAGCTCTGTATCGATAATGGCGTTGATCCGGAAAAGGCACGGGGAAAAGGATTGGTCAGCAACAATTGTGAGGAGTATCAGGAGGGCCTGGTGTTATCCGGCGTCAACTTTTACGGGGCGCAAAACTATGGTAAACCAGGCGATCCTGTTTCGGTGGAAATCGTCGGGAAATATGACCGCAAAACCTTGGTGGTAAAAAACAGCTATTCCAGGGACATAGAGGTAATTGTCGATGAAAGCTGGGCCTTAGCGCATCTTGAGCAATTCCTGGGTTGGGGAACCGCATACTTTAACTCTAATGATGCAACGGCCTTGGTAAAGGTCATAGATGAGATGGATCTTCCGGACGTTTCCGTAACCAATTATGACATGGTGTTCCAGTTGATTCATTTCCTAAAAGCACTGATCAGGCTCATGAGCGCGGGATTTCTATTCCTGCTGATCATGATTGGCGTGACCAATATCATCAATGCCGTAACCTTTAACATGCAGCTTCGCATGCCAGAGTTTGCAAAGCTTCGTGCCGTCGGCATGACGGGAAAACAATTCCGCGGCATGATCTTTTTGGAAGGCGTATTTATCGGCGTCAAGGGCCTGTTTTGGGGGTTCCTTTTCGGATGCACCATCCATTACGGCGTCTATTACTTTGTGTCCTCCAGCGCAGACATGCTCTGGTCAGATCCAGAGAAAAAATTCACCTACGCCTACCAGCCGCCCGTAATCCAAATCATTGCTTCAATCATTACCGTAGCGGCCCTTTTATACCTCATCCTCGCCCGCTACGCCAAAAAATTCGAAAGTAATAACGTCATCGAAACCATTCGGAATGAGAACTTATAACGTTAATCAACCGCACCCCGGATGTTGGAGATACGTAACGATCTTTCTTTGCCCCGCCTCGAGAGGATGGTTTGTCCCCAAAACCCTGAGGTTGCCCCTCTGAACCCAAGTATACAGGAAGGAGTCCCCATGAACGTTCTTTGGAAATGCTGTAAGCGTACTTTAAAAGAAAATCAAAGCCGAACCATTGTGACCATCCTTGGCGTGGCTCTGGCAACAGGCCTCATTACGGCCGTTGCATGCCTCGGCGTGAGCCTGATCGCCAGCTATACGGAGTACGTTAAGCAGACGGAAGGCGACGCGCACGTAATCTTTAGCGGCGTATCGGGGAAGGACGTAAAGCGATTCCTAAATAATCAGAGCGTGGAAGAGCTTTGGATTGCAAGAAGAGATGGTTATGCGAAGGTCGAAAACCCGAAGAACTCGGATACAATGGGTTATATCAGTATCCTGTCAGTCACGCAGGATTGGTTTGATCATCATGATGGTTCCGTCAAACTGATACGGGGGCGGCTTCCCGAAAAGGAGAACGAGATTGTTATTGACAGGTTGATTAGATCGGAAGCGGGCATGGAGCTTTCGCTTGGCGACGAGATTACTCTGAGCGTTGGTGACAGAACCTTGGGTGGCCAGAAGATGCGCTTTGGAGCCGACTATGATGAAGAGGAAATACTCCAACCCAGATTTGAAAAAAACTACGTGGTCGTTGGTTTTACGGATGGATCAATTAGCGAGCTAAGCTCTCGTTTCTGGGATTCCAGACATACTTATAAGCGTTACTACACGGCCATTTCTTGTCTTTCAGAAGATGAGATGAGAAAGGAGCTGGAGGCTGCGGATGAAAATGTATATTACAATGTTTCTCTTCGGTATCAGAAATCCGTTTTACTGCGTCAGGAGGAGCTCACGGCAGGCCTTCTTGGCATCTCACGGGAGCTTTATCATAACGTATGGTGCGACTGGAACCACAGGGCAACGCAGGAGGAACTGCTTGCCGCTACTGAGGTCGCAAAGAACGTTGAAGCGAAGGATGAAGTCTTTGGCTTGATGCATTTAGAGAGCGGACAGCTGATCAACCAAAGAAATTACCAGATCATCTATCTGATCGCCCTTGGCTTTTTGATTCTCGCTTACGCAGGCGTTTTCTGTATCAATAACAGCTTTGATCTGACCTTTACGGAGCGCGTGCGTTTCTACGGGCTCATGTCATCCATCGGAACAACAAAAGGTCAGCGTCGAAAACTGGTACTTTTAGAGGGCGTCGTGATCGGAGCATATGGCATTCCTCTTGGTTTACTCATAGGTACGGCTTTCACCTTTTTGCTTGTGAAGCTTACCAATCTGATCCTGCGCATGATTGATGCATCCTTGCAGTTTCACATGATGTTTCGCGTGAACCTGACTGCCTTTTTGCTTGGCAGCGCCGTTTCGGTTTTGATGATTTTTCTTTCGGCGTGGGAATCAGCCGTGCGTGCCTCAAAGGTTTCACCCATTGCGGCCATCCGTTCGAATGAAGAAATAAAGGTACGAAAAGAAAAGAAGAGAAGAAAGCGTTTAAAACCGGTAAAAAGACGGATGAGCGTGAGCGGGAGACTGGCAGTTCTAAATTTCGACCGTGCAAAGATCAAATATCGGGCATCCGTAGCTTCGATCGCCGTAAGCATTGCGCTATTCTTAGGAATCAGTTTGATCTCCATGCTTTTTTCGCAGTTTAAGGATGCTATCTGGGAAGAGACGAACTGTCAGCTTCGAGTGACCGCGTCTGATGAGGAGAATTGGCGGGAAATTTTTGACTCTCTGAAAAGCATTGCGGAAGACGAAGCGGGGGTTACCAGGGCGGAGATTGTTTTACAGATCCCCATCATAGCAGAGTCGGAAGACATTCCGTATTTGCCGGGAAAGCCTGCACAATATGCGAACGACTCTGCCTTAACGTTTCTCAACGTCATGGATGAAAAAAGCTTTGCTCTTTGCTGTAAGGATGCCGGGATAGAATATGAAAAAGCAAAGGGCAAAGGGATTGTGAGCTGTTTGGAAGTTCTCTACGTTCCGAGGGCAGGCGCTGCCCTTCTGAAAGACCGCGTTGTGACGGGAGAACGCTTTGCGACTTTTCGAAGCGGAGACGTGCTGCATGGAAGCTATCGTACGTACACGAGAATTGATGATGGAACAGAGGGCATTAGCGCAGCAAAATGGGAAACCCACGACATATGGACGGAGGTTGAGATTGCAGGACAGGTAGATGATGCGTTTGCGTTGATTGAACCCTATCCTTCGGGATACGTGATGCTCTACGTCGGTGAATCCTGGCTCTCAGAGCACCCGGAGGTAGCGCAGATGGGTAGCGGAATCCGCATCGAGGCAGGTTTTTTGGCCGATGACGTAAATGCCCTCGAAGATGCGATCATGGAAGTCGACAGATATGATCTTTTCATCACGAATTATGACCAGGAATATCGTAAATTGCAGTATACTGAAATCTTAATCAAGATGTTCCTCCTTAGCTTTATGTTCATCATTAGCATGATCAGTATCACGAACGTCATCAATGCCATCGGAACGAATATGGAGCTTCGCTCGCAAGAATTTGCAAGACTTCGCTCCATTGGTATGACGGGAGGACAATTAAGGCACATGGTTCGCACGGAGATGGGGATCCTTGGCGGGAAGGGCATGCTCTATGGTATTCTGATTGGCACGGGTATTTCTTATGCGCTTTATCGGTTCCTTTGGGAGAGCAGCGACAAGTCCTATGAGTTTGCATTTCGCCTACCCATTGCAGAATCAGCGGTTAGCATTGTTTTAGTGAGTTTTCTCCTTGCCTTGATTACCGAGCGCAGCATTCGAAAAATGGAGAGGATGGACATCGTGGAAACGCTCAGAAATGAAAATATCTAGCGCCATGGGCTGGACCGCATGGGAGGTGTGGAAATGAGTGTTTTGTGGAAATGTTGTAAACGTACTTTGAAGGAAAACAGGAATCGAACCATCGTGACCATCCTCGGCGTGGCCCTGGCAACCGGACTGATCACTGCGGCGGCCTGTCTTGGCTTTAGTCTGATCGCAAGCTATACGGATTACGTAAAACTGACGGACGGGGATGCTCACGCAATCTTCAGCGGCGTTGCCGGGAAGGATTTAAAGAGGTTCTTCAACAATCAAAGCATTGATCAAACTTGGATTGCAAAGAGAGAGGGGTACGTGGCCGTTGAAGAATCCAAGTACAAGAACGTAAAAAATTATATTGAAGTATCCGCTGTGGATGAAGAATGGTTTTCCCATCATAATAACGGCATTTTGCTTGCCGACGGAAGACTTCCGAAGACAGAAAATGAAATCGTGCTGGACAGAAGGATCCATAACGAATGGGGGATGGACGTAAAGATTGGCGACAAGATCACGCTAGCCGTCGGGGATCGTTTTCTGGACGGTCAAAAGGTGCGGCTGGGAGCGGTCTTTCACATGGAGGAAGAAATCAGGCCCAGGTATGAAAGAACCTTTGTAATCGTCGGACTGACGGAAGAAAAAAACGTATATGCGCTGGAAATGGCATACAGGAATGCAGTCGATTGTTATGCTCACGTTTACCGTGCCTTTACGTACTTTGACGAAAAAGAATTTCGAAAGAGCCTGGAAGAAGGGAGGGAAGAGGAACGTAAGGAGGAGCTATATGACGTTTCCATCCGCTATAACCGAAATGGATTGAAGCATTATGAAGAGGTCAATGCCGCGATATTGGGAATCTCTCCTGAAGCATACAGACGTGTGTTTGACTGGGATTTTAAGGGCAGAAGGTCGGAGGAGGAGATTCTTTCGGCGACGGAGGTCGCAAAGAACGTTGGAACGGCAAACAAGGTTCTGGGACTGATCATGCTTGAGTCTAAGGATTACTTAAATAATAATACGTACCTGCTCTTTTTTTCGGTTGTGATCGTTTTTTTGGTTCTTGTATATGCGGGAGTATTCTGCATTAACAACAGCTTTGACCTAAGCTTTACGGAACGCGTAAGGTTTTATGGTTTATTATCCTCCATTGGCACAACAAAGGGGCAAAGACGAAAAATGGTATGGATGGAGGGCGTGATCATCGGATTTTTCGGGATCCCGGCGGGGCTTTTTCTTGGAACGCTCTTGGCGTTTGCCATGGTGCAATTTGTGAACGTGATTCTAAGGAGCATTGATCCAAACAGCTTATTTTACATGGCATTCCGGATAAACTATGGTGCCATGCTGTTCGCAGCCGCTTTATCCATTGTCATGATCTTTCTTTCCGCGGAGGAATCCTCCGCAAGGGCGGCCAAGGTGACGCCAATTTCGGCCATTCGTTTGAATGAGGAGATCAAAACCAAAAGAAAGCATACCGGCAAAAGAGTTTCCAAGACGTTCAAAAGAATCCTTGGCGCAAGCAAGAGCCTTGCGATCTTAAATTACAGACGGGCAAAGATGAAATATCGCGCGTCGGTTACTTCCATTGCGGTCAGCATCGCGTTATTCCTCGGCATGAGTTTTGTCGGCCTTGTGTATGAACAAAAGGAACGGGATCTGTGGGCGGAGACAAACTGCCAGCTGACGGTTTGGTGTTATGACGCGGAGAACTGGGATGAATATTTCCAGACAATAAAAAGACTTGCAAAGGAATCCGAGGGAATTACCAGAATGGAGCTTCATTCGGAATTCGTGCTGATACCAAAGGAAGGGGACGTACCATTCCTGCCGGGCAAGCCAGACAAAGATAATTCAGATCAGTGCTTGATCCGGATCCTGGATGAGGAGAGCTTTGCACTGCATTGCAAGGATGCGGGAATAGACTATGAAGAAGCGAAGGGCAAAGGGATCGTAAACGCTGCGGAAAGAATGATCGTTGGAAGAAATTATCCTTTTAACAGCGGAAAAAGCAAAGCAACGGGAAATAGTCTGGCAGCGTTTCAAAAGGGAGACGTCGTGAGGGGAGAGCATCCCGTCTACGGGGAGAAGATTGACGGAGTATGGCATACGGAAGTGATAGAGACGGAAATTGAAATCGCCGGACAAAACGATGAAATCTATGCGCTTTGTGAGCCCTATCCCGTGGGATACGTCACGATCTACGTGGGAGAAACCTGGCTAGAGGAACACCCGGAGGTTTGGCCGTTAAAACAAAATTTGGGCGTTGGAGGATGCTTTCTTGGAGGAGACGTAAATTCGTTTGAGGATCTGCTGTGTGATACTGACTTAAAGGAATTACATGTCTATAATTATAACAGGGAATGGCAGGAAATGAAATACGTGGAGGTCATGATCAAGGGCTTTTTAGGATGTTTTCTTTTTGTGATTGCCATGATCGGAGTCACGAACGTGATCAATGCCATTGGCACCAGCATGGAGCTTCGTACGCAGGAATTTGCAAGGCTTCGTTCCATTGGCATGACGGGAGGGCAGCTTCGCGGGATGGTGAGGACAGAAATGATGATCCTTGGCGCGAAGGGCAGCTTTTACGGCATCCTTGTTGGAACCGGAATCTCCTATGCGTTATATCGGTTTATCTGGGAGGTCGGTGATAAGGCTTGGGAGTTTGCGTATCGGATTCCGTGGATGGAATCGATCCTTTGTCTTTTGATCGTTGGCGTGGTCCTGGGCGTAATCACGGAACGGCATTTAGGAAGGCTGGTGCGGAAAAATGTCGTGGAAATCCTTCGAAATGAGAATTTGTAGTTTCTTCTTATTGCGCCTTGAACTGATTGACGTTATTATGGATAGGGGAGCGGAAGTTTCCAAATTGCCAACGCGGAAGGGAAAGCAAACGGGAGAGACGCATGAGTGCTTTTTGGAATAAGGACGTAAAGAGATATATTTTAGTCATGGCTTTGACCTGGCTAATCGGCGGGGTTTTTATCAACCTCGCCTTTTTTCGATATTCGGAAAGGATTCGCAGGGAACAGTATGTTGCATATGCGAGGATACTGAGTGAGATCAGGGAAAAATATCCGGAAACGCCGGAGGAAAAGATCATTCAATGCCTGACGCATGCGAACGCGTCATCAGACGGTGAGGCCGTTCTTAGGCAATATGGCATTCTGGACACGGGCGAACTGTATCAGGGACAAGGCTGGCAAACAAAGGCGTTTACGTTGGGAATGAATGCGATATGGCTTTTGGCGGCGACGGTTTCCTTTGCCTTTTTTGGATTCTTCTGGAGAGGACGCGGCCGTAAGCTTAGTGATCTGGGAAGGTACGTAGACCGCGTCAGTCACGGGGAGTATGAACTGCAGCTTCAAAAGAATCAAGAAGACGAGCTGAGCGGTCTTCGCAATGAACTCTATAAGCTGACGGTGCTTTATAAGGAGCAGGCGGATGGCGCGCAGGCTGGCAAGTTGGCGCTTTCAGATTCCGTGGCAAATATATCGCATCAGTTAAAGACGCCGCTTACCAGCTCGGTGATCCTAACGGATAATCTTTTGGAATCGCCAGACATGCCAAAGGAGACGCGCGTAAAGTTTTTGCAGGAGATCAGCAGGCAGCTCGTCGGTATGAAGTGGCTTGTCATTTCCATGTTGAAATTATCAAGGTTAGATGCAGGCGTTGTGGAGCTGCAAAAGGAACGGGCCTCGCTGAAAAAGATCGCAGAGGATGCGATAAATCAGCTTGAAATGATGGCACAGTTTAAGGAGGTTCATTTCGAGACGAGACTAGATGAAGTATCGGTCACGGGAGATGCAAAGTGGCTTTCGGAGGCGCTTCAGAACATTATAAAAAATGCCATTGAGCACAGCCCGCAGGGCGGTACAATTGAGATAGAGATATCGGAAAATGAGGTGTATTGTCAAGTGTCTGTTAGGGATCACGGCGAGGGGATTTCCGATCTCGACCAGAAGCATTTATTTGAACGATTCTACCGCGCATCAAAGGTGGAAAACGAGAATGTGGGAATCGGTCTGGCGCTTGCGAAGGAAGTGGTTGAGAGACAAAATGGTTCCATCACGGTGGAGTCTGGTGAGAATGGAACCTGTTTCTATGTAAGGATTTTGAAGTATTCCGTGTAGGGGGATGGAGACTTGGAACGGATTTTACTGGTAGAAGATAATGAGGCCATAGTGCTAGGGCTGAAATACTTATTGGAACAGGAAGGGTTTGAGACAAAGGTTGCATATTGCGTGAAAGAGGCTAAAGATGCATTGAGCGCAAAGGAAAGTTTCAACTTGGTACTTCTTGACATAACGCTCCCTGACGGGGATGGATTTGAACTTTGTAAATTTGTTCGGGAACGATTTGACGTTCCTGTAATTTTTCTGACGGCAAGGGAAGAAGAAAGCGACGTGGTCAAGGGGTTTGATTTAGGAGCCGTTGATTATGTCATGAAGCCATTTCGCAATAGAGAATTGATTTCCAGAATTCGAAATGGATTGCGGCATTACGAAGCGGCTGGGATTGCTGAACCAAGACTTATGAAATGCGGCAATCTTAGCATGAATCCTGAAAGCGGGAAAGTTTTCTTGGGAGATCAAGAAGTAATACTTACAAAGCTTGAATTCCGAATCCTTTCGGCCATGCTTTCCCATCCCGGAAAAATCTTTAGCCGCGAAGAAATTCTTGCGGCTGTATGGGATTTGTATGGGAACTATGTCAAT
Organism: Lachnospiraceae bacterium; assembly: GCA_017527205.1. GTDB lineage: Bacteria > Bacillota > Clostridia > Lachnospirales > Lachnospiraceae > Acetatifactor. The sequence continues at coordinate 187,161 of JAFXQK010000064.1, read as the reverse complement.
GATAACACGCTTTCCGTTACCATGAAGCGCATTCGTGAGAAGCTTGGTGACGTGGATGGAAATATCATTAAAACCGTGCGCGGCATGGGCTATCGCTTGGAGGAACCATGAAGAAATATACGGTAGATCGGTTCTGTTGGATCACGATGTCTCTAATGACGCTTACCATGATCAATATCGTTTTGGCAATCATGAGACTGACGCTGGAAAAAGATAGTGCCAAGGTCATGGGATGGGTGATATTATCTGTTTTGACCGGAGTGATTTCCATAGTCTCTTTTGCGCGTGGCCATTGGATTTCGCGCCTACAGTCAAAGCCCTTTGAAGAAAGCTCAGAATACATTCATGTTGCGCGTGGCGTGAACTATGCGATAAAGCAGGAGCTTGTTCGGAAACAAAAATATGTAAAGCATCTGCAGGAAGAACAAAAGAAGATTTGGAAGCCCGTTGCTTTAGGCGCATTTCTTTCGACAATTGGTGGACTGATTTTTGGTTTTGCCAGTCCGAATGTCAAGATGGAGATGAAGGCGCTTAAGGAGGCCTGGCTAGGTTTAACCTACCCAACGCTCTTTCTAGGAACGGTTATGATATTTGGCGGACTTCGCATGATGTTCCTTGGCTTTATCAATTCCGACAGCCGCCTGGCTTATTGGCTTTCCGAGAAATTTAATTTTGATACTTACAGCGTCAAGATCGTGCACGAAAACATTCTTATCGACGTCCTAAGTAAGCGCCATGAGATAGAAATTGAAGAAGAAAAGAAGCGCAGGGATGCTTATGAGCGGGAAGAGAAGGAACGGATGGATAAGATGTATAATGAATTGGTGAGAAAATAAATGAAAATAGAGGTGAAAACTATCATCTTGTGAACGAAGAATGACAAGGTTTGTTTAGAGAAAGTCTTGACATTTCGTTGAGATAAAGATACGATAACAAGTGTTACATATTATGTTTTTTTGAGAAAAACACTTTTAGCGCACAACATATTGGCAAGGAAACGCATTTCATGGAAATGTTACATTGAATAGGGATTGTACTGTCTCAATGTGAGGAGGGCGATATGGCACGGAAGGAAAGCATTACAAAGCAAATGATTATAGACGCGGCGTACAACATTGCCCGCACGGAGGGAATGCAGGGGATCACTGCGAGAAACGTGGCGGAACAGGCAAATTGCTCCACGCAACCGATCTTTCGTACCTTTCAAAACATGGAGGAGCTCATGGACGGTGTTTATGAGCGTGCAGCCCTTGCTTTTCAGGAATTCTATCGCATGTATCCACGCACGGAAAAATTTCCATTTTGTAATTTAGGACTGGCTTACATTGCGTTTGCAAAAGAGGAGAAAGAGCTCTTTCGAATCTTGTTTGTAGGGGAGAAGAAAAAGAAATCCTTCTATGAGGTATTAAATGGCAATACGGAGAACGTGCGGACGGAGATTCAGATTGCGACGGCGCAAGGGTGCAAGAATCCGAGCGGGCTGTTTATGAAGCTTTGGATCTTTATTCACGGTGCGGCATGTATGACGATGACTGGGGATTATGATCTCTCTGATGAGGAGACAAAAGAGCTTTTGCAAAATATCTGCAGATCCTTTATGAGCGTTTGATGGTGGATGGAATGAAGCAAGTAATTGTTATTGGAGGCGGCGCAGCCGGCATGATGGCAGCATATGAAGCAGCAATGTGCGGTGGCAAGGTCACTTTATTTGAAAAAAATGAAAAGCTAGGGAAAAAGCTTTTTATCACGGGCAAAGGCAGATGTAACGTCTGCAATGCGGCGGAGGACATGGAAGTATTATTCCAAAACGTCTGCACGAATCGCAAGTTCTTATACAGTGCTTTTTATACTTGGGATAATCGTGCCGTGATGGAACTTTTGGAGAAGGCGGGATGCCCTCTAAAGATCGAACGCGGTGACAGAGTATTCCCGGTTTCAGATCATTCTTCAGACGTCATTGGAGCATTCAAAAGACTCCTGGACAGAGCAGGCGTAAAAGTAAAGCTAAATACTGGCGTAAAAGAAATTGTCTGTGACGAGGTTGGATTCAAGGCAGTACGGCTTTCTGGCGGAGAACTTGTAGGTGGAGATGCCTGTATTATCTGTACGGGCGGTGTTTCGTATCCAAGTACGGGTTCTACGGGCGACGGGTATGTCTTTGCTGAAAAATTGGGTCATGAACTTGTAGATCGTCATCCGGCATTGGTTCCCTTGGAGACAAAAGAAAAGTGGCCGGAGGAGGTCATGGGGCTTTCGCTTAAAAATGTGGGCCTCAAGATGACGCGAGGGAAAAAGGTATTGTATGACGGCTTCGGCGAGATGATGTTTACGCATTTTGGCGTGACAGGTCCGCTGGTATTATCTGCGAGTAGTTTTTATTACGCAGAAGTAAAGAAAAAAAAGAATGGTAAAAAAGCAGATTCGGAAAAGAAACCAGGAAGCAAAGAAAGTGTTCTGGAATACTGCGATGAAACGAATCTGTGGATTGATTTGAAACCTGCACTAAGCGAAGAACAATTGGATCATAGGCTCCTTCGGGAATTTGAGGAAAATAAGGCAAAGCATTTTCAAAATGCGCTAGGTGCATTATTTCCATCCAAGCTAATTCCGATCATGATCCGCCTTTCGGGAATTGACCCCAATAAGAAGGTTTCGGAAATCAGCCATGAGGAGCGGGAACGCTTTGGAAAACTCATTAAGAACTTACCGCTGACGGTCAAGGGGACGCGAGATTTTGCAGAAGCGATCATAACGCAGGGTGGCGTCTCCGTAAAGCAGGTGAACCCGTCCACAATGGAATCCAAGGTGATGCCAGGCGTCTATTTCGCAGGAGAGGTATTAGACCTTGATGCAATGACTGGGGGATTCAACCTGCAGATTGCTTGGTCAACGGGATATCTTGCAGGCAAGAGTGCGGCGGAAGAAATTCGCGGGGAATAAATTTTGCAGAATCTTTGAAAATCATTTGGAAGAAAGCTTACGTTACGAATGTTTTTGCCGATATAATGAAAAGATATGTACAAACGAATAGAAGCTCCGAGAATCAGACGGAGCGCAAAAGGATAAAAGGAGCTTTAGGTTTATGAGTTACAATATTGCAGTGGACGGACCTGCTGGTGCAGGGAAAAGTACGATAGCAAAGCAGGTTGCTAAGAAGAAGGGAATCATCTACGTGGATACTGGTGCGATGTACCGTGCCATGGCGCTGTTCATGATCCGGGAGAAGGTGGATCCGACAAATCAGGAGGCAATCATTGCAAAGTGCGATGAGGCTGACGTGACCCTCGGTCAGGAGGATGGCCAGCAGGTGGTCTTCTTAAATGGTGAAAACGTAAATGGACTGATCCGTACGGAAGAAGTTGGCAACATGGCTTCCACGATCAGCGTGATCGGGAAGGTGCGTGAGAACCTTGTGGCAAAACAGCAAAAACTGGCAGAAACTACGGATCTCATTATGGATGGTCGTGACATTGGCACCTGCGTGCTGCCGAATGCAAACCTCAAGATCTATCTGACCGCTAGCAGTGAGGTACGTGCGAAGCGTCGTTATGATGAACTCGTGGCGAAGGGACAGGAATGTGACCTTGCGCAGATCAAGGCCGACATCGAGGAGCGTGATTATCGCGACATGCACCGCGAAATCTCCCCCCTTAAGCAGGCAGACGACGCCATCCTTGTCGACACCTCCTACATGACCATTGATGAAGTTGTCGATAAAATCCTCACTCTCGCAGAGGCAAAGTAAAAAAATAAGCCATTACTTGGCACGGAATTATTACATTATATTTTCTAAGATAACTTAGTAATCCATATCCTCGAGGGGAAGGTTTTGGGAGCCTTTCCAGGTCAAAAGATTACTGGAAAGACTCCCAAAACCTCACCCCGAGTTTTTTAGGAGACCTTGATGAATGTTGAATTGGCGGCCTGTGCGGGCTTTTGCTTCGGCGTAAAGCGTGCCGTAGACATGGTTTATGAACAAGTGCATACAGGAAAGACCATCTATACCTATGGTCCCATCGTCCATAACGAGGAGGTTGTCAAGGAACTAGAAGAGCTTGGCGTTAGAGTTCTGAATTCTAAGGAGGAGCTTTTAGCACTCGCCTCGGACATACCTGCTGCGTCAAGGAATGACGAGTCGGTGGCAGGAGACAATGCGGAACATAAGACTGAAATAGCGGTTGTGATTCGCGCTCATGGCGTTCCGAAGGAAATTTATGACATTCTTGAGCAAAAGGACATCGAATGCATTGATGCGACCTGTCCCTTTGTAAAGAGAATTCATCGAACCGTCGAAGAGGGAAGCCGAAATGGAAACCAGATTTATATCGCCGGAAACCCTGGACATCCAGAGGTCGAAGGAATCATGGGATGGTGCCACGGGGATGCGATTGTGGTGGAAACTCCTGAAGAAGCGCAAAACTTGAGCTTTGATGACAAAAAGCAAGGATTGCTTGTGGCACAAACTACATTTAATTACAAGAAATTTGACAAATTAGTTGAAATTTTTCAACAAAGAGGTTACAATGGTAGTGTTGTGAATACTATCTGTAACGCAACGGAGGAACGACAGCGTGCCGCAAAAGAGCTTGCCAAGCGGGCTGACGTAATGATTGTAATAGGAGGGAAGCACAGTTCCAATACAAGAAAGCTGTATGAGATATGCAGCTGTGAATGTGCGAAGACCTATTATATACAGACACTGGATGACTTAAGTTTGGTCTTACCGACAACTGTTCGCCTAGTGGGTATTACAGCGGGGGCTTCCACCCCAAACAAATTAATTGAGGAGGTTCAAAATTATGTCAGAACAAACTTTTGAACAAATGCTGGAAGAATCTTTCAAGACAATTCATACTGGGGAGGTAGTTGAAGGTAAGGTCATTGACGTAAAGCCGGACGAGATCGTGCTGAATATCGGTTACAAGTCTGACGGAATTCTGCCGAAGAGCGAGTATTCCAATGACACTTCCGTAGACCTGACTCAGGCCGTTAAGGTTGGTGACACCATGGAAGTAAAGGTTCTGAAGGTAAATGATGGAGAAGGTCAGGTCGCACTGACCTACAAAAGACTTGCTGCAGACAGAGGCAACAAGAGAATTGAAGAAGCATTTAACAACAAAGAGGTTCTTAAGGCTACCGTATCTCAGGTACTGGATGGCGGCCTCAGCGTTATCGTAGACGAGGTTCGCATCTTTATTCCTGCAAGCCTTGTATCCGATAGCTACGAGAAGGATCTGACGAAGTTCGCAGGTCAGGAAATCGAGTTCGTGATCAGTGAGTACAATCCTAAGAGAAGACGTTACATCGGCGATCGTCGCAGCCTTCTGATGGAGAAGAAGGCAGAGCAGCAGAAGGCTCTGTTTGAGAGAATCCATGAGGGTGACGTTGTAGAAGGCGTTGTTAAGAACATTACCGATTTCGGTGCATTTATCGATCTTGGCGGAGCAGACGGACTGCTTCACGTATCCGAGATGAGCTGGGGTCGCATCGAGCATCCTAAGAAGGTATTCAAGGTTGGCGAGACCCGTAAGGTTCTGATTAAGGAGATCAACGGAAACAAGATTGCTCTTTCCTTAAAGTTTGATGATGCAAATCCTTGGAAGGATGCAGCAACCAAGTATGCCGTTGGTAACATTGTTACCGGTAAGGTTGCAAGAATGACCGACTTTGGTGCATTTGTCGAGCTTGAGGTTGGAGTAGATGCATTGCTTCACGTTTCTCAGATCGCTAAGGAGCATGTTGAGAAGCCTGCAGACGTACTGAGCGTTGGTCAGGAAATCACTGCTAAGGTAGTTGATTTCAACGAGGCAGACAAGAAGATCTCCTTGAGCATCAAGGCAATGTATGCTCCCGAGCCTAAGGCAGAGGATGACGGAGACGTGGTTCCCGTTGACATTGATGCTGTGATCGCTTCTGAAGAGCAATAAGTAAATGAATAAAAGCGCTGCCATACAACATGGCAGCGTTTTCTTTTTAGGAGAGTATTATTCATGTATTATGATTATGAATACTTCAAGAAAGAAATATGGAAGCTTACCACCATTGACCTGAATTGCTATAAGGAACGCCAGATGAAGCGGAGACTTGATACGCTGATTCGAAACAAAGGGTTTGGTGGTTATGACAAGTTTATCCTTGCCATGAAGGACAATTCGGAACTCTTTGACGAATTTTTGAGTTATATGACGATCAATGTTTCAGAGTTTTATCGTAATCCTGAGCAATGGGAATATTTGGACAGAGAGGTGATTCCTTATTTACTAAAAAAATTTGGAACGCGGCTCAAAATATGGAGCGCCGCCTGCTCAACGGGAGATGAGCCTTATTCGCTCGTCATGACGCTTTCGAAGCATTTGCCCTTACAGCAAATCTCTGTTTATGCAACGGATCTTGACAGGCAGTGCCTTGAGAAGGCAAAGGTGGGACTCTATGGCGATAAAAGCATTGAAAACGTACCTGCTGAGATGAAAAATCGTTATTTTACGAAGATCGGATCGTCCTATAAAATTAGTGATTTGATTAAGAGCCGCGTGACCTTTCAAAAGCAGGATCTCTTAAAGGACCTTTATCCGAGGGATTGTCATTTGGTGGTTTGTAGGAACGTGCTGATTTATTTTACGGAGGAGACAAAGGAAGAACTGTTCCGTAAGTTTTACCAATGCCTGATCCCCGGGGGAACCTTTTTCATTGGCAGTACGGAACAGATCATGGATTACAAGGAAATTGGATATACCAGAATGAATTCCTTTTTCTATCAGCGCTAGTTTTTCTTTGGCGCCACAATATGTTGTAAAACATGGGAGGCATAAGAAGCAAATGCCTCCCTATTTTTTTTCATTTCGTCCGTTAACTCAAAAAAGAGCTCGGAGCTGTCATAATCCTGCTGAAAGATTGGCGAGAAAAGGGGAGACCATTCCTGCAAAAAGAGGGACCGTTTTCTTGTATAACAGTTACGCGCCGTGGCAGGCTCCCTGTGGGCTTTATCGACATAATTGGAAATGGATTTATGCAAGGCAAGATCCTCGGATGGAAGATAATAGTATTCTTTGTAGTTTGGATAAAAGTATTTTAATTCCGTCTCGAAAAGAGGGACGCGAAGAGTTAGAGCAGAGCCCTCCAGCTTGGCAAAGCATCTGTCTGTGGAAGCAAGGACGGGCCTTGGCACCGAAACGGGAAGCTCTGCGTATATTAAGAGCTCCGTCTGTGGATTCCCGTCTGCGTCCCGATAATGATTTGCCTGAACTTTTTTGGAGGTTAGGGGCGCGTGAAAGGCGTCGTCATAGGCGAGCATGGGCAGGATTTCCAGCATTCCCTGAATGTCTTCTGCATTGTGCAATAAAAGAAGAGAAAGGGTTTCCTCATTAGGATGGATGACATAATCCTGATAAAAGGCAATCAATTCCCCGCCGCTGTAGCGATCCTCGCGGTTGACGCCAAGAAATGTCTCCATGGCTTTTTGCTTAAGTGTTGGTAATTGTAAGAAATCCTTATAGGGAAACGTTCGCCGATATAAATCCATGCCATGATGTGAATCAAAACGATAGGGCAGCTCTAACTGGGCACATTTTTGCGTCAAGTACGGAAGATCGAACGTGTTGCCATTAAACTGAATCCAAAAGCCGTGCTCCTTGGAAAATTCGTAAAACAACACTAAAATATCCTTTTGTTCCGTTGGCTTTTCCGCCATCCACTGCCGAACGTGCCAACCGCTCTCGCCATAATACGCACACCCGATCAAATACAGCGCCGATGACCTTGCCGTAAATCCCGTCGTCTCAATATCTACAAACAATGCCTCCTCGAGCGGACAAACTCTTTCCAGAGGATATTTTATGCTAAAACCTTCCAAACATTTATCAATTACTTTCATAAACGAAACCTTTCGAGAAAATTTTTTAACCAGAATTTATATCCACATTTTTCAGTTTTCGATATTAATATTTTCTAAATCATTTTGACAAAACAGATTTGATGTCAGCCCGAAGCCCGAGCCGTACCGAATAAAAACTGTTTAAAGTATAGCAGAAAATACAATTTATAGGTAGTATTTTGTTGAAAAAAATAGTATAGTAAGGAGTAGGTGAAATATTATCATCCCCTCTGAAAGGAGCAGTATATACTATGGCAAAGTTAACGTTTCAGGGCGGCATTCATCCCTATGACGGTAAGGATTTGTCCAAGGATAAACCCATTACGGAATTGTCGGCTGGCCCTGTTTTGGTATTCCCCTTAAGCCAGCATATTGGAGCCCCTGCGAAGCCCTTGGTTCAAAAGGGGGATTATGTCTATCGCGGTCAAAAGATTGCGGAGGCGGCCTCCTTTGTTTCTGCAAATATTCATTCCTCCGTATCTGGTACGGTTAAGGCCATTGAGCCGCGCCGTGTTGCATCCGGGGATCAGGTCATGAGCATTGTGATCGAGAATGATGGGCTGAATCAGGAGGTACAATATTATGTTCCTCAGGATTTAGATAACCTGACAAAAGAAGAAATCCTGTATTGCGTCAAGGAAGCGGGCATTGTTGGCATGGGCGGTGCAGGATTCCCAACGCACGTAAAGCTTTCTCCGAAGGAACCCGAGAAAATCGAGTACGTCATTGCAAATTGCGCAGAGTGTGAGCCCTATTTGACTAGCGATTATCGCAGAATGCTGGAGGAGCCGGAAAAGCTCATCGGTGGTTTGAAAATCATCCTTCAGCTATTTGACAAGGCACAGGGCATCATTGCCGTAGAGGATAATAAGCCTGACTGTATTAAGCTCCTTCGTGACCTGACGAGAAATGAGACAAGAATCAGCGTCCGCGCACTGCAGACGAAATATCCTCAGGGGGGAGAACGATCCCTGATTTATGCGACAACGGGAAGAAAAATCAATTCTTCCATGTTGCCTGCAGACGTTGGATGTATTGTGAACAACGTTGATACGATTGTAGCCGTGGAACGTGCCGTGATGGAGGGAAAGCCTCTCATGGAACGAATCGTGACGGTGACGGGAGATGCCGTGAAGGATCCAAGGAATTATAAGGTTCCTACGGGAATGAGCTATACGGAGATTCTTGACGTCGCAGGAGGCTTTAAGTCGATCCCGGAAAAGATCATTTGCGGCGGTCCCATGATGGGCGTAGCCATTTTTAGTACGGACATTCCCGTGACGAAGACCTCGACGGCGCTGCTCGCCTTTACCAAGGATGAGGTTGCTGCCATGGAGCCAGGGCCTTGCATCAATTGTGGCAGATGCCTTGAGGTATGTCCAGGTCGCGTCATGCCGAGTAGGCTCGCAGACGCAGCAGAGCGTTTTGATGAGGAGACGTTCTTAGAGCTAAATGGCATGGAATGCTGTGAATGTGGATGCTGTAGCTTCATTTGCCCGGCAAAGAGGCCACTCACGCAGGAAATCAAATCCATGCGCAAGATACAGCTTGCGAAGAGAAAAAAGTAGGAGGAAAGGCGAAATGAGTGCACAGTTTCACATATCATCCAATCCCCACGTCCGCTCAGCGTCATCGACGTCCGGCATTATGATGCTGGTAGTCATCGCTTTGCTTCCTGCTGCGGGTTTTGGCATTTATAATTTTGGCGCAAGGGCGGCTTTGGTGTTATTGGTATCCATTGCATCTGCCGTTCTTACTGAGTTTTTGTTTGGCCTTTACAAGAAAAAGCTGACCATTACGGATTTGTCTGCGGTTGTCACGGGACTGCTTCTTGGCATGAACCTGCCCGTGACCATTCCGCTGTGGATGGCAGCGCTTGGCAGTGTATTTGCCATTTTGATCGTCAAGTGCCTGTTTGGCGGTTTAGGACAGAATTTTATGAATCCCGCGCTGGCGGCAAGATGTTTTTTGGTGATTTCCTTCCCAAAGCAGATGACGGACTTTATCAGCACCGGAAAGGGAGCGCTGGATGCTTATACCGGTGCAACGCCGCTCGCCTTATTAAAGTCCGGTGAGAGCGTCAACGTGATGGATATGATTTTTGGAAAGACAACGGGAACCATCGGTGAGACCTCCATGATCGCCATTGTCATTGGTGCATGTATCTTGCTTTTGGCTGGCGTGATTGATCTTAGAATACCAGGGAGCTATATTGTTTCCTTTGCAGTCTTTACGGTCATTTTTGGCGGACATGGTTTTGAACCTGCGTATCTTTCCGCACAGCTTGCCGGCGGCGGTCTGATGCTTGGAGCCTTCTTTATGGCAACGGATTACGTGACCCGACCCATTACGGTAAGAGGACAGTACGTATTTGGCATTTTCCTTGGAATCATGACAGGCATTTTCCGATTCTTTGGACCAGGGGCAGAGGGTGTTTCTTTTGCCATTGTGCTGGGAAATCTGCTTGTACCGTTGATTGAAAAAGCAACCAGACCCATTCCGTTTGGTGGAAAGGGGGCAAAGCGTCATGGCTGAGAAGAAGGAAGTAAGCGTAATGCTCAAGGAAGCGTTGATCCTTACGATTATCACGCTGCTGTCGGGATTGCTTTTGGGATATGTACGTGAGCTGACAAAGGAGCCCATTCGAGTACAGCAGGAGCTGGCAGTTCAGAATGCATGTAAAGCAGTATTTTCCCAGTATGAAAACGTGAAGTTTGAACAAAAACAGTTAACGCCAAGTCCCTATTTGGAGGAGGAGTTGGCGGGAAACGGAGTCTCCATCGGCAAGGTTTTCCGCGCCGTAGGGGACGCAGATGAAACCTTGGGGTATGTCATTGAGACGACCTCATCTGAGGGGTACGGCGGAAATATTGTATTGTATGTCGGCGTGACGAGAGATCTTGTATTAAATGACGTCTCCATTCTTTCGATTTCTGAGACCCCGGGTCTGGGCATGCGTGCGGGAGAGGTGTTAATTCCTCAGATGCACGAAAAGGCCGTTGATCAGATTCAATATACCAAGAATGGTGCGACGGAGGAGAATGAGATTGATGCCATCAGCGGAGCAACCATTACGACGAAGGCCGTGACAAACGCAGTTAACGGAGCATTAAGGATGGCACAGGAGTTGGGAGGTGAGTACAATGAGTAATCTGAAGAAAAAAGCAGATTCTCCATTGGAGCGCCTTGGCAATGGCCTTTTTAAGGAGAACCCAACCTTTGTATTAATGCTCGGCATGTGTCCTACGCTTGCGGTAACGACCTCCGCCATGAACGGACTTGGCATGGGCCTTGCGACGACGGCCGTGCTCATGATGAGTAATTTGATTATCTCCCTGCTTCGAAGGGTGATCCCAAACAGGGTGCGTATTCCTGCATTTATCGTCATTATTGCAACCTTTGTGACCGTAGTACAGTTTCTGATGGAGGCATATCTGCCTGACATTAACAAGGCTTTGGGAATTTATATTCCGCTGATCGTTGTAAACTGTATTATTTTAGGCCGTGCAGAGGCATATGCATATAGCAATCCTCCGATACCGTCCTTCTTTGACGGTTTGGGCATGGGACTGGGATTTTCCTTTGCACTGACCTGTATTGGTGCCGTAAGAGAGCTTCTTGGCGCAGGAAAGGTTTTTGATTACAATATCATGCCGGCTTCCTACGTCCCCATCAATATCTTTGTATTGGCGCCCGGCGCATTCTTTGTTTTAGCTGCCTTGACGGCGCTGCAGAATTATATCCGCATTCGCCTAAGAAAAGCAGGAAAGAAGGATAAGGCTGACAAAATTCAGTCTGGCTGCAATGAGGATTGCATGAATTGCTCCGATAAGGGTTGCTCTAAGCGCTTCTATGACAATTCTAAGAAAACGGAAGCGAAGGATGCCATGAATGGCGCAAAACGCAGAAGGGCCGCCTTGGCGAGAGCTGAAGGAGAAAAAGTGAGCTCGAAAGAGGCTGAAAAAGAGGGCTCGGAGTCTTTTGCAGATAAGAATGCTGAGGAAAAGGAGGGAGAGAAAGAATGACAGACGTAAAAGATTTGCTCATACTATTGATTAGCTCCTCCCTGGTAAGTAATGTCGTGCTAAGCCAGTTCCTTGGCCTTTGTCCCTTCCTCGGCGTCTCGAAGAAGGTAAAGACGGCTTCCGGCATGGGACTTGCAGTCATTTTTGTCATCACGCTGGCGAGTGCCGTCGCCGGCCTGATCTATAAGTTCTTGTTGGTTCCTTTGGGAATTGAGTACTTACAGACGATTGTATTCATTTTGGTAATTGCCGCTCTGGTGCAATTTGTGGAGATGTTTCTCAAAAAGAATTCACCTGCACTTTATCAGGCGCTTGGCGTGTATCTTCCGCTGATTACGACAAACTGTGCCGTGCTTGGCGTTGCGCTGACCAACGTGCAGAAGGAATATGGAATCCTGAAAGGCATTGTCAATGGATTTGCAACTGCAGTTGGTTTTACCATTGCCATTATCATTCTTGCAGGCATTAGAGAAAAGACGGCATATAATGACGTGCCTGAAAGCTTCAAGGGTATGCCAATGGTGCTTCTTACGGCGGGACTGATGGCCATTGCATTCTGTGGCTTTTCTGGTTTGCTTTAAGACTTACGTAGGATTGTAAAAGATCTCGGAGGATGAGACATGAATGTTACGAGTATTTTGATTGCGGCAGGCATTGTCGCCGCGGTTGGCATATTTATCGGTTTGTTTCTGGGGCTTGCAGGCATTCGGTTCCGCGTTGAGGTGGATGAAAAGGAAGAGGCCGTTTTGAATGCCCTGCCTGGAAATAACTGTGGAGGCTGTGGCTTTGCAGGATGCTCAGGATTGGCTGCGGCCATCGCCAAGGGAGAAGCGCCCGTGAACGCTTGTCCCGTAGGCGGCGAACCTGTTGCAAAGGTTGTCGGAGAGATTATGGGTGTCTCCGCAGATGCCGGAAAGAAGATGGTGGCCTTTGTTCATTGTCAGGGCGATTGTGATAAGGCAAAGGTGGATTATACCTATGATGGTGCAAAGGATTGCCGCATCATGAACTTTGTGCCGGGGGGCGGTCCAAAATCCTGTAATCAAGGATGCCTTGGCTATGGCACTTGCGTCAAGGAATGTCCCTTTGATGCCATCCATATCGTCAATGGCGTTGCAGTGGTGGATCGGGAAGCCTGTAAGGCCTGTGGGAAATGTGTTGCTGCATGTCCGAAGAAGCTGATCTCCCTAGTACCATATGATGCGCAGTATGCCGTTGCCTGCAGAAATACGGAGCGTGGGCCCGTGACGATGAAGGCCTGTGACGTTGGATGCATTGGCTGCATGCTTTGTGCAAAGAATTGTCCTGCAGAGGCCGTGAAAATCGAAAACTTCTGCGCAAGCATTGATCCTGAAAAATGTATTGGTTGCGGTGCCTGCAAGGAAAAATGTCCCAAGAAGGCAATCGTAAAAACAAAATAAATACTGTATAAACGGAATCCTTTTCACATATAGTATCCTAGGACGTGCCTAAGACGGAAGGTGAGGAGGATTCTTTTTTGTATAGGAAAACAATGGCTGCGGCGGTCAGTCTCTATTTGTTTTTAGCGGCAACTGCCATGATTTTATATGGAGAGGGGAAAATACTTAGAATCACAAAGCTTTGTGAGGAAATGGTAGCCGTGAATGGTACCGGAATGATGGAAAATGACTTTGGATCACAAGAAATACAAAAAGAATTTCTTTGCGAAAATGAAAATTATAGGTTATCGTTGACAAATTGTTTCAGTGTGGGAACGGAAATGGCAACGGACGAAAAGAAAAAGGAAGATTTATCAGATGACAGTCTTAACGTGGACGGCCGAGACAAGGTGACTGATAATCATACGTGGAACGATTTGCCGGAACAGGAAATCATGGTCTTGGAGCGAATCGTTGAAGCAGAGGCAGGAGGAGAGGATGCGGATGGAAAGCTCTTAGTTGCAAACGTCGTTCTGAATCGTGTCTTGGATGAGGCATTTCCGAATACCGTTTCAGAGGTTGTTTTCCAACAAAGTAAGGGCGTGACGCAATTTTCTCCCGTGGCCAACGGAAGATATGATGCCGTAACGATCAGTGAGGAATCAAAGGAGGCCGTGGAGCGAGCACTAAACGGAGAAGACCTATCAGAAGGAGCCCTGTATTTTGCGGCAAGAAAATATGCGAATCCAAAAAACATGCGATGGTTTGATGAGCATCTGACGCTGCTTTTTCAGCATGGAGGGCATGAATTTTTTAAATAAGAAAACGGATACCTCTGAGGTATCCTTTTTTTGGCACGACTACAGTACATACGATAACACAAACCTAAGAAAAAGTCTAGTAATATTTTTCAAAATTGAGTATAATTTTTTTTGCCGGCAACGAAAAGAGCATGAAACAAGGAAATGGTGAGTTTCACACAGGAGGAATGAATGAATCAGTTACCTGGAATTACGAGGCAAGATGAGGAACAAAAGCTCGCAGAAATCATTGGAATTGCGGGGGCAAAGCTTGATGGCGTCAAGCGTGACGTTCGAGAGTTGGAGAACGAATTGCATGCCATGCAACAGGAGTTTGATGAGAGCGATAAAGAACAGCAGGCACTTTGGCATAACACGGATGCAAGGTTTCGCGAGGCGAATCAAGAGCTCAGACGGGCTGCACAGGCAAGAAAGAAGCCGTACTTTGGAAGAATTGACTTTGTGGATGAGACCCTAAAAAAGAAGGAGTCCTACTATGTCGGAAGGTCAGTTATTGCCAAGGATCCGGCACACCCGGAGGTCATTGACTGGCGTGCTCCCATAGCAAGCGTTTACTATGATTCTTCCGTAGGGATGACTAGCTATTCCGTCAAGGGAGAAGGTAAATTTGAAATTGATCTTCTTAGAAAGCGCACCTATGAAATCGAAAACGACAAGCTAAAGGATTTCTATGACAGTGACGTGGTAGCGAATGATGAGCTGCTGACAAAGTATCTGGCGAAAAATAAGCGTGCAGTTTTAGGCGAAATTATTGCCACGATTCAACAGGAACAAAATGAAGTCATTCGGAAAAAGCCACAGCATAACATGATCATTCAGGGTGCCGCGGGTTCTGGTAAAACGACGGTGGCCATGCATCGCATCTCCTACATTTTATATAATTATGACCTCGAATTTAAGCCAGAGGATTTTTATGTCATTGGCAGTAATCAGGTGCTGTTAAATTACATCACGGGAGTCCTGCCGGAGCTGAATGTTTATGGCGTGTCCCAGATGACTATGGAGCAGCTTTTTGTTCGTCTCCTGTATGAAGATTGGGATCCCAAGAAATATCAGGTAAAGCCTGTGGTTCGGGGCATTACCGAACCGATTAAGGGCACCAGACAATGGTTTCGTGATTTGGAGAAATTTTCGAAGGAATATGAATGGAGCCTGTTTCCGAAGGAGGACGTAAGACTTGAGAAGAATCACGTTCGGCTTATGAGCGGAGACATGATTGAAAGTCTATTGGAACGCTTTGACAAGCTCTCCAGAGCAGACAAGGTTTCCTTACTGACAGAGAGGCTTCTTGGAAAGCTGGAGAATGAAATCTGTGGAAAGTACTATTCCTATTCCGAGGAAGAGAAAAAGAAGCTGCGACGCACCTATAGCCTCTATTTTGGAAGAAGGGAATGGAAGGGTTCCATCTTTGAGATTTACGATGCCTTTTTAAGGGCACAGGCGAATGACGGTAAGGCCGTTGCGGAACCCATGGGATGCTTTGACGTCTATGATTTGGCAGCGCTAGCCTATCTTTATAAGCGTCTGAAGGAGACGGAAATTATTCGTGAAGCAGGTCACGTCGTAATAGATGAAGCGCAGGATTTTGGCATGATGGCTTATTGTTCCCTGAAATATTGCTTAAGCACCTGTACCTATACGATTATGGGCGACGTCGCACAGAACATCTTTCTTGACTACGGACTAAATGACTGGCAAGAACTACGGGAATTAATGCTTCCGAATGAATTTGACTACTTTGGTCTTCTTCGAAAGAGCTATCGAAATACCGTGGAAATCTCAGAATATGCAACCAACGTGCTTCACCACGGCAGCTTTCAGGTGTACCCCGTTCAACCAATTATTCGACACGGAGAGCCTGTCGTAACGCAGAAATGCAGCGATGAAAAGGAATTGCTAAAGCAAACGGAAAGCTGTATTAAGGCATGGCAAAAGAAGGGATATGAAACGATTGCCGTCGTTTGCTCCAATCAAGAGGAGGCAAATCACGTCAGTGAGGAATTAGGCAAGAAAATCAACCTATTGCCGAATCACGGGGAGGGCATGGAATTTGGAAATGGCGTTCTGGTGCTTCCGATTGAATATGTCAAGGGTCTCGAATTTGATGCAGTACTGATTTATGATTGCTCTGAAAAGGAATATCCTGAGGGAGACGCAAACGTGAAACGCTTGTACGTAGCCGTCACGAGAGCATTACATGAACTGACCGTTCTTTATCAAGGAGAATTAACGCAGCTGATCGCAAGACCCGTGACGGAAGAGGAGCTGAAAAAGGCCATTGTGGAGAGCGATCAACCGAAAAGGAAGCCTTTGCCTCCCGCAGAGGAAAAAACACACGCACAGATTGCAAAGGAGCGTGCAGAGTGGGGCGAGGTACTGATTCAAGAACGCCACTACGTCGGGCCGAGAAGAATTGAAATCAGTGAGGCGCAGAGGGTTAAGAAAAAGGAGACAAAGCCTGAACTAACTGGACAGAGTGCTTCTCATCAGGGAAGCAGGTCGGGGCTAAATCCCGTAACTGGGCAAAGGGAAGCCGTTAAGGTGCAGTCCTATTATGAAGAAAAATTAACGCAGGGGGTTTCGGGAACGGCAAAGCAAGAAAAAACCGTAAATAATCCCAGGCTTTCCAGAGAATTTGGCTCCATGCCGGAGCAGAAGGAATTGCAGCCCTTAGGACATGCGAGAATTGATTGTAGCGTGAAAATGTGTCTCAAGGAAAAGCAGGCAGTTAGTTTTGTCAGTTCCTATGGAACGCTGCGAATAGAAGGCGCCGGAGAAAACGTCTTTCGCATTTGCTTTCAAAAGGGACAGGGGAAGATATTTCCCAAAATGGAAGAGGGTTTTGCTCCAGGTGGAGGTGTTCGCATCAAGGAAGCGAAGGATTTCGTAGAGCTTTCCATGCCGAAGGTTACGGCGAGAGTCATGCGAAAAACGGGCGAGATTGCATTTTATGACGTAAAGGGTAAGTTATTACTGACTGAGCGCGTAAGGGAGCCTAGGCAGGTCGAAACATCCGTCAGCTATGAATACTTCGAATTTAGCAAGAAGGAAGAGCTTTATGCGAAGTCCCTGCCGGGACAATTTCCGCTAAAGATTGGTTCTTCTGCAAAGGTTATTTCATTTGGAAGGGGTGAAAATGAGATGCCGGGCATTCATTCCAGCAATGGCTATGAACTCCTGTTTCCTACAGAAAGAAAGACGCTTTGCTGCAATATCCCCATGTACGGACCTTACATATCTCAGGAAGGCGAAGGGCTGGAATATTATTTCAAGGTGTAAAGAAAAAATACTTGACAGTATCCAAAAACTATTGTATGATAGCTCGGAAGGAAGCCAAGCGCAGACGAAACGTGAGGAGGGTGAGGGGATGGAAAAGATTTTTGAACAGGCACTCCTCTATGATTTTTATGGTGACCTTCTGACGGAGCATCAGAAGCAGGTTTATGAAGCGGCCGTATTTAATGACATGTCTCTCGGCGAAATTGCCGCAGAGCAGGGGATCAGCAGACAGGGTGTGCACGATCTCATTAAGCGCTGTGATAAAATTCTTTCAGAATATGAAGAAAAGCTTCATTTGGCGGAAAGATTTGCAACGGCAAAGAAAAAGATTTCGCAGATAGATTCTTTGACGCGGCTGGAAGAAAAAACGGCAACGGATCCGGAAGCCAGTGCTGATTTGGTAAAACGGCTCGGCGAAATTCGGAGTTTGACCAAAGAATTATTGGACACGCTTTGATTAACGGGGCATCTGATTTTTGACATCGAAACATAGAGAATTGACGTAAGGAGTATTGGGCGTGGCATTTGAGAGCTTAACCGATAAACTTCAAAATATTTTCAAGAGTCTTCGCGGAAAGGGCAAGCTGTCGGAGGAGGACGTAAAGGTTGCGTTAAAGGAAGTCAAGATGGCTCTCCTTGAAGCTGACGTAAACTTTAAGGTCGTAAAGCAGTTTGTAAAATCCGTGGAAGAGCGAGCCATTGGGCAGGACGTTATGAACGGACTAAATCCGGGCCAGATGGTAATCAAGATTGTTAACGAAGAGATGATTTCCCTGATGGGAAGCGAGACAACGGAGGTGCAGTTTCAGCCTGGCAAGGCCATCACGGTTGTCATGATGGCAGGTCTTCAGGGTGCCGGTAAAACGACCGCAACGGCAAAGCTCGCTGGAAAGTTTCGTCAGAAGGGAAAGAAATGCTTATTGGTTGCCTGCGACGTCTATCGTCCTGCAGCCGTGGAACAGCTGCATGTCAATGGTGATAAGATTGGCATAGACGTCTTTGACATGGGGACAAACGTAAAGCCCGTGGAGATTGCGAAGGAAGCAATTAAGTATGCCGAGAAGAACGGTCATAACGTTGTGATCCTCGATACGGCAGGCCGTTTGCACGTAGATGAAGACATGATGGCTGAGCTTCAGGAGATCAAGGAGAACGTTACCGTTCATCAGACACTCCTCGTAGTAGATGCCATGACTGGTCAGGATGCAGTTAACGTGGCAAGTGAGTTTAACCAGAAGGTTGGCGTTGACGGTGTCATCCTTTCAAAGATGGATGGCGATACCAGAGGTGGTGCAGCGCTCTCCATTAAGGCCGTAACGGGGAAGCCGATTCTCTATGTCAGCATGGGGGAAAAGCTCACCGACATGGAGCAGTTTTATCCTGACAGAATGGCGAACCGTATCCTTGGCATGGGCGACGTGCTGACGTTGATCGAGAAGGCACGGGAAGCCATCGACATTGACGAGGATAAGGGCCGTCAGATGGCAGACCACATGAAGAAGGGAAAGTTCGATTTTGAGGACTATCTCGAGAGCATGAAGCAGATGCGTAACATGGGTGGCCTGGCAAGCATCTTAGGCATGCTTCCCGGCATGGGAGTCAAGGCTTCGGAGCTGGAGGGCATGGTAGATGAAAAGCAGCTAAAGCAAATGGAGGCCATTGTTCTTTCCATGACCATCAAAGAAAGAAGAAATCCGAAGCTCTTAAATCCCCAGCGAAAGCATCGTATTGCAAAGGGTGCAGGCGTGGACATTGCCGTAGTGAACCGCTTTATTAAGCAGTTTGAGCAAAGCCAGAAGATGATGAAGCAGTTTGGAAGCATGGGCGGCAAGCGTAAGGGCGGCTTCGGTGGCCTTGGCGGATTTGGTGGCATGGGCGGTTTCCCCGGGAAGGGCGGAAGGTTCCCGTTCTAAGTTCGTGACGGATGAAGACGCAGTCATCCCTTGGGATGACAACGAAACTTGGCGAAAAAATCATGATCAGGTGAGTCCGAAAATGATTTTTGAGTATATATTAATTTTTCATGTAAATGGAGGAAAAAGAAATGGCAGTAAAGATCAGATTAAGAAGAATGGGACAGAAGAAGGCACCTTTTTATAGAATTATTGTTGCTGACTCCCGTTCCCCCAGAGACGGCAGATTTATCGAGGAGATCGGTACCTATGATCCTTCCACCGATCCTTCTACCTTCAAGATTGATGAGGAGCTTGCTAAGAAGTGGCTCGCAAACGGCGCTCAGCCTACCGAGGTTGTAGGAAAGCTGTTCAAGGCTGCAGGCATCGAGAAATAAGCTAATCTTGTTGGAGGTGGATTTATGAAGGAATTGGTAGAAGTAGTAGCGAAAGCTCTCGTCGAGAATCCCGATGAAGTGGTAGTGACCGAAAAGGTTGACGGGAAGAATGTTTTAATTGAGCTTCACGTGGCTGCCTCCGATATGGGTAAAGTGATTGGAAAGCAGGGAAGAATTGCAAAGGCGATTCGTACCGTAGTAAAGGCAGCTTCCTTTAAGGACAACACCAGGGTGGACGTTGAGATCGTTTAGGTCTGACGGAATATGGTTTGTCAAAGAATAGAGACCGCTTCGCATGGGGCGGTCTCTCGCGCTATTTAAATACTTTAGGTGAGGACTCCGACATGGAAACAAGATTTCAGGTAGGCGTAATTACTTCTCCGCACGGCGTTATGGGAGAAGTCAATGTTTTCCCGACGACAGATGATGCCAAGCGTTTTAGGCGATTAAAGGAAATCATTCTCGTGCAGGGTAAGACGGAAAAGATAGTGGAAATCGAAAACGTTAAGTTTTTTAAGCAGATGGTCATTTTAAAGCTTAAGGGATATGATGATAGAGATGTAGTGGAAAAGCTTCGTCAGTGTAGCTTGTTCGTGCCGAGGGAGAAGGCGGTGAGACTTCAGAGGGACGAGTATTTTATTGCGGATTTAATAGGATTAAAGGTGTTGGACGGCGATGCAAATGACGAGGAGCTTGGCACGATTGAGGACGTCATGCAGACAGGAGCCAATGACGTCTATGAGATTCGCATGAAGGATGGCAGAGAGCTTTTGCTTCCGGCCATTAAGCAATGTATTCTTGCCGTGGACGTAGAGGCTGGATTTATCAGGGTACACGTGCTTGAGGGGCTTTTGTAGGCGTTTTTTTACCAGAACTACTAGCGTAAGCCCATATTTGATTCTGGACGATTTGGCGGAGGCTTTTAGAAATGAATTTTCACGTTTTAACGCTGTTCCCTGAAATGATTTTGGAGGCATGCAACAATTCCATCCTCAAGCGAGCGATGGAAAAGAAGCTTCTTTCGATTGATGCGGTCAACATCCGTGATTATACGCTGGATAAGCATGGAAAGGTAGATGATTATACCTATGGCGGAGGCGCAGGAATGCTCATGCAGGCGCAGCCTGTTTATGATGCATGGTGCCACGTGGCAGGGAGGATTGAAAGAGATCAGGTGGATTCCACGGAAATCATTGGAGCTGATGCGAAAGCGGTGGCGGAAGCCAATGGGGGAGCAAAGCAAAAAAAGAAGCCTCGCACAATTTACGTGACGCCGCAGGGCAGAGTGTTTACCCAGGAAGTGGCGAAGGAGTTCTCAAAGGAAGAGGAGCTGATTTTTCTTTGCGGACATTATGAAGGCATTGATGAACGTGTCCTGGATGAGATTGTGACTGACCGCATTTCCATCGGAGATTATGTGCTGACAGGCGGGGAATTGCCTGCGCTGGTGATGATGGATGCCATTTCCAGACTTGTGCCAGGAGTGCTTGGAAGCGAGGAATCTGCGCAGACGGAGAGCTTTGAAAATGATTTGTTAGAATATCCGCAGTACTCCAGGCCGGAGGTATGGCATGGAAAGGCAGTTCCAGAGGTGCTTTTAAAGGGAGATCACATGAAAATTGAAGCCTGGAGACTGGAAGCGGCTAAGGAGAGGACAAAAACGTGGCGCCCGGATCTTTATGAGAAGTATTTTGAAAAGGAACAAACCATAAAACGCCTCATGAAGCAGAAAAAGGAGAATGCGTATCTGATTGATTCTCTTCTGACGGGGAAGGCAAGGCTTTTGCATACCATGGGAAATGCTGCCATTGCCCTTGCAACCAATGACATTACCTATATGATTTGCTGTGAGACAAAGGAAGAAGGAGAGGCGCTGCTGGCGTATGTTCCGGAAGATGCAAGACTTTTATTGCATAACTGTGCACAGTTAAATGATTTTCTGAGAGAACGTTATGGATTTACGGTTGGAGATGAATGCTATCAAAGCGTTTATACGCAGCATACTGCCATGCCGGTCGCTCATAAGGATATTCGGCCTTATCCAATTTCGAATATTGATTATGCCGTAGAAAATTATGGCGGGGAAGAAGAGCGAGAATATCTTCAGGACAGAATTCAAAAGGGGGAATTCTTTGCTGCCTATGAAAATGATGAGATTGCAGGATTTTGCGGCGTTCACTCCAGTGGAAGCCTAGGCCTTTTGTATGTTGACCCCAAGTATCGAAGGACCAGTATTGGATCCTCCCTTGCATCGTATTTGGTCAATTGGTCCTTGGAACGCGGTGGTTTGCCCTATGCCCATATTCGCGTAAAGAACATTGCATCGCTGAAGATGCAGGAAAAAATGGGATTATATGTTGGTAAACGAACCGTCTTTTGGACCTATCGGAAGGAAAAGGAGGAAGAATAAAAGATTTTTTCCTATTTTTCAAAAAAAGCTTGCAAAGACTAGAGTTTCATGATATTATATCAAAGTTGCTAAGAAGAGATGGTCCTCTGTTACCGCTAAGGTATTAAGAACGTCAAATTTCATACAAGGAGGCACAGACATGAGTGCATATGACATTATCAGGGAAATTGAAACCGCACAGCTGAAGGCTACGGTGGATGAGTTCTGCGTTGGTGATACCGTAAGAGTATACGGTAAAATCAAAGAGGGTAACCGTGAAAGAGTACAGGTATTCGAGGGCGTTGTCCTGAAGAGACAGGGCGGCAGCAACAGAGAGACCTTCACCGTTAGAAAGACTTCCAACGGCGTAGGCGTAGAGAAGACCTGGCCTCTTCATTCTCCTAACGTAGAGAAGATCGAAGTAATTCGTCATGGTAAGGTAAGACGTGCTAAGCTGAATTACTTGAGAGACCGCGTTGGTAAGAAGGCAAAGGTAAGAGAGCTGGTAAAATAATTTCCATAAGAAAAAGGACGTTTACTTGCGTGAACGTCCTTTTCTATTTTAAAAAAATATGTTATTATAGTAATTGGTGATAATTTGGAAAGAAGTGGAAGCGAAAGGAAGCATGAAAAAAAAGAAGGCAGGGCTAAGCTTTTACGAACCTGAAAAAAAGAGTCATTTTCCAATCTTGACAGAGCTTTTTATTTGTTTGGTATTAATGATCATTGCAGCATTTATTGCCGTAGTGAGCGTATATTTCTTTGGCATGAGGTGTCGTGTGGTTGGTTCCTCCATGGAGCCGGGACTCAGTAATGGACAAGAGGTTTTGGTGAATAAGTTTGCTTATACGCTATTTGTACCGAAAAAAGGAGACGTCGTTGTCTTTTTACCTCATGGCAATGAACATTCGCATTATTACGTCAAGCGAGTGGTGGCTTGTCCTGGGGACAAGGTACAGATTAAAGACGGAAAGCTTTATGTCAATGACCTGGAATCGGAATGGATTCGTGGTACGGTGGAAGAGGCCGGAATTGCAGCTGAGGCCTTTACGGTGGCAAATGGTCAGTTCTTTTGTATGGGAGACAATGCGGCAGACGGCGAGGACAGTAGACAGGCGAACATTGGACCCGTTGATAAAAAGGACATGATTGGGCAGGCTTGGTGGCATATGGAATTTGGCGCAGAGAAGATGGGGTTCATTCATTAAGGGGGTAAACGAATGAGGTTTTTGGAGGCGTTAAAGTTTTGGGATAAGAAAGAACAAATTACGGGGTTTGCGGCGATTGATTCTCTTGGGAAGGCTCATTTGATGATGGATAAGGGGATGCTGGAGCCCATTTATTTAAAAGCGATTCGATTCGGTGGAACGGAGACGCCGGACAACCGTGTCTATGTGCCGATCGGTATCGGGAGAATCAAGGAGCAGCATGATCAAGCGATAGAAAAGCTGATGGGTGAGCATCCCAATCTCTTTTATTCGTGCCTGCCTAAATACAGGGGAATGAGCAGGATTCCTTATGAAATTGTCGTATCCGCCACAAAGCCTGAGCCTGAGAAGACGGTGCTTTATTCGGAGACAATCTCTATATGGTGAGTATGTGTTGGATACGAAAATTAGAAATGCATATTTCGGTCTTTCGGAGACGCGCATGGAACAAATACTGGAATGAAGGAAGCGTACTTGTATGAATGATGAAAAAATGAACGTCAATTGGTATCCGGGACATATGACAAAGGCAAAGAGAATGATGCAGGAAAACATGATCCTGATTGATTTGGTGATTGAAGTGTTAGATGCGCGCATTCCTCTAAGCAGCAGAAACCCGGACATTGATGATTTGGCAAAAAATAAAAGCAGAATTATTCTGTTAAATAAATCAGACCTTGCAGATCCAAAAGAGAATAAGCGGTGGATGCAATATTTTGAAGCGAAGGGCGCACACGTACTTGAAATCAACGCGAAAACGGGTGTCGGCATCAAAAGTATTCGTGGTTTGGTGGAGAAGGCCTGTAAGGAGAAAATTGAGAAGGATAAAAAGCGCGGCATCGTAAATCGACCGATTCGTGCCATGGTGGTTGGCATTCCGAACGTTGGAAAGTCTACCTTTATCAATGCCTTCGCAGGAAAGGCTTGTACGAAAACGGGGAATAAGCCAGGCGTAACCAAAGGAAAGCAATGGATTCGCGTTGGAAAGAATCTGGAGCTGTTAGATACGCCTGGTATTCTGTGGCCGAAATTTGATGATAAAATGGTGGGAATCCACCTGGCATTGATTGGCTCCGTCAATGACGAGATCTTGGTTTTAGAGGAGCTTGCCATGGAGCTTATGGAATGCGTGCGGGAGCTATATCCCGGCGCGTTGGCGGAACGTTATCAAATAGAGGAGGACGGATCCTTAAGCGAGCTTTTGGAGCGTGTTGCAGAGAGCCGGAAATGCTATGGCAAGGGTGAGGTATTGGATCTGGGAAAGGCTGCCAGCATATTAATTGAGGATTTTAGAAATGGCAGAATGGGCAGAATGACTCTGGAGGTATGTCAGAAATGAAAACAGAGGCGATAGAAAATGCTGGTGAAAAGAAGGAATTAACACCAAAGGACATTGTGAAAGAAGTGATCAATACCATTCTTTATTTTGCGGGCGTATTGCTTGCAGCCATTTTGATCGTCATGTTCGTCGTGCAGAGGACGCAGGTGGATGGTGAATCCATGGAACCTACGCTGTATAATGGTGAAAATCTGATGGTTGACAAATTATCCTATCGTTTTCGTGAACCGAAGCGTTTTGAAATCATTGTTTTACAGCCCTTTGAAAATGATAAAAAAACGCTTTACATCAAAAGAATTATAGGACTTCCCGGAGAAACCATTCAAATTGAAGAGGATGGCACCATTCTCATCAATGGGGAAAAATTGTATGAGGGCTATGGTAAGGAGGTCATTCAGGCGGATAAGCGTGGTCGTGCGGCGCAGGAGGTTAAGCTTGGCGAGGATGAATACTTTGTCATGGGTGATAATCGGAATAACAGTGGAGACAGCAGGGAAAAGCAAATAGGAAATATTCATAAAAGCCAAATTATCGGGCGTGCATGGATCAGAATTTGGCCGCTGAACAAGATTGGCGGCGTACAGAAGAAAAAGTAAGCAGACAAAGGGGTTACTGGCATGGGAAAGGCGGAAAAAGAGGCGGAGCGTCTCAGAAAGAAGATGGAGGCGCTGGAGAAGGAAAAGGCGCGCATGTATGAGCTGTTTGCCTATGAGAGAGAGTATCAGAAGTATCAGCTGATCTGCGGAATAGATGAGGCGGGAAGAGGTCCCTGGGTAGGCCCTGTCGTGGCTGGCGCAGTCATTCTTCCCAAGGACTGTGATATTTTATATATCAATGATTCCAAAAAGCTTTCTGAGGCGAAAAGGGAAGAATTATATGACGTGATCCGTGAAAAAGCAGTTGCCTGGGCCGTGGGATCTGCTTCAGAGCAGCGAATTGATGAGATTAATATCCTGCAGGCGACCTATGAGGCCATGAGACAGGCCATTGCGGGGCTTGGCGTAACGCCTGATTTGTTATTAAATGATGCCGTTATCATTCCTAAGGTTGAAATACCGCAGGTGAAAATTATAAAGGGAGACGCAAAGAGCGCATCCATCGGTGCGGCGAGCATCATGGCGAAGGTGACGAGGGATCGCATGCTTCGGGAATATGACAAGCTTTATCCCGAATTTCAATTTGCAAAGAATAAAGGCTATGGGACAAAGGATCACATTGAAGCGTTGAAAAAATATGGACCGACACCCATCCATCGTAAGACCTTTATCAAGAACTATGTCTAGGGGGAAGTAGTGACGGAAAGGGAAGGCATCAATAAAAGACAAATAGGGACAGACCAGGAGAATATTGCGGCAGATTGGCTTGTACGGCATGGCGCAAGAATTCTGGAGCGCAATTTCAGGTCGAGACACGGTGAGATTGACTTAATTGCAAGGCATGGGGAATATTTGGTATTTTGTGAGGTAAAATATCGTAGGACGAATGAGATTGGAGCCCCGCAGGAAGCAGTGGGAATCACCAAGCAAAAACGAATTTGTAAGGTCGCGGATTATTATAGACTGTTGCACGGCTTGGGAGATGGAACCAGTGTACGTTACGACGTCATTGCCATTCGAGGGAATCAGGTAAATTGGATACAAAACGCATTTCCTCATCATTATGGCAACATTCGTCATTGAATTTATGAGAGGACATAGATTGCATGCAAGCCATGGAGAATTACTGGGAAGAGCAACTAAACATGCATTTTAGGCGTGATGAAAGACCGCATGGCTCCATTTTGCGACTACAATGTCGGGATGGTATCCCTTTTTTGACGTTCCCAAAGCTAGAGGCCTGCTGTGCGGTGGAGCATTTGTTTAGCACAAGGGCGGGCGGCGTCAGCTCAGGGCAATTTGCTACCCTGAATTTTAGCGTAAAGCTTGGGGATCAAAGGGAAAACGTCACGGAGAATTATCGAAGGGTGGCGAAGCTTTTGCATGGCCGCATAGAGGACGTCACGGGAACGGTTCAGACGCACACGACTAATATTCGAACGGTTACGGAGGCAGATCGCGGAAAGGTAGCTTGGACCACGGCGGATTATGATAATGTTGACGGCCTGGTGACGAATGTGCGAGGAATTATTCTCGCCGCATATACGGCGGACTGCGTGCCCATTTATTTTGTTGATCCTGTCAAAAAGGCCATTGGACTTGCGCATTCCGGATGGAGGGGAACCGTGGCAAACATGGCGGGAAAGATGGTGGAACGGATGCGGTCCGAGTATGGAACGAATCCGAAGGATTTGATCGCGGCGATTGGCCCCTCCATCTGTCAAAACTGTTATGAGGTGGATGAAACGGTGGCAAAGGCTTTTCAAGAGGCCATTGGCGTGGATGAGAAGGACAGGAAGGATATTCAGGAAAGCGGGATCTATCCCATGCAGGGAAAGCAGGGACTTCGGCAGATCTTAGAGCCCGGGAAAGAGGCCGGAAAATATCAGTTGGATTTATGGTTGACCAATTTGATTTTGCTGAAAAGGGCCGGCGTAACGTTAGAAAACATCGACGTGACGGACCTGTGTACGGCACATAATGCCAGCCTTTTGTTCTCTCATAGGGCAAGTCATGGAAAACGCGGAAACATGGGAGCATTCTTAAAACTGAAGGATTAGGGGGAGAGATGAGCATGACACAGATTTTGGTTTGTGATGATGACAAGGAAATCGTAGATGCCATAGAGATCTATTTAAGCCAGGAAGGGTATAAGATTCTGAAGGCCTATGACGGCGAGCAGGCCCTAGAACTCTTAGGACATAATGACGTACAGCTCCTGATTATGGACGTAATGATGCCAAAGCTTGACGGCATTCGTGCCACATTGAAAATTCGTGAATATAGCAGCATTCCCATTATTATTTTGTCGGCAAAATCGGAGGATGCAGACAAGATTCTAGGTTTGAACGTGGGAGCGGATGATTACGTGACAAAGCCCTTTAATCCGTTAGAGCTTGTCGCCAGAGTAAAGTCCAACCTTCGCAGATATACCTCCCTTGGGTCTGCCAGTGGAGAAGGAAAAACGCAGTATCAGGTGGGCGGCCTTAGCATTTATGATGAGAATAAACAGGTTTTTGTGGATGGCGAGCCTGTAAAGCTAACGCCAATTGAATATAGCATTCTGCTGCTTCTTGTAAAGAATCAGGGGAAGGTTTTTTCCATCAATGAGATTTATGAAAGTATTTGGAATGAAGAGGCCATTGGCGTAGATAACACGGTGGCCGTACACATTCGGCACATTCGGGAAAAGATTGAAATCAATCCCAGAGAGCCGAAATATCTAAAGGTGGTTTGGGGCGTTGGATATAAAATTGACTATGAACAGTAAGGGGTAAAACGAGTGAAGAAGGGTAGGAGCGCAATTATCTTTAAGAGATTGGGACTAGGGCTGATACAGCATATTGTAGCAGCTTTGGTTTTAGCGCTTTCTGCCGGAATTCTGCTGAATTCCTTTTTGACCGTAACGACAATGAATGGTCAAAAAACCTATTCCATCGATCCGCTGACGCAAAAATCCAATTTCGAAGAATCGGAGGTCTTTGATGACCTGTTTAAGACGGCGATCAGTGACGTCATTCGCCTGGGAATCATTCGGGATCAGCTGGAGACCCAAGGAAGCTTTGATCCCGCGAAGGTCATTGACGTTACTGCTTTTATGAATCGTTATGGCACGCAGGGGAAGAATTATGGAACGGTGACGGCGAGATATAAGCTGGAGGACTTGATTATCTGGTGCCGCTATGGTCTGGAATATAAGAACCGAATCATGAGTCTCTCTGAGTTCGTAAATTACTATCAGGAGGCCTGCATTCCTGAGAATTTTGCGTTGGATGAATATGGAAATCTTGTATTTACTGGCTATCATGAGAATGAAAACCAGAATCTCAGCCGCGCCGAGCTATACGAAAAGTATCCGGACGTTATGGCAAAGATGGGTGAATTAACGGAAGGTCAGCTTGAGGACATGGCATTTTCCTATATCATGGGAAACGTATCCGAGGGAATTACGCTGAACAAGGAGGATGACGGAAATCTGACGGTATACGTAAATTCCCTGATCTGCCGTTATGCCACCATGGACCATCAGACGCAGCTGTATGATCTGGTTGACAGTTGGCCGGATTACGTTCAGTTGCAAAGGAATGTTGCCGATACCTGCGTGATGCTTGCGGAAAGCTATGAATTGTATCAGAGCTGTGCGAAGCTTTATACAGAGGGACGAAGCAATCTCAAGTATGTCGTTCGCATGAAGAATGAAGAAGGGAAAAAGGTAACCTTTACCAATGTTTCTGACATGGCGGAAATGGAGGATGAAAGCCTTACCGAAGCCTTTGAAGAAAATGTAAGATACCTGATCTATTATCCAAACAATCTGGAAATTATGGGAAGCGGTGGCCTGACGGAGGCAAACGTATACGAGCTTCTCCGTGCGGCACATTACCCCAATTTGGAGGACGTTTATATTTGGATCTTCCTTGATACGGATTATGAAAGCAGCGAGGATGCCTTTTATGTCGCCAGGGATATGTATGAGAGCATTGTCCCGAAGACGGCAGGCATATTGACCGGATTGATTATGCTAATCATTATCTGGATTGGACTTTTGCTATACCTGACCGTTACGGCTGGAGTAGCCTATGCCGAGGATGGAAGCATCAAGCATTATCTGAATGCCTTTGATAAAATCTGGACGGAGCTCTTCCTTGCCATGGTCGTCGGTTTCGGATACGGAACCTACCGGGTCGCCGGATACTTGCGCAAGATTACCCTGGATATTTATGAAAACAGAATCGGCCTCGGAAACGTCGGTGTCAGGAATCTGTTATATGAATATGGTTATTATGCCCTGTCAGGCTTCTTATTCAGCATTTTGATATGTCTGCTATGGTATAGCCTTGTCAGACGATTGAAGTCATTGAATATTTATCGGGATAGCTTGCTGCGCATCCTGATCAATGCAATTTACGGATTGTTTGAGACGGTTATGGCCCATCAAAACTCCGTCATTAGCGTATTGCTGCCGTATTTGATTTTCCTGATGCTCAATAGTCTTTCGGTCATTGGAGTTATCATGCTTCGGGAATCCTTGTGGAAGGCCATAATCATCCTCTTTGCCTTCATATTAGATATTGCCGTTGCCGTTCGACTCTTTAGGAAGAATGCGGAGTTTAACGATATAATTGACGGAATCGGGCGTATTCGTTCCGGTGAAGTAGAGTATAAGCTGGATACGGCGAACCTCCACGGCATGAATAAGTTTTTGGCCGATGCAGTCAATAATATTGGTGAAGGTATTGATAATGCTGTGAAGACGAGTGTCAAGGATGAACGCTTGAAATCGGATTTGATTACCAATGTTTCGCATGACCTGAAAACCCCTCTGACGTCCATCATAAACTATGTTGACCTCTTAAAGAGATCCAACATCCAGGATCCACAAGCCAAGAATTACGTAGAGATTTTGGTAGGAAAATCTCAGCGATTAAAGGATTTGACGGATGATCTGGTCGAGGCATCTAAGATTTCATCAGGAAACATTACCCTGAATATGGAAGTGTTGAATCTTGGAGAACTTTTACAGCAAACGATTGGCGAGCTTTCTGAAAAGCTGGAGGCGGCAAAGCTTAGCGTGGTTGCGGAGATTGATGAAAAGCCATGTCTGATCTATGCAGACAGCCGAAGAATGTGGCGCGTCATGGAAAACCTCTTCAACAACATTTGCAAATATGCCATGGAGGGAACCAGAGTTTACGCGGAAGTGAAGATCGTTGAGGATTCGAAGGTTGTCATGAAAATCAAGAATGTTTCGCGAGCGCAGATGAACATTCATGCAGATGAACTGACGGAGCGTTTTATCCGTGGTGACAGCTCCAGAAGTACCGAGGGAAGTGGGCTTGGACTTTACATCGCCAAGAGCTTAACCAATGTTCTTGGAGGCACCTTTGAAATCCAATTGGATGCAGATTTGTTCAAGGTAAAAATGGAATTTCCGCTTTGGAAGGAAACATAAAAACAGACCTCTTTCGTTGAAATGTCGTTAAGTTAAGGATTAAAAAACTCGGGGCTAGGTTTGGATTGTCTTTCTGGTAGACTTTAGACCCAAAAAGACAATCCAAACCTTCCCCTCGAGGAAATTGAAATGCTTAACCTAACGACATTTTGTAAGACGGAAAGTAGGTCTGGTTTTATGTGATAATGGATGCTTACTCGAGGATGTCCATGTTGGAGCGGTTGTTATAGCTCTCCAAAATAGAATGGATTTTATCCGTCGTAGCCATCACGCCTGCAAGAGACAGGTCATGATTCATAAAGTCAATGATGGATGCGATAAATTTGCTCATGTCAGCCTCTACAAAATAGGGCCTGGTGTAGAGTTCAGGCGGCAGATAGGTCAAATCCGTTGTGATCACCTTGTCGAAATATCCATTTTCATAAGCCTTATCGAAGGAGGAGAGCCCGTCCGTAAACAATCCGAAGGTGGTACAAATAAACACGCGGCGTGCATTCATTTCCTTCAGCTGCTTAGCTGTATCCAGCATGCTTCCGCCAGAGGAAATCATGTCATCAATAATGATGATGTCTTTACCGTCGATGTTGTCCCCGAGGAATTCATGCGCCACAATAGGGTTCTTACCGTTGACGATGGTGGAATAGTCACGACGCTTATAAAACATGCCGGTGTCAACGCCGAGCACGCTTGCAAAATAAATGGCACGATCCAGAGCACCTTCATCAGGGCTGATGACTAACAGATGATCCTTATCCACAAGCAGGTCAATCTCGGCATTTAAAAGTGCCTTGATAAACTGGTAAGGAGGCAGGAAATTATCGAAACCCGTCAGCGGCGTAGCATTTTGCACGCGAGGATCATGAGCATCAAAGGTGATCAGATTGCTCACGCCCATGTCGCGAAGCTCCGTCAGTGCGTAAGCGCAATCCAGGGACTCGCGGCCGTTTCTCTTATGCTGGCGTCCCTCGTAAAGGAAGGGCATGATGACGTTGATTCGATGTGCTTTTCCGCCAATTGCGGCAATGACACGCTTTAAGTCCTGATAATGGTCGTCAGGAGACATGTGATTCGTGTAGCCATTCATTTCATAGGTAATGCTATGATTGCAGACGTCAACCAGTATAAACACGTCCTTACCACGGATGGACTCATTAAATACGGCCTTGCCCTCACCGCTTCCAAAGCGGGGCGTATCAAAGTCCACCAGATAATTTTTCTCAAAATAGCCGTGGAATGCAGGGTCATTTTTCACTTTGTCATTGTGAATGCTCTTGCGGAATTCCACCATATAGTTATTAATGCGTTGACCCATTTTCTGCGCGGAAGAGAGCGCAACGATTTTTAGGGGGGCAACGGGCATGGCATTTTCTAATTCTCTCAAATCTGGCATATTTTTCACCTCCAATTATTTATAACATTCCCCTATCGACACGTCAAGAGATTTCGGGTATACTATACTCGAGGCTGGACTGAAGAAGAACTCGGGGCTTGACTGAAGAAAAACTCGGGGCTTGACTGAAGAAGAACTCGGGGCTTTGGTTTGGACAGTCTTTCTGCTAATCTTGAAACCCAGAAAGACTGTCCAAACCATCCCCTCGAGGTAGTTGTTAGTCAGGTGAGATGGCAAAGATGGCCCTCGAGGCAAAGAAGTTGTTGGAAGGTAGGGAGGATGGTATGGCTCGGGACAAGGAGCAATACAAAAAGCATATTGTAAAGTCTGTGGCAGAGGGCAGTATCGCGATGGAAATGGAGATTGAGCCGGGTGATGCGATTTTGGCCATTGATAATACGCCGATCGAGGATATTTTTGATTATCAGTTTCTGGTGCAGGACGATTATATAGAGGTTTTGGTGGAGAAGAAGGATGGGGAGCAGTGGCTGTTGGAGGTGGACAAGGAATTTGACGAGGATCTTGGCATTACCTTTGAGAGTGGCTTGATGGATGAGTATCGTCATTGTCATAATAAGTGTATTTTTTGCTTTATTGACCAAATGCCTAAGGGCATGAGGGAAACCTTATATTTCAAGGATGATGATTCAAGGCTTTCTTTTTTGCAGGGAAATTACGTTACGCTTACGAATATGTCGGAAAAGGATGTTGACCGAATCTGTCGATATCATTTGAGCCCGATCAATATTTCCTTCCAGACCATGAATCCGCAGCTTCGCTGTAAGATGTTAAACAATCGTTTCGCGGGGGATGCCCTAAAGAAGGTGGATCGCTTTATGGAGGCGGACATTCAGATGAATGGTCAGATTGTTCTCTGTAAAGGCATTAACGATGGCAAGGAATTAGAGTTTTCCATTCGGGAGATGATGAAATATATTCCAAATTTGCAGAGTGTTTCCGTAGTTCCCGTCGGGCTTTCGAAATATCGGGAGGGTTTGTTTCCGTTGGAACCCTTTGAAAAGGAGGATGCTGAGGCGACGCTGGAGCTGATTCATCGCTATCAGAAGGAATGTTATGAGAAATATGGCATTCATTTTATTCATGCAAGCGATGAATGGTATATTCTTGCGGGGCAGGAGGTACCGGAGGAAGAGCGATACGACGGTTATTTGCAGCTGGAAAACGGCGTTGGCATGGTTCGCCTTTTGATGAATGAGTTTCATGAAGAATTGGAGCAAAGAAAGGCAGACGGGCGTTTGCCAAAGAAGGATCTGCAGGCAGAGTATTCCATTGCTACGGGGAGATTGATCTATCCCTACATAAAGCGCATGGCGGAGGAGCTCATGGAGCAATGCCCGGGGTTAACGCTTCATGTCTATGAGATTCGAAATGATTTCTTCGGGGAGAAAATTACGGTTTCCGGACTATTGACCGGTCAGGACATTATTGCACAGATGAAGGATCGGAGGATTGGAACCAGATTGTATCTTCCTTGTAATGTCCTAAGGAGCGGTGAGGATGTTTTTTTGGACGACCTTCACGTAACTGATATGGAAAAGGCTTTACAAGTGCCGATTTATATTGTAAAATCAAGCGGACAAAGCTTTGTGGAAGCTTTTTTGGATACGTGAATCATTTGAACTTGTTTGATTGAGAAAGGTTAGGGAGACATACGTGAGTAAGAGCAGAAAGCCAATCGTTGCAGTTGTTGGAAGACCAAACGTCGGAAAATCAACGCTGTTTAACGCTTTGGCAGGACAAAAAATATCAATTGTTAAGGATACGCCTGGTATTACGAGAGACAG
This sequence comes from Lachnospiraceae bacterium, assembly GCA_017527205.1. Classification (GTDB taxonomy): domain Bacteria; phylum Bacillota; class Clostridia; order Lachnospirales; family Lachnospiraceae; genus Acetatifactor. The sequence continues at coordinate 153,297 of JAFXQK010000064.1, read as the reverse complement.
AATCTACGCTGACGTGACATGGTTGGATCGCACGTTTACGCTGATCGACACGGGTGGTATTGAGCCGGATTCCAAGGATATTATTCTGTCGCAGATGCGTGAGCAGGCGCAGATCGCCATTGACGCTGCAGACGTGATCATCTTTTTGGTTGACGTAAAGCAGGGACTTCAGGATGCGGATTCTAAGGTGGCTGACATGCTGCGCAGATCCCAAAAGCCTGTTGTTTTGGTGGTAAATAAGGTGGATTCCGTCAAGAAGCTGATGGCGGACGTCTATGAGTTTTATAATCTTGGCATCGGGGATCCGATTCCTATTTCCGCCGCAAATCAGATGGGTCTTGGAGACATGCTGGAAGCGGTTTGTGAACACTTCCCTGAGATGGAAGGCCCTGAGGAAGAGGATGAGCGCCCGAGGGTTGCGATCATTGGTAAGCCGAATGTCGGAAAGTCCTCCATCATTAATAAGCTGCTTGGAGAGAACCGTCTGATCGTATCGGATATTGCAGGAACGACCAGAGATGCCGTTGATACGGAGATTAAGTATCGCGGTAAGGATTATGTGTTCATTGACACGGCGGGACTACGCAGGAAGAACAAGATCAAGGAGGAACTCGAGCATTTCATGATCGTTCGCACCGTGAGCGCCGTGGAACGTGCTGACATTGCCGTCCTTGTCATTGATGCTAAGGAAGGCGTGACAGAGCAGGATGCGAAAATCGCTGGCATTGCCCATGATCGCGGTAAGGCAGTCATTATTGCGGTCAATAAGTGGGATGCCATTGAGAAAAATGACAAGACGATCTATCGTTTCACTGAAAAGATTCGTGAGACCTTGAGCTTTATGCCCTACGCGGAGATTCTCTTTATTTCGGCGCAGACCGGGCAGAGAATGAGCAAGCTCTTTGAAACCATTGACGCAGTCAGCGAGAATCATTCCATGCGCGTACAGACAGGCGTTTTGAACGAGATCATGATGCAGGCCGTAGCCATGCAGCAGCCACCGACGGATAAGGGAAAGCGCCTAAAGCTCTTTTATATCACGCAGGTAGCCGTAAAGCCGCCTACCTTCGTCATTTTTGTAAATGACAAGGAGCTGATGCATTTCTCGTACACGAGATATATTGAGAATCAGATTCGCGAAACCTTTGGCTTTAAGGGAACGCCGCTGCGCTTCATCATCCGTGAGCGCAATGAGGATAAATAGATCTACAAAAGCAGAATGAAATAAAGTGAGGAAGGTAACATGGAGCGCGTGATCGCTGTTTTGATCGGTTATGTCTTTGGATTGTTTCAAACGGCATTCTTTTATGGAAAACTAAAGGGTATCGACATTCGGGAGCATGGCAGTGGAAATTCTGGTACGACAAATGCCCTTCGCGTCCTTGGACCCAAGGCAGGATTGATTGTATTTTTAGGGGACTGCCTAAAATGCATCATTGCCATCTGGATTGTCAGGTTACTATTTGGTCATAGTCATGAGGACATGATTCAGCTCCTTTGCCTCTATTCTTGTGCAGGTGCGGTTCTTGGACATAATTATCCCTTTTACATGAATTTTAAGGGTGGCAAGGGAATTGCGGTAACTGCAGGCATGGTGATCGCTTTTGATCCATGGTTTACCTTGATTGGCGTTGTCACCTTTTTTGGCCTTTTCTTTACAACGCATTTTGTGTCCCTATGTTCACTAGTGACATATTCAATACTGCTTATTATATTGATCATTATGGGGCAGATGGGATATTTTCCTTTGATGTCACAGGGCGAGTTACTTGAGGCATATATTGTGTTTGCGTTACTGACGATTTTGGCATTCTGGAAGCATCGCGAGAACATTAAGAGACTCCTCGGCGGAACGGAGAGAAAAACCTATTTGAGCAAAAAGAATAAAGTGGATTAATGGGAGGGCGTATGGCAAGAGTTAGCATTTTAGGTGGTGGTACCTGGGGCATTGCGCTTGCAGTGCTTCTATGTAATAATGGCCATGAAGTGACGGTATGGTCTGCAGTTGAGAAAGAAATTCAAATGCTAAGAGAAGAAAGAGAGCATAAAATGCTTCCTGGCGTCAAGCTTCCGGATTCCATGAAATTTACCATGGATGATGAGGAGGCGATCAAGGGACAAAGCATTCTTGTCATGGCGGTAGCAAGCAGCTTTACGAGAAGAACGGCTGACCGCATTTCCTCCTTGGTAGCACCTGGCCAAATCATTGTTAATGTTGCAAAGGGCATTGAAGAAGCGACCATGATGACTCTGTCGCAGATTATTGAAGAGGAAATTCCGCAGGCAGACGTTGCTGTTTTGTCCGGCCCTTCTCATGCGGAAGAGGTTGGAAGAGGTCTGCCGACAACAGTAGTCGTTGGCGCAAAAAGCCGTGAGACTGCAGAGTATATTCAGAATGTGTTTATGAGTCCTGTCTTCCGCGTTTATACAAGTCCCGATATTTTGGGGATTGAGCTAGGCGGTTCTCTTAAGAACGTAGTTGCACTTGCAGCGGGAATTGCAGATGGACTTGGTTATGGAGATAATGCAAAGGCGGCGCTGATTACGAGAGGAATCACTGAGATTTCCAGACTTGGAACCGTAATGGGTGGAAGGGCAGAGACCTTTAGTGGTCTTACTGGAATTGGAGATTTGATTGTTACCTGTGCGAGTATGCATTCCAGAAACCGCAGGGCTGGTATTTTGATTGGACAGGGAAAGACCTATCAGCAGGCAATGGATGAGGTACAGCAGGTGGTTGAGGGGGTATATTCTGCCAAGGCGGCCATGAAGCTTGCGGAGAAGTATCAGGTACAGCTTCCCATCATTACACAGGTAAATAAGGTTTTGTTTGAAGGAAAGAATCCGGCAGAGGCTGTTAAGGAGCTAATGCTGCGAGATAAAAAGAGTGAGGTTTCCGTGGCGAGCTGGTCATAGAACGGATCCATTGTCGCATGAATTCCAAAAATTTTGGGAGGCTTTGCAAAAAGGACTTGAAATTAGCATAAAAAGCGACCGACTAAGGGGAACTTACGAAGCGCGGTGGCAAGGATCAGGCTGATCAGAAAACAGCAGATCGTCACTAACGGAATGGATAGGATTGGCGAAAGGCTTGCGTAGAGCTTTCCCATAAAGGGCAAATCAAGAATCATCAAATGAATCAGATAGACGCCAAGAGTACCCAAGGAAAGCTGCTTCCAAAGCTTTTGACAACCGTCCGAGGTTTCCTTTTGAAAGGTTTTCTTTGTGACAAACAGGAAAATGGTGGCGGTCATCAACATGGTAAATAGTCCAAAGGTATTGGAAAAATCCGAGGTCAATTTCTCGTAGTGCCAGTTTTGGAAGGTGTTGATGGCAACGTTCAGAATGCAAAAAACGGGGAAGCATACAAAGAGGCGATTCCTCCATTTTTCAGAAATTCCGACGTGGAACAGATAGTAGCCTAAAATAAAATATGCCGTAAAGCTACAGGCAAGATCGATCTTGATGGAATCGAGAAAGGCAAGAATCTCGGGAGTTTTGATAAAGCTTGCCAGGGTTGTTTTCAAAATGGAAAACACGAAAAAGAGCATAAGAAAGTATTGCAAATCCTTTTTGTCGGCAGCGCTGATCCATTTCCGAAGAAGAGGCAAAAGCGCATAGATGCCAAGAAGATAGGGAAGGAACCACAGGTGATAGGAGCCTGTAAACATGGATTTGATTAGCTCCTTCCATGAAACGGCATCAGCATGTAGGGATAAATAACCGGTGGCCCCATAAACACAGGACCAAACGACATAAATAATAAAAAGGCGAAGAATGTGACGAAGCCATAAGTCTTTTAGGCTTATTTCACGGTCAGGAGCTAGTAACAGCGCACCACTAATCATGAAAAACATGGGGACGCCAAAGCGTGAAAGGACATTAATGCCGTTGGTAATCACCCAGTCGGCAGAACGAATGGGTAATTGATACCAAAGCTTCGCTGAGGCATGGATGGATACGACGCTCAGCGCAGCAAGGATACGAAGCAGATCAAATTGTGTTAGCCATTTATTTTGTCTCATAATGTCTCTTTCCGATTGTTTTATTGGATTGCTATGTCTATTATAGGGTGTTTGAAAATCAAAATCAACGTAAAAATACAAAGAGCGTAACGGATGCCAAGGGTGATCCTGCGCGAGAGGAGAAGTATGGAAAATCAAAGCTTTCAGGGAACACGGGAATATGTTGCAAGTGAGGAATTAATGGCAAGCGTTAACATTGCCATTGCGCTTAAAAAGCCCCTTTTAATCAAGGGTGAGCCCGGCACGGGAAAAACAATGCTTGCAGAAGCCGTTGCAAAGAATCTTGGGAAGAGGCTGATCATTTGGAACATTAAGTCCACGACAAAGGCACAGGAAGGATTGTATGTCTACGATACCATTCAGAGACTTTATGACGGTCAGTTTGGCGTAGAGGGCGTGGATGACATTGCCAGATATATTAAGCTGGGAAAGCTGGGCGAGGCCTTTGACAGTGAGGAGCAGGTGGTACTGTTGATTGATGAAATTGACAAAGCAGACCTGGAATTTCCAAATGACCTGCTCTGGGAGCTGGATCAGATGGAATTTTATATCAATGAGACAAAAAGAACCGTTAAGGCAAAGCATCGTCCCATCGTAATCATTACTTCCAACGCGGAAAAAGAGCTTCCGGATGCATTCCTTCGTCGTTGCATTTTCCATTACATTGATTTCCCGGATAAGCCCTTGATGGAGGAGATTGTCAAGGTTCATTTCCCAAACGTGGAAGAGAATCTGTTAAAGCAGGCCATGGATGCCTTTTATGAGATTCGTGCCATCCATGACATTCGCAAGAAACCCAGTACTTCTGAGTTGATTGATTGGGTCAATGCGTTGCAGATCGGCGGAATTCCGGCGAACAAGATTAAAGCCGAGCTGCCGTTCGTTGGCGTTGTCGTCAAGAAGGATGAAGATCTCGAACTTGTAAAGCACGGAAATCACTGATTAAGCTGGATGATGCATATGAGCGGGTTGAAACGGAAGGGAGAGATGGGATGTTTACGGAATTCTTCGAAAACTTAAGAAGTAAGGGGCTGCACGTAACCCTGGGGGAATTCCTGACCCTTCAGGAGGCCTTGGATCAGGGACTTTGCGGCAGCTCCCTGACACAGTTTTATTATGTGGCTCGCATGATTTTAGTCAAGAGCGAAACGGAATTTGATAAATTTGACATGGCCTTTGAGGAATGCTTTAAGCCTGCTCAGAGGGAGACGGAAATCGGTGCACAAATGCTAAGATGGCTTGATAAGTCTGACATGATGGAGCTTGCGCATGAAGAAGCCAGGGCACATCTAAATCAGATGGAGGACATTCAGGTCGATAAGGAGATGGTTGAGGAGACCTTTAAGCAGCGTCTGCGCGATCAAAATGAAGAGCATAATGGCGGAAGCTTTTGGATCGGAACCATGGGAAAGACCTCCTTTGGTAATATGGGAGGGAATGTCGGCGGCGTGCGCGTTGGCGGGCAGACAGGGTATCAGTCTGCGTTCTCGGTCGTTGGAGCGAGAAAATACCGGGATTTCCGTGATGACAGGGTTTTGGATAATCGCCAATTCCAGTTGGCCTTTCGAAAGCTTAGACAGTTCTCGTCGAGACTCGACATTCCCGAGACGGAGCTTGACATTGATGGGACGGTCGATAAAACCTGTAACAATGGCGGGTGTCTGCAGATCGTCATGAAAAAGCCTAGGAAGAATGCGGTGAAACTGCTCCTTCTTATGGATTCCGGCGGAACCATGATCCCTTTTAGCAGTCTGCTGAACGATCTGTTTCAGGCAGTGCATAAATCCAATCATTACAAGGACGTAAAGACCTATTATTTTCATAACTGCATCTACAGCAAGGTCTATAAAACTCCGGAATGTGAGAACGGTGACTGGGTGGACACGGAATGGATGTTCCGCAACGTAGACAGCGATTATAAGGTGATCATTGTCGGAGACGCGGCGATGGCGCCGGAAGAGCTTTATTCCGACACGGGAAATTATCGAGGGCCCAATGGCGGGCTTTCCGGCTGGCAATGGCTGAATCAGATCAAACGGCATTATAAAAAGGTCGTTTGGCTCAATCCCAAGATGGCACCGGGACGAGCGCCCTGGCGTGAGGCGGAGACCGCGATCAAGGAGCTCTTCCCCATGTATAAGCTGACCGTTGACGGACTCAATCAGGCAATGGTAAAGCTCATGGTCAATCGTTAAAAAACAGAAAGGAAAAAACAATGAAATTTGGTGAATTTCGTAAGTATGTATCCAGAATTGACAGAGTGAGCATTTGTCGCTTAGAGACTTCAGAGTATCGGAATTATCAGTTTATCAGTAACGTGCCGAGTGAATATGATGAGTTATATTTGTTTGGCGTGGGACGCATTCAATCCGAGTTCCCGCTTTGCATGTGCTATGACGTTGCCGCGCAAAAGTACGGAGAGATGCCGGAGGATAAGCTGGAAGAGATGGTCTATGCAGAATGTATTGAGATTATGCTTTCCGATAAGCCCAGAGAATTTAATGATGCAACAACCTAAACATGGGAATGGGAGAAGTGCATGATACTATTAGTTGTGGACATACAAAAGGGAATAACGGATGAAAGACTCTATGATTACGATGGCTTTTTGCAGAGGGTGACGACCCTGATTGCTGCAGCGAGAAAGAGTCACGCGGAGGTCATTTTCTTTCAGCATGATGATGGCCCGGGAAGTGGGTTCTCCGTCGGGGATGCAGACTTTGAGATCGCAGGGCAGGTAAAGCCGCTTGCAGAAGAAAAGGTCTTTGTGAAGACAATGAACAGTTGCTTTAGCAATGCGGAGTTTGTGACATATCTGGAGGAGAAGAAGGACAAACAACTGATGATCATTGGTCTGCAGACAAACTTTTGTATTGATGCGACTGTGAAATCGGCATTTGAAAGAGGCTATCATGTCATGATCCCGCAGGGTACCAATTCCACGATGGGCAATGATTACATGAATGCGGAGACAACCTACAAGTATTATAACGAGATGATCTGGCCTGAGCATTTTGCAAAAATCATCCCTATGGAGGAGGCGCTTTCGGCCTTCCCGGACAAAGAGCTCGCGGACACCGTTGGAAGCTTCTTAAAGGGGATGGGACGATTGACAAAGGATCTCGCGGCAACAGTTTCGAATAAAGTGATGCCTGGCGTCGATAAAGTAGTTGCAGCCATCGATCAGAAGGCACAGCAGGCGATCCGGCAGTCCATCGAGCAAAATCCAGGGCATCTTTGCTTTACGGTGGAGGATCTAAAGGCCGAGAAAAAGGATTCCTATCGTGTCTTGAATGAACGAAAGGAAATGAGATTTCAGGTTCGTAAAGTTGTTCGCAAGGGTAAGGCGGTCTATGTCGTACATGACTTTGTTGGAAGGGAGGTCGGGAGTGTTCGTGACACAAAGCTCGTGCTGAGCGAGGCGCTGCCAATGGACAATGGGAAAAGAACCTATGAATTGTACCAGGGCGAGGCACAGATTGGAGAGGTGCACGCAAAGGGCACTGGTCTCATCAAGGTGACGCTCCACGTCCCGGGAAAGACCCTGATCGGAAATGTCCAGGAGATGGAATTTTGGGTGATCGCAGATACGGGAGAGGTCACCTTAAGCGTGAGCCGAAAGGCTCTGGAAAATGTGCCGAATGCGTATCTGTTAGAGGTATCTGATCCTAAAACGGATTTAGCATGTCTTTTGATGAGCATCGCAATCAATCTGGCAGGAAACGAGGAAGACGAGAATAAAACCCCTTGACAAAGTGAAGTTCTGATTTTATACTAATAAATCATAATAAATGCGATGAAGAGAAAGAGTACCATGAGTTCACTTTTGACAGAGAGCAGCCGGTTGGTGAAAGGCGCGAAAAGCCTTGTGGGAATACGTCTCGGAGCAGCAAACCGAAACAGCTGATGGAGTAGGCTTTGACGGTAGTCCCCGATATCGGACAAGAGTATTGATGGATACTCGCTGAGCCATGTGTCGCGAGGCATATGGGAACAAAGGTGGTAACGTGAGTAAAGGCTCACCCTTTCGATGAGGGTGAGCTTTGATATTTTAAAACTCTCCCTTGCAAATCCTTTAACGGCATGCGGTAAGCCTTAGGAACCGCAAAACTATTTAGCCGGATGGCAGAAAGAGAGGAAAAAGATGACAATTTTTGACGAACTGAAGGCCAGAGGCCTTCTGGCACAGCTGACGGATGAGGAGGAGATCAAGGAACTGATCAATAACGGAAAGGCCGTATTCTACATCGGTTTTGACCCTACGGCTGACAGTCTGCACGTTGGGCATTTCATGGCGCTTTGCCTGATGAAGAGGCTGCAGATGGCAGGAAACCGTCCCATCGCCTTGATTGGAGGAGGCACGGCCATGATTGGTGATCCCAGCGGAAGAAGCGACATGAGAACCATGATGACGGTGGAACAGATCGATCATAACTGCGAATGCTTTAAGAAGCAGATGAGCCGTTTCATCGAATTCGGTGAGGGCAAGGCCATGATGGTCAACAACGCTGACTGGCTGAGGGGCCTGAACTACATTGAGTTTTTACGTGAGGTTGGAGCTCATTTCTCCGTAAACCGCATGCTGACCGCTGAATGCTACAAGCAGCGTATGGAGAAGGGTCTGAGCTTCCTTGAGTTTAACTACATGATCATGCAGAGCTACGATTTCCTGGAGCTCTACAAGCGCTACGGCTGTAACATGCAGTTCGGCGGCGATGATCAGTGGAGCAATATGCTGGGCGGCACGGAGCTAATCCGCAGAAAGCTTGGAAAGAATGCCTGTGCAATGACAATTACCTTGCTTCTTAATTCCGAGGGCAAGAAGATGGGCAAGACGCAGAAGGGCGCCGTATGGCTGGATCCCGAAAAGACCTCTCCCTTCGAGTTTTACCAGTACTGGAGAAACGTGGGCGACGCAGACGTACTTAAGTGCCTGCGTATGTTGACCTTCCTTCCTCTGGAGCAGATCGACGAGATGGACAAATGGGAAGGGAGCCAATTAAATACGGCAAAGGAAATTCTGGCCTTTGAGCTCACAAAGCTGGTACATGGCGAAGAGGAGGCAACCAAGGCACAGGAGAGCGCGAAGGCATTGTTTGCTGGCGGCGGAGATGATGCCAATATGCCGACCTACGAGCTGAAGGATGAGGATTTTCTGAATGGCAGGATCGACATTCTTGGCATTCTGGCAAGCTCAGGGCTGTGTGCGTCCAGAAGTGAGGCGAGACGTGCCGTAGAGCAGGGAGGCGTTACCGTGGATGGCGAGAAGGTGACGGACGTAAAGCAGAGCTTTGCACCCGAACAGTTTGCGGGAGACGGAATCGTTGTTAAGAGAGGAAAGAAGAGTTTTAAGAGAATTGTAAAATAAGATATTTAACATTTATAACGTAAGGGACCTTTGGCTTCTTGTCCAAGGGTCCCTTATTTGTTGTGAGGGAAATTGGACAAGCGATCATTAAGCAACTTAGTCGGTTAAAGAAGGATGGTTTTTCGGAATGAAAGGATTCGTATCGCATAAGTATAAATGGAAGTGCATATACATGTATCAGCAAGGACAGGAGGACGATTTATGGGTAGTGAGACTTTCACATACGATTTATACAAGGACATAAAGGAGCGGTGTAACGGAGAAATCTATATCGGGGTTTTGGGGCCGGTGCGCACGGGAAAATCGACGTTTATCAGTCGCTTTATGGAGGAATTGGTACTTCCGAACATGACGGATCAGGCAGCGAAGGCAAGGGCTACGGATGAGATGCCGCAAAGCTCTGGCGGTAAGACGATTACGACAACGGAGCCTAAGTTTGTACCGAATGAAGCGGCCTTGATTTCTCTTGACGGAGAGGAAAAGGTCAAGGTGAGACTCATTGACTGTGTTGGCTATATGGTTGACGGAGCCGTTGGACATATGGAGGGGGACGAGGAACGCATGGTAAAGACGCCGTGGTTTGATGATCCCATTCCTTTTAGCCAGGCGGCGGAGCTGGGAACGGATAAGGTCATGATGGAGCATTCCACGATTGGACTTGTCATTACGACGGACGGATCCATTGGAGAATTGCCAAGAGATGCTTATCTGGATGCGGAAAAGAAAACCATTCATGCCTTAAAAAACACCGGAAAGCCGTTCCTTGTTCTTGTTAATAGCAGGCGACCATATTCCGAGGAAGCGAAAAACGTTGCATCGAGGATTTCTCAGGCGGAAGGCGTTACAGCCTTGACGGTGAATTGTGAACAGCTTCGAAGGGATGACATCCTGAGAATTATGGAGCAGGTATTATATGAGTTCCCAATATCTTCCGTGGAATTTTATTGCCCTAGATGGATGAATACCTTGCCAATGGATCATCCCATGAGGGCGGAGCTACTGGATAAATTAAAGGCTATTGCCAAGGATTGCACGGTCATTCGGGACGCAGTGGAAGGAAAGTGCCTGATGGAAAGCGAGTATATCAAAAAGTGTCGCATGGATCAGATGGGATTGTCTGACGGTGTGATTAAGGTGGATCTCGAACCGCAGGAAACCTATTATTATCAAGCACTGACGGATGTTGTCGGTGAAACGATCAAGGATCCGTCTGACCTCATTGAAAAGCTGAAGGATTACGGAGAGATGAAGCAGGAGTACGAGAAGGTATTAGATGCCATTGCAAGCGTTCGGGCAAGCGGTTATGGCGTCGTGATCCCTGAAAGGGAGGAAATAACGCTGGAACAGCCGGAGATCATTCACCAGGGAAATAAATTCGGAGTAAAAATCAAGGCGGTTAGCCCTTCCATTCATATGATTCGCGCAAATATCGAGACAGAGATTGCTCCCATCGTCGGAACCAAGGAACAGGCAGATGATTTGATTGGTTTCATTGCTGGTTCGGAGGCATCTAAGGGGATGTGGGATACAAATATCTTTGGCAAATCAGTAGGTCAGATGGTGAGTGAGGGAATTCAGGCGAAGATTGCAGGAATAGGGCCGGAAAGTCAGGAAAAACTACAGGATTGCATGCAAAAGATCGTCAATGATGCAAATGGCGGCATGGTCTGCATTATCATCTAAATGGGACTTACAAATAAAGAAATCTATATGGTTCTCTTTGTAAGGAATTGATTTTATGTCGCTGTTTCGGTATACTATGCTTATGGCAGAAATGAGGGTCAATGCGTTTTGGTTTTGCGCATGATGGCATACAAGGGGAAGGATATCGATAGAAGAACAAAAGAAAAAGGACAAAAGAGAAAAACAAAAGAGAAAAACATAAGAGAAAAACATAAGAGAAGGAGTAAGGGGAATGGCTAACGCGGAATGGATGGAAAAATTAGAAAAGACTTATGCACAGGTGCGAAGCATGACGGATTTTGTGCCGCTTGTGGCCCTGGTGCTTGGCTCGGGACTCGGTGGCTTTGCATCTCAGTTAAAGGTAGAAAGGGAGATTCCCTATTCTGAAATTGAGGGCTTTCCTGTTTCGACGGTAGCAGGACATGACGGAAAATTTATTTTCGGAACGCTTGGGCAGGTGCCCGTTGTATGCATGAAGGGAAGAGTGCATTATTACGAAGGCTATTCAATGAGCGACGTTTGTCTTCCTGTGCGACTGATGAAAATGCTTGGGGCGAGATTTTTATTCCTGACCAATGCGGCGGGCGGGCTCAATGATAGCTTTCATGCAGGAGATCTCATGATGATTCGAGATCATATCTCCATTTTTGTGCCGAATCCTTTGATTGGACCCAACAATGAGAAGTTTGGAACGAGATTTCCTGACATGAGTCATGTCTATGACTTGGAATTACAGGAGATTCTGCGGGAGGTCGCGAAGAAGGAGAATATTTCGCTTAGGGAAGGCGTTTATACCATGCTTACGGGACCGTCTTATGAATCACCTGCGGAAATTCGATGTTTGAAGGCCATGGGGACGGATGCCGTAGGCATGAGCACTGTTGTGGAGGCCATTGCGGCAAATCATGCAGGAATGAGAATTTGCGGTATTTCCTGTATCAGTAACATGGCGGCAGGGATTTCTAAGACGCCGTTAAATCACAAGGAGGTGCAGGAAGCTGCCGACAACGCCGCCCTGAAGTTTACAAAGCTGGTTTCTGAATCGATTGTAAAAATCGGAGAGCTGGCTAAGAACGAATGAGCTTCTTGAAGCATGGAACCGAATTGAATGAGGTTTTCTTACCATGTGATCAGGCAGGGGATACGGGAGAAGGGAGACTATGTATGGAAGAAAAGATTAACATTCAGAAATTGATCGAACAGGCGATGGGAGCCAGAACGAAGGCCTATGCGCCCTATTCGGAATATCAGGTTGGAGCTGCGCTGCTTTCCGCACGGGGCAGGGTGTATCCTGGGTGCAACATCGAAAACGCGTCCTACGGTGCAACGGTTTGCGCGGAGAGAGTTGCTTTTTTCCGTGCCGTTCAGGAGGGGGAGCGTGAATTTCAGGCCATCGCCATTGTCGGAGGAAAGAGGGGAGAGGCCCCGGAAGGCTTTGCCTATCCCTGTGGTATCTGCAGACAGGTCATGAAGGAATTTTGTAAAGAGGATTTCAAGATCATTGTTGCGAAAAGCTTGGACGAGTATGATGTGAGTACCTTGGGGGAACTGTTGCCGCACGGCTTTGGCGGTGACTGTATCGTTTAAGAAAAGGTTCATGTTTGACATCGTATAAAACATAAGGTAAAAGGCGGGACTTGCCCCATGGAGTATATTGCATTTGGAATTTTGGCTTTGGTTTTTATTGCCGTCATTGTCGGGAAAGACATTTATAATGACAGAAAAAAACAAAAACTATTTGAACATAGTCTTCGGAAGGACTATGGCACGTTGCGTGAGAAAAAGCAAAACCTGGAGCGCTTTGCCCGCATGGACAGATATTATAAAAAGCATTCGGAAAAAGGCCAGGTGGATGACATTACTTGGAACGATCTAGGCATGGACGAGGTGTTCCTAAACATGAATCACACCTATTCCGCGTCAGGGGAGGAATATTTATATTATACCTTAAGAAGTGCCGGAAAATCCGATGAAGAGCTTGCCGAATTGGAAAATCTGATTCAATATTTTATGGGGCATGAGGACGAGCGTGTGACTGCACAGTTGATCATGGCAAAGCTCGGGTATATGGGAAAATATTCCCTGTATGACTATCTCGACAATTTGGAATACCTTGGGGAACGCTCAAATCGTAAGGCGATCCTGTTGGATCTTTTATATCTTCCTTTCGCGTGTCTGCTTCCTTTTGCGGTCAGCTATGGGATTCTTGGAATCGTCGCATTGACTATCTATAATATTACAACCTATTTTCGGGAGAAAAGCGACATTGAGCCTTATATCATCAGCTTTCAATATATTCTAAAGCTTTTGGATGCCATAGAAAAGATGGACAAGCTTGCTGAAAAAGTGAAACAACCGCAGTTGGAATCCGCACTAATGCAGCTAAAGGAAAAGAAAAAGGCACTGATGCCGCTTCGCAAGGGCTCCTTTTGGGTCGTATCAGGGAATGGCTCCTTGGGCGGAAGTAATCCGCTGGATTTAATTTTGGATTATGTTAAGATGACCCTTCACATAGACTTGATTCAATTTAATAAAATGCTTTTGTTCGTAAGAAAGCATGCGGAAGTGGTCGATCAGGTCAATACTATTCTAGGGAAAATGGAAACAGCCATCGCCATTGGGGCTTGGAGAACGGATTTGGCAAAAAGAAATGGATTTTGTATTCCTGTTCTTAAAGAACAGGGAGAGATTTGCCTGGAATTAAAGGAGGGCTATCATCCCTTGATGAAGGAACCTGTGAAGAACTCCGTAACCTCGAAGGAGGGCGTGCTTCTTACGGGCTCTAATGCATCTGGAAAATCCACCTTTCTAAAAATGGTTGCGCTCAATGCCATATTGGCACAGACGGTGCACACCTGTACTGCAGAGGCTTATCGGGCACCATATTTTCGCCTGTATTCCTCGATGTCTCTAAGAGATGATCTGGAGGGAGGCGACAGCTATTATGTCGTAGAAATTAAAGCGCTAAAGAGAATCCTGACGGCTGCCAAGGAGCCTGGACGGCCCGTGCTTTGCTTTGTGGACGAGGTGCTTCGCGGCACGAATACGGTGGAACGAATTGCTGCCTCCACGCAGATTTTGAAGAGTCTCCACGGGGATGGCGTGCTTTGCTTTGCGGCAACGCATGACATAGAGTTGACACAGCTTTTGGAAAAATTCTATGATAATTACCATTTCGAAGAGGAAATCGTAGACGGAGACATTCTATTCCAATACCGTTTGCTCCCTGGGAAAGCGACAACAAGAAATGCCATAAAGCTCTTGGAAATCATGGGGTATGACCCGGAAGTGATCCAAAATGCACAAGGCATGGCGGAGGATTTCTTAAGGACGGGACAGTGGAAGGAAGCATAGAAAACCACGGTATTGACTGACGGAAGAGGAATTGCTATACTGTTTTTTGAGTACAATAGATTGGAGTAAAAAACATGGGTTTGATAAATGCATTGTTAAGCTATGGCGTTGTATTGCTTTGTTTTGTTTTGGCAGGTGCGGTTGCCGTATGTCTGGGTATTTTCTTAAGAAAACGTAAGGATGCGTCGCTAAATGCCGCTGCAGCTGCGGAAGAGCTTTTGGAATCAAAGAAAACAGAGGAGTCATAAGATGCCGAAATCAGCAGGCCAGAAATTGAAGTTGCTATATTTGCTGCGTCTTCTGGAGGAAGAAGGCTCGGAGACGCATCCCGTCAGCACCAACCGCATGATAGCATATTTGGACCTTCAGGGCATTCATGCGGAGCGGAAAAGCATTTATGACGACATGGAAAAGCTTCGGGAATTTGGCATAGACGTTTTGCAAAATAGTACGCGACTTGGCGGTGGCTATTATCTGGGAAAGCGAGAATTTGAGTTGCCAGAGCTAAAGCTTTTGGTGGATGCCGTGCAATCGTCCCGCTTTATAACCGTTAAGAAATCCAGAGAATTGATTTCTAAGCTGGAAAACATTGCGGGCAAGCAGGACGCCGGAAAGCTTCAAAGGCAGGTTCACGTTGTTGGGCGCGTCAAAACGGAAAATGAAGGGATATATTACAGCATAGACAACATTCACCGTGCCATTCAGGAAAATAAGAAGATATCCTTTGTCTACATGGATTGGAATCTGAAAAAGGAGATGGTTCCCAGGTCCGATAAGGATAGGATCATTAGTCCATGGGCGCTTCTTTGGCAAAATGAGAACTACTATCTTGTGGCATTTGACAGCGAAGCACAGTCGATTAAGCATTTCCGCGTAGATAAAATGGGAAGAGTTGAGGTGCTTGGCGAGGTCAGGGATGGTGCAAAACAATTTGAATCAATTGATCTCGCTGCATATTCAAATCAGACATTTGGCATGTTTGGAGGAAAAGAAGAAATCGTTGTCATGACCTTCCCGGAAAATCTGGTGGGACTTGTCATTGACCGCTTTGGTAAAGAGGTTCCCGTGCGCAAAGATAAGAATGGAAGAATCCGTGTCAGGACAAAGCTTACGGTTTCCCATCAATTCTTTGGATGGCTGGCCGGCATCGGAAAGGAAGCAAAGATCGTTAGTCCTGAGTCTGTCCGCGAGGAATACCGGAATTTTCTGGAAGAAATCATTCAGGAGAGCCTTGACTGATTTGAAAAGCAATGATTTTTCACGGAAACGGTTCTAATTATCAGTAAATAGATTTGTCAATCATTTTTTGGAAAAAAAGGTGTCAAAATATTGGCACCTTTTCTGTTACGTTTTTCTATTGACAAATTTCTGATTTTCCTCGTATACTTGATACACTGGCACAAGATATGGTGGGACGGTTGCTGTATATCCTATATCTAGTGCCACGAAAATCTATACGGTTTTTCAGGATTTCGTAGGAAAACATCAGATGATCAGGCGGTTTCGGAAACAAACCACAGCGAACGAAAAAAGAAACGGGGGAGTAAAATGAGCAGCAATTTTGATCATGCAGAGCATAATGATGAAGTGAATTATGGAGCAGAATATCATCCTGCCAAGCAGGTCTTTGTGATTAAGAAGGATGGCAGCAAGGAAGCTTTCAACGTACAGAAGGTCATTAATGCCGTTGGAAAGAGCGCTTATCGTGCCCTGACCAAGTTTACGGAGGAAGAAAAGCGCAGTATCTGCCAGCACGTGATCGATAAAATCAATGAATTCGAAAGCAACGAAATTCCCATTGCCATCATGCACAACGTGGTAGAATCCGCACTTGAAGAAGTAAAACCCATTGTCGCTAAGAGCTATCGGGATTATCGTAACTATAAGCAGGACTTTGTTCGCATGATGGATGACGTCTATAAGAAGAGTCAGTCCATTATGTATATTGGTGACAAGGAGAATGCCAATACGGACTCCGCGCTGGTATCCACAAAGAGAAGCCTTGTCTTTAATCAGTTTAATAAGGAATTATATCAGAAGTTTTTTATGACGACCGAGGAGATTCAGGCCTGTCGTGACGGATATATTTACGTACATGACATGTCCGCGCGCCGTGATACGATGAACTGCTGTCTGTTTAACGTACAGGAAGTCTTGTCCGGTGGCTTTGAAATGGGCAATATCTGGTACAATGAGCCCAAGACGCTGGATACGGCATTTGACGTCATTGGCGACATCGTACTATCCGCTGCAAGCCAGCAGTATGGCGGATTTACGGTTCCCGAGGTTGATAAGATTCTCGAACCCTATGCGGAGAAATCCTACAAGAAATATGTAGATAAATACGTAGGTCTTGGTATTTCGCAGGAGAAGGCCGAAGAGGTTGCGCTCGCGGACGTGACCAGAGATTTTGAACAGGGCTTCCAGGGCTGGGAGTATAAATTCAATACCGTGGCATCCAGCCGCGGAGATTATCCTTTTATTACCGTGACCGCTGGTATTGGCACGGGCAGATTTGCAAAGCTTGGCACCATTCAGATGCTGAATGTCAGAAAGAAGGGACAGGGTAAGGCAAATTGTAAGAAGCCCGTTCTTTTCCCAAAGATTGTATTTCTGTATGACGAGAATCTTCATGGACCGGGAAAGCCGATGGAGGATGTCTTTAATGCGGGCGTTGAGTGCTCCGCAAAGACTATGTATCCCGATTGGCTGAGCCTGACCGGTAAGGGGTATGTTGCAAGCATGTATAAGCAGTATGGCAGGGTGGTATCTCCGATGGGATGCCGTGCGTTCCTGTCCCCCTGGTATGAGAGAGGCGGCATGCATCCTGCGGATGATGACGATAAGCCGGTATTTGTCGGCAGATTTAACATCGGCGCCGTATCTTTGCATCTTCCCATGATTTTGGAGAAGTCCCGCAAGGAAAGTCGTGATTTCTATGAAGTATTGGATTACTATCTGAACTTAATTCGTCAGCTCCATATTCGTACCTATGCCTACCTTGGCGAGATGCGTGCATCCACGAACCCCTTGGCATATTGCGAGGGTGGTTTCCTCGGCGGACACTTAAAGCTGACGGATAAGATTAAGCCCCTGCTGAAGGCGGCAACCGCAAGCTTTGGAATTACTGCACTCAACGAGCTGCAGGAGCTTTATAATGGCAAGTCATTGGTAGAGGACGGAGCCTTTGCGGTTGAGGTCATGGAGCACATTAATCAAAAGATTGCAGAGTTTAAAGAAGCGGATGGCAATTTGTATGCCATCTATGGAACGCCTGCCGAAAGCCTTTGTGGTCTTCAGGTAAAGCAGTTCCGTAAGAAATATGGCATTATTGAAGGCGTATCCGACAGAGAATACGTAAGTAATTCCTTCCATTGCCACGTGACGGAGAAGATTACGCCGATCCAGAAGCAGGATCTTGAGAATCGTTTCTGGGATCTTGCCAATGGCGGTAAGATCCAGTACGTAAAATACCCGATCGATTACAATATTGAAGCCGTGAAGTCTTTGATCCACAGGGCGATGGAAATGGGCTTCTACGAGGGCGTAAACCTGTCCCTTGCCTATTGTGATGATTGCGGTCATCAGGAACTGGAAATGGACGTATGCCCGAAGTGCGGTAGCAGGAATTTGACAAAGATCGACCGAATGAACGGCTATCTTTCTTATTCCCGCGTGCATGGCGACAGCAGACTGAATGACGCCAAGATGGCAGAGATCAAAGAGAGAGTTTCCATGTAATGGGACTTTAGAGGATGGGAGAGTTAAGAGCATTATGCGTTATCATAATATCACAAAGGACGATATGCTAAATGGAGACGGACTTCGAGTTGTCCTTTGGGTGGCTGGATGTAATCATTGCTGCAAGGATTGTCAAAACCCGATTACCTGGGATCCGGACGGGGGACTGCCCTTTGACGATGCTGCAAAGCAGGAGATTTTTGATCAGTTGGACAAATCTTATATTTCGGGTGTTACCTTCTCGGGCGGAGATCCTTTGCATCCCGCAAATCGCGTGGCCGTTCGGGAACTGATGGAGGAAATCAAGGAGAAATATCCCAATAAGACGATCTGGCTCTATACGGGAGACGTTTGGGAAAACATTTGGCAGTATCCCATGATGAAATATGTTGACGTTCTTGTGGACGGAGAGTTTCACGTGGAGGAAAAGGATAATAAGTTGCTTTGGAAGGGAAGCAAGAATCAAAGGGTGATCAAGGTTCAGGAAAGTCTAAAGCAGGAAAATCCATTAGTTCCGGTATTGCACTGCGGGGATTATTCCAGAGAACCCATGACGCAACCTCAAAAGCTGAGTGATGCACCCGTTACCTCCTGTCTGTTGTAAAGCTTTTTTCATTAAGACAGGATGGGATTGCAAGTAGGAATGAAATTTAGTATAATGGAGGGAGGGCAACATGAGAAGAATTGCCCAGTTTTTCAAGGTTAGCAAGGAACAGTTTGTATCTTCCGTCATGGAGGAGTTTCCTCAGTATTCCGAAAGAGACGCAAATGACATGTATGATGCGCTTTCCTTGCCAAAACGTGCGACAAAGGGCAGTGCCGGATATGATTTTTTTGCTCCCTTTTCCTTTAGTCTGCCTGCCGGAACGACGATCAAGATTCCGACTGGCATTCGTGCAAAAATGGAAGAGGATTGGGTGCTGAAGATTTATCCGAGAAGCGGTCTTGGCTTTAAGTATCGCCTACAGATGAATAATACCGTTGGAATTATAGACAGTGATTATTATTACTCAGATAATGAGGGGCATATTTTTATCAAGATGACGAATTGCTCCAATGAAGGCAAAACGGTGGAGGTATCCGCAGGAAGCGGCTTCGCTCAAGGAATTTTCCTTGAATACGGAATTACCGTGGATGATGATGCGGAAGGAATCCGAAACGGTGGCTTTGGCAGCACTACGAAAAACTAATCTATATGCTGGAGGGTAAACGATGTTTTATTTGGTGACAGATACAACGGCTGATTTGCCAAAGGAGTTTCTGAAGGAGAGAAATATTGGTTGCATTTCATTAAGTTATATTATTGACGGAGTCACCTATGGTCATGGAAAAGAGCTCGATCCCAAAGAATTCTTTAACATGATGCGACAGGGGAAAATGCCTACGACCTCTCAGGTGAATTTGGTGGAAGCCTATATGTTCTTGTCGGAGGCGGCAAAGAAGGAAAAGGAGATTCTGGTGCTTCCGTTGTCTTCTGGCATCAGTGGTTCCTATAATAGCCTGCAAATGGCTGCCAGGGACGTGATGAATGATTATCCGCAGTGCCGCATTGAAGTCATTGACACGCTTTGTGCATCCCTCGGCGAAGGAATGTTGGTATATCGGGTGGCTGAGCTCCGTGATAAGGGCTATAGCTTAGATGAGGCAAAGGCATGGATTGAGGAGCATAAGCTGAATTTTGTTCACGTATTTACGGTAGACGATTTATTTCATCTGTTCCGCGGGGGACGCGTAAGTCGCACGGCTGCCGTCATTGGCACTTTGGCAGGAATTAAGCCCATGCTTCACGTGGATAACGATGGACATTTAATCAATATTGATAAGATCCGCGGAAGAAAGAAATCCTTACAGGCCATGGTGGATTACATGGAACTGAAGAGGAAGAATTATCAGGAAGAAGACCCGATTGTTATGATCAGCCATGGCGACTGCATAGAGGATGCAGAGTATGTCAGGGATTTGGTAAAAGAGAGGTTTGGAATTGATAAGTTTATCATTAACTCTCTTGGGCCTGTGATCGGAGCTCATACGGGACCTGGTCTGGTTGCTTTGTTTTTTATGGGCGAGAGCCGATAACTAGGGACGAAGGATTGGCACAAATCTCCTCCCTGAACAATTAGCCGGCGGTTCTTAATGAATTGGAGTCCTTTGGCGACGCCATCCCTTATAAGCGTCGCCGCCAAGGACGAACAATGAATTTAGAACCGTCCGAGCGTTCAGGGAGGAGATCCGTGTCAATCCTCCTGTCATAAGATAATATAATGTATTTTTGAGGGCGTCAAAAACGCCCTTTTATATTTTTAAATTCATATTTGTCCATGCCGGCGACGCTTATAAGGGATGGCATCGCAAAAGGACTCCAACTCATTAAGGCCAAAGGGATGGTGTCGCCAAAGGACTTATATACATTAAGAGCCGCCGGCAAGGAGCACGATTTTGTTTGAGTTGCATATTTATATCATATATCAATTGTGTAGAAAGGAATGCGAGCATGCAGGATTATCAGGATTTTTCGGCGGACGTGAAGCTTCAGGAATGGCCACTGGCAATGGCGTACGTGAAATGGCAGCATTTTGATAAGGTATATGATGACCTTGAAAAGGCTTACCGAAGCGGAACGATCTTTCCGGATTTGAATAAGCCCTTCACGGGAAGGAGGTGCGTTCAATGAATGGCAAGGAGCAGCTCCTTTTTAACATTGGGGTAGTGGACTTTACCTTGGTGGATTTGGCGCTATTTTTGGATACGCATCCGACGGACAGAAGGGCATTGGAGTATTATCGTCACTATGCACAGATTAAGAAACAGCTTTGTAAGGAATTTTCGAAGAAATATTATCCGCTGACCATGGAGGAGGCAAACTGTGAGAAGGCTTGGGAATGGGGCGCTGCGCCGATGCCTTGGGAAGGAGGCTGTGAATAATGTGGAGCTATGAAAAACGATTACAATTTCCTGTAAAGATTAAGGAGCCAAATGCAAAGCTGGCGCAGATCATTATTTCCCAGTATGGCGGACCAGATGGTGAGATGGGCGCGAGCATGCGGTATCTCTCACAGAGATATGCAACGCCTTTTAGGGAAGTGGCAGGTGTTCTCACGGATATCGGCACGGAGGAGCTTGCACATCTTGAAATGGTGGCAACCATCGTTCATCAGCTGACCAGAAATCTGTCCATGGAAGAGATTGAACGGAGCGGCTTGGATAAGTATTACGTAGATCACACGCTTGGTATCTGGCCTCAGGCTGCGGGAGGCGTTCCCTTTAATGCCTGCGAATTCCAAAGTAAGGGTGACATTATCACGGATCTGAGTGAGGACATGGCAGCGGAGCAGAAGGCACGCACGACCTATGACAATATTTTGCGATTAATCACGGAACCTGACGTTTGTGAACCGATCAAGTTCCTTCGTGAGAGGGAGATTGTTCATTATCAGCGCTTTGGAGAGGCACTTCGGCTGACAACGGATAAGCTGAATGAAAAGAACTTCTATGCCTTTAATCCGGGCTTTGACAAATGCGAAAGTCGTAACGGTTAGTTCTTTTGCAAAAGAAGCATCATACAATGTGATAAGCATTGTGTGAGGAGAAAGCATGTCAGAGGAAATCATAAAGGGACTACAAGGCATACGGGATTGGATTTGGGGACCGCCGCTTTTGGTCTGCCTTCTGGGAACGGGGGCATACTTGATGATATTGCTTCGCGGATTGCCGATTCGAAGGCTCCCCAAGGCAATTTCCATGGCTCTGGGTAAAAATGCAAAGACTGGAGGGCGCGGAGGTGATGAGATTTCCGCGTTCTCTTGTTTGGCGACGGAGCTTGCCGCAACGATTGGCACGGGTAACATCATAGGCGTTGTCGGCGCAATGCTTCTTGGCGGTCCCGGTGCCTTGCCATGGATGATTTTTTCAGCGTTTCTAGGCCTGTCGACAAAGCTTGTGGAAAGTACGCTCAGCGTAAAGTATCGGAAAAAGCGTGAGGGAAAGCCG
This sequence comes from Lachnospiraceae bacterium, assembly GCA_017527205.1. Classification (GTDB taxonomy): domain Bacteria; phylum Bacillota; class Clostridia; order Lachnospirales; family Lachnospiraceae; genus Acetatifactor. The sequence goes on along the minus strand of JAFXQK010000064.1, from coordinate 131,139 downwards.
CCGCTTGGCGGACCGATGATGACGCTGGAAAGGGCATTCCCAAGGAAAAGGGCTGGCAAGGCTTTGGCCGTATGCTATGCTGCGTTTGCCGTAATCTGTTCTTTGGGGATGGGAAATTTGGTACAGGCGAATTCCATAGTGGAGGCGCTGCATGCCAGTATGGCATGGAATCGTGGTCTGATTGGACTCATAGTAGCTATTTTAACCATTTTCGCCGTCCTTGGAGGGATAAAGCTCATTTCAAAGATATCCACTTATTTGGTTCCGGCCATGGGCGCCTTGTATCTTGCAGGGTGTCTTGGAATTATTGTCATGCATCACCAAAATTTACTGCCCGGGCTTTCAACAATTCTGATTGGCGCATTTTCTCCAAAAGCAGCAAGCGGAGGAGCCTTTGGCATTTTAACAATTCATTGGACCCAAAGCTTTGGATGGGGGATTTGCAGAGGTGTTTTTTCGAATGAGGCAGGGCTGGGGGCAGGAGGTATTAGCGCAGCAGCTTCTTCTGAGCAGGATCCCTATCGACAAGGGCTGATCAGCATGTCGGCCGTATTTTTTGATACGATTGTCATCTGTACGATAACGGGAATCGCGTATGCCTGTAGCGGAATTCCGGCAATGATTTCTAAGGGAAACATTTTTCTGAAAAATGGAAGCCTGGCAGACGTCACTAACCCGGCAGACCTTATGATTGCCGCCTTTGAATCTGCCTTTGGAAGATATGGCGGCGTCCTTCTTAGCGTTTGCATTGCTCTCTTTGCGTTTGCAACGATTCTTGGATGGGCCGTACAAGGAGAGGCTGCATTTACCTACCTGTTTTCGGAAAAATATCGTTTGATTTTTCAGGTGGGATATGGTATTTTGCCACTTGCGGGAGCAATTTTTTCACTGCATGCCGCATGGCTTTTTTCTGACGTTGCCAATGGACTTTTGGCAATTCCAAACCTGATTTGCATTTGGGCACTTGCACCCAAAATCTGCACGGAATTGATTCAAAAAGATGAAAATACGTTCTGGGCGTGAGGGTAACAAAACAGACCTCGAGAATATTTATCAGAGAAGAAAAGTGGGGCTTGAAATGGAACGACTCGTGGAGTATACTTTTTAGGAGTATGTTTAGAAAGAGGAACGATGGAAATGTACGAACGTGTAGATTTGGATGCCATTGATCTTGGCATGGGGCCGCCATCCTTAGAGCCACAAAGACAGTACTATTTTATGGCAAAGCTTCGGAAAACGGTAGATCAGGAAAAAAAGCGTTTGGGGCGCCCGCTTACTGCCTGCGTCGTGACCTTTGGGTGTCAGATGAACGCGAGGGAATCTGAAAAGTTATCCGGTATTTTGCAAATGACAGGATTTGAGCTTTCAGAGCAGGAAAATTCTGATTTTGTAATTTATAATACCTGTACGGTGCGTGACAATGCCAATCAAAAGGTCTATGGAAGGCTTGGCGTTCTCAATGGATATAAAAAGAAAAACCCGAACATGAAGATTGCGCTTTGCGGCTGTATGACGCAGGAGGAAACCGTCATAGCAAAGCTAAAGGAGAGCTATCCCTTTGTGGATCTCATCTTTGGTACGCATAATTTGTATGCGTTTGCTGAGCTTGTATATCGAACCTATCACGAAAAGCATATGTTGATTGAGGTTTGGAAGGAATCGGATCGTATTGTGGAGGATCTGCCCGTACTTCGCAAATATCCCTTCAAATCAGGCATCAACATCATGTTCGGCTGTAATAATTTTTGTAGCTATTGCATTGTTCCGTATGTTCGCGGGAGAGAGAGAAGCAGGGAACCCAAAGAGATCCTTAGAGAGATCGAACGCCTTGTTCAAGACGGCGTCGTAGAAATCATGCTTCTTGGCCAGAACGTCAATTCCTATGGAAAGAATTTAGAGGATGGGATTACCTTTGCACAGCTCCTTCGGGAAGTGGAAAAAATCGAAGGACTGCAGAGAATTCGCTTCATGACCTCTCATCCGAAGGATTTGTCGGACGAGCTGATTCAGGTGATGAAGGAATCGAAAAAGATTTGTAAGCATCTTCATTTGCCGCTTCAGTCTGGCTCTGACAGAATCCTGAAGGCCATGAACCGCCGATATACGAAGGAATCATATATTGCGCTTGCGGAAAAAATTCGAAGGGAAATTCCTGAGATTGCAATCACGACGGACATCATTGTCGGATTTCCCGGAGAGACGGCTGAGGACGTTGAGGACACCATTGACGTCATTCGCAGGGTGCAATATGACAATGCATTTACGTTTGTTTACTCAAAGCGCACGGGAACGCCTGCAGCCGCCATGGAGCAGGTTCCGGAGGAGCAGGTTCGCGAGGGCTTTGACAAGGTTTTAAAATGTGTTCAGGAGACCGCCAGAATGCGCGTACAAAGATATCAGGGTCAGATACAGGAAGCCTTGGTTGAGGAAGTCAACGACGGAAGCAATTCCGAAGAGGCGCTGCGGGAGCTGAACGCTACAGAGGGACAGGTCTTACTTACGGGAAGGTTATCGAACAACACAATCGTGCATTTCCCAGGCTTGCCAGGTCAGGTCGGCACAATTGTAAGGGTTCGCTTAGAGGAATGCAGGGGCTTTTATTATTTGGGGAGAATGGAAGATCCTCTTGAGGGGACGAAAGAAAAAGGAGTTTTGAATTAACATGGATCAGAAATTAAAACCGAAGTTGTTTTCCGTCATGAAGTCTTACACAAAGGAACAGTTTGCGAAGGACTTGGTTGCGGGCGTTATTGTTGCCATTATTGCATTGCCCCTTTCCATTGCGCTTGCCATTGCGTCCGGCGTTGGACCGGAGGCTGGTATCTACACGGCCATTATCGCAGGCTTTCTTGTTTCGTTTTTGGGAGGAAGCCGCGTACAGATTGCGGGTCCTACGGCTGCCTTTGCCACCATTGTCGCAGGAATTGTCGCGAAGGATGGTATGGAAGGGCTTACCGTTGCCACCATCATGGCAGGTATTCTGCTTATTTTCATGGGCTTTTTCCGCTTTGGAAATCTGCTGAAATTCATTCCCTATACAATAACGACAGGCTTTACCGCAGGCATTGCAGTGACGCTGTTTATTGGACAAATTAAGGATTTTGCTGGAATCACCTATCTGCACGGAGAAAAGCCAATTGAGACGGCAGAGAAGGTTGAGGCTTTGATTGCAAACATTTCCACGGGGAGTCTTCAGTCTATTTTGATCGGCGCCTTAGCCCTTGCGATTTTGATTATTTGGCCGCGCTTTTTTAAGAAAATTCCCGGTTCCCTAATTGCAGTCATTGTGACGGCTGCCATTGTTGAACTGTGTCATTTGGAGGTCAATACGATTGGCAAGGCTTTTGCAAACATTCGGACGGGTCTTCCCGGACTTTCGATTACTACTGCAATTTTTGATTTGCATCTTATGAGAAGTCAGGTTTCCAATGCCGTGACCATTGCCTTGCTCGCGGGCATTGAATCCTTGCTTTCCGCGGTAGTTGCAGACGGCATGATCGGATCCAAGCATCGTTCTAACATGGAATTGATGGCACAGGGCGTCGCAAACATAGGCTCCGCTTGCTTTGGAGGAATTCCGGCAACGGGGGCCATTGCAAGAACGGCTGCCAACATTAAAAACGGCGGAAGAACCCCCATTGCAGGTATGGTTCATTCGTTGTCCCTGGTGCTTGTTGTGATGTTTTTGATGCCGCTCGCAAAGCTAATTCCCATGCCCTGTATTGCAGCCATTTTGTTCCAGGTAGCCTATAATATGAGCGGATGGAAAAACTTTATGCATCTCTGTAAATCTTCTCCTAAGAGTGACATTTTGGTGCTGCTGACAACCTTCTTTCTCACAGTGATTTTTGATTTAGTTGTAGCGATTGAGGTTGGCATCGTTCTTGCGTCCGTACTCTTCATGAAGAGAATGAGCGACGTGACACAGGTACAGAGCTGGAAGGAAATTGACGAGGAGAATGATCCTGAAAGCGTAAATCTTCTTTCGATTCCTGAGCATGTTCAGGTCTATGAGATTTCTGGACCCATGTTCTTTGCAGCTTCCGGAAAGATTGTCAATATTACCTGCAAGGAAGACACCAAGGTTTTGGTGCTGCGCATGAGAAGTGTGACGGCCATGGATGCAACGGCATTGCATCATATCGAGGAGTTCTATGAGGATTGTAAGGAGAAGGGCATTCAGATTGTGATGTCTCACGTAAATGAGCAGCCCATGAAGGTATTCAAAAAGGCGAAATTTGATCAAAAGATTGGAACGGAAAACTTTGCGGATCACGTAGATGAGGCCGTTGAGCGCGCAAAACAGCTTGTTCAAGCGGCTAAATGATAATAACGAACGGGAGATAAGGCCATGGGTGAAATGACCCCGATGATGACAAAATACATGGAGACCAAGCAGGAATACAAGGACTGTATCCTGTTTTATCGTCTGGGTGACTTTTACGAAATGTTTTTTGATGATGCATTGATTGCATCAAAAGAATTGGAAATCACGCTTACGGGAAAGGACTGTGGCATGGAGGAGCGCGCTCCGATGTGCGGCGTTCCCTTTCATGCCGTGGAGGGGTATCTCACGAAGCTGGTGAGCCGTGGCTACAAGGTTGCCATCTGTGAGCAGGTTGAGGATCCGAAGCTGGCAAAGGGTCTTGTAAAGCGTGAGGTTGTCCGCATTGTGACCCCTGGAACGAATCTGAACATGCAATCGCTGGAGGAGTCTAAAAACAATTATTTGGTTTGCGTGGCTTATACGCCGACGAAAATTGGACTTTCCGTAGCAGATGCCACCACGGGAGATTATTATCTGACAGAGGTTGAGGATTTGAAAAAGCTCACGGATGAGCTGATGAAATATGAGCCTTCAGAAATCATTTGTAATGATGCGTTTCTGGTGAGTGGCATGGATCTTGAGGATCTTCGCAACAGGCTTCACGTGGCAATCAATCCCTTGGATGCGCATTTCTTTGACGATGACAGCTGTAAAAGATTATTGCAAAAGCATTTTAAGGTGAATACGCTTATCGGGCTTGGCGTGGAGGATTTTCCTGTGGGATTGGTTGCCGCGGGGGCACTGTTGGCGTATCTCTACGATACTCAGAAGACGGATTTAAGCCATTTTCGGCATCTGTATCCTTATCTGACAAATAAATTTATGCTTCTTGACAGCTCTACAAGAAGAAATTTGGAATTGACGGAGACCCTGCGTGAAAAACAGAAAAGGGGCTCCCTTCTTTGGGTGCTAGACAAGACGAAGACGGCCATGGGTGCAAGAACGCTGCGCAGCTGGCTCGAGCAGCCGCTGATCGATAAACAGGCCATGGAGGATCGTCTGGATGCCGTGGAGGCACTTTGCAAAAGCAGTGTGTCGCGGGATGAGATTCGGGAGTATTTAAATCCTGTTTATGATTTGGAACGCCTCCTTGCAAGAATTACTTATAAGACTGCCAATCCGAGGGATTTGCTGGCTTTTCGGAATTCCCTGGAAATGCTGCCGCACATACGGACGGTGCTACAGGAATTTACCTGTAAGGAGCTGGCAAATTGCCATGAGGAAATTGACGGACTTGAGGATATTTATCAGCTGATTTTGCAGTCCATCGACGAGGAAGCACCGCTTACCATTCGTGAGGGCGGGATGATCCGCGATGGTTTTGATGAGAACATTGACAAGCTTCGCAGTGCAAAGCGTGATGGGAAGCAATGGCTCGCACAGCTTGAAGAGGAGGATCGTCAAAGAACGGGAATTAAGGGACTGAAAATCAAGTATAACAAGGTATTTGGTTATTATTTTGAGGTCACAAATTCCTATAAGGATTTGGTGCCGGAGGATTATATCCGTAAGCAGACGCTGGCAAATGCGGAGCGTTATACGACGCCGAGATTAAAGGAGCTAGAGGACACCATTCTCAATGCCGAGGACAAGCTGCAGACGCTGGAATATGACATTTTCTGCCAAATTCGTGACAGTATCGCGATGGAGACGGCACGCATTCAAAATACGGCAAAGGCCATTGCAAAGCTTGACGTATTTTGTTCTCTTTCACTGGTTGCCGAGAGAAATCGCTACGTACGCCCTAAGCTGAATGAAAAGGGCGTGATCGACATTAAGGATGGCAGGCATCCCGTTGTCGAGCAAATGCTGACGGGAGATTTGTTTGTGGCAAATGATACCTTCCTGGACAATAACAAGCATTGCATCAGCATTATTACGGGACCGAACATGGCAGGTAAGTCGACCTACATGCGCCAAAGCGCATTGATCGTGCTGATGGCGCAGGTCGGATGCTTTGTGCCCGCAAAGAGTGCGGACATTGGAATTGTAGACCGTATTTTTACCCGTGTCGGTGCATCGGATGATTTGGCGAGTGGCCAGTCGACCTTCATGGTAGAGATGAATGAGGTGGCGAACATTCTGCGAAATGCAACGGCAAACAGCCTGTTGATTCTCGATGAAATTGGCAGGGGAACCTCCACCTTTGACGGACTATCCATTGCGTGGGCCGTCATCGAACACGTCAGCAATAAAAAGCTCTTGGGGGCAAAAACATTGTTTGCAACGCATTATCATGAGCTGACGGAGCTTGAGGATAAGATGCACAATGTTAATAACTATTGTATTGCCGTAAAGGAAAGTGGGGATGACATTGTATTTCTTCGTAAGATCGTGAAGGGCGGCGCTGACAGGAGCTATGGCATTCAGGTTGCAAAGCTGGCCGGCGTTCCAGACATGGTCATTGACCGTGCAAAGGAGATTGCAGAGCAGCTTTCTGATAATGACATTACACAGAAGGTTCAGAGTATTGCCGTGGATACGAAGGGGGACGGAAAAGCGAAGAAGCCCGTAAAATATGATGAGCTGGATCTCGGACAAATTTCTCTTTTTGATACGGTGACGGATGAAGACGTCCTGAAGGAGCTGATGGACATTGAAGTGACGACCTTGACGCCGCTCGATGCATTGAATACCTTATATCGGTTGCAGAATAAGCTTAAGAATCGGTGGACGGGGAAATAGCCTAAAAGCTCTGGAAAACGATTCATGGGAGAAATAGAGCAGGGTATCGCAAAGTAGTTTATATAAGGAGAACCGAACATGGCTGAGATACATGTGTTGGATTCGGAGACGATTGATAAGATAGCGGCTGGCGAAGTTGTGGAGAGACCATCCAGTGTCGTGAAGGAGCTGGTGGAAAATGCTTTGGATGCGGGCGCGAATGCCATCACCGTTGAGATTAAGGATGGCGGAATTAGCATGATTCGCGTGACGGACAATGGCTCCGGCATGGAAAAGGGACAGGTTGAAAAAGCTTTTTTGCGGCATGCAACCAGCAAGATTTCAAAGGCGGAGGATTTGTCTAAAATTCATAGTCTTGGATTCCGCGGTGAAGCGCTCTCCAGCATAGCTGCCGTGGCGCAGGTGGAGCTGATTACGAAGACCTCCGAAACCCTAACGGGAGTTCGCTTTTGCATTGAGGGAGGCATCCCGGGGGAGCTTCAGGAGATTGGGGCACCTGACGGAACCACCTTTGTCATGCGGAATTTGTTTTTCAACGTGCCCGTGAGAAAGAAATTCCTAAAGCAGCCGCCGACCGAGGGAGGATACGTAACGGATCTGATGGAGCGCATGGCCTTGTCGCGCCCGGATGTCTCCTTTCAATTTATTTTAGGCGGGCAGACGAGATTTCACACCTCAGGTAACGGAGATCTCAAGGAGGTCATTTATCGGATTTATGGCAGGGAAATTGCGAATTCCTTGGTTCCCATTCAGTATCGGGAGCAAGGACTTTTGGTGGATGGCTATCTTGGAAAGCCTATTCTTGTCAGGTCAAACCGAAATTTTGAGACCTATTTTGTCAATGGCCGCTTTGTTCGCAGCGGAATTATCGCAAAGGCCATTGAAGAAGGCTATAAAGAATATTTAATGCAGCATAAATTTCCGTTCTGTGTGCTTCATTTTGCCATGGAGGCGGAAAGAGTTGACGTCAACGTACACCCGACGAAGATGGACGTAAGGTTTTCGGATAATTTTGAGGTGACGGATTTTGTTGCCAAGGCAGTAAAGAATACCTTGGTGCAAAGGGAAATGATCCCACAGGATCGCTTAATCAGCGAGAAGGAGATTCAGCGGGAGGAGAAAAAACATCGCGAGGAAATGGCAAAGATACGCGTTGCTGAGCCCTTTGAGCATAATAGAAAGCTGGAAAACTACGTTCGTGAGGAGACGGTATATCGAGCGGACGTGCAAAGGCAGGAAGGCTTTCAAAATAGCCCGGTCTGGGAGCGGGTCAGAGCGATCTCAAAACCGTCGGAAGCATTGGTAAATCAACCAAAAGAGACTGCGAAAGCAAAGGCAGATGACTTTTTTACGGAGACCTCTGAGATCCCTGAAGAGCCAGCAAGCGACAGCGTGAAAAAAGAGGCTGAGGAGCCATTCGAAGTCTTAATAGAGACGGCGCTTGCCAGGAACATGGCAGAAAGTCCGAAGCAGGAAGCGGAGAATGACGTTATCGCAGAGAAGCCGGAGCAGGAAGCGGAGAAAGGCATTATCGCAGAGAAGCCGGAGAAGGAAGCGGAGAATGGCATTATCGCAGAAAAGCCGAAGCAGCTGGATTTGTTTGAAGAAAGAATTTTAACTAAAAGCAATAAATCGCAGTATCAAATCATTGGTCAGGTATTTGACACCTATTGGATGTTTCAGTATCAGGACAAGCTTTGCATTTTGGATCAGCATGCCGCCCATGAAAAGGTAAAGTATGAGAGGTTTATGAAGCGGTATCGTGAGAAGGAAATGCTGTCGCAGGTTTTGTTCCCGCCTGTGATTGTCAGTTTGACAGGACAAGAAGAGGTCATTCTTCGAGAGTGTCGTGAAATTTTTGAGCGCATGGGCTTTGAGATCGAGGAATTTGGAGGCAATGAATATGCTCTTCGAAGCGTTCCCGTGGATCTTTACGGTTGCGGTGAGAGGGAATTGTTCTTATCTGTTTTGGATGAATTAGAGGCAGGCGTCAGCAGGCAAAATCCGAGGCTTGTTGAGGAGAAAATTGCAACGATGTCATGTAAGGCTGCCGTTAAGGGAAACAATCGACTAAGCCGCGAGGAGGCGGATGAACTGATTGAGGAGCTTCTTACGCTGGATAATCCCTATAACTGTCCACATGGCAGGCCGACCATTATCACGATTTCTAAGTACGAGATGGAAAAGAAGTTTAAGCGAATTGTATAAAAAACTCGGGGATGAAACCTTCCCCTCGAGGTTATGATAAAAAGAAAATACAATTCGCTTTGTAAGAGGGCAAGTATGAAAGGAGGGACGGGTATGGGAGAGATGAATACTAAGCTGAATGATGGAATGAGTTTGCCTCCCATGGTTGTTCTTTCAGGCCCAACGGGTGTTGGAAAAACGAAGCTTTCCATTGAACTGGCGAAGGCAATTGATGGGGAAATTATTTCGGCGGATTCCATGCAGGTATATGAGTACATGGACATTGGATCGGCGAAGATTATGCCGGAGGAAATGCAGGGCGTGAGGCATCACTTAATCAATGTGTTGAAGCCTTGGGAGGAATTCAACGTCGTGATCTTTCAGACTCTCTGCAAGGAAGCACTGCAGGGAATTTATGAGAGAGGACACATTCCCATTGTGGTCGGAGGAACTGGATTCTATGTTCAGGCACTGCTTCGTGACATTCAATTCACGGAAAATGAGGAGGATGCGGAGTATCGCAGACTTTTGGAGGAAAAGGCGAGGACGGAGGGGCCAAAGGCCTTGCATGACATGTTAAAGGCTGTAGATCCGGCTTCTGCAGAGGCCATCCATGCAAACAACGTCAAACGCACGATTCGGGCCTTGGAATATTATCATTTAACGGGCTCGCCGATCTCGGCGCATAATGAGACGGAGCGTCAGAGGAACCGTGCTTATAACAGTGCTTATTTTGTGCTAAATGACCTTCGAGAGAGACTCTATGCGAGAATTGAGGAGCGCGTGGATGAAATGATCAAGGCAGGCCTTGTAGATGAGGTAAAGCACCTTAAGGAACTAGGCTGTACCAGAAACATGACATCCATGCAAGGACTTGGTTATAAAGAGATTTTGGATTATCTTTCTGGTGAGTGTACTTTGGATGAGGCCATTGCCCAAATCAAGCTCAGTACCCGTCATTTTGCAAAGCGCCAGCTTACCTGGTTCCGCCGCGAACAAGACGTCATTTGGCTTAATAAATACGACTACGACTATGATGATGCTAAATTACGAAACGCGATGCTTATCACGCTAAAAAATCTGCATATTTGTTGATGATACCAAAATCTTCACCGAAGGTTTAACCAAAATATATTTTGCTTGCCAGAAGGCCAAATTGAAATATGGGCAAACAATAGATGCGAAAAAGGTTTGTCTGAGAATGAAAAGTTTAATCTAGGCAAACAGGACGGAACAACAAGTAAAACTTCATGGAAATACAATGGAGAATAATAGATACAAAAGGATTCCATACCCCTCGGGGAGGGCTTGGAGGATCTTTCCAGGTTTCATGGTTAGTGGAAAGATCCTCCAAGCCTTGCCCCGAGGTCGGCCAATCCTTGGAAAGTTGAGGAAAAGTATGTTGACGACAAAGGACGCATTTATGTCCATGGGAATTTCAGAAGAGGTTTATGATTTTGGCGCAAAAATCCTTACGGAATTAAAGCCACGATTTGATGAAATTGATCAGGTGGCTGAGATCAATCAGCTAAAGGTGCTTGGCGCAATGCAGAAAAATACGGTCAGTGAGGCCTGCCTGTTAGGGACAACGGGCTATGGCTATAATGACTTGGGAAGGGATACGCTAGAAGCAGTATATGCGGATACCTTTCACACAGAGGATGCGCTGGTTCGCCCACAGATCACCTGTGGTACACATGCGCTGGCGCTGGCACTCATGAGCAATCTTAGGCCTGGGGATGAATTACTCTCACCGGTAGGAAAACCATACGATACGCTGGAGGAAGTGATAGGCATTCGCCCTTCGAAGGGAAGCCTTGCAGAATATGGCGTTAGCTATCGTCAAGTGGATTTACTTCCAGATGGAGCGTTTGACTATGAAAACATTCGAAAGGCTATCAATGAAAAGACAAGATTGGTTACCATTCAGCGCTCAAAGGGCTATCAGACAAGGCCTACGTTGTCGGTTGACCGAATTGGACAACTCATTTCCTTCGTTAAATCGATTAAGCCGGAAGTCATTTGCATGGTAGATAATTGCTATGGTGAGTTTGTGGAAACGAAGGAACCCTCTGACGTTGGAGCAGACATGATCGTAGGATCTTTAATTAAGAATCCAGGCGGCGGCTTGGCACCTATCGGCGGATATATCGCCGGAAGGAAGGAATGCGTGGAGAATGCGGCGTATCGCTTGACCAGCCCTGGTCTTGGAAAGGAGGTTGGCGCCTCCCTGGGAATTTTGCCTCAGTTCTATCAAGGCTTTTTCCTGGCACCGACCGTGACGGCATCTGCCCTGAAGGCGGCTATTTTTGCCGCTAATATCTATGAGAGACTTGGATTCCCCGTAATTCCCAATGGCACGGAGAGCAGACATGACATTATTCAGGCCGTCACCTTTGGAAAGCCAGAGGGTGTCATTGCCTTCTGCGAGGGCATTCAGGCAGCTGCACCCGTAGACAGTCACGTAACGCCCGAACCATGGGACATGCCTGGGTATGATGCCAAGGTCATTATGGCGGCGGGAGCCTTTGTTTCCGGATCTTCCATTGAGCTTTCCGCAGATGGCCCCATCAAGGAGCCGTATGCCGTATATTTTCAGGGCGGACTTACCTGGCCGCACGCGAAATATGGCATTTTGCGATCCTTACAGAGCCTTAAGGCAAAAGGATTGGTTGTATTATAGACAAAAAAGCAAACGTCGAACTTTCGCGAAAAAAAGAAGATAAAATTTGTATACTTCTGTTTTAATTTGTGATACCATATAGAAGTGTGGGAACATTGGAAGCATGAAATGATGGAACGCGGGGTTTTGTTCGATTCAGCCCAAGGGGTCAGAAGGGGAAAGGGGTCGAATGAAACAAAAACAGAATCAAGTGGCGCAGCAGGAAATGCCTTACGAAAAGTTTCTGCGGTTTGGACCGGAGAATCTGACGGAGGGAGAGCTCCTTGCAATTATTTTGCGCACTGGGACGAGGGAAAAGCCTGCATTGGAGCTGGCAAAGGAAGTCCTTGCCCTGGGGAAATATCCAAGGACGGGCCTTTTGGGACTGCATGACTTGAGCCTGGAGGAATTGGAACGGGTCAAGGGGATTGGCGAGGTCAAGGCAGTCAAGCTAAAGAGCATCACGGAGCTTGCAATCAGAATCTCGAGAGCAGTTGCAAAAAATGGCTTAAACGTCAAGGAGCCTGAAACCATTGCAAGGTATTACATGGAAAAGCTTCGACACCGTAAGACGGAATGTGTCTATTTGCTTTGCCTTGATACGAAGGGTCTGATTTTAGAGGAACGGAAGCTTTCTGAGGGAAGCGTAAACATTTCCGTTACCAGCCCAAGAGATATTTTTCTTACGGCTCTGAAGGCGGAGGCCGTCAATATTATTTTACTCCATAATCATCCCAGTGGTGATCCGAGTCCGGGAAGCATTGACCTGGAAATTACGGCCAGAATTGCGAGAATGGGCATGGAACTCGGAATTCCGCTGCTGGATCACGTCATTATTGGAGACAACGTTTATTATAGCTTTCGTGAAAATGGTAAGCTTGGACTTAGTGTTACGTAACTGGTATTACATAGAGCTTTATTGCGAAGATTTTTAGAAAGGAGCTTAAGGAACATTGGCTTTCAACGCATTTGGAATTGATCTTGGGACGAATAACATAAAAATTTATGACCGAAATGAGGACAAGGTAGTCATTGAAAAAAACATGATTGCCGTCGAAAATAAAAATACGCTGTTTGCATATGGTAATTCTGCGTTTGAAATGTATGAAAAAGCACCGAGCAACATACAGATTTCTTATCCGCTGTCAAATGGTGTCATTGCAGACATTAAAAACATGGAGACGCTGGTAAAGTATTTTATCGGTGATTTGCAGAAGGGGTATGTAAAACCGGCAGACTTTTACGTTGCCGTGCCGACGGACGTTACGGAGGTTGAAAAGAGGGCTTTTTATGATCTGGTTAAGGATGCCGGCGTCAAGGCAAAGAAGATCATGGTCGTGGAAAAGGCCGTTGCAGATGCCCTCGGACAGGACGTGGACGTGAAGAATTCTCAGGGCGTGATTATCGTAAACGTTGGATATGAGACGACGGAGATTTCCATTTTGTCTTTAGGAGGCATTGTCCTTAGCCGTTTGATCAAGGTCGGAGGCGCAAAGTTTGATGAGTCCATCAGAGCTGCCGTTCGCAAGGAGTTTTCCTTAATCATCGGTGGAAAAACAGCCGAGAATATCAAAATCAATCTGAAAAATTTAGAGGAAAAGGAAGAGGGAGCGGTTGTCTACGGACGTGACATTGTCACGGGACTTCCCGTAGAGCGTACCATCCCGACGAAGCTTGTCGTGGATTCCTTGGAGGAACACTTTAATACTATCGTTGACAATGTTAAGGTCATTCTTGAAAGAACGCCGCCAGAGCTTGCGGCTGACATCTTCCGCAAAGGCATTTATCTGTCGGGCGGAGCTTCGCAGGTAAATCATCTCGCAGAAAGACTAGGAAGCGGCACGGGCCTAAAGGTAAATCAGGCAGAAGAGCCTGTTGCAAGTGTTGCGCTGGGACTGGCAAAGATCATCAGGGAAGACAATTACAAAACGGTAGCATATGCAATCGAAGGGATGAGTAGATGAGCCCAATTGTAAAACGGAAGGGGGAGAAATTTACTCTGCCGAGTAAATATCTCCTCTTTATTTTAACAATTTTATGTACCGTATTGATGCTGTTTACCTTTGCGACGGATCTTTTGGATAAGCCGCTGGGAAGCATTGTCGGTTATGTGCTGATCCCCTTTGAAAAGGGCATCGGAGAAGCGGGAAGCTGGCTTTCCGGCAGGAAGGATCAGCTTGCCCAAATAAAGACCCTGCTGGAGGAAAATCAGAGCCTTAAGGAGCAGGTTGCCCTCCTGACGGAGGAAAATACCTTGCTGCAGCAGGACAAATATGAACTGAATAAGCTTCGGCAGTTATTTGAACTGGATGAGCAGTATGAGGAATATCACAAGGTGGGTGCCAGAATCATTTCCAGGGACTCTGGCAACTGGTATTCGGCCTTTATCATTGATAAGGGGACGGAGCAGGGCCTTCAGGAGGACATGAACGTCATCGCCGGAGGAGGCCTTGTCGGAAGAATCAGCAGCGTCGGGCCGAATTGGGCGAGGGTGACTGCCATTATTTCCGATAATGCAAACGTCAGTGGCATGACGCTTGCGACGGAAGACAATCTGATAGTATCAGGAAGCCTTAAGGGCATGAATGAAGGCGTGATTTACTTTTCCAAGCTTGTGGATTCTAAGGGAGCCGTGCAGGCGGGGGATAAGATTGTCACCTCGGACATCAGCGATAAGTTTTTGCCTGGAATTTTGATTGGGTATGTTCTGACGGTTTCCAATGACAATAATAATCTGACGAAATCCGGGTCCTTGATTCCGGCAGTGGATTTTGAACATTTATCTGAGGTGTTGGTCATAACGGATCAAAAGCAGACCATAGAGGAGAAATAAGGCCATGTTAAGCATTCTGTCGACCGGAATTCTGATTCTGCTTATTTATTTATTGCAGACCGCCGTTTTTCCCGCCGCGTTGCCGCTTCACGTCTTTCCGAACCTTTTGATCATTATTACGGCTTCCAAGGGGTTTATGAAGGGCGAAAACGCAGGAATGATCGTGGGATTTATCTGTGGTTTGCTGTATGACATATTTTTTGGCGGTATTGTTGGCTTTCACGCGCTGCTTTTCGTCTATATCGGTTTTCTCAACGGAAAGTTTTCCCAGGTGTTTTATCCCGAGGACATTAAGCTGCCACTGGCACTGATTACAGTCAGTGATTTGACGAACGGACTCTTGTCCTATGTCTTTTTGTTCCTGCTTTGGGGGAAACTGGAATTTCCGTATTATTTCCTGCACGTGATTTTTCCCGAAATGGTCATCACCTTGGTGGCGACGTTGGCGTTTTATCCGTTGATTTTAAAGATCAATGAATCCATTCGGGCGTGGGAGAGAAAGAGGGAGTATTAAGCTTGTTAGATCTGATTCGCAGAAGAATAATTAATTTCATAACGAGCAGATCCACGTTTTTGATGGTGGTAGTTCTTGGCCTTTGTGCCGTATTGATTCATCGTTGCTTTCAGCTGCAGGTGGTTCACGGGGAAGAATACTTGGAGAAGTTTATCTTAATGACGCAGAAAACCCGTGACATAGCTTCCGCAAGGGGAAACATTTATGACCGCAACGGAAATTTATTGGCCTATAATGAGCTCGCCTATTCCGTGAAAATGGAGGACGTGTTTGAATCCGGATCCATGAAGAATCAAAATATGAATCAAGTGATTTATCGCTTGGTAAAGATGGTGGAAAAGCATGGAGATCACGTGGTATCCGATTTCAAGATTGTCGTAGGTGAAGACGGAGAATTTGAGTATTCCGTAACGGGAAATGCAAAGCTTAGATTTCTTGCGGACGTCTATGGAAGAACTTATATTGATCAGTTGACGGCGGAGGAACGATCCTCCGAACCTATCGACGTCATGAATTTTCTAAGCAGGAAAAAGACCTTTGCCATCGGTGATTATGAGATTCCCAATGATAAAAAGAGCGATTTTATTCCAGGCAAAGGATATACCAATGATGAGTGGCTAAAGCTCGTTAACATACGGTATAACATGAGCCTGACTTCGTTTCGCAAGTATTTGGGTACCACCGTTGCAACCAACGTTTCACAGGAGACAGTGGCGGCATTGATGGAAAATTCCTCGGAATTGCCAGGCGTCACGATTGAAGAGGATACTGTCAGACGATACGTGGACAGTGTTTACTTTGCACACGTGCTTGGCTATACCGGGAAGATCTCTTCCGACGAGATGACTGATTTGAATGCTAAGCTTTTGGAAGAAGGAAAGGGCGATAGGCTTTATGGAATCAGTGACGTTGTTGGAAAGATGGGCATTGAGAGCTACATGGAGACGACTCTTCAGGGCAGTAAGGGCTATGAAACGGTTGTCGTTGATCATATGGGTAAGGTGATTTCGATCACGGACCGCAGGGAGGCTAGCTCAGGGGAAGATGTTTATCTTACCATTGACAAGAATCTGACGGAGGCTGTCTATGGCATTCTTGAACAGCATTTGGCGGGTCTTGTGGCGAGCAAAATCGTAAATCAAAAGGAGTATTTTGCAAGGGAAAATTCTTCCAGCTCTGATATTGTGATACCGATCTATGACGTGTATTTTGCACTGATCAATAACAGTGTCATCGACGTGAACCATTTTGTAAAGCCCAAGGCGGGTGAAACGGAAAAGGCTGTCTATCAGGCCTGGCTGGAATATAAAGCGGAGACCTATGCAAAGCTAAGGTCTGAATTCTTTGAAAAGAAGACAATTTACAGCAGGCTGTCCAAGGAATATCAGGTTTATGAGAGCAACATAGTCAATTTGCTCATCAAAAATGGCATTATTCTCACTGACCTGATCAATGAGAAGGATAAAATTCAACAGGCTTGGACTACGGAAGAAACGATTAGCCTGAACGAATACCTGACCTATCTAATTACGCAGAATTGGATTGACGGAAGCAAACTGAACCTGACGGCGGAATACTCCGATTCGACTGAGGTTTTTGAAAAGCTGGTAGACTATATCATTGATGCCATTGAGAAAAATACGGAATTTCAAAAGCGATTTTACAAGTACATGCTTTTGAATGACAAAATTACCGGCAAGCAGATTTGCATGATTTTGTGTGAGCAAAGAAAGATTGACGTGCCACTCTCTGAAGAGGATGCACTTTATAAGGGAAAGTTGACGGCATATCAGTTTATCATGAATCGCATTAAAAATATCGACATTACGCCTGCGCAGCTTGCGCTGGATCCCTGTAATGGCTCCGTAGTCATTACGGACGTCAACTCCGGACAGGTTTTGGCATTGGTTTCCTATCCCGGGTATGATAATAATAAGCTGGCCAATTCCATTGATGCTGAATATTTTGCAAAGCTTAATGCGGACAAGTCATATCCATGGAACAATTATGCTACGCAGTATAAGGCGGCCCCAGGCTCCACGTTTAAGATGCTGACAGCCTCTGCAGGACTTATGGAGGGCGTCATCAGTCTAAGCTCGACCGTCAATTGTACCGGAACCTATACGAATATTCTGCCGTCGCCCAAATGCTGGCAGCGTTGGGGACATGGCGGTGAGAACGTGACAACGGCCATCCGGGATTCCTGCAACTACTTCTTTTATGACGTGGGATATCGCCTTTCCTTTAAGGATAATACGTTTAACGAGGAAGAAGGCTTAAAGGCATTATATCAATATGCTGATTTTTATGGCTTGACGGAGAAATCTGGTATTGAGATAACGGAAAGTGCTCCGCAGGTGTCGGATAATGATCCCGTGCGTTCAGCCATCGGACAGGGTAGCAACAGCTTTACTTCCGTGGGACTTGCAAGATATGTCTCCGCCATTGCAAATTCAGGTACGGTTTATCAGTTAACGCTCTTAGACCATGTTGCGGATCAGCAGGGGAATCTTTTGAAAAAATTTGAACCCGAGGTCAGAAATACCATTGACATGCCTAAAAACTATTGGGATTCCTTACATAAAGGAATGAGAATGGTGGTTCAAAATAAAAAGTATTTTAATGATCTTGCCGTTGAGGTGGCAGGAAAAACGGGTACGGCGCAGCAGACGTCGACTCGCCCAAGCCACGCACTCTTTGTTTGCTATGCACCGTATCAAAATCCTGAAATTGCCATTGCGACAAGAATTCCCTTTGGATATTCTTCCGATTACGCGGCGCAGGTGACCAGGGATATCGTAAAGTATTATTATGGACTCGCAGAAGAGGATGACATCATTACCGGTACGGCGAATACGCCGGATGCTGGTATTACGAATGAATGGTAATCACGGAAAGGATGGATGCAATGAAGGATAAAGTGCGGATCAAAAGCTTCTCAAAGGGTCTGATCCTTCAGATGGATGACCAACTCGCTTTTGAAGAATTGCTTTCGGAAATCTCTGGTAAATTTGAAGAAGCGAGAAGCTTCTTTGGCAGGGAGACCGTGGCGCTGTCTTTTTCAGGAAGAAAGCTTTCTGAGGAGGAAGAGCTTAAGGTAATGGATACCATTCAGGCGCACTGTGACTTAAAAATACTTTGCATTGTTGAAAAGGACGAGGAACGGGAGAAAACCTTTGTGAGGGCCTTAAGTCTTGTCGAGTTTCGAAAGATGATCGAGCTGGATTTGGAGCATGAGATTCAGGTATTTCATGGTTCACTTAAGGACGGGGAGGAATTGGATACGCCGAACAGCATTGTCATCTTTGGCAACGTGGAGGCGGGATGTTCCATTTCTTCGGAAAAGAATATATTGATTCTTGGAACCTTATATGGAAATGCCCATGCGGGTAGCACGGGTGATAAAAAGGCGATTGTTGCTGCCTTGGAAATGGCGCCACAGGCATTAGCCATCGGCGATTTCAAATATGAACCAATGAAAAAATCCAAATGGGGCAAGAAAAAGAAGGAAGAAGCCATGGCGGCAAAAGTACTTGGCGATTCCGTGATCACGGAAGTGCTTACAAAAGAGCACCTGAAGGATTTTTAAGGAAATCCCTCGGGAGATGACGACATTACATGACAAAAATGGAATGGAGGCTAACTATGGAAAACAACGTCATTGTCGTCACTTCAGGGAAAGGCGGCGTGGGAAAGACCACTACGACCGCAAACATTGGAACGGGTCTTGCTAAGCTTGGAAAGAAGGTTTGTCTGATTGACACGGACATTGGCCTTCGTAATTTGGACGTGGTGATGGGATTGGAAAATAGAATCGTCTATCACCTCGTGGACGTCATTGAGGGAAATTGTCGTATGAAGCAGGCCCTAATTCGGGACAAGCGCCACCCCGGGCTTTACTTAATGCCATCGGCTCAGACAAGGGATAAAACGGCCGTTTCCCCAGGACAGATGGTCAAGGTTATTGAACATTTGAAGGATCAGTTTGATTATGTCATTTTGGATTGTCCTGCTGGTATTGAACAGGGCTTTCAAAATGCCATTGCCGGAGCACAGCGCGCCATCGTGGTGACTACGCCCGAGGTTTCTGCCATTCGAGATGCGGACCGCATCATTGGACTTCTTGAGATGAACGGTTTTTCGCAAATGGATTTGATCATTAACCGGCTGCGGCCTGAAATGGTGAAGCGCGGAGACATGATGAGCTCTGATGACGTAGTGGACATTCTTGGAATACCGCTTCTTGGCATCATTCCGGATGACGAGAGTGTTGTCGTGGCAACGAATCAGGGCGAACCTATGGTAGGAGGCAGCTCTCCTGCGGGAATTGCTTATTCGAACGTTGTCGCAAGATTAGAGGGACAGGAGGTTCCCTTCCTGAATTTTGAGAAGAGCATCTCTTTCTTTTCCCGAGTGACGGGGATTTTTCATAAGGCATAGGAGGCGACAGAAATGACTTGGTTTTTCTTTCGACGCAAAAGCTCCTGCCAGGTGGCGAAGGATCGCCTGAAAATTCTTCTGATCACGGATCGGGTCAATTGTTCCCCGGAAATAGTGGAGCTGATTAAAAGAGACATTACAAAAGTGATATCAAAATACGTAAAAATAGATACGGAAAACATGGAAGTCCAAATTACCGCGAAAAAAGGGAATTCGAGGAGCGGTAAGGCCCCTGTTTTATATGCCAACGTTCCCATATTGGATTTGCAGAAGCAGGAGAGAAGATTTCCGTGATAGGATGAGAACATGTTTGATGGAATCAATCTAAGAAAATATGACTTAAAGCTGGTAATTATGACATTGACCATTGCAGTCATTGGAATTTTTGCCATTGGCAGCGCCCAGGAATCACTTCAGACCAAGCAAATGGCCGGAGTGATTGCCGGAGGCGTTGCCATGATTGTCATCTCGTTTTTTAATTATTCTTTTTTGTTAAAGATGAACTGGCTGATGTATATAGCGAATCTTGGACTGCTTCTTGCGGTGTATTTTTTGGGAGATGATTCTCATGGCGCACAGAGATGGTTTGAGATTGGATCTTTGCGCTTTCAACCTTCCGAAACTTCCAAAATTTTGTTGATTTTATTCTTCGCACAGTTTATTATGAAATATAGGGAGAAGTTGAACACTTTTAAAGTGATTACTGCCTGCGTGGTCTTGATCGTGATTCCATGGTCATTGATTATTATTCAGCCGGATTTGTCTACCAGTATTTTGCTAATTGTCGTATTTTGCATGATTATGTTTGCAGCCGGATTGCAGTACCGAATTGTTTTTGGAATCCTCGGGGTACTGGTTCCTGCCTTTCTGGTAGTCATATATCTTGTTATGACGGATAAGCTTCCGTTTGTACAGAGCTATCAGCTGGATCGTATTAATGCTTGGAGATATCCGGAGGAATATGCGAATTCCGAAGCCATGCAGAGTTTGAATTCCGTCATGGCCATTGGCTCCGGCCAGGTGGAGGGTAAGGGCTACAAAAACAATGAGTTTACCAGCGTGAAAAATGGTGATTTCATTTCTGAGGCCCAGACGGATTTCATCTTTGCCGTGATTGGAGAGGAATTTGGATTTCGGGGAAGCGTAGTTGTCATCGTTCTTCTGACGCTGATATCGCTGGAATGTCTATCCGTTGCGAGAAAGGCTAAGGATTTGGCAGGAACCATTATAGCGGCGGGAATGGGGGTCCTGATCGCTTTTCAAAGCTTTATCAATATTGGGGTTGCAACGTTTCTTCTTCCGAATACGGGTTTGCCGCTTCCGTTTGTAAGCTATGGCTTGACGTCCTTGATGAGTCTGTTCGCAGGCATGGGGTTTGTCATTAACGTCAGGATGCAATCCAGGGATTCACTGGCGGAGGAATAGTGCAAAAAGACAAAAAGAGAGGGTATGACAATGAACATTGCTCTGATCGCACATGACGCGAAAAAGAAACTGATGCAAAATTTTTGCATTGCTTATCGCGGAATCTTAAGCAAAAACGAGCTGTACGCCACCGGTACGACAGGTAAGCTTGTGGAGGAAGTAACCAATCTATCCATTCACAAATTTCTTGCCGGACATCTGGGCGGAGAACAGCAGATCGGCGCACAGATTGAACATAATCAGATGGATCTGGTCATTTTCTTGCGTGATCCGCTGACGCCGAAGTCTCATGAACCTGACGTAAATCATGTTGTTAAGCTCTGTGACATGTACAACATTCCTTTGGCTACCAATTTGGCAACCGCGGAATTGTTGATTAAGTCCCTTGACAGAGGAGATCTTGAGTGGCGTGAAATGTACAAGTAAAAGTAAGGCAAAAAAGATTCTGCTCGGAATCTTTATTCTGTGCATGTCCCTTTCCTTCGCGGGATGCGGTAAGCTTTCTTACGACGTTCCGTATTCGGCGGACGGTATTTTCGCACCGTCCTCAGGGGGAGGGGACGAGATCACAAAGACAAAGGCGTCATCCTTTGCCTCTAACCTTTGTGTCACAAATCAGGATGTTGAAATTGCCGGCTTGGAATTAAATAATTATGGTGCTGCGGCTTTGTTTGACCTAAAAAATAAAACCGTGCTTTGTGCAAGTAACGTGCATGAAAGAATGTACCCGGCCAGCCTGACAAAGGTGATGACGGCAATTGTCGCCTTGGAAAACGGCTCTCTGGATCAGATCCTTACGGCAACGGATAACATAAAAATAACGGAATCCGGAGCGGCAACGGCGAAGATCAAGACGGGCGATACGATGACGATGGTTCAGGCACTTCACATTCTGCTTTTGGCATCAGCAAATGACGTGGCCAATCTGATTGCGGAAAACGTCGGCGGGACGATTGATCATTTTGTGGAAATGATGAATGAAAAGGCGGTAGCGCTTGGTGCCACCAATACGCATTTTACGAATGCCCATGGACTTACGGACATCAATCACTACACAACGGCATATGACATGTACCTGATTTTTAATGAGGCCATCAAATATGACGTCTTCAACCAGATCATCAACATGAATTCTTATCAGACGTCCTATTTTGACAAAAACGGGAAAGCCGTTCAGTTTAGCTGTTCTACGACGAATCGTTTCTTTAAGGGACAGGTGACTGCGCCTGAAAACGTGACGATTCTTGGCGGGAAAACCGGTACTACAAATGCCGCAGGTCACTGCCTTATTTTGCATAGCAAGGACGTCAGGGGCAATTCATACATATCCATCGTCATGCGTTGTTTAAATAGTGACGAATGTTATGCAAATATGATCGAATTATTAGAAGAAATCAACAATTAGAGGTTGTTTTTTAGGCTCAAATACCTTATAATGATATTAAGTTGAGAAATCAATGAAAGAATACAATACTTCAGGAGGATATGCCAATGGTTCAGTTAATTGTAGGTGAAAAAGGTAAGGGTAAGACAAAGCATCTCTTGGATAAAGTGAATAGTGAGGTTAAGACAATTCCCGGTAATATTGTATATCTGGACAAGAGCACGAAGCACATGTATGAATTAAATAATAAGGTTCGTCTGATCGACGTTTCTCAGTATATGATCGAGAATGACGCGGAGTTCTTAGGCTTTGTAAGTGGTATTATTTCACAGGATCATGACCTGCAGCAAATGTATTTTGACAGCTTCCTTAAGATTGCAAAGCTTGAGGGCAAGGACATTTCCGCAGTGATTGAAAAGCTCGACAAGATGAGTCAGAAGTTCAAAGTAGATTTTGTATTAAGCATTTCCATGAATGAGAAAGATCTTCCTGAAGGATTGAAGAGTGAGATTTTGATTTCCCTGTAAGCTGGAACATAAAGTGAATGATCACGTTTGAAAAAGCCTCGGCGTAATCCGAGGCTTTTCATAAGTATGAAATAGAAAACGAAATTATTGGAGGCAGTTCCTTTGGCAAAGAATGGATCAAACAGACAACAGAATAAAGTGGTGTCTTACCAAAAAGGAGTGACTCCAAGAATCAACATTGGTCTCATAATCATTGGCTTTATTTTTGTGCAAATGTTGATCTATGTCATATCGTTCTTTAATACAAGTCACATAGAACGCCATGAGGTCAGGGAGGGGTCTCTGACAGTCAACACGACTTACGAAGGGATTGCGCTTCGCGAGGAATACCTTGTGACGAATCCTTCCGCCGGTTACGTCAATTTTTATATTTATGATGGAGAGAGAACGGCCGTTGGAGATCTTGTGTATACCGTAGACGAGACGGGCAGATTGGAGAAGGCCGGAACCGGAATGTTTGAAGAGAGCAAGCTTTCGGATCAGGAGCTTCGCGAATTCCGAACGGAGATTATCAATTACGTCCATGGCTTCGACGAAGAGGATTTTGACAGCGTTTATGATTTTAAGCGTTCCCTGAAAAATACCGTGGCAAAAATATCAAATGTCAATTTCCTTAAGAATCTGGAAGAGCTCAGCGGAAATGACGTCATCAATTATTGCTACGCGCCCATGACGGGCGTGGTTTCCTATTGGACGGACGGTTATGAAGGAAAGACCGCCGAGCAATTGACGGAGAAGGATTTTAAAAAAGAAAATTATGAGCGGAAGCAGGTCATCGGAGATGAGGTTGTCGAGAAGGAAGCGCCCATCTATAAGGTGTGTACGAGCGAGCTTTGGGACGTTATTATACCGATGGATGCCGAGCGTGGCAAAGCGATTGAAGAGCAGGGATACGTTAAGGTGCGATTTCAGAAGAATCAGTATGAATCCTGGGCCAGTACAAAGCTGATCTATGGAGAAGACGGAAACAGCTATCTGAAGCTTAGCTTTAATAATTCCATGGTAACCTTTATTTCAGATCGTTTCTTGGACGTGCAGTTGATTTTGGAGGAAGAAACGGGATTAAAGATTCCGTTGTCTGCCATTGTTGAAAAGGAGTTTTTCCTTCTTGAGGAACCTTATTTGATTGATGAAGGTCAAAAGGGAAAGAGAACCATTATCAGACAGTGTTATCTTGAGGATGGTACTATCTCAACGGAACGGTTGACCGTAGGCATCTATAGCTATGATGAGGAGACCGGAAAATATTATGTCGATGCGACAATGCTAAATACGGGGGACATATTACATCAGCTTGATAACCAGACGACGGACGTTGTCAGGGAGAGAGCGACGCTGATTGGAGTGTATAACATTAATAAGGGTTATGCAGACTTTAGGGAAATCAGTATTCTTTACCAAAATGAGGAGTATGCCATTGTAAAATCGGATACGGAGTATGGATTGAAGGTATATGACTACATTGTGCTGAATGCGGATTCCGTAAAGGATCAGCAGTTTATCAACAAATAAAATGATATACAAAAACTCGGGGGTTAACGCATATCATCTTTTACAGACACGCTCGCGCTCCGGGTGCAGCGTATCGGTACTAAGTTGTCGCTGATCGAATACATTACAGAGTAATGTATTCGACAGCATACGCCAACTAAGTACCGACGCCTGGCACACGGGTCTGTAAGAGATGATATGCGTATCCCCCTCGAGTCATTTATTTATTGTAGTATATTATATATAAAAATTATTTCATTTAGTAGGTATGTTGATATGATTTCTGAAAACATGGTAAAGGTAAGGAACAAAATCAGTGCGGCTTGTCAGAGGGCTGGCAGGGCGGAGAATACGGTAACGCTGATCGCCGTAAGTAAAACGAAGCCGTTGGAGGATTTGAAGGAAGCTTACGCGGCCGGAGCACGGGACTTTGGCGAAAACAAGGTGCAGGAGCTCGTAGATAAGATGCCGAACATGCCAGGTGACGTTCGTTGGCACATGATTGGTCATTTACAAAGGAATAAGGTGAAGTATATTGTCGGGAAGGTCTATATGATTCACGGGGTGGATTCGCTTCGACTTGCCGAGGAAATAAGTCATGAGGCTGTAAAGCAGGGCGTACGGGTGAAGATTCTGATGGAAGTCAATGTCGCTGGAGAAGAAAGTAAGTTTGGCATTTCTCCTAAGGAAGCACCGACCCTGGCGGAGCAAATCTCGAAGCTTCCGGGCATTTCCTTGGAGGGACTGATGACAATTGCGCCTTATGTAACCGATTCGGAAGAAAATCGAGAAATTTTTGCAAAACTTAGACAATTGGCTGTTGACATCTCGAGGAAAAACATTGATAATGTTACTATGAATGTGCTTTCCATGGGGATGACTGGAGATTATGAGGTGGCAGTGGAAGAAGGTGCTACTTACGTCAGAGTTGGAACTGGTATTTTCGGGGAGCGTAATTATCAAATCTAACAGGACTTGTTAGGTGAACCAGGTAAAGGAGAAATAGTCATGGGAGTAATGGATAAGTTCTTAAATTACATGAAATTGAACGATAATGAGGACGAGTATTATGACAATGACTTTTTAGATGAGGATGATCAAGAGGAAGCACCCGCACCGAAGAAGCCCTTTGTTTCCAAGGCTGCACCCGTTGCAGATGATGATTATGAGGAGGATGCGCCTCCCGTACAGAGAAGGCCTGTTTCTCGTCCGATGCCAGCGCAGAGCAAGGTAACGCCGATGCGTTCCAGCATGAAGAAGGGTAATGCGGGTGGCATGGAGGTATGCGTAATTAAGCCTCAGAACTTTGATGATGCGAGAGAGATCACGGAGACCCTGTTAAAGAATCGCACGATCGTTATGAACTTGGAAGGTCTTGACGTTGACATTGCACAGAGAATTTTGGATTTCACCTCTGGTTCCTGCTATGCAATTGATGGTAATCTTCAGAAGATTTCCATGTATATTTTCATTATCACGCCTGCAAGCGTAGACATCTCGGGAGATTTTCAGAACTTTTTAGGAGGATTTGATTCTTCCTTTAATACCGTTCTGTAAGCGTGGGACAAACCATAGGAACATAACCAAAAGCTTCCCGCCAATTACGCGGGAAGCTTTTGTGAGTTTAAAGGGAACGAAACCAAGCGACTATGAATATAGAGGAGGAAAGCATGGCAGAAAGATTAAACGTAATGATGAATCGTAAACCCTGTTATGACATTGTTTTTGCAACAAACTGGGAAGGGCTTGCGGAAGAGTTGGCTGAGATGGAATTGTCTGGTCGTAAGCTATGTATCTGTACGGATACGACTGTAGACGGAATCTATGGTGACATTGTACTTCAAACCATTACGCCACTGTGTAAAAAGGCTGTAAAATATGCTTTTCCTGCAGGGGAAGAGCATAAGAATCTCGATACCGTCAGAGACGTCTATCGTTTTTTGATTGAAGAGCATTTTGACAGAAAGGACCTTTTGATTGCCTTGGGCGGCGGCGTAGTAGGAGATCTTACGGGATTTGTTGCGGCTACCTATCTTCGTGGCATTGATTTCATTCAGGTTCCAACTACGCTTCTTGCACAGGCAGACAGCTCAATTGGCGGAAAAACAGGCGTAGATTTTGAGGGCTATAAGAATATGGTTGGTGCCTTTAAGATGCCGAGACTTGTTTATATGAACTTTGAGACGCTAAAAACCTTGGATGAACGTCAATACTTTGCGGGCTTTGCGGAGATCATGAAGCATGGTCTGATTAAGGATTCTGATTTTTATGAATGGCTGATCGAAAACATGTATGAGATTTGCGAACGTGATTTAAACGTGCTCTCTGAAATGCTGATGAAGAGCTGTGTCGTAAAAAAGCTTGTCGTGGAGAAGGATCCGACGGAGCAAGGGGAACGTGCTCTGTTAAATCTTGGCCATACCATCGGACATGCAGTGGAAAAGGCAAAAAATTTCGAACTCTATCATGGCGAGTGCGTGGCACTTGGAACGGTTGCCGCGGCATATATTTCATGGAAAAAGGAGCTGCTTTCCATGGAGGAATACTATGAGATTCGAGACATGTTTGTACCCTTTTATCTGCCGATTACCGTAGAAGGGATTGATCCTCAGGAGGTCCTTACGCTAACGAAGTCTGATAAGAAGAAAGACGGCGACCACATTAAGTTTGTTTTGTTAAAGAAGATTGGAAAAGCCGTCATTGACACGACGGTAACGGATGAAGAGATTCTGGCCGCCATCAAGGAAATTTATTTTGATGAAGAGGCGAATGATTGACATGGAGAATGAAAAGAAAAGGAAAGCCTTGTGGCTTCTTGGAGATGCGCTTCTTGCGGCGTTGTTAATCTGGTTTGACCAATTTACAAAGCATCTTGCCATCCTACGTTTGAAGGGACAGAATGCTTATGTCATTTTTCGGAATGTCTTTGAGCTTGATTATTTGGAAAATCGTGGATCAGCCTTTGGGTTGTTCCAAAACAAAAAAGTTTTCCTGCTGCTGACCGGTGTCCTGTTTATGGCTTTGATGCTGTACTTACTGCTCAAAACGCCTGCTAAGAAACGTTTTTTACCCATGCATGTCGTAGCTTCCTGCATTGTGGCGGGCGGCATGGGAAATATGATTGATCGATTTGTTCTGGGATATGTCGTAGATTTCTTTTCCTTTATTTTGATCCATTATCCGGTGTTTAACGTTGCAGACGTTTATATTGTCGTTGCAACGATTTTGATGGCCGTTCTCCTGATTTTTGTTTACAAGGAAGAGGAACTGCAATTCCTTTGGAGCGGTAAGAAAGACGGAAAAGAGAGTTTGTAAAGAAAAGGAAATAGAGGTATTGGGTGGAGAGGAATGGAAAGAATTGAATTAGTGATTCCGGTCGAGTATGAAGACGTTCGGCTGGATAAGAGTGTCAGCGAGCTGATGGGCGAAAAGCTTTCCCGTTCCAGCATCCAAAAGATGATTAAAAATGGTGAATTGACGGTCAATGGGAAAACCGAGAAGACAAGCTATCAGGTAAAAACGGATGACGTCATCGCATTTACCCTGAAAGATCCCGTAGAGCTTGACTTAAAGGCTGAAAACATTCCATTATCGGTTTTGTATGAGGATGATGATCTGCTCATCATAGATAAGCCAAAGGGAATGGTCGTGCATCCCGCTGCAGGTCACGCAGAAGGCACACTTGTCAATGCTTTGGCATATTACTGTAAGGGAAAGCTTTCAGGAATCAATGGCGTATTGCGGCCAGGCATTGTTCATCGCATTGACAAGGATACGAGCGGTTCTTTAGTAGTATGTAAAAATGATACGGCGCATCAAGGATTAGCGGAGCAATTTCAGGTGCATTCCATTACCAGAAGGTATTATTGCATCTGTTGTGGCAACGTCAAAGAGGATGAAGGAACCATTAACAAGCCCATCGGAAGACACTCCGTGGAACGCAAGAAGATGTGCATTACGGAGAATGGCAGAAGGGCCGTGACGCACTATAAGGTCTTGGAACGCTTTGAAAAATATACCTTTTTGGAATGCAGTCTGGAGACGGGCAGAACGCATCAGATCCGTGTTCATTTAGCGAGCATTGGGCATCCCATTTTGGGCGATTTGGTTTATGGAAAGCAGGATTATAAAGGGATGGGCCAGATCTTACATGCCGGTGTTCTGGGGTTTAAGCATCCGGTTACCGGAGAATGGATTGAGGTGACAAGCGAGCTTCCGCCATATTTTCAGGAATTGCTTGAAAAGCTAAGGCGAGAGTTGCATAAATAACTTGATGCGATCAAGAAAAAATGAAAAATTACCAAAATATTTGCAAAAAGACTTGTTAATTTGTGCAATATTTTATATAATTATAGAAAGATTCAATCAATAGTGTATTTCATTGGGGTCTATAATCTTGGGGAAGGCAGGTGGCGTTCTATGAATACAATTATTACGATAGGAAGACAGTTTGGTTCTGCCGGCAGAGAAATTGGTGAAAAGGTTGCTGCATATTTTGGGATTAAGTGTTATGACAAGGAGCTTTTGACAAGGGCTGCGAAGGAAAGCGGATTTTGTGAGGAAATGATCGAAAATCATGACGAGCGTCCGACGAATTCCTTCCTCTACAACTTAGTAATGGATACCTATTCCTTTGGGTACAACGCATCATCGTTTGTCGACATGCCAATCAGTCACAAGGTATTCCTTGCACAGTTTGATACAATCAAGAAGATTGCGGATGAAGGTCCCTGTGTCATTGTTGGTCGTTGCGCGGATTATGCGCTTGCGGATTACGAAAACTGCATTCACTTGTTTATCTTTGCGGATGAGGAAACCCGAACAAAGCGTGTCATGGAAAAATATAAGCTGAGCGAATATAAGGCGCAGGACATGATCACGAAGAAGGATAAGCAACGCCAAAGCTATTACAATTATTATTCCTCGAAAAAATGGGGACGCGCCGACAGCTATGATCTATGCATCAACAGCAGTATCCTTGGAGTGGATGGGACGGTAAAGCTGATCGTTCAGTATATTGAAGATTTTGAAAAAAGAAATCAGGAATAAAAAGAAATTTAAAGATTCATATTGACATTTAAGGCACCCGTATGCTATGATACTACAGTATGCCGCATAACTAGGTATAAGTGCGCATTTGCGCCACCAAAGTTAGCGAGTTTTAGCGTAAGGAGGTGCCTTATTTATGTACGCAATCATTGCAACGGGTGGAAAGCAGTACAAGGTTTCTGAGGGCGACGTGATCAAGGTTGAGAAGATCGATGCAGAAGCTGGCAATACTGTAACTTTTGACCAGGTAATCGCTGTTAGTGATGATACCCTGAAGGTTGGCGCAGACGTAGCAAACGCTAGTGTTTCCGCAACTGTTGTTGAGCAGGGAAGATATCGCAAGGTTATTGTATACAAGTACAAGAGAAAAACCGGATATCATAAGAAGAATGGTCACAGACAGTACTTTACTCAGGTAAAGATCGACAAGATCAATCTGTAATATGACAACGATCGTGATTCAAAAAACAAAAAGTGGTTCCTATCAGGGTTTTTACTGTATGGGACATGCAGGATATGCGAAGAAGCATGAAAAAGACATTCTGTGTGCATCAATTTCAACGCTGACGATCTGCACGATCAATGCATTGGAGCAGCTAGGTGGCGAAATGCTTCAATATGAAGCAAATGAGGATACGGGATTTCTGAAATGTGATTTTCAGTCAAACCTGCAGGAAAAATCCGTATTTTTAATGGATGCCATGGTATTTTCCTTGGAATCCCTCGCAGAAGAATACGGAAAGAAGTATTTACAAATTAAGTTTGAGGAGGTGTAAAACCATGTTGAGAATAAACCTTCAATTATTCGCTCATAAAAAGGGCGTGGGCTCTACCAAGAACGGTAGAGATTCTGAGTCCAAGAGATTAGGTGCGAAGAGAGCAGACGGACAGTTCGTGAAGGCTGGCAACATTCTCTATAAGCAGCGTGGAACGAAGATCCATCCTGGCATCAACGTAGGGATTGGCGGCGACGATACCCTGTATGCTTTGGTAGACGGAGTTCTTCGTTTTGAGAGAAAGGGCCGCGATAAGAAGCAGGCTTCCGTTTATCCCAAGGAGGAGCAGTAATTAGATTTTCCGGGCTTCAAACCTCATCGTTTGAAGCCCTTTTTACATGTAGCGAGGAAGGAAACCAAGCGTAAGAAGGGAGCGATACTCCATGTTTGTTGACAGAGCAAGAATTTTTGTTCGCAGTGGTAAGGGCGGAGATGGTCACGTGTCATTTCGCAGGGAGAAATTTGTGCCAGATGGCGGTCCGGACGGAGGCGATGGCGGAACAGGCGGTGACGTTATCATCCAAGTGGATAAGGGGCTTAATACCTTAATTGATTTTCGCCATGTTAGAAAATACAAGGCTGGCGACGGTGAAGAAGGCGGTAAGAAAAATTGCCGCGGAAAAGATGGCGAGGACATTGTCATTAAGGTTCCCGAAGGAACCGTCATTAAGGAAGCTGGCAGCGATCAAGTCATCGTTGACATGTCTGGTGAGAATCAGCGCGTGATACTTTTGAAAGGCGGGCGCGGTGGAAATGGCAATCAGCATTATGCAACGCCGACCATGCAGGCTCCGAAATATGCACAGCCTGGCCAGCCTGCACAGGAATTGGAATTGTCTCTCGAGCTGAAAGTTATTGCTGACGTTGGTTTGGTGGGATTTCCAAATGTTGGAAAGTCAACGCTTCTTTCCCGCGTGACAAATGCAAAGCCTAAGATTGCCAATTATCATTTTACGACCTTAAATCCAAATCTTGGCGTAGTTGATTTGGAAGGTACGGGCGGATTTGTCATTGCTGACATTCCTGGCTTAATTGAAGGAGCGTCAGAGGGCGTTGGATTAGGACATGAGTTCTTGCGACACATTGAGCGTACCAAGGTGATTATTCACGTTGTTGACGCGGCAGGCACGGAGGGGCGTGATCCGATAGCGGACATCTATGCAATCAATAAGGAGCTGGAGGCATATAATCCTGAAATTGCATCCAGACCCCAGGTGATTGCGGCAAATAAAATGGATGCTATTTTTGGTGAGGACCGTGAAACGGCCTTAAAGACGATTCGCGATGAATTTGAGCCTAAGGGAATCAAGGTATATCCGATTTCTGCAGTCAGCGGAGAAGGTCTGAAAGAGCTCTTATATGAAGTGAATGAGATGCTTCAATCCATCGGAGAAGAAACAACGGTATTTGAGCGGGAATATTTCCCTGAGAGGCTTTCAGAGCTCAAGAATGAGCCTTATACAGTGTCCTATGATGAAAAAGAAGAGGAATATATTGTTGAGGGTCCTCGCATTGAAAAGATGTTGGGATATACGAATTTGGAGAGTGAAAAGGGATTTCAGTTCTTCCAGAATTTCCTCAAGGACAATGGTATCTTAGAGGAATTGGAAAAGCTTGGAATTGAAGACGGTGATACCGTAAGACTCTATGGACTGAAGTTTGATTATTATAAATAAATCACGTGGTTTCATAAGTAATTCCGTGATCCGGAGCGAAACGGCGGACATGCCGATTAGGCAGAAAAAGGTCACGGATTGACGAAGAAAATAAATGGAGGAATCGTTGTGACAAGTAAGCAGAGAGCATATTTGAAAAGTTTGGCAAGCAATCTGAATCCGACGTTTCAGGTGGGAAAGGCAAGTCTTACCCCTGAAATTACGGAGGCTATCCGGGAAAGCTTTAATAATAATGAATTAATTAAGGTTTCCGTATTAAAGAATTGTATGGATGATCCCCGGGAAATTGCGGAATATATTGCGGACAGAACCCATTCTGAATTAGTTCAGGTGATTGGAAAGCGCTTTGTCCTATATAAACCTTTTAAGGAAAATCCGAAGATTGAACTTCCAAAATAAAGATCGTCAGGAGGGTATCCATGGCAAACATTGGCATTCTAGGCGGTACGTTTCATCCCTTTCATAACGGACACTTGCTTCTTGGGCAATATTGTCTCGATAAAAGGCTGGTTTCGCAGGTATGGTTTATTCCAACAGGTATATCATACCTAAAGTCTGGGCAAAAGATCCTTGCTGGTGAGGAACGGCTGAGATTGCTAAAGCTGGCAATCCAGGATCATCCCAAAATGTCTGCCTTGGACATAGAGATAAAGCGCCCAGGAAATACCTACACGGTTGACACGCTAAGGGAGCTGCACGAGCTGTATCCTCAACATAAGTTCTTTTATATTATTGGTGCAGACTGTCTGTTTAGTATGGAATTTTGGTATCATGCAGAAGAAATCTTTCAGCTTTGCCATTTATTAGTTGCAAGGCGAGATGGAAAAAGCCGTTCGGAAATGCGTAAGAAGGCAAAGGATTTATCAGAGCGTTTTCAGGCGAAAATTCATTTGTTGGAGTTTCAGGAGATGGATATTTCATCTACTAAGATACGAGAAAGAATTAAGCGCGGGGAAAACATGACGGATTTGCTTCCTGAAAAGATGGCCCAGGAAATAGAACGAAAGGGCTATTTTAAGGATTGAGTATAAGAAATGGAATGTTTTTGATTCCATGGGGAAATACGATAGGGAAAGAAAAGAGGTTCGTTTTCATGCCGAAGAAAGACGATGACATACTCAAAAAATTGACAAATGCAATGGAAGAGGTGCAAACTGGTAAAAGATTTCAGCATACGCTGGGCGTGGAATTTACGGCTGCTTCCATGGCAATGAAGTATGGCATGCCTGTTTGGCAGGCACAGCTTGCTGGTCTTCTTCATGATTGTGCAAAATGTTTGAGTGATGAGAAGCTTCTAAAGGTTTGCAATAAAAATAATTTGTCCGTTTCTGACATTGAGAAGCGGAATCCTTATCTGCTCCATGGAAAAGTCGGCGCATTTCTCGCTAAAACGGAATATGGCATTGAGGATGAGGATATTTTAAATGCCATTGAGTGGCACACGACAGGAAGACCTGGCATGTCAGAGCTTGAAAAGATCATATTTATTGCGGATTATATTGAACCGGGCAGAAAGCAAGCCCCAAATCTTACGGAAGTACGCAAACTTGCTTTTGAAAATTTAGATCAAGCCATGATTAAAATTTTGAAGGATACTTTGGAGTACTTAAAGAGTGGAAAGGGAGAAATTGATCCCATGACGCTGAAAACCTATCAGTATTATACAAAGAATTGTGAATGATAAAGGAGACGGAAGATGGAACAAACTTCAATACAGATGGCTAAGCTTGCCATTCAGGCCATGGAAGACAAAAAGGCAGAGGACATAAAAGTAATTGATATCAGTGAAGTTAGCGTAATTGCGGATTATTTTCTGATCGCAGGAGGTACGAATCCTAATCAAATTCGTGCGATGTGTGACAATGTGCAGGAAGTGTTGGGGCGCGCTGGATATGATTGCAGACAAATCGAAGGCTATGATACCGCAAATTGGGTATTAATGGATTTCGGTGACGTGATTGTTCATATTTTTGATAAAGAAAACCGTTTGTTGTTTGACCTGGAGAGAATCTGGAGAGACGGAAAGATTATGAGCGCTGATGAATTACAATAAAGAAATTGTAATTTAGTGCGGAAAAAGAAAGAATTGTGCATATGAAAAAGGAGTTCGGAACGTTCCGAACTCCTTTCTTTTTTTCTTATCGTCAATTGCGTTCCCTGGAAAGTCGCATATAGAAACTGAACAGATAAATCCCGCACAGTCCAACGATGATATAAACGATTCTGGAGAACCAAGACATATCACCGAACAGAAATGCAACCAGGTCAAAACGGAAAATACCGATAAGAGCCCAGTTTAGTGCACCAACAATGGCAACCGTAAGGGCAGTAGCGTCCAAAAACTTATTTTCCATAGCTCCTCGTTTCTGCGCTTCCTTTCAGCGCCAAATAAAGTGATGCAAAGCGTATTCGCTAAGCAATAACAGTATGAACGAAAACGAGGAAAACTATACGGTAGGATTCCAATTTATGAACATAATGGTGTAATATGATTTTAGTTAACGGTAAAAGCGGAAGACTCCGAATACTTTTCCCATAATCTTACAGTCATCAACAATGATGGGATCCATCGTGTCATTTTCCGGCTGAAGCCGAATGTGACCTTTTTCTTTGTAAAATGTCTTTACGGTAGCAGAGTCATCGATTAAGGCAACTACAATTTCTCCATTATGAGCCGTATCGCAGCAATGAACAAGGAGACGGTCACCGTCGAAAATTCCGGCATTAATCATGGAATCGCCACGCACGTTCAACATAAAGGAGTCACCGCGTGGGACCCTGTCAGCAGGAACGGGAAAATAATCCTGAATATTCTCTTCGGCAAGGATGGGCTGACCGGCAGCCACGTTGCCGACAACAGGAATGCTAACCATCTCGGTACGAACCATCTGGAAGCTGTCATCGCAGATTTCGATGGCACGGGGTTTCGTAGGATCTCTCCGAATATATCCATTTTTCTCTAGAGTCTCTAAATGAGAGTGAACGGAGGAGGTGGACTTCAAATGAACGGTCTCACAAATTTCCCGAACAGTAGGCGGATATCCCCTTTTCAAAATCTCATCCTTTATATAATTCAAAATCTCTAATTGTTTATTCGTAATTTTTCCCGCGGCCATATGTTTTTCCTCCTTAAAAGAATACAAGACATGTAATCAGCTGAGCTAATTATAACACATATTTTTGAAAAAGCAAACATATATTCCCAAAAATATGTTCGATTTTTGTATTGACAAAAGAATGTATGTTCGATATAATGCAAATATAAGAACAAATGTTTGGCGAACGCATGTTTTGGAGAGGTGATTCGTATGAGAAAGCAGGAAAGAACAAGAGAAACATTGTGTCATGAGAATATAGCTTATGAAAATATGTCCTATGAAAATAAAAGAAGAATGATTTTTGCCAGGCAAAAGGCTCGTCAGAGAAGAGAGGCCAGAATGCGCGTTGCATTTAGCATATTAGGCGTTCTTATTGTTTTTGCAATGACGATAGGAGCTTTTTCCATTAAGGGGAAGGCGCAGGGCGAGCATGGTCAAAAGTATAAGTACTATACCAGCGTTCAGCTAGAGTATGGAGATACTTTGTGGAAGGTTGCAGATCAATATATGGATTCAGAGTATTATAATCATGTTTCTTATATTGAGGAAGTAAAAAGCATCAATCACATACATGACGAAGATGACGTCAAGGCTGGAAAGATGCTAATTATTCCCTATTATTCAACAGATTTTATTGCAGATTAGTTTGTTAAAAGATTCGTTGTTTATG
The DNA here is from genome assembly GCA_017527205.1 of Lachnospiraceae bacterium. GTDB lineage: Bacteria > Bacillota > Clostridia > Lachnospirales > Lachnospiraceae > Acetatifactor. The sequence goes on along the minus strand of JAFXQK010000064.1, from coordinate 95,395 downwards.
GCTTTGGCCATCCTTGAATTTTACTGTCTTGAATTGCCGTAAACATTCTATTTTTTACGCCTGGATTCTCCAGATTCAGTTGACGGAGCATGTCTTTGACATATTGTCGTTTGGTATAGCCGTCTGCCGGGCAAGGGCTTTTTAGAACAGGTAACTCATATTTGTTTGCGAATCCAATGACGTCAGCCTCATTGACATACATTAAAGGACGGATGACTGTGAGATCCATGCGATCCAAGTATGTGACGGGAGAAAAGGTATGAAACCTTCCTTCATAGATTAATGACATCATCATAGTCTCGACGATATCATCTTTATGGTGGGCATAAGCAATTTTATTACATCCATTTTCCTTTGCAAAGGTGTTTAATGCACCTTTTCTCATTTTTGCACATAAGGAACAGGGATTGGTTTCTTTTCGATCCTCAAAGATGATTTGAGAGATTTCTGTAGGAATTACATTATATGGTATATTTTTCTTTTCACAGATTTCAGCTATTTTGCTGAAATCAATATTTTTAAAGCCTAAATCCACCGTGATGGCACATATCTCAAATTTCTTGGGATAGAAAAAGCGTAAGGAATGTAATGCCTCCAGTAATGTTAGGCTGTCCTTACCTCCTGAGATACCGACGGCAATTCTATCTCCATCTTCAATCATATGATAGTCGTCCACAGCCTTACGAACATGGCTCAATAGCTGTTGTAATTTCATCTTAAGTCCCTTTCTTAATGTATGGATGTATACTTTTCTTATTCTATCGCGTTTTTACGCAACTCTCAACACTTTCCTGAGGAAAATAACAGGTTTTTAGGATATGACTTGTTTATTCCCCTAATTTGATGTATGATATTTTATGATGGAATAAAATAGAAGAGTAATGATGATTTTTAGAACTAACTTGATACTTTGGGGTGGGGTGGAAGCGTTTTATGAAAAAATTTAATTTGAACAATAAATATGTTGCTTGGGGTATCACGGCATTTCTTGTAATTTCAGCCTGTCTTGGCATCTATTATCTTATGTTTCATGGATCTAGATTGTTGGAAAATGTTGGAAGAGTTATTAAGATCTTAATGCCGGTGATGTTTGGCTTAGTCATAGCCTACCTGCTGTCACCTGTTCTGGATTATTTAGAAATTCGAATCGTTATTCCCTTGTGTGATAAAATTCATCTGAAAAAGACAAAGAGAAGAGAGGGTTTTACAAGATTATTCTGCATTCTAGTTACCTTAACCTTATTTTTCTTGTTAATTTATGAATTGATTTACATGTTAATTGCTAAAATTGTTCCCAGTGTCATTAGCATTGCAAATAATTTCGATGTCTATGTTGATAATATAACAAATTGGCTGAATAAAATTTTGGAAGATAATCCCATTATCAGAGATAATGCGATGAAGCTCCTTGATACTTATTCTGCAGAGATCAATACCTGGATCAATACGACAGTGTTAGAGAAGACGAGTGACATACTGAAAGCCGTATCCTTAAGTGTATTAAGTAGTATTAAGGTCTTGTGGAATTTAGTGATTGGTATCATTATTTCCGTATATGTTATGATTAACAAAGAGAAATTTGCAGGACAATTCAAGAAAATTGTGTTTGCAACGCATGATATTAATGCCGGAAATATTGTCATTAATAATGTTAAATTTGTTCACAGAACCTTTGGTGGATTTGTCGGTGGAAAGGTATTGGATTCCATTATTATCGGCCTATTATGCTTTATTGGAACAACGATTATGCAGATGCCATATGCCTCGCTAATCAGTGTCATTATTGGCTTTACGAATATTATTCCCTTTTTTGGCCCGTTCTTGGGAGCGATTCCATCAATTTTATTGTTATTTATTGTGGACCCAATGCATCCCATTAACTGTCTCTATTTTGCAATTTTCGTTTTTATATTACAACAATTTGACGGGAACATCCTTGGGCCATTCATTTTAGGAGACTCTACGGGACTTTCCAGTTTCTGGGTTATTTTCTCCATTACCTTATTTGGCGGTATGTGGGGTATCCCGGGAATGTTGATCGGCGTGCCTTTATTTGCCGTGATTTATGCTGCAATTAAGTCCAGAATTGAAATGAAGCTGAAAAAGAAGGATTTGCCCATTGAAACGGATGAATATACCTATGTATGTGCAATTGATGACGCCGGTCTACACAAATACATTCCTGAAGGAAAACAAAACAAAAAATATAAAGACGTGTACCAATTTGGCCAACAATTCATTAGTGATTCCTCTGAAATTGTCACGGGTGATTTAATGACCAAAACAACCACGCAAAAACCGCCTGTAAAAAAGAAAAAACCAAGTGATAAAACTACGGATGATCAATCACAATAACTGTAAATATAGTAATCAAGCCAGGAAGAGTAAAATTTTAGAAAATATAACTCTTCGGAAAATGCTGATTTTCCGAAGAGTACAATAAGGATTTTAGGCCAGAAGTGGCTAATAAGTGATTATGAGGGAAAAAAAGTCAAATACACAAACTTTATATGAGCTTGTCGATGCCTTGCCGGATTTCTGTAAAGGTTATTTAATTGTACGCGCAAATGATCGAGGAATTGCAACCAGAATTGGTTATGCGAGAAATTTGAAAACATTTTTTGAATATGTTGTAAAAAACGTGCGTGTATTTCAGGGAAAAAACGTAAAGGATATTCAGCCAACGGACATGGACCGTCTGACAGTTGAGGATATCGACTTATTTATTGGTAATTATTCAGAAAATCATGAAAAACCGACCATAGCACGCATGAAATCATCGATTTCCTCCATGTACAATTATTTGGCAAATACTTTGCGTGCCATATCGTATAATCCGGTATTGGGCGTACAACGCGTTGACGTACCGAAAAAGGACTATGTCGTATATTTAAATTTACAGGAACAAGAACAATTATTAAATACAATTATCTATGGCACTGGATTAACGGATCGCGAAAAATCCTTGCATAAACGCTATGTAAAACGTGATTTAGCGATGGTTTTTTTGCTTCTGGATACAGGCCTTCGCGCAGCTGAATTACAGGGGGCGGATAACCATGACGTGGATTTGTCTGAATGTAGCATTATAGTGACAAGAAAAGGTGGATCCATCAATAAGGTATTTTTTTCTGATGAGGCCGCCGAATATCTTAGGGATTATATGTTGGAAAAAGAACAAAGCCTGCCGATGTTTAATGGACCATCGGATCCGCTTATCATTTCGGAAAAAGGGACAAGGCTCACGGTTCGCCAATATGAAAATATTGTACCGAAGTATGTCAACGCAGCGCTTCCGGATCGTTATGGCACGATCAATTGTCATAAGTTAAGATCCAGCTTTGCCATGGAATTTTACATGCGTGATCCCAAATATGGCGGACATGACATCCTGGCGCTTCAAAATCGCATGAATCATAAGCGTTTGGAAACAACAAATATCTATGCGAAGGCGGCCAACAATGTTTCCAAGGAAACTAGAAATTGGCGCCAAACAACTGACAAATAAATATACCATAAATTCGCTCAAACATATACCAAAAAAAATAAATAGACACTAAAAACTCCCAAAGATAAAACTTAATCTCTGGGAGTTTTTCCATTCTTAAATAAATTACGTAATCAACTACTCTTCTGCTTACTTTTCGCTATCTTCTGCTTACTTTTCGCTAGCGGGTGCAGGTGCCGTCGTGGCATTTTGAGCGACCTTTCCGCCAAGGAAGCCTGCAAGAACTGCACTCAGATCAACGCCCGTGGACTCCTTCATGCCATCAGTTACCTGAACTACGGTACCCATGATGTCCTTTACCAGCTTAGCAGAATTTCCGTCACCATACATGGTGATCTTGTCTACCTGGCTCAGAGGCTCTGCAGCGTTCTTTACTACGTCAGGCAATGCCTTGAAGTACATATCGAGTACGGCTGCCTCGCCCATCTTCTGCATTGCGATTGCCTTCTTTTCGATACCTTCTGCCTCTGCAAGAGACTTTGCACGAATGGCTTCTGCCTCTGCAAGACCCTTTGCACGGATACCTTCTGCTTCCTGCTCCATGGTATACTTCTGAGCGTCTGCAGTAGCCTTCTTAGCTTCTGCTTCTTTTTCCTTCTCGAACTTCTCTGCTTCTGCCCTCTTCTGACGCTCAAACAGCTGTGCTTCAGAGTTTCTCTGGATTTCATAGAGCTGTGCATCTGCCTGTTGCTGACGAGCAAATTTCTCTGCCTCAGCCTTTTTCTTGACTTCTGCATCCAGGGACTGCTCCATAACCTCAGCCTCTTTGCGCTTCAACAGAATTTCCTTCTCCTGACGAGCAATGTTAGCATCTGCCGTCGTAATCTCGATGGTTTTACGCTCGGTCTCTTGCTGGATCTGATATGCAGCATCTGCAATAGCCTTCTTGGTATCAGCGGACTGCTGCAATTCTGCCTTGGTGATGGCCAGTTCATTTTCCTTCTGAGCAATCAGGGTATCAGCACTAATCTTTGCTTCCTGTGCTTCTCTCTCGGCATTTGCCTGAACAATGGATTTCTCCTTCTCGGCTCTTGCCTTTGCATTTGCGATCTCCAAATCGGAGGTTACCTGTGCATCATTTGCTTCCTTACGTGCCATTGCCTGAGCCTTAGCGATTTCCTTTTCGCTTTCAGCACGGGAAATGGCAGCATTCTTCTGAATCTTTACAATGTTATCAACACCGAGGTTTTCAATAACGCCGTTTCCGTCAACGAAGTTCTGTACGTTGAAGGATACGATGTCAAGACCCATGGCTGCAAGGTCGGGTTCTGCATTCTCTTTAACAAGAGTTGCAAATTTCTGACGATCGGATACCATTTCTTCCAATGCCATCTTACCAACGATTTCACGAACGTTACCTTCCAGAACCTCTCTGGCAACTCTTGCTATGTAATCAGGCTTTTTATTCAGGAAGTTCTGAGCTGCAAGCCAAAGCTTTTCTGAATTGTCACTGATTTTTACGTTAACCGTTGCATCAACGTTGATGTTGATGTAGTCAGCGGTAGGAACAGCATTGCTGGTCTTAACGTCGATCGGAATCAACTGAAGATTCAGTTCATCCTTTCTCTCTAAGAAAGGAAACTTAACTCCGGCTTTACCAATCAGTACCTTAGGCTTCTTACGAAGACCTGAGATGATCATCGCCGTATCAGGTGACGCTTTTACGTAACCGGAAGCAATGATTAGCAAAAAGACAGCAATGACAATAGCAATAATAATTAATGGTGTAGTGATGGGTGGCATACTTTTTCCTCCTTCATATGAAAATGATGTTTTGTAATTCATTGAAAACAGTATAGCATGGCACGAATGTAAAAGAAAGAACAATTTTCGCACGATAATGTTACATAATTATCTTAGCAATGCACTTTGGGCAGGATTTCGTCTGAATCCAAAACAACGGTGAAGGGACCATCATTTAATAAAGAAACCTTCATGTCAGCGCCAAAGCGACCAGTCTGTACGCGATCCTTTCCCAAAAGGGATTCACATTCCTTTATCATATATTCATAAAGAGGCTCTGCGATGGCAGGGGTCGCGGCATTTGTAAAAGAAGGCCGATTTCCTTTACGACAATCTGCATATAACGTAAACTGCGAAATCAAAAGAACCTTTCCGTCAACCGTATTAAGATCCAAATTGGTTTTTCCGTCCGCATCCTCAAAAATCCGAAGACCTAATGCCTTATGAAGCATCTTATCGGCAATTTCCTTTGTGTCCTCTGAACAAATGCCAATCAAAATTAAAAATCCTCTTTCAATGGAGCCGACTACTGCTCCGTCAATTGTAACACTTGCGCTCCTAACCCTCTGAATTACAAACCTCATGCCTAAATTCTCCTGACATTATTTCCTTCCTATTCTCTATAGGTCACATATATGACTGCATTCTCGCATATGATGCAAAAACTTTCTTTTAATAACCTTCCTGATCCTAGCCATTGTTACAGAAAAAATATGCCGTGACCTGAGCCCTGGAGCTAAAGGATGCCCCAGACATAATCATGTTCATTAATGTTTCCTTGTCATAAAAGGCAGCTTTAATCTGCTCGTTTTCAGATAAATGTTTCGCACAGATTTCACCCTCTACTTCCACAAAAGCCAAATGCGTTGTTACGTCAGAAATGGCAACGGCCGCAAAGGAAGGCGGCAAAATCTTTTTGATTTCTTTTACCCTAAGGCCGGTTTCTTCATATAATTCCCTGTGAATGCAAGCTTCAATGCTCTCCCCTTCTTCCGTCATGCCGGCGCAGAGATTATAGATTTCCTGATTAACGCCCATGCGAAATTCCTTTAACAGTAAAAACTGATCGCCCATGGTTGCTACGATGGAAACACCGCTGGGACAGGTACCGAGCTCCTCCGGAGAGGAAAGCTCCCTTCGGCTTACGATCTCATAGGTTTTTTCCCGGCCCGATTTATTCAGATAGGTTAACTCATAATTCTTTAAATATTTTCCATCTTTTACCTTTTCCAAGGATAACAATTTCATGATCTTCGGCCTCAATTCATTTTTTTGGGTAAAGGATATCGATATTTTTTTGCCTGCTCCAATAAGGGCGGAACGGTTTTCATGCGCGTGATTTCCATGAGCCCTAGCCTTGTAAAATCAACAACACAGGTCTTTACGCGATCTCTCTGTAATAAACGTTGCATTTCTTTGATTAAATCTTCCTGATCCTGAGACTGATTCATGTTGATAAAGTCAATCAAAATCATTCCGGAGAGATTTCGAAGCCGAATCTGGTAGGCGATTTCAGCCGCTGCCTCCATATTGATGTCACGATAATAATCCTGTTCCCCCTTGTGAGCCTCATATTTGCCCGAATTGACGTCAATTACGGTTAATGCTTCTGTTGGCTCGATAATAATATATGCGCCCGATTTGAGCCAAATACGCGTGCTGAGGGCATCCTCAAGCTTTGAAGAGAGGCTGTAGAGCTTTTCCAAGGGATAACTGCCATCGTTATAAAACCGAATTTGCTTTCCAGCGGGAATGATTTCTGCTCCCTGCATTTCTTCATATAATTCAAGGTCATCCGTCACGATCTCTTCATATTCTTCCGGAAGAACAAAATGATTGATGGCATCCTGCCAAGGGCTGGGCGGCTTTCTGACACAGGTAAACGCACTGCGATAAAATGCATTTTTCAGCAGCTGATAAAACTCCTGAATTAAGCTCTCTAAAGCCCCGCGAAGAACTTGACCTGGTACCTCGCGACATTCCGTCCGAACAATCAATCCAACGGAAGGAAACCGATCTAAAAACTCACAGTCTCCTTCGGCCCAGGTCCATGGCTTTAAGTTTCCGTCCTCATCAAAGTATTTTCCAATACAAATTTCTTCACGCAATTCATTTTTTCTCTGGGCAGGAAGCTTTGTCGAAAAATTGGTTTTATTGGAACCAAGGGCAAGCACAAAAAAGCGATTAGAAATAGAAATTTTTGTAGTCACGGCAGGCTGCTTGGTCTTTTGTGCTTCGCGAATGCCTTGAACAAGGATCAGATCCCCCTGGCGCGGTTTTCGCCCTGATTTGATGGAAGCATTTTCCGAGCCGCTTAAATAATATGGGGTCTGCATCTGCGTTCCGGGCAAAAAACAAACGATGCCCTTTTCAATTTCCGCAAAGCAAGCATTCAGATCCTTCACGACGTCTCTGATTCTTGCTACGTAAATACCGCCAGTGATCTTCTCCTTTTCGCCCTGAAAAGAAGCGGCCATCAGCTTTTGATCTCGCATTAACACGGCGCAACGTCGTTCATTCACTTTTGTAAAGATCAGTTTCCCGTTCATGGTTATTCCATTCCTTTACTGGTAATTAAAACGAAAATTCCTTTCCTACCTCATTCATGGAGAGAAAGCTCCCGGGGGTTCCATCCTCCAAACCTTGTTTTCTTGTATAAATGTCTAATCTGGTGATACATAGACTATTGTCGATCAGTTTTTCGTCCCATTGAGCCAAAAAAGCATCTAAAACCTGAGAAGGCTTTACGTTATCTCCGCTGGAGGCATCAAGCAGCATTTCCAGACCCTTTTTCTCCTCGTTCCAAGAAAGCTCAAAGATTCCAGCCCTTAAATCTACTTCACGCGTTCCTTTTTTACTTTCCTTTACGTAGGGTATGGCTTCCTTTGCAAGAAAGGCGAGCAATGCCTCTCGAATTCTGCCATTTTCCTCTCTGAAAATGGCTGGTGTGCGTCCATCTGCGAAGGTTACAAAATATCTGGCGGCGGCAACGCTCGCCATGGCATTTTCCGCACCCTCAGGCAATAGCTTAGCACTGACAATGCGAATTTCAGGAACACTCGCGGCATTTAAGCGTTGGACAACCTCTGCAGAGCTGGTTGCGGAATGCACCTCCACGTCCATGTACTCGCCATAGCTTTCCAAACCGACGCTCAGGGGAGCAGCAAAGGTCAGAATTTGATGTGGGCTAAAGCCAGTCGTATAACAGACGTCAATCTCCGCCCTGCGAAGACACTTTTGAAAAAAACGCATGACGTCGAGATGACCAATATATCGAATGGCTCCCGTCTTTTGAAATTTGATTCGAAGCTTCAAATGATCACTCATGATCTGCCGACCTTTCTTCAAAACAAATGCCGCCGCCAAATCTCGCAGCGCCGCAGCCTTGACATTTTAGCTTACAATTTTCAGAAATGGTTTCCTTCTGCGCTTTTATCCATTCTCTCTTAAGGAATTCCTTCGTAACGCCTGCATCAATGAAATCCCAAGGGAAAATTTCGTCTAAGGAACGAGGTCTTGAGGTATAAAACTCTGGTGTCAGGCCACATTCCGAAATCGTATCCAGCCAAACCTGGTGTTTATAATACTCACTCCAGGCATCATAAAAGCATCCCTTCTGATAGACCTTGAGAATGACTTCATTCAGCCTTCTGTCGCCTCTGGCAAGTACGCCCTCCATGACACTTGCATCCGCCTCATGCCAGTTGTACTTGATGCTCTTCTGATTGAGTTGTTCAGAAATGCATTTACGCGTAAAATAAGCCTTTTCGACAAATTGTTCCTTCGTGCACTGCGGAGCCCATTGGAAAGGAGTAAAGGGCTTTGGCACAAAGAAGGAGGTGCTCGCTACAATCTGCACGCGGCCATTCACGCGTTTTTCTTTCGGTACGGTATCGAAGAATTCCGCAGCAATTTTATTACAAAGCTCAGCAATGCCGCGAATGTCCTCCTCCGTTTCGGTAGGCTGACCCAACATGAAATAGAGCTTCACGCGCGTCCAACCGCCCTCAAAGGCCAAATGTGCACCCTTCAGAATGATTTCTTCCGTAAGGCCCTTATTGATGACGTTTCTAAGTCTTTGACTTCCCGCTTCCGGAGCAAAGGTCAAGGAAGACTTTTTGACGTCCTGTACCTTGCTCATGACGTCAAGAGAAAAGGCGTCAATGCGAAGGCTTGGCAGGGAAATGTTCACGTGCTTTTTGTTACATTCATCAATCAAGTAATCAATGAGCTCAGGAAGATGCGAATAATCACTCGAGCTTAAGGAACTAAGCGTCAGCTCCTCATGACCCGTGTTTTTCAGCATGGTCACGGCATATTCCTTGAGCTTCTCCAAATCCCTTTCACGTACCGGTCTATATAATTGACCGGCCTGACAAAAGCGGCAGCCTCGAATACAGCCTCTTTGAATTTCTAAAACCACGCGATCCTGCGTGATTTTTACGTAAGGCACAAGCGGCTTCATGGGATAGTAGGTATTCGATAGGTCCATCTCCACTTCCTTTAGGATCGTCGCCGGAACGTCCTCAAATAATGGCAGAAAAGCCTTTAAGGTACCATCCTCGTTATAGGTTACCTCATATAGGGAGGGGACGTACATTCCCGGAATATGGGATGCCTCCCGAAGAAATGCTTTGCGGTCAAAGCCGGCTTTTTTATGCTGACGATAAAGCGCAATCAGCTCTGCATAACGCGTCTCGCCTTCTCCGATATAGAAAAGATCGAAAAAGTCCGCAATCGGTTCCGGATTATAAGTGCATGGACCGCCCCCAATGACTATGGGAACGTCATTCCCGCGATCCTTCGAAAGCAACGGAATCTGTGCCAGGTCAAGCACCTGCAGAATATTGGTATAACACATTTCATACTGGATGGTAATGCCAAGAAAATCGAAATCTTTGATCGGATCCTGTGATTCCAGTGCAAACAGTGGAATCTGCTCCCTGCGCATAATGGCATCCAAATCAAGCCAAGGGGAATAGACTCTCTCACACCATACGCCGTCCATGCCATTAAACATGTCATAAAGGATCTGAATTCCTAAATGAGACATGCCGATTTCATAAACGTCAGGAAAGCACATGGCAAATCGAACGTCCACCTCACTCAAATCCTTTGTCACGGAATTATATTCCCGACCTATATATCTTGCAGGTTTCTCAATCTGCATCAAAATGTCATTACTTAGTGCTAGATGATCATGCTTCACTCGTTTGTTTCCTCCTGCAGGCAGCCTGCATCTGTGTTACGTCTTCCTTCGTGCAAGGCAATTCAGAATACCTGGCTTTTTCATAGACTGTTGCAATTTCCGGATTCTTCTCTTCCATTGCGACCTCTCTTGCCGTCATGCGATTCAGTTCATAAATCTCCTTTTGCGTAGACAATGCCTTCCTGCGATACATTCTTCGGATACGCTGTCTCGGAGAAAGCAAGGATTCATTTTCTTCGGGCTCTTTAGAACTGTTATGTTCCTTGAGCTCTTCGTGTAGATCTAGATCTTCGGTTTCTTCCTCGGCTTCCATCAGTAGCTTTGTTCTGCGCCGAGAGGACAATGCATGGATGATTTTCAGGATAATCGTTCCCAATGCATAGACGATCAACAGAATGACAATGGCAAATACGATGACCTCTAAAACACGCCAAAAGAAAGATGGTTGTCCATTGGGTAATGTTGGCATCTGTGTAGGATCTGTAGCCGGACCATCCTGAAGATGTGTATTGCGTTCGTCTGGCGTCGCGTTAATTTTTGAGAAAATTGCCTTCATCATACTCCGAAACCAATACCTGATCATCTGAAAGAAATCATCGGATACGGAAAAGGAAGCAATGAAGATCAGTGGAACGATGAGGAGTGCGACATACATAAAGGCCGATTTTGCACCAGAATGAAAAATCTTTACCTTGGGCATATTAGAAGCCGTTTCTTCATTACGGCGAACATAAATCAAATAACTGCTGACATAGTTTGCCATGAGCGAGCAGGTAATTGAAAGTATGGCGGCAAAATGCATGAAAAATGAAAAATGAAAACTATGTACGAAGGCAACAATCATGCCAAGCACTAAATTGATGCCTAGTGGAACAAAAAAAGGAAAGATCCTCGTTGCATGATCATCCCGTTTGATCATCTTCAGCAGGGAAGCCATCAGGTATGCCGCGGAAAAGAACAGATAAGAGGCCTTTAGGAATGGGGGATCGATCGGCATCAGATACAAAATCCCGGCACAGATGGGGAACAAAACAATTTGCAACAACAGACTTTGTACAAATTCTCTTGCAAAAAACAAAAGGAAGGGCATAAAACCCAAAAAGAACCAGCAAAGCAGGTTAAATGCGGATGGTTTTGGCGCGTCAGAGAATAAAATAATGATTGGGAAAAAAGCCCAGTGATTCGCCTGAGTAGCCAAAAACTCTCTTAACGCAATAATTTTTATTTGCTTCATGGGCTCCTCTCCTTTCTAATGAATTCGCTTCGCGATAAATTAAATCCGAATTTGTTTGAAATTGCCTCGGATCAGGGGCGGAATGGTTTCAACCTCAAGATCCTTGTTGGCTGGAATAAACCAGGAATAAACGCGTCCGGATCTGGAATAATCACATAGTAGCTCCATAAATTTTTTGTCGAGGCTGGTAGACAAAAAGCAGGTATGGGAATTCTCCTGCTCACTAAAAATTCTGCGATAAAACAGCTTGTTGAAATTGGTCGGTTCTTTAGAGGTATCCAATCGGGCCATGCTTCGAAGAATGGCAGTGGCATGATTCATTCCCTTGCTTGCCGCCTTGAGTGTTGGATCATTCGTTAGAACGTCTAGTCCGTTACAATAAAAGGCAACCTTAATGCCCTGCTCAAGCAGGTACTTCACAAGTCCTGCCGCAAGACGGATGGTGTTTTCCATCTGGTCATAATCCTTGATCAGACGGTGATCCTCCATGTTCACGAAAATTCGAACAGTCTTGGGAGAGGTATAATTCTTTTGGTTGACCATGAAATTGCCGGTTTTTGCCGTCGCCTTCCAGTTGATGCTTCGCATGCTGTCGAAGGGCTGATATTCACGAATGCCACGAAGCTCAAAGGGATCCTCATACAGATTGCGTTTTGTGATCATCTCGCCGTTTAGCTGTTGCAATAGCATTTGGAAATCCCGACTTTCGCAGGCTCTCGGAAGGACATAGATACATTCCGAGGGCTGAAAGGAGCTGCGAAGATCGCAGGACATAAACAGGTCAGAACTGGAAAGGTCAATATTGTTAATACGGTAATAACCACGCTTTTTGCCATAAAAATGAAGGGTTCTTGTGACTCTCTCTCCACCGCCGACCTGAAATACGTCATTATGGTAGAATTGATCCGTCGTAATGGAACCCTTATTTTTTTCAAATTCCAAATGCTTATCCGTCTGAAATTTTACCATCAAAACAGACAGGGGAAGCTTTTTGCGGTTTTCGACAACAATCTGTAGCTTTCCCTCCCCATGCTCCGCAATTTCGGGAACTTGAAATTTTACGTTTACGTCCAGCTCTTCCTGCCAATGATCAATGTAATATATTCGCTGATACCAAAAGGCAAAAAGAACGATGGCAGCAATCAACAGGGTTGTGATCATCTCGAAAAATCCTCTGTAGGAACCATGGTATTTCGAACAACTTCTTGAATAAACTTGACGCAATCCGTACTCTTGCCATAGCCTAGAATAATTCTGTGTGTCAATACGGCAGGGGCAACGGTTTTAACGTCATCAGGGATACAGTATTCTCTTCCCATCAGGCAGGCGTGCGCCTTAGCGGCATGCATAAGGGCAAGGGTACCTCTGGGGCTGACACCCATCAAAACATCATTATTTTCTCTCGTCGCCGTGGTCATGCGAACGATATAATCCAAAATCGCCGGAGAAACATAAACTCGATTTGCTTCCGCACGAACTTCCTGAAGCTCGCTTTCCGTCACCACGGAGGACAAGGTCTCCAAGGGATCCGTCTCCATGTATTTCATCAAGATTTCCGTTTCTTCCTCATGGGTGGGAAAACCAACGGAAAGCTTCATCATGAAACGATCCAGCTGCGCCTCGGGCAAAGGGAAGGTACCTGCGGTTTCCACGGGATTTTGCGTAGCGATGACAAAGAAGGGAGAGCCGGGAAGATAGGTCTGGCCGTCAATGGTTACCTGCTTCTCTTCCATAACCTCCAAAAGGCCGGCCTGCGTTCTCGGCGTGGCACGGTTGATCTCATCTGCAAGCAAAATGTTGGTAAACACGGGACCGGTACGAAGAACAAACTCACCCGTTTTGGGATCATATACGTTTAGGCCGGTAATATCCGTAGGCAAAAGGTCTGGCGTGAACTGAATGCGGGAAAACGAAAGGTCAAAGGACTTTGCCAATGCTTTTGCGAGCTTAGTCTTACCAGTTCCGGGAACGTCCTCCAAGAGAACGTGACCGCCGGCGATTAATGCGCTAAACAAAAGCGTCAGTACCTTCTCCTTGCCAACAATTACTTGATTCATGTTTCCCAAAAGCTTTTGATAAAATTCATTTCCGCGATTTGCCATTGCTTGCTAAACCTCCTGAACGTCTTAAAAAAGAAAGCACGCTACTTCGCAGCAGCTTGTTTTTCTTATGCATGTTATTTTATCACAAATTGGCTTGTTACACAATGCTATTTTGCTATGTGAGGCATTGTCAGGCATGAGAAACAGTGATGTTCCATTTCGTGTTATCCGAAAAAGACTTTACATGTGTGGTTCTAGTTTTCCGTAACACACGTAAATATGATTAAAAAGCGATATGTGGGATGAGGAATGAAGCTTTCAGGAAAAGAATGGTTTCGAGTTGTTTTGACATTGCTGTTTGTAGGAGGAATTATGTACTGCGATCGAAGCAAGTTATTATCGAAGGAAGGTTTTCAGACAGAGACGATTTTTGAAAGCCTGGCAACGGATTATGAGGAAATTCTTGTCATGGGTGGACGGGAGCTTCTGGCAAACGTCAATATGGAAAAGCTTCCTTAGAACCACAGAACCACTCGAAAATCATGGAAATCTTGAGAAACACCGGGTATGAAAGAATTATTGGATTAAAAAAGACGATATGGGTATTATCTTCATCAGAAAATATCCATATCGCCCTTCTGCATTAACGATTTGCAAGTTCGGTAGTAATCTCCTCCCAGGTGACGTCCTTTTCGGCCATCAGTACCATCATATGATACAGGAAATCGCTAATCTCATACTTGATTTCATTCGGATTGGGATTCTTTGCTGCGATGACAATCTCCGTTGCCTCTTCGCCGAGTTTTTTCAAAATCTTGTCAATTCCCTTGTCAAAAAGATAATTGGTATAGGAGCCTTCCTTGGGATGCACCTTGCGATCCTTAATGACGCCAAAGACTTCTTCGAATACCTGCAATGGATTATCGGCTTCCTCATAGTCCTTCTTCGCGATCTCATTAAAGAAACAGCTTCTGGCGCCTGTATGGCAGGCAACGCCTACCTGATTCACCTTTGCGAGAATCGTATCCAAATCACAGTCTGCCGTGAGACTGCGAACATATTGGAAATGTCCGCTGGTCTCCCCCTTGAGCCACTGTGACTTGCGGGAACGGCTGTAATAGTGCATCTTTCCGGTCTTTAAGGTATCATAATAAGCTTCCTCATTCATGTAAGCAACCATCAATACCTCAAGCGTGCGATAATCCTGAACGACTACGGGAACAAGACCATCCGCTCCTTTTTTCAGTTGCTCCCAGGAAAATGCAGGTTCTAAGGCTTCGATCGCAATGCCATTCTCCTTGCAAAGCTCCTTTAGACTGGGGATTTCCTTTACGTTGTCATTGATTGTATTACCGGTAATGCCACAGACGTTCTCCTGACCAAAGATTTCGATCAGCTTGTTCAGGGCAATCTGATTGATAAAGACAATGCAGGGAAGCTTTGTGATTTCTGCAACTTCGCGAATGATGTGAGGATTCAGAAGAACAAGTCCTGAGAGGAACTCCTCTGCCACCTTCAGATTGTCAAAGATGGTTTCGACCTTGCCAAAGCAAGCCAACATCTTATCCTTTCCGAATTTCTGTGACACTTCCTGCGTCAGTGCAACGTTGCTTTCCAGTTCATAATTCAGGATGACCTTTTTGCATCCTGCATAAAGTAGCTTTTTGACGTCCTCCATGCGCTTGATGTTGCCTGCACCGATGACGTCAGACTCAATTTCGGAGCAAATTTCCTTAATGATGTCCAGGGCCGCTTCATGCTCCTGATCACCCTTGGAGAGGTCAAATACAATCAGCTCGTCAATGCCCTGTTCATCATATTGCTTTGCAAGCCGAACGGGGTCCGTCTCCCGAATGGTCAAATCATTTAAGTTTTTTACGGCATGCCCCTGCCATAAATAAATGCAACCTACAAATTTCTTTTTCATGTTTACGTCCTATCTTTTCTTTTTTTCTATGATTCCAAGCAAGTAACGAAGGATATCTGCCTTGCCGGATCTTCCAGCCAAATGCCGGAGGGATTCTTCCAAACGTATTATAATGCTCCCTTAGTGCTCAGTACGCCGGTCACCCGCTCGTCATAGCTGGTAGCCATGTCCAAGGCTTTTCCAAAGGCTTTAAACATCGCTTCGATCATATGATGCGTGTTTACGCCAGAAAGCATTTTAATGTGTAAATTCATGCCTGCGGAGTAACTGATGGCGTAAAAGAACTCTCGCACCAACTCCGTCTCTAGTTCGCCAACCTTCTCCGTGGGAAATTCGCATTCAAAATTCAAATAGGGACGACCGCAAAGGTCAATGGCACAAAGGCACAGTGCATCATCCATGGGCAGAATAAAATAACCGTAACGGCGGATTCCCTTCTTGTCTCCAACGGCGTCTGAAATGGCCCTGCCCAGAACAATGCCAGTATCCTCTACCGTATGATGTCCGTCAACCTGCAGATCCCCCTTTACGGATACGTCAAGATCAAAAAAGCCATGCTTGGAAAAGCCCTCCAGCATGTGATCAAAAAAACCGATTCCAGAACTGACGATGCTCTTTCCCTTGCCATCCAGATCCAACTTGATATGAATATCCGTCTCCTTCGTCTTACGAGAAATCTCCGCAACCCTCTTCTCCATACTCCACTTCCCTTTCTAATCTCTCTAAACACAATAAAAATAGTACCTGACATAAACCCAATCTTGAATAAAACTAAATTAAGCCATTCCTTTTAACATAACTTATATTTCTGGATACCTCGAGGGGATGGATGGGATGATCTTTCTGGGTCTAAAGTCTACCAGAAAGATTATCCCATCCAAGCCCCGAGTTCATTATAATATCATCCCTTTATTCAAACCTCACCTTGATGCTGTTGGCGTGAGCAGTCAAGCCTTCGCTCTTTGCAAACATGATGATGTCTTCATTAACCTTCTGCAACGCCTCTCTGGAATAAGAGATGATGCTACTCTTCTTGATGAAGTCATCCACGTTTACGGGTGAGAAGAACTTCGCCGTTCCATTGGTGGGAAGGATGTGGTTCGGACCTGCAAAATAATCGCCCAAGGGTTCCGAAGCATACTCTCCAAGGAAGATGGCACCTGCATTGCGAATCTTTGTCATAATGTCAAAAGGATTCTTGGTCAGGATTTCCAAGTGTTCAGAAGCGATTTCATTTACCGCGTCTATTGCATCCTGCATGGTCTCTGCAACTAAAATATAACCATAGTTATCTAAGGATTTCTGAATAATTTCCTTGCGCTCCAAAATGGCAACAAAACCATCTACCTCCTCAGAAACCTTCTTTGCCAGCTCGCTTGAGGTCGTGATCAAAATGGCACTTGCAAGCTCGTCATGCTCTGCCTGAGAAAGTAAATCTGCGGCGACGTAGCGAGGATTTGCAGACTCGTCAGCGAGAACCAAAATCTCACTGGGACCTGCGATGGAATCAATGCTGACATAGCCATAAACGGCCTTTTTGGCCAATGCCACAAAGATATTCCCAGGGCCGGTTATCTTGTCAACCTTGGGAATGGACTGCGTGCCGTAAGCAAGTGCGGCAATCGCCTGCGCACCGCCTACCTTGTAGATGACGTCGACGCCGGCAATGTCTGCAGCTACAAGAGTACCGGGATTTACCTTACCGTCTGCTCCGGGAGGCGTGGTCATGATGACCTGATCCACTCCTGCCACCTTCGCGGGAACAACATTCATTAAAACGCTGCTGGGATAAGCTGCCTTACCGCCGGGGACATAAACGCCAACCTTTTCCAATGCAGTGATCTTCATGCCAAGAATGGTTCCGTCAGGCTTTGCATCGAACCAGCTGGTACGAAGCTGCTTGGTGTGGAAGGTGCGGATGTTTTCAGCTGCCTTTCGAATCACCTCGATGAGCGAGGGATCTAATTTCTGATATGCCTCCTCAATTTCCTGACGGGTCACTTGAATATTCTCTGCAGTCAGCTCAAAGCGATCAAATTTCTTGGTATACTCAAACAATGCCTGATCACCATTCGCTTTCACGTTTGCAAGAATCTCATTGACGGTATCTTCATATTTGCCATAATTGTTGGGGCTTCTCTTTAATAAATCCCCTAAAATGTTTTTCTTTGTTTCCTGGGTTAAATTGACTATTCTCATAGAATATACCTCTCGTTTTCTTTCTGCTTTTCTTTTTCAGGCTTTCTCGGAATCAAGATATTCCCGAATGCGAAGCACCAGGTCTCGAATTCTTGCCTTTTCCATCTGCATGCTCACGGGATTGACGATCATTCTTGCGCTTAAAGGACATACCTCTTCCAAAACCTGCAAACCGTTTTCCTTTAAAGTGGAACCAGTCTCTACAATGTCTACGATTACGTCAGACAGAGAAACCAATGGTCCGAGTTCTACGGAACCATTTAACTTGATAATGTCAACGGTCTGGTGCTTTTTGTTATAAAAATAATCCTTTGCAATGTTGGGATATTTGCTGGCAACGCGAATTCTCTCATGGTGTCGCAGAAGCTCCTTTGCACTCTCCGGGCCACAAACACACATGCGGCATTTTCCAAAGCCTAAATCTAATACCTCATAAACATTGCGATTTTCTTCTAAAACTGTATCATATCCGACAACACCGACGTCCGCACTGCCAAGTTCCACGTAAGTAGGCACGTCAGGTCCCTTAGCCAAAAAGAATTTCATCTTGAGCTCTTCATTGACAAAGATCAGCTTTCTCGAGCTTTTATCCTTCATTTCCTCGCAGGTAATGCCGATCTTTTCCAGGATTTCCAGCGTCTTGTTGGCCAGTCGCCCCTTGCCCAAGGCAAAGGTTAAATATCTTTCGTCATTAAATTTTGCATCCATTGTTCGTTATTCCTTTCCTTCGCCGTCCACCTTCGCAAGCAAGGCAACCTTCTGACCATTTGAGCGAAGCATTTGCGCTTCTTTTAATGCCCTCGCAAAGTCACCATCCTTGTCAGCATCATAGTACATGGCTTTGACCTCGTGGATGTCAGGAAGCGGCCCTTGCTGTCTTGACAGGGCCTCCATCAGATCGTCAATTACAATGGCAAAACCAACGGCAGGAGCATCCTTTCCAAAGCGGGAAAGTAAGGTGTTATATCTGCCTCCCGTAATGATGGCGTTGCCGACACCATAGGTGTATGCCTTGAAAATAACGCCGGTATAGTAATTATACTTACTCAGCATGCCGAGATCATAGGAAACATACTTTTCGACTCCATACAACTTCAAAACGGCATCCAGTTTTTCCAGTCGTTCAATCGCTGAGAGAGATCTTTCATTGTTCACTAATCTTTTTGCATCCTCGAAGGAGGTCATGCTGTTAAAGAGATCCGCAACCTTTAACAATATCTCGCGATATGGGTCAGATACGTTGCGTTCCATCAAAAGCTCCTGCGCCGCGAAAAAGTTTTTGCCTGAGATGCATGCACGAAGATCCATCTCCGTCTCTTCATCCAAACCAGCCTCTTGGCAAAGTCCCTTAAAATATTCCACCATGCCGATGCTTACCTGGAACTCCTTAAGACCAACGGCCTTTAAGGATTCCACGATCAAGGCGATGATTTCACCGTCGGCCTCCACGCTGGAATCATTGATGAGCTCCGCCCCCATCTGCGTGACTTCCTTTAATTTTCCCTGCAAATTGGAGGTATTGATAAAGGTATTTCCCTGATAAACAAATCGGATGGGATGCTTTTCCTCCATGAAATACTTTGCAGCACACCGTGCCATGGAGGGCGTAAAATCAGGACGAAGCGCTAAGGTGTTCCCTTCCTTGTCAAAGAACTTATATAATTCCTTGCTGGGAATCGTTCCAATCTCTCTGGAGAACACGTCAAAATACTCAAACGTCGGAGTCTGAATGTCCTCATAGCCATATCCGGCGATCAGTGAATGAAGCTTTTGCTCGATGCTTAGTTTTCTCGCATATTCTTTCCCGTAAATATCCCTCACGCCTTCCGGCGTATGCAGTAATCTTTGATTCATAAATGAACTCTCCTAAATAAAATGACACGAATATAAATACTTTAGCGTGGTAGCGTGCTACCATACTACCACACTAAAATATCCTTGTCAACCATAATTTTCTAAATTGATAAAACAATAACAATAGTTTGGCTTATTCAAGCCCATCGCGGTCTTCAAGGTCAATTTTCATGCCTTCCAGGTAGGGAACCAAAAGACCGCTGACCTTGGGAAGTACGTACGCTGGATTGAGTTCATCATATCGAAAGCTCTTTCTTCCTCCGTTTTCCGCCCTGTCCCAGAAGAATTTCAACATTTCATAAGGCAGGTAATAAAGAATATCCTTATGAGAATAAAAGATCAGAAAGAAGGCAATGCCACCCTGCTTTTCGAACTTCTCCATGAACTTAACCTGATGAGCATGGATATTTTGCAGGTTAAACGTATCTACGGCACATTCCTTGGCGTCAAAGCAGACGGGAATTCCCTGTACCGCGCCAATGTAATCCACGGTACTCTTCTGGTCAAAATAGGCGAGGGTAATCTGATTCTTACCAGAGTCCATTTTGACTGGCGTAATTGGCGTTGGCACCTTTTGGATTAAGGCAAGTCCCAGCTCATCATAGCGTTCATTTGTACGGTTAATCATTTCCTCCAGGGTGGAACCGCGAAGTCCCCGGGAATTCCATGTTGCCATGTTCGAACTCCTTCTTGTTTTTGTGGCAAAAAGAATTGCATCTTATCGTGCTGTTTCGTGTTGTTTCAAAAATGTCTTTTTGCGTTATGTTAAATGGACCGAACGTCTCGTTCTTTTATGATTCCGAAAAAATCTTTTTTTCGATGCGCAGAAACTCCGAAGGCAATGGCGCAGAAATGGTTTTGCCTAACAAAGGAGTCAAAGCCTTTTCATACTGATTTGAGTCCAATGATAGCTCTATCTTGTCCGGAAATACAACATGACGTGCATGAAGCAACTGATGTCTTATGCCAAATTCCTTTTGGTCGGTCATGGCAGTTAAAGAATCTCCGTATTTGGAATCACCAAGCAAAGAATGGCCCTCCGATGCCAAATGTGCACGAATTTGATGCGTTTTTCCGGTAATCAGCTCCACTTCTAAAAACGTATACGCTTTTGTTGCAGCCAAAGGACGATATTTTGTGCGAATCTGCGTAGCACCAGGCGTGGGCCTGTCAAAAATTGTCACTTGATTTGTGGCTTCTCTTTTGGATAAATACCCTTCCAGGGACTGGGGCTGATGCATTTCTCCATGACAAATACATTGATAGAATTTCTGAATTTTTCGATCACGAATCAGTTCACTGAGAATCTGTAGCCCTACGAGGGATTTCCCGCAAAGCACAAGTCCGCTTGTGTTGCGATCAAGACGATTCGCCACGGAAGGACAAAAGGTTTCCAATTCCTTTTCGGTCAGGGAACCCTTATCTAAAAGATAGCCAATCATCCATTCATTTAGGCTAAGGTCCTCAGGAGAAGCCTTTTGCGTCAAGATGCCAGCCGGCTTATTTAAGAATATAAAATGGGAATCCTCATATAGGACTTGAATACCTTGTAGCTTCTGATAGGCTTTCTGGTAGGCAGAGGTCTCACGCGCCTTATTGGCACCGCCTCGAAACTTATCAAAGGTTTCCTGAGAAAAAAAGCATTGTACAAGGTCGCCTTCCTTTAAAAGTTCCTTTCCTTCAGCTTTTTTGCCGTTTAAGGTAAGATTCTTTTTGCGAAGCTGTCCATAAAGCAAGCCGGACGGAGCCTCAGGAAAAAGCTTTTTCAGATATTTATCGAAGCGTTGACCAGCTTCATTTGCACCAATGGTTAACTCTTGCATGGCAGCTATAGACTTACGCTTCTCAGCGTGTCCGAAATTCCTTTCGTATTGGTTTCATCACAGGAAAGCTCCTGCATTTGATCGAGACGGTCAATATATTTTTGGAGATCCGTAAATATCTTCACGTTGACGTTTTTAAAGGAATCTATTTTCAGAAGTTGATCCAGGTGATGATAAAAAGCCTGTTCATCAAATTTTGGAGATTCCGTATAGCCACAAACGGTATTTCCCTTAATTGTCAAATGACCAACGGGGAAATTTTTTTCTCTTCCCGTAAAAACCATGTCGTAAAGACAGGTCAATCCTTGAACGTGTGCCTCAATTTTACTTGCACAGGCCTCTGAAAGGCTTTTGTAGCGGCAAAACATAATGGCGCTGACTGCCGCCTTGCTTGCTGGCAAAATTCCGAGCACTGCGACGACAGTCAACAGGTTCAAGCGGCTCCCCGTGCTGATCCAACCTGCGGCAAATAATGCACCTGATATGGAAAAGAATAGAATCGTTCGAAGAATTTCATAGACTCTCTGTGTTTTTAAATAATTTTTTGTCCCCTTCCAACCATCGCCGGAAAAGATGCGAATCAAGCTCATAAAATGCCTCTTTCTTAAGTTAACTAACAAAAATTATAATTGAAATACGAATTGGCTGGGCATAGATTACAATCATGATCCCTCTGCATGCTTTAGAAGGTCCGCAAGAGCAAGCAGAACCCCATGTGGCATCAGCTTTGTCAAAACACAAAATGCCTGCATGGCATCGCCGCAAATGGAAACAGATTTTTTGCCATAGGAATCACGCAGGGCTTTTGCGACAACGTCCTCTGGCATGGCCATCACGTATTTTTTGATGGCCAGCGTACTTCCATTCTTCTCTGCCCTTTCAAAAAATGGGGTGTCCACTGGGCCGGGACATACGGAAGTGACATAGATATTTTGATCCTTTAATTCTGCACCAAGTGCCCTGCCAAAGCTTAAAACATAGGATTTGCTTGCCGCATAGACGGCGAAATCAGCCTGTGGCAGAAATGCGGCTGAGGATGCGAGGAGTATGATGCGCGCATTTTGTGACATGTAGGGAAGCAGCCGATGCGTAAGCTCCGTCAAGGCTTCACAGTTTAAACGCACCATGCCAAGGGTTTCCTTGCGATCTGCATGCTCAAAATCGCCCATAATGCCATAGCCCGCGCATTGAATCAGCATGCAAAGCCTGGCATTGTCTAATCTTAAGGCAAATTCCAGACGCTCCAATTGACCAAGCTTAGTAATATCCATGGGAAAAATACGGCAGGGGTGCTGCAGGCAATCGGCCAATTCCTTTAATTCTTCTTCCCTTCGTGCAACAAGCCAGAATTCATCAATATTATGAAAATGGCAATCCATCTGCAGGGCAAATTCCCTGCCCATACCTGAGGATGCACCGGTAATCAAAGCAATTTTCTTCATTTGTCTACGCTCCCAAAAAAAACATAAAAATCATAAATGGCATAATCGGCAATCTCTTTTTTGTTTTCCCAAGTGGCTGCAGAATCCTCGTCTGCAATGGCACAGGTAGTCATTCCGGCATTCTTTCCCGCCATAATGCCCTTTACGATGTCCTCAAATACCAGGCAATCCTCCGGAGAAACGCCAAGTGCCTTTGCAACGGCAAGATAGACGTCCGGAGCAGGCTTACCCTTCGTAATTTCACTCCCGGTAATTATCGATTCAAATTGGTTCGAAACCCTGTGAACGGATAACACGTTATCGACAAGCTCCCTGGAATTGCTTGTGGCAATGCCGAGCCTTAGGCCGTTCCTTCGGCAGCCCTCCAAAAAATCGGGAATCCCCGCTTTGAGCGGTACTTCCTTC
This sequence comes from Lachnospiraceae bacterium, assembly GCA_017527205.1. Taxonomy (GTDB): domain Bacteria; phylum Bacillota; class Clostridia; order Lachnospirales; family Lachnospiraceae; genus Acetatifactor. The sequence goes on along the minus strand of JAFXQK010000064.1, from coordinate 72,009 downwards.
TCATACTTATCCCATGCCATCTGGTTCCAGTCGGAAGTCATTTTTTCAATGGAATCGGGGAGCTGAAAATATTCCTTGAAAAAGACGGCAGTCTCATAAAAACTCATCCCTTCAATTTTACTGCGAAGCTCCTCCCGGCTTTTTAGCTGAATGCCAAAACGACCTAAATACTCTTCGTCAATTCGGCCCCAAATCCACATGGAATCAATTAAGGAGCCATCCAAATCAAAAATAACGGCCTTCTTCCCCTGAAGCAGCTTTCTTTTTTCTTCTGCAACTTCACGGGAGCGTTTTAATAGCTGAAGCTCTTCATCCGTCAGCTCACGACAATCTCCGGGCTTTAGTGAAGAATCCAATGAGAGACCGCCAAAACGAATCCGCTTCAAATACAATACTTCATTTTCAACGGCCTGCAGCATCCGCTTTACTTGATGAAAACGTCCTTCGTGAATTGTTAGGTGAATCCATTCTCCTTCTAAATTAGGATCATAGATTTTCGTAACGGATGCAGGAAGTGTTAAGGTAACCTCTCCAATGTCAACGCCTTGTTCGAGCCTTGCAATATCCTCATCGGTCAATTCCTTTTTCATCTTGACCAGATAAGTCTTAGATACGTGCTTTTTTGGTGAAAGCAGGGAATGTGCCAATGCGCCATCATTGGTAATCAAGAGAAGGCCCTCCGTATCCTTATCAAGTCTTCCAACGGGAAATAAATCCTTTTTATGGTCCTTTGGCAATAGCCCAAGAACTGTTTCAGATAACCGATCCTTTGTTGCACTAATGACTCCGGCAGGTTTATTTAACAAAAAATATTGATATTGGGAATATCCAATCACGTTTCCACGTAGCTTTACTTTATTCTTTTCGGGATCAACCTGAAATTCAGGGTTGGTAATAATTTGCTCATCAACGTTGACAAGTTTTCTCCGAATGAATTCTTTTACTTGACTGCGACTTTCTTGTGTCTGGGATGCAAGATATTTATCTAATCTCATAGAATACTCTTTCTTTTATGGCATTTATGGAATGAAAACATACTGTGCGGCATATAGTATGAAGAAATTACGCTGCGAGTAACGAATCATGCTTTTGGCCTGTCTTTTTTTTGCGGCCATTCTTGGCCTTCTTTCCCATGCAGGGATTTGTCAGGAATTCGCCTTGTCTGGACTTAAGGTATGGTTTTATCATATGATTCCGGCATTGCTTCCTATGATGATTCTGTCTGGAATCGTAATACGCATGGGACTTGCAGATCGTTTTGCGGGTTTATTTGCGCCAGTTCTTGGAAGGATTTATCAATGCAATGCATCCGCCTGTTATTGCATTTTTATGGGGTTTCTATGCGGGTTCCCAATGGGCGCCAAAACAGTCGCTGAGCTCTATGAAAACGGAAAACTGACAAGAACGGATGCCCGTTGGCTTTTGGCGTTTTGCAATAATCTTGGACCAGCTTATCTCATGGGTTTTGTGATTCCCTTGCTAGGAATTCAAAAACCGCTTTTCTGTCTGCTAGGAGCCTATGGCATTCCATTGGCTTATGGACTACTTCTGAGACATACCTTTTATAAGAACCAAAAGGAACCAGGTTGTTATCAGGAGCAGCCGATTTCCCAAGGGTTTTCAGAGGCACTCTCCAATTCCATTGCAAGCTCTATCCACAGTATCCTGCAGCTAGGCGGTTACGTGATCTTCTTTTGCCTTTGGAATCTTCTGCCAAGGCTATTTCTAAAGTCTTCAGCAAAGGAATATTGGGGAATTCTCTTTGAAATAACTACCGGCCTTACAATGCTTGGAAAGAAATGTCCGCTGCTTAGTCTTGTTGCCGTGAGCTTTGGCGGACTTTCCTGCATGGCTCAAACCTATGGGGTGATTCGAACGACAAATCTTTCGAAAAGCTTTCAGGAATATGTCCTGCATAAGGTTTTTATAACGCTGTTCACATTTATTTTCTATTGGTTTTCTTTTTTATTCTTTAGCCGTTTTTCCTTGATCAGATAGGCAAGGAAAAAGATTAGGAATAAACCTAGCACTACGGGAATGACCACCATCAAGATGGTCGAAGCTTTCGCTACGGGAGTTGTATCGGCTTCTTCCTTGGGATCGGAAATCAATTTATCGGTAGCATCTACAAAAGTGGGTTCCTCCGTAGCCTTCACTTCGACAGGCTTGTGAAATATCTGATCAAAGGTGAGCAGATTACTGGAAGAATGTAGATCATAAGGATTGGTGGCGCGCACGCACAGCAGCGGCTGCGTGCCATCCGGGATCTCAATCTCATACGTAAAGGTACCGGAGAATTCGCCCGTCAATATATCTCCTTCTGGCCATGGGATGCTGTCACAAAAGGTTTTTCCGCCATCAAGACTATAGGCAAAATAAATCAAATTGCTATCGGAATCCTTTCCGCTGACTTCGACGATCACGCGATCCTCCGAATAAAAAGCTTCCTTTAGGGACAGGTGGCAGTATTCCGGAGGCGTTTGATCCTGCGCCGCACGATCCACTAAAATGCCAGAAGTAACTTCTGGTAAAGTATTTGCTTCCTCCGAATAATCTACGCCAAGACTTGCGCTTTTTAATCCGAAATATTTGGCAACGGCCATGGCATCGGCAACCCCGAATTGCTCTAATTCTTCCTGAGAATCACAAAAAACATTGTCCTTTACGTGATCTACGTGACAATGCTCAACAATAATTGCAGGTACGTCCAATTTCACGGATTCTCTTAAGATTCCGTAATAATCTCCACCTTTGCTGTGACGCTTGGTCTTAATTCCGCGAAGCGTAAGCCCCATGTCACGAAATTCTCGCAAAAACATGGTTCCAAGCTGATATCCTGCATTGTGATATTGCGGATTTAAGGACACCCATACCTCACTTCCAAAAAATTCATGACATTCTGAGGCATTGTAATGAAGACTGATCAAAAAATCTGCATGATATTGATCTGCAATCACGGCGCGATCCTTCAGGCTAAGCTCCTTATCATTCTCCCTCGTTAGATATACCTCAATGCCATCAAACTTAGAAAGCTCTTCCGCCATCTTTTTTGCAGTTACGAGCGTCATGTCCTTCTCCAGAAAACCGCATTCTGTCGTCCCTTCATTCTCCCCGCCGTGACCTGGATCAATCACGACGATGATGGGACTCTTCTTGATCTTCTGAAGCCTCGGCGCCGCCTGCACAACCAGCGGATCAAAAAGGCATATTGCTAACAAACAAACCACTATCACCCACAAGACAGATCGAACAAATCTATGACAAGTCATATCATTTTGTTTTTTTCTTTTCAATCCTTTTCCCCTCAAATCTTTTGTTTTCTAGATCTACTATCAAAAACAATAAGATAAAATATCAAAACAAATTCAAAATCAAAAAAATATAGATGAAAAGACAGTACCCTTTTACAAGATAAACCAGCTTTCATGAGAAAACTGGTTTATCTCAAACTTCTTATTCTTCTATTGTTTCCGTTTCCTGCGCAGGTGCTTCCTCCTGCGTTTCCGCAGCGTGTAGTTGAATAATGTTGTCCTGAATGATGTTCTGATATTCATTCAAGGACTGAATTAACTTTTCGAAGCTGTCCTGTGTTGACTGAAGCGTTCTGCTGTAATTATTGGTTGCAGATTGCGTTGCCGCTGCGATGATCTTTGACAGATGAGCCAGCATGTCATCCATGTACTGATTAGCGGAATCCTTTAAGGCATTTGCTTCAAGGGTCGCATTGTCAATGATGCCTTGTGCCTTGTTGACGGCCATGTTAACAAACTCATCTGCACGGGCATGTGCGCGAAGCATGATTTCATGCTCACTGATCATTTGGTTATGTTCCACGGCAGCCTGTTCCAAAAGAGCCTTGGCCTGTTGCTCTGCTTCAGCCTTTACGTTCTGTGCCCTCTCGGCGGCGTCCGCGAGGATGGCATCCTTATTGGCTATGATTTTCTGATACTGCTTAATTTCTTCAGGCGTTTTACGACGGAGTTCCTCAAGCATATCGATCATTTCTTCACGATTGACAATCACTTCCGTGCTGGAAAACCAACGATTCTTACTGCTCGCAAGATAGTTCTCAATGTCGGTGATGACTTGTTCGATTTTGTTTGCGCTATTCATATCTCCTTACGCCCTTCCCTTATATTTTTCACGAATCAGCTTTGCAACAAATTCAGGTACGCAGGGACTGATGTCCCCTCCGAAATATGCGATTTCCTTTACGCCTGATGAACTTAGGTAGGCGTATTCCAAACTGGTAGTCAGGAAAATGGTATCCAGCTTTTCTTGAGAGAGCTGGCGATTCGTCTGAGCAAGCTGAAGCTCATACTCAAAGTCCGTTACGGCACGAAGGCCTCTGACGGCAATGTGAATGTCCCTGCTTGCGGCATAGTTAATTAAGAGTCCGCTAAAGCTGTCAACTGTGACGTTTGGCAGATCCTTCGTGGCTTCCTTTAATATATTAACACGTTCCTCTACAGAAAACAACGCACTTTTTTCTTTATTGTTCAAAACGCTTACGACAAGCTCATCAAACATGGATGAGGCTCTTTTGATGACGTCAAGGTGTCCATAGGTCATGGGATCAAAACTACCGGGATAAACGGCTCTAATCATGTCATTCCTCCATTTTAAGTATTGTCTGCAGCTTTTTTACGCAGAAATACGTGTTGATTGGTTTTATACTTCTTTTCCCTAACAACTTCAAAACCAAGTGAGGTGACAAAGGAAAAATCAGCATGCAGGGATTCCTCAACAATGATCAAGGTTTCTTCATTTACATAAGGCTGGGCGGCCAACGCAGACAACACTCTTTCCTCATGTCCCTCTTCATAGGGGGCATCCATAAAAATAACGTCCACGTGCTTTTCACGGATGGAAGAAACTGCCAAAGCGGCATCCTGCTTTATCACTATAGCACGATCTGCCAATTTCGTAAACAAAAGATTTTGCGTGATACACTGTAGGGCACCTGGAGCGTTCTCAACAAAATAGGCTTTTTTAGCGCCGCGGCTTAAGGCTTCAATGCCAATGCCGCCACTTCCGGAGAATAAATCCACAAAAATGCTTCCTGGAACCTCCTGCTGTAAAATGTTAAACAGCGTTTCCTTAATTCTGTCCGTAGTGGGTCTTGTATTTAAGCCCTCAGGGGCTTTTAATGGCATGCTTCTGCATGTTCCTGCTATGACTCTCAAATTTCAACACTCCTTTTTTATCGCTTCGAGGCATCTGGCATCATGACACATGTCTCATGATATCCTGACCTTAACCCCTTTAGAATCTCTTGAACCAAGCTTTAAGCCGTTTAACACCAGATTCTTTCCTTTATATTCTATGCTGGCATCATCCTGCGCCCTTGTGTAATAAACTTCTTCTATGGCATCCTTCGGGCTGAGCTTCATGCCTCGCACGCCGACGGCCGTCTTTTTCTTTTCCGGAATCTGCTCTAACGGGAAGCGCAGGAAATACCCCTCCTTGGTCTGCAGAATCATGTTCTTTTGATCCGTCAGACTTTGTACGCTGACTACCTCATCTCCGTCAGAAAGCTTTGTCGCGGCAACGGTACGGCTTCTTACGTCAAACTCTCCGCCATCTACAAGCTTCATCATGCTCTGCTTCGTAACAAAAATGAGCTCTCTTAAGTTCAGGTCTGACTGTGTGGTCACAAAGACGATCGTCTCCTGCTGGGAATTATAGTTGCTGACGTTATCGATGGGAATCCCCTTATCACGCAGCTTTCCGGCAGGTAAATCCATAACCTTGATTGTATGCAGCTGTCCCGTATTGGTAAATAGGCAAATCTTTCCAAGATTTTTGCACACAAAGGCATATTTGAATTCCGTGTCCACCGCTTCCTTATTTCGCTCATAGGTAGCCATGTCAATGGTTTTTGCATAGCCGAAACGGTCCATGAGGAAGTAAACGTCGGTCTCCTCAACTTCCTTCTCCTTGTAAACCGCTTCCTGACCATTTTCAATCACGGTGCGGCGTTTCCTTCCATATTCCTTCTTGAAGCCGTCAAGCTCACTGATAATTACCTGTGCCATGGAATCCCTGCGATCCAAAATATCCTCGTAGCGATAAATATTGGCAAGAGTATCCTCATGCTCCGCAATCAAGGCCTCAATTTCCAATCCAATCAATTTATAAAGGCGCATTTCCAAAATGGCATTCGCCTGCTTTTCCGTAAACATCAGCTGCGTAGCCATAATCTTTGACTCCTTGGAGCGAAACCTGATGCCGTCAATCTTTCCCTCCACAAGGCAGGCCTTTGCCATGGCACGATCCTTGGAGCCGCGAAGAATCTCAATAATCAGGTCAATGACGTTGCAGGCCTTGATCAATCCCTCTTGAATTTCCTTCTTTTCCATCTCACGGGCAAGAAGATTTGTATACTTTCTTGTCGCAATCTGGAACTGAAAATCCACGCTCGCCTTAATGATACTGCGAAGACTCATGGTCTCGGGACGGCCTTCGTGGATGGCAAGCATATTTACGCCAAAGCTATCCTCGAGACGCGTCTTTTTATATAGCATGTTGACGAAGTTTTCCGCATCTGCATCCTTTCGAAGCTCAATGACGATACGAATGCCCTCTTTTGAGCTTTGGTTCGAAATGTCTACGATGTCTTGTGTCTTTTTGGTTTCGGCAAGGGCTGCGACGTCGGTCAGAAACTTTGCTATGTTGGCACCAATCATGGGATAAGGGATCTCGGTGATGACAACGTTGGTCTTTCCACCCTTCGTTTTCTCATATTCTACCTTCCCGCGAATTTTGATCTTGCCAACGCCAGTCTCATAAATGTCAAGCAGCTCATCCTGATTGATCACAATGCCGCCTGTAGGGAAATCCGGCCCCTTAATGTATTTCATCAGCTCACGCGTGGTAATGTTTTCGTTATTCAGATAAGCCTTCGTTGCGTCAATAACCTCGCAAAGGTTATGCGGAGGAATGCTGGTGACCATGCCTACGGCAATACCGTCAGATCCATTGACCAAAAGATTTGGGATCTTTACGGGAAGCACCGTAGGCTCTTTCTCAGTTTCGTCAAAGTTTGGCATGAAATCGACAACGTCCTTGTCGAGATCAGCAAGGAAAGCCTCCTGCGTTACCTTCTGCAATCTTGCCTCGGTATAACGCATGGCTGCGGCACCATCTCCCTCGATGTTGCCGAAGTTTCCATGACCATCGATCAGCGCCATGCCCTTTTTGAAATCCTGACTCATGACGACAAGTGCTTCATAGATGGAGCTATCGCCGTGAGGATGATACTTACCCATGGTATCGCCGACAATACGTGCGCTCTTACGATAGGGTTTGTCGTAACGGATTCCGAGCTCGTGCATGTCGTACAGCGTTCTTCTCTGTACGGGCTTTAAGCCGTCCCGCACGTCGGGAAGTGCTCTCGCGATAATAACGCTCATCGCATAGTCAATAAAGGATTTCTGCATTTCCTCGGAGTATTCGGTTTTTATGATTCGATCATTCTGATTCACTTACCATACCTGCCCAATTTATTTATCATTATAAGTCATAAGGATCAAAAGACTTCTCTTAAAAAGATCGCCAAAGCATTAGATATCCAGTTCTGCATCCCTTGCGTGATCATAGATATATGCTTTTCTGGGAGGAACCTCCGTTCCCATGAGAAGCTCCGTAATCTCACTTGCCATTCTGGCATCCTCAATCTCAACCTGCTTCATCATGCGGGTTTCCGGATCCAAGGTGGTTTCCCAAAGCTGCTGGGCATCCATCTCACCAAGTCCCTTGTAGCGCTGTAGGGTAAACGGTCCCTTATGCGTTTTGCGATACTTTTCCAGAGCTTTATCATCATAGAGATACTGCTCCTCACCCTTGCTTGGCATGGCCTTATACAGGGGAGGCATGGCAATATAAACATGCCCCTCGAAAATCAGCTCTGGCATGAAGCGGTAAAACAGCGTTAACAACAGGGTAGAAATATGCGCACCATCTACGTCGGCATCGGCCATGATAATAATTTTGTCATAGCGCAGCTTACTGATGTCGAAATCATTGCCGTAGCCCTCGGAAAAGCCGCAGCCAAAGGCATTGATCATTGTCTTGATTTCAGCATTTGCCAGGATCTTGTCAATGCTTGCCTTCTCTACGTTTAAGATCTTACCACGAATCGGTAGGATTGCCTGATACATGCGGTTTCTTGCAGTTTTTGCGCTGCCGCCTGCGGAATCACCCTCTACGATAAAGATTTCGCATTTTGAGGGATCCTTGGACTCACAATTGGCTAATTTTCCGTTAGAATCAAAGGAATACTTTTGCTTAGTCAGCATGTTTGTCTTGGCTTTTTCTTCCGTCTTTCGGATCTTTGCAGCCTTTTCAGCACAGCCAATGACACTTTTTAAGATCTCGAGGTTTCTATCGAAGAAATGAACGACTTCATCGTTGGTAATTTTGCTGACGACCTTTGCCGCATCCTGATTGTCCAGCTTCGTCTTCGTCTGCCCTTCGAAACGGGGATCCGGATGCTTTAAGGAAACGACTGCCGTCATGCCATTACGCACGTCCGCGCCAGTGAAATTGACGTCCTTTTCCTTGAGCACTCCAAGCTCTCTCGCGTAGTTGTTGATGATGGTCGTAAACATGGTCTTAAAGCCAGTCAAATGCGTACCGCCTTCAGAGTTATAAATATTATTACAAAAACCAAGGACATTTTCATGAAACTCATTCACATACTGGAACGCCACCTCAACGGAAATGCCTTCGCTCTCGCCGGAAAAATAGATCACGTCGTGAATGGTTTCCTTTGTCTTATTCATGTCCTTGATGAATCCGACAATGCCCTCGGGCTCATGATAGGTGATGCTTTCCGAGGATTCGGGCCGCTTGTCCTCATATACGATGGTAAGACCCGGGTTAAGATAAGCGGTTTCATGAAGACGGCTCTTTACCTCATCCTCTTTAAATCTGGTGCGGTCAAATATGGTTTCATCCGGTAAAAAATTAATGGTCGTACCAGTTTCCTTGGTCTTACCGACAACGGGAAGAAGTCCGCCGATCAGCTCCGTCGTAGGAATTCCTCTCTCATAGCTATCTTCATAAACGGAACCGCCAAGCTTAACTCTGACGGTAAGCCTTGTCGAAAGAGCGTTAACTACGGAGGATCCCACGCCGTGAAGGCCGCCGCTGGTTTTATATGCCGTATTATCAAACTTACCACCCGCATGAAGCGTTGTAAACACAAGACGTTCTGCGCTGACGCCCTTTTCATGCATGCCTACGGGAATTCCTCGGCCATTATCTGAAACGGTTGCGGAACCATCCGCCTCCAAGGTCACGTGAATGACGTCACAATAGCCAGCCAGATGTTCATCCACGGAGTTATCGAGAATCTCGTAGATCAAGTGATTCAGACCCTTTGTGGACACGCTGCCGATATACATGCCGGGGCGCTTGCGGACAGCCTCGAGACCTTCCAGGACGGTGATACTGGCCGCATCGTATTGATTTGCATCTGCCATGGTAATGCCATTCCTCCTAATACACCAAAGATAGTACTATTTTATCATAGATGTTGTGGTTTTGCAAAGGGAAAAGTACAAAATCTTCCATTTTTCAAGATATTTATGAAGCTTTGACATAAGAAAAAGCGCCTGTCAAAAAATGACTTAAAAATCTCATTTTCTGATGGGCGCATTCCATATTCTGGTCTTTGTTTCATATGGTTTTTTGACTAAGTTTTAGTAGGAAATCTTTTTGCAGCAAGCTATGGCAAGGGATCCTGGTCCGATATGGCAGGATACGCTTAGGGACAGGGGCGCAATATAAATGTCGTATCCAGGGAAGACTTCCAAAAGCTCTTCCTTCAAAGCAAGGGCAGCCTCTTCGTTATGCGTGTGCGCAATCTGGAGCCATACACCGCCTGGCGCGGGTAAAATGCCTCCAAAACGGGTTTCAACGTCGTTTTTGATTGCTCCGATCATGACGGCCTTACCTTGAGAAGTTGTTCTGGCCTTGGAAAACGCATCCAGCTTCTCGCCCTGAATTTGAAGCACGGGCTTGAGCTTTAGGAGGGTACCGATGGCTGCCGCCGCAGGCGTAATTCTACCGCCCTTTTTCAGATATTGCAGCGTATCCAGCATAATGTAAATACTGCTGTTAAATTTATCTTTTACCAAAAAATCCTTGATGGCCTTGGCATCCAAGCCGCTTGCGGCAAGCTCCAGGGCATCCTGGCAGGATCTTCTCTGCGTTACGGATATTCTCTGGTTGTCCACGACTTGAACTCTGCCATCATAATCCTGTGCCAGCATCAGTGCACTCTGACAGGAACCAGACAATCCGCTGCTCATTGGAATGTGGACAATTTCATCATATTCCTTCAAAAGGGAATCCCAAAGCTTACAAACCTCCTCTGGGGAAGGCTGACTAGTCGATATATTTTCACCACCCAGAAGCTTTTCGTAGAACTGCTCCTGTGTCAGGTTAATATCCTCATAGTAAAGCTCGTTGCCAATCATGAAGGGCATGGGAAGTACGTAAATGCCAAGCTCCTTCGCTTCCTTTTGCGTAATGCCGCTGTTGCTGTCAGTGACAATTGCTATTTTGCTCATATGGTTTTATGCCTTTCCATCTACAGTATAGTTTCCATGTTACACTCAAATGCTTCTAAAGTCAACTGCATTTGCGTTTTCCCTCGCAAAGTGTTCCAAAAGGGGACGATGCTCAGGAAGTGACAGCGTAGGATCCTTTTTCAAAAGTTCGTCAACGATTTCACTTGTCAAGGTTAAGAGCTCCGCATCGGTAAAGACGTCTCCGATTCGAAAGGCGAACTCACCACTCTGACGGATGCCGAACAAATCACCGGGGCCACGAAGCTTTAGGTCCTCTGAGGCGATGTAGAAACCATCATTGCTGGTATTGAGGATCTGAAGCCTTTTCATGGTATCCTTGGAATCGTTCGTGCTGATAAAGATACAATAGCTCTGTGCCTCTCCCCTGCCGACACGGCCCCTGAGCTGATGGAGCTGTGCCAGTCCAAATCGTTCCGCGTTTTCAACCATCATGACCGTGGCATTCGGCACGTTAATGCCTACTTCAATGACGGTCGTAGATACAAGCACGTCAATGTTTTTGGCTGCGAAATCCTCCATGATCCGGTTTTTATCCGCAGGCTTCATTTTTCCGTGAAGATATGCAACAACGATACCGGGCGGCAGCGCATTTCGCAGCTTTTCTGCATAGTCAATGACGTTTTCCGTATCATCCAGCTCTCCCTCTTCCACCTGCGGACAAATGACGTACGCCTGACGTCCGGTGGCAACCTGATCTGCAATAAACTTGTATGCCTTTGGCCGAAAGGAAGTATTGACGACGCAGTTTTTGATCGGAAGTCTCCCGACGGGAAGCTCGCGTATCACGGAAATTTTGAGATCACCATATAAAATGATGGCAAGCGTCCTCGGAATCGGAGTTGCACTCATCACGAGGACGTGGGGCTGCAAGCCCTTTTCCGCAAGCGTTTCCCTTTGTCTTACGCCAAAGCGGTGTTGTTCATCCGTTACGACAAGCCCCAGCTTATGATAAACCACCTTTTCTTGGATTAACGCATGCGTGCCAATGACAAGATTGGCTTCACCAGAGGCAATCTGCTCATAAGCTGTCTTCTTTTCCTTAGCCGTCATGGAACCTACCAACAATACTGGTTTGAAACAAAGATGGTAGTTTTTAATATCCTTCAGGACGGATTCATAGTGCTGAACGGCCAAAACCTCGGTCGGTGCCATAAGGGCACCCTGATATCCATTTGCTGCCGCCATGAGAAGTGCTAAAAAGGCGACAATGGTCTTGCCGGAACCCACGTCTCCCTGGACAAGACGATTCATACACAACGGGCCCTCTAAATCCTCGCGAATTTCCTGCCAAACCTGTTTTTGCCCCTTGGTCAGACGAAATGGTAAGGCATCAACATAGCGAACCGTATCTGCGGTTTCGATCATCGGGCACTCGTTTGGAATCTCGGAAAATTGATCCTTATTTTTGCGAAGCTGAAATAAAAAGGAAAAGAACTCATCAAAAACCAATCGTCTTCGCGCAAAGATGGCAGATTCCTCTTCCTGCGGAAAATGAATTTCGTAAAGCGCAGGTTCTGCTTCCGGTATGCCGGCTCTTTGGAGAATTTCTTTTGGCAGATACTCCTCCTCAAAAGCATAATCCTTCCAAACGGATTTTACGGCCTTCTGAATCGCCTGATTTGTGAGACCTTTTGTCAGGGAATACTTCGGCATAAGGATTCCTGATAATTTTTGATACTCCTCCGGAGAATAAAACTTCGGTTGCTCCATGAGAAAGGCAGGCCCCCTTGTCTGAATAAGACCGCGAAATACGTAAATCATGCCAGGCTTTAGAAGCTTTGTCAAAAAAGGCATGTTAAAAAAAACGAGCGCCATAGACCCGGTATCATCCTTGATATTGACGGTAAGAATGGTCAGATGATTCGTTTTTCGCATGGAAGGAACATTTAAAACTCTGCCTTGGACGGCGCAGGTCTCCCCGCTGACGAGCTCCTGCATTTTTTTTGGCGCATCAAAACGCTCATACCCCTTTGGATAATAACGAAGAAGATCTCCGACCGTATAGAGCCCTAGCTTTTGATACAATTTGTAACTCTTTTCCCCAATTCCCTTGACTTGCAGCAAAGAAGAATCTGACTGAATCAAGCCATCACCCCACTTATTCAAAAACAGGGGCGCTCCTGCATCCTGCAAAATCGCCCCTTACTCTACAACAAGTTCTAACCTATTTATTCAACGGAAACCAAATAATAATAGATCGGCTGACCGCCATTTTGAAGCTCCACGTCGAGATTTGGCCATGCGTCAGCAATTCTTTCGCGGATGGCCTCAGCATCCTCCTCAGAGACGTCGCTGCCATAATATACGCTGATCAGCTCGGAATCCTCATCTGCCATGGCTGCAACGGTTTCCAAAACTACTTCCGTGAGATCCTTTCCGTTCGCAAGGATTCCGTTGTCGCCAACGCCCATGTAGTCATCCTTCTTGATTTCCTTGTCATCAATGACGGTATCCCTTACGGCATAGGTAACCTGACCAGTCTTTACCTTCGCAATTTCACTGATCATCACCTCTTCGTTTTCGTCAACGGAAGAACCATCCATGTAATTGATCACTGCCGTAATGCCCTGAGGAATCGTCTTGGTCGGAATGACAAGAAGATTCTTATCCGTCATCAGCTCTGCAGCTTGTCTTGCCGCAAGAATAATGTTCTTATTATTCGGTAAAATAAAGACATTTTCCGCATTGACGCGATCAACGGCATCTAAAATGTCAGCCGTACTGGGATTCATGGTCTGACCACCCTCAATGACATAATCAACGCCAATACTCTTAAAGATTTCGCTTAAGCCATCGCCTGCGGAGATCGCAATAAAGCCGACCTTCTTGGGAGGCTGCTTAGGCTCCTCCTTTTCGATAGGCTTTTCTACGGATTTTTCTGCAGCCTTCTGAACTCTTTCCTCATGCTCAAGACGCATGTTGTCAATTTTGATGTTTGAAAGCTGACCAAACTTTAAGCCCTTCTGCAAGGCGAGACCAGGATCATTGGTATGTACGTGGATCTTTACGGTTTCTCCGTCGCATACGCAAACGATGGAATCACCGATAGACTCCAAGTAAGCCTTAAAATCCATCTCAGTCTTAATGTTAAAGTTTTTATTTAACAAAATCAAAAATTCCGTACAATAACCGAACTTGATTTCGGCCTCTTCAGGAGCCTCTGCGACAGGCTTTTGGCCTGCATCTGATTCCTGCTCCAAGGAGGAATAATCAATCTCCTTGCCAAGTAGTGCGTCATATGCACCGGAGATGACTTCAATCAGGCCCTGACCGCCAGAATCAACTACTCCGGCTTGCTTTAATACGGGAAGAAGCTCGGGGGTCTGGCTCAGCACGTACTTTCCATGCTCCAGCACCTTTTCCATAAATACTTCCAGATCCGTAACGCCTTCGCTTGCCAGTTCCTTTGCCTTATCGGAGATACCCTTGGCAACGGTTAAAATGGTCCCTTCCTTGGGCTTCATGACTGCCTTATAAGCAGTTTCTACGGCCTTTTCACAGCTTTCGCTGATCACGGCAACGTTTAAGGAATGATACGGCTTAATTACCTTTGTCAATCCGCGGAACAGCTGCGATAAAATAACTCCGGAATTTCCTCTGGCACCGCGAAGGGAACCGCTGGAAATTGCTTTACAGAGATCCTCCATGGAAGGATTTTCTCCCAATGCGGTCACTTCCTTTGCCGCAGATAAAATGGTCATGGTCATGTTGGTACCCGTATCTCCGTCAGGAACGGGAAATACGTTCAACTCATTAATGTATTCCTTTTTGCTCTCAAGATTCTTTGCACCGGCTAAAAACATCTTGGAAAGCATTTTTGCATCGATCTCTTGGTAAGACACAACAAAATCCTCCTTAATCAATCACCCTAACGCCTTCGACGTAGATGTTAATTTTCTCAACCTCTAATCCGGTAAACTCTTCTACCTTATATTTTACGTTACCGATCAGATTGTCGGATACGGCGATAATGCTGACGCCATACGCAACAATCACGTGGAAGTCCAGAATCAGTTTATGATTAGCGCCCACGGTCACGTTGATGCCTCTGCTCAGATTGTCGGGCTTTAGAATTCTGGCAAGGCCATCCCTTACGTTTGCAACGGTCATGCCAACAATGCCAAAGCATTCAACGGCAACGCTTCCTGCATATTGCGCGATCACTTCATTGTTTATGGAAATACTACCCATATGCGTATCGATTGAAGATCCCTTCATTGTCACACCATACCTTTCTGTTTCCATTTAGTACGAGCACGCACTATCTATAACACTATAACGTCTTTTCATTAAAAAATAAAGTTCAAAATGGAAAATTATTGTTTTTTTCAAAAAAAGAATTTTTTTACTTGCTTTTCTGTAAGGTTTCTGTTATTATAACAATGTTGTGAAAAATTCGCGGCGATAGATTGCTTAAGACGGGAGGTGTCATTATGGCTAAGTGTGATATTTGTGGCAAGGGAGTACATTTTGGTAATAACGTGAGCCACTCTCATAGAAGAAGCAACGCGATTTGGAATTCTAACATTAAGAGTGTTAAGTGTAAGGTTAACGGCGGCGCTAAGAAGCTTCACGTTTGCACCCGTTGCTTACGTTCCGGTGCTGTTGAGAGAGCTTAATCAAAATGATATTCTAAACGAACAAAAAGAAACGGGTTGGAGACCTCTCCTGCCCGCTTTTTTATGCGTTTTTTTGGTTATCGATCAGAAATGCAAAAGTAGCCTGCCACGGACAAGACAACCATCACTAAAAAGCTTGCCAATCGATCCCTGATGAGCAACGTCAAAAACATTCCTAAAACCATACAAAATAGGCCAATGCCTGCGATTTTTCTCATAAAGCGGGAGGCTCCAAGGCTCTTATGCCATTATATGCCTCCCGCCAAGATTCGTTTACTCTTCCTTATTCTCAGGAAATGCAGCATCTAACGCCTGCTCATCCGTCACTTCTGCAGGCTCCTTTGTCTTTTTCTTATCCAGGAACTTGTCCACCATGTCGGGAACCATGTCAAGAACCTTTGTTACCGTATCCTGATTCTTTACGTTGACAAGCTTTACGTTGCCATTTTGAATGACAAGAACGGCACTGGGTGTCATTTTTCCTCCGATACCGCCCGCACCGGAACCGCTCCCCTTCTGATTGTTGTTTCCAGATCCTGCGCCGACGCCAAAGGTAACGTCCACCAAGGGAAGGATAATGGTATCCCCAATTTTGGTTGCTTCACCAACGACGGTCTTTGTGGACAAAACGGAATTCATGCCCTTCAGCAAGGATTCTACCACGCCCTGAATCTGATTGTTTTCTGCCATACGATCCTCCGTTCCGTGCCCTGCGGCACTGTTTTCATTTCTATCTAATACCCAAATAATTTTAACAAAATAAGTTACTTGTCACCGTGATCGTTACCATTCCTGGTTTGATCCTTTTGCTTTGCTTTTGCCTTACGCTTTTTCCCTGAGCCGGGTTTCCTTTTTCGCTTCTTTTCCTTAACAAAATCGTCCCCGGCTGCTTGCTCCGGATGCTTTCTGGCATCTAATTTTTTCCTTAACAACTTCAGCCGTTTATCGAAAAGAATCCGAAGTGCATCTAGCAAAAGGGTAAATACGCAAAAATGACCTTTGATTAATAAGTCTCCTTCTAAAACCTTTCGCTCAAAATCTGGCTCTAAAGTTAAGAAAAATCTTCTGGGATATAAGGCTTTAAAAACGCTATATCCGCCAAAGACATACCCTGTTATGTCAGGTGATTCCGCGCCAAACAAAACATAGCCCTTGATTTTCCGCGGTAAAAGATTCTTAAGTAGGTGAAGCACCCGCGAAAGGGCATCCTTTACAAACGGTTTAGTGCTTCCGTCCTCCCAGAGCGCCTTGTAGTACTGAAAATCATCCCACAGTTTTTCCAAGGTCTCCTTCAAAGACTTTTTCTGCTTTTTCTTGTTGCCCTCCTCAGAGATCGTTTCTTCATTTCTGGACGATTCTTGCGAAGAGGCTTCGTCTGCCTTGTCATTTACTTCTTCAACAACACTTCCATCGGAGGAGTCCTCTGGAGAATTATGATCAGTTGAAGCATTTTCTTCCAAAATATTTTTTGATGAATTTTCCTCATTTAAGGGTACGTCGGATACTTCAGTCGCAGTATTATCAGAATTGGAAGAATCCTTCCCCGTTTCCGCCGGTTTTTCGCCTTTATCCTTCTTCTTTTTTTCAGAAAGTGTAAAGAAGGCTATTTTTATGATGGGCTTTTTCGGCTTTGGATAATCAAAAAGCACGCGAATCAAGTGGAAAAACCAGGTTACTTTTATGCTTACGGAAGGCCCTGTTTCATCCATTTTGATGATGATGCGATAAAAAATTGGTAAAAACAGAATTGTTAAAAGCAAGAAAAGCAGCAGCAACACTATTCCTAATAGAATCCATCCCACTACTGCCATTCCAAAAACTCCTTTAACCTACAATCCTTTCGAACCGCAAGACAATCCTCCGTGATTTTAATGATCAAAGAGGTCGCATCCGCGGAATCTGCGGCAATACCAACGATTCGCAGGGCATGCTCTTTCTCTGCATAATAATTTTGGGCTAAATATTTTGAAGAAAAAAACTCGATCTGGTCGGAATCATTTTCGGGGAGCACTAAAAGCATTACGTTGGACAACAAAGGAGTCTTACAGATTTTTTCGCGGATCTGCTCGAAATCCTCTGGATGCATGCCCTCTCCAAAATATAAATTCGGAGAGAATTCTAATGCCCTTTTCTTCTTGACACGAAAGAATTCCTTAACCTTCAAGTCTGTGATTACCCCACACATTATTCTTCTTTAATTCCTGATACTCAGCATAGGCCTTTTCCAATATTTGCTTTTCGTTCGCAAATTTTAGCAAATGATACGCTTCATGATACTTATAGAAACCGGAATCCATAAAGTATTCTTCTTTTTGTGGCTTACTGTAATAGCTGTCGGCCATCATCAAATACCAATGGACTTCCTTCTCAACCACGTCCTCAGGCACCGTGAAGGAATATTCACTCTTTCCGATATACTTAATAATCTCAGCCTTGGCACCTGATTCCTCTAATACCTCACGAAGTGCGGTTTGAGGGTACTCCTCTCCCGCTTCCACGGTTCCCTTGGGCAAAACCCAGCCTTCATACTTGTTACGGACATTTTTATACAGTAGTAGAATCTTTCCGCGAAAAATAACGACCCCGCCACAGCTTGTTGCTTCTATCATCGCAATCCCTCCTGTCGGCGTGAAACACAACCTATGTCTAGTATAGTCTAAAATGGGCTTCTATGCAAGTAATTTTCACTCAACGCCGCGCTTTTCGTGACCAGTCGTGTAATCTTGATAGGGAGGCTTTTGCTCCTCAATATGGCTCGTCAAAAAATAGCGCAAAATACGAATCGTCTCCTCCTTGCCCTCCGTCGTCATCTGAATCCGCAAGGAGGCCTTCCCTTCATATTTCCAAAGCTCTCCGTGCAGGGAAAGAGGTACGGTATTATAAATGACATTATAGCAATGCGCGCAGTTTAACAGCACGGGAAAGCGTTTATCCATACGGTCAATCAAAGAAACTGGCTCTTTTTTCTCTAGAGACCTCTGGCACCCTTCCATCGTTTTTGCAAGGCAATTTGCCGTCACCATCATGGGGATTCTGCCATACACTAGCTTATCCCAATCAAAATTACCGGAAAGAAGACTTTTTTGCTCCTGCCCCCGAAGCTCTAACGGTAAGCAGCCGCCACTCAGCTTATCCTTCATGGCATCAACGGCACCGGAATTCCAAAGATACAGGTTGTGATCACCATAGATTTTAATTTCGGGATGCTTGGAAAAGTACCCAAGCCCTTCCAAATTGCCGACCAAAACGCCTGAAAAAAGACTGTTTTGAAGGATAAACGCTTTAACGTGATCCAAATAGGCTTCGTCATCTTCTCTTAGGATTTCCGGCAGAGAAAGAATCCATTCGACCTGCGGAAGATATTTCCTGATGTCCTCGCAAAGGATCAAACTTGGTTCTGATTCCAGGACAAGGTCGGAAGTTACATAAATTCTGTTTATTTCAAAATCCAGTTGTCCGGATTCCATGACGTTCCGCAGGGCTTCCAGCTGCTCCATGCTTCTAAGGGAAATTCGAAAGGATCGTAATGTCTTATTTTCCATGAAGCATCACCTCCTCCAGCCTTGAGACGGCCTCTCGTCTCAGCTCATTGATTAGCTTCAAGGGATAAAAGGCACCATCCTCTAAAAGAATCTTAGGTTCTATCTCTTTTCCTTCCTGATCCGTAAGCGTAAAGCTACTGTCCCCAAGCTTTTGCAATTGCTTGCGAACGTTTTCAATCGTAATCGGCGCTTTCTGTGCCGGCGAAACAATCTCCCCATAAACTGTAATCTCTTGCGCAGGCGCCTTTTCCTTCTCCGTCAGGGAAATGGCACACGTTGTCTGTTTTTCCGTTAGGGAAAGGGATTGCTTTGTCTGCTTTTCCGGTAAGGAAATTGTCAGCTTCGCAGGTTCTCCAATCAAAAACTCAGCCTTCATGAAAATTGGGATTTTCTGAATGTTCGAAAGGTAAGTTGTCTCAATTTTCGATAATAGCTGTTCATCGCTTGTCTGATATGCTGGGCTGGATATTGTCACCATCTCCTTACCATTTCGCCTGTGATAATATCCATCCGTTCTCTCGCTGCGAATGTAAAGATGACTTAACTCCTCCAAATCCTTCTTGGAAGGCTTGGCAGGTTCTCCTTTTTCATACAGGTCAATATATTTACGATAGTAAGAAGTTACGCCGGCTGCATATTCCGCCTTTTTCATCCTGCCTTCAATCTTAAAGGAATCAATTCCTGCATCGATTAGCTCCGGCAAAAGCTCAATGGTACACATATCCTTAAGACTTAAAGGATAGCATTCCTTACCCGTCCGCCCACCAATTGAAACCTGATAGGGAAGTCTGCAGGGTTGCGCACATCTTCCGCGATTTCCACTGCGTCCGCCTAAAATGGAACTAAACAGACATTGTCCAGAATAACAATAGCACATGGCGCCATGAATAAAACATTCAATCTCTAATCCGGTCTCCTGCTTGATGCGACGAATTTCAGAGAGGCTCAATTCTCTGGCTGGTACAATTCGCTCCACACCCATTTCTTTTAAAAGCTTTGCGCCATAAATGCCTGAAACGCTCATCTGTGTGCTGGCGTGCAAGGATAATCCCGGGAAATGCTTTGCAATCGTCTTTAAGACGCCAAAATCTTGAATGATGACACCATCTAAGCCCTCATCCACATAGGGCTGAAGAAAGGAAGGCAGCTCCTTTAGTTCTTCTTCCTTAACGAGCGTATTGATCGTAAGATATACTTTTTTGCGCAACAAATGAGCATACCGAAGACATTTTACCAGATCCTCCTGCGTAAAATTGTCTGCATAGGCGCGTGCTCCATATTTCGTTCCTGCCAGATAAACTGCATCTGCACCTGCATGAATGGCACCGTAAAAGGCTGCCAGATTTCCTGCCGGCGCCAGTAATTCAACCTTCTTTTTCATGAGACTATCCTCGGCCCATCAACCGTCATAATCAGTTGTTTTTGAAACTCCCTTAAAAAAGCGCCTGCTTCCGCAGACGCTTCTTACTGGTCTTACTTGTTCTTTAATTCCGTTTCCAGCTTAAAGATGGTGCGTCCCTGCTCTTCGCACTGGCCTTGTAATTCCTTCACCTGGTTTTTGGCGTTGTCCAGCTGAATCTGACAGGATACTAGTTCATGCTTTAGGTCGCAATACTCCTTCTCCTTGGATTGCATTTCTGCTTCCAAAATGGCAATCTGTCTCTTCGCCTTAAAATAATCATCTGCGATGTTTAGCTGAAGAAGCGTTCCCTGCGTATCAATGGACTGCTTACGGAAACCATCCAAACGATTATACTCATTGATTTTATTATTGATATAGGTTGCGACCTTCTGAAGATACTCTTCGCTTTCGTAACCGCTGAGCTTTAATACTTTTCCGCCAATCAATACTTCCGTAGCTGTTTTGGATGCCATTTCCGATCAACCTTCTCTTTCGTAGAATTATGTTATGTATACTAAACCATTCGATAAATCATAAAATATTATATCTTAAAATCTTATGATAGACAAGTGCTTTTTATATTTCCATAAAATGTTTTCGATGATTCGATTTATAATACATTCCTGTATGAAATATACGATATGGTTTTATCAGATCATAAACTATAGAAAGGCTATCATAATGCTATATTATGGTAATAAGTGTTTGTAGGCGTAATCGGTGACAACTCTTCCGCGGGGAGTCCGGTTAATGAAGCCATTTTTGATTAGATATGGCTCGTAAACGTCTTCGATTGTTCCGGCATCTTCACCGATGGCGGCGGCAAGGGTATCAAGGCCCACGGGGCCACCGTCAAATTTATCAATCATGGTCATTAAAATGTTTCGGTCGATATGATCTAATCCCAGCTTGTCAACATCCATGAGATCTAAGGCAATTCTTGCTACGTCTTCAGTAATGATACCGTCATATTTCACTTCCGCAAAATCACGCACTCGTTTTAGAATACGGTTTGCAAGTCTCGGCGTACCGCGGCTTCGCCTTGCCATTTCCCTGGCGCCCGCAGGATCAATTTTCACGTTCAAAACCCTTGCAGAATGCATGATAATCTGTTGCAGCTCCGGCACTTCATAAAATTCCAAGTGATGAATCATGCCAAATCGGTCACGAAGCGGCGCAGATAAAAGTCCTGCCCTGGTCGTTGCTCCAACTAGCGTAAATTTTGGTAGTTCTAGTCTAACGGATCGTGCAGAGGAGCCCTTTCCGATCATGACGTCGATGCAATAATCCTCCATTGCGGGGTATAGTACCTCTTCCACCTGTCGATTTAAGCGGTGAATCTCATCGACAAATAAAAGATCACCTTCCTCTAAATTATTTAAGATTGCAGCCATCTCACCAGGCTTTTCAATCGCAGGTCCGCTGGTAACGCGAAGATGTACCCCCATCTCATTTGCAATAATCCCTGCAAGCGTCGTTTTTCCAAGACCAGGCGGTCCATAAAACAACACGTGATCCAAGGCATCTCCCCTTTTCTTTGCTGCTTCAATATAGATTTTTAAGCTTTCCTTCACCTTTGACTGCCCGATATAATCATCTAGGACCTGCGGGCGTAAGGAACCTTCTAATTTCACGTCCTCTTCCGTCGCGGTGGTTTCTATCATGCGTTTCACCATGCTGCATCTCCTGTTGTGCACTACATGTTTTTATAAATTTGAATTCTAAAGCATCTGAACCTTAAAACATTTTCTTTAGCGCCGCCTTCAATATGGCACCTGAATCCATTGTCTCAATTCCCTGAATGGAATTGACGGCCTTCAAGCTCTCCGTTTGACCATATCCCAAAGCAACCAGGGCTTCCACGGCCTCCTTCTTTTCCGGAGAATCCATGGCAAAAGCATTTGTACCGGCAGCCGTTGCACTGATCTCCCTGTCAATAAGTGCATCATCAAAAGTAATCTTATCTTTTAACTCCAGGATCAGACGTTCAGCCATCTTGGGTCCAATGCCGGGAGCCTTTGAAATTGCTTTTTTATCCCCGGCAGAAATCGCATATCGCAGGGAATCCGCATCCATGACGGAGAGAATCGACAAAGCGCCCTTTGGCCCGATTCCGCTGACCGTGATACACTTTTTGAAAATTTCAAGATCCTTTCTGTTTAAGAATCCATAAAGCCAAATGGCATCCTCGCGAACGGAGGTATAGGTATAAAGCTTAACCTCTTCACCAATCCCAGGCAGCTTAGAAACCGTATCCGAAGATATATGTACGTTATAACCTACGCCATTTACGTCTAAAATTGCACAATCTTCCGTTATCGTATCCAAAATACCACGAACAAATCCGATCATAATAATGCCCTCTCCGAGGTCTCAAGTATCTTTTTGAAACATGTACATGGAGTAACATATTCCTCTATGACATTTTTCAATTATATTCAGTGTATCACAATCGAACATATGTTTCAAGCTGTTTTTTCTTTTGCATACGAAATACAATCAAAAAGCAAATGACGTGAACGGCAAATGTCAAAGCCCAGCTGATTGGGTAGGATAAATAAAGGCATTCCAGGGTGTGAACTCTTTGGAATACGGTAAAAATCCAGACAACGCGGAACAGGCATGCGCCGGTAAGTGACACAAGCATTGGCATAATCCCATATCCAAGACCTCTGATGGAACCTACAATCACGTCCATCATGCCGCATAAACAATAGGTTGTGCAGATCACGCTGAGCCTGAGTATGCCATAAGAAATTGCCTCAGGATTGTCCGTATAAAGCTTTAACAAGGTTCCGCCGAGCAAATAGGCGCCATTTCCCAGCACCAAGCCAACACCAATGACCAAGGTCAGACATATAAAGAGAATTCTTCCGATTCGGTCAAATTTCTTTGCACCATAATTTTGCCCCGTAAAGCTGATGGCCGTCTGATGCAGTGCATTCATGGAGACATAGACAAAGCCCTCGATATTGCTTGCAGCCGTATTGCCGGCCATGGCAATTTTCCCAAAGGAGTTCACGGAGGACTGAATCAGTACGTTGGAAATGGAGAATAACGCTCCCTGTAAACCTGCAGGCAAGCCAATTTGGATCATTTTGATGAGCTTATCCTGATCAACGTGAAGCTTGCTCAAGAAAAGCTGATAATCCGCTTCCGTCTTCATCAGGCAGCGGAGCACCATAAGGGCAGAAAGCGCCTGTGACAAAATGGTTGCCAGCGCAACGCCGGCAACGCTCATGTGCAGGGGAACGACAAAGATCAGGTTCAAAATGACGTTCACGACGCCGGCAAATAATAGGTAATAAAGCGGTCTTTTGGTATCTCCCACCGCCCTTAATATGGCACTGCCAAAATTATAGGCCATCATGACGGGCATGCCTGCAAAATAAATGCGCAGATAAAGTATGGACATGGAGATGACGTCCTCAGGCACGCCCATAAGCAGTAATGCAGGCTTTGCCATAAAAAATCCGACGAACACCAAAATGACACCACTGATCAAGGAGGTCATGATGGAGGTGTGGACCATGTCCTCCAAATCCTTCTTCTGTCCTGCACCGTAGAACCTTGAGACAAGGACGTTCGTTCCTACTGACAGCCCCAGAAAGACATTGACAAGCAGATTGATGAGCGAGCTCGTGGAACCCACGGCAGCGAGCGCCTCATCTCCTGCAAACTGTCCGACAACAATAACGTCTGCCGCATTAAAGAGCAGCTGTAAAACGCTGGACAGCATTAAGGGCAGATAAAACATAACGATTTTTCCCAAAAGGGGACCGTTACACATGTCAATTTCATAGCTTCGTTTTTTCTTTGGTTGCTTACCTTCTAACTTTTCCGTCAAACAATCACCTTCGTTCTGAAACACAACTGCTTAGCAAGCATGAAAATCCAGCCCACTAAGCAGTCATTAGGAAAAATGTTTCTATTGATGCGTCTTTTCTAGAATTTACGCATAATATCACGTTACTTGTTATTGATGTAATTCACCAATCCTTCCGCAGCAATAATCTTCTGCATAAATTCAGGGAAGGCTTGGCCCTGGAAGGTGGTACCCTTCGTCAGGTTTGTGATCACGCCTGTATCAAAATTAACCTCAACCTGATCACCTGCATCAATACCCTTTGCTGCCTCTGGACATTCCACAATGGGAAGACCTATGTTAATGCTGTTGCGATAAAAAATTCTGGCAAAGGTTTCTGCGATGACACAGCTTACGCCAGCCGCCTTGATGGCGATGGGGGCATGTTCTCTGGAAGAACCGCAGCCGAAATTCTTGGTTGCAACAATAATGTCACCCTTCTTTACGTTCTTTACGAAATCCTTGTCAATGTCCTCCATGCAATGCGTTGCAAGCTCTGCAGGATCAGAGGAATTCAAATATCTTGCAGGAATAATAACATCGGTATCTACGTTATCTCCATACTTAAAAACAGTTCCTACTGCATTCTTCATGATTTTTCTACCTTTCCTTTTCTAAAATGCCTTTCTTGCCGTGATCACGCGACGATTAAGAGAAAATGGTATTGAGATGATCCCGGCATGGAAATGCCGACGTCAGACTAAGCCTGACAGACGCTGCATAACCTGAGCTTGTTTCGCTTATAACTCACACGGGCAGGATATCTTACCAGTTACGGCACTTGCAGCTGCTACTGCAGGGCTCGCAAGATAAATTTCAGAAGTAATATGTCCCATTCTGCCGACGAAATTGCGGTTCGTCGTAGATACACATCTCTCCCCCTCAGCCAAAATGCCCATGTAACCGCCAAGGCAAGGACCGCAGGTAGGCGTGCTTACTACGGCGCCAGCCTCGATAAAGGTCTTAAGAAGTCCCTCTTCCATGGCCTGAAGATAAATCTTCTGGGTCGCAGGAATCACGATACAGCGAAGTCCCTTCTTCACCTTTCTGCCCTTCAGGATCTCGGCAGCGATGCGAAGATCATCAAGACGACCGTTCGTACAAGAACCTATAACGACCTGATCGATGTTTATTGGATCCATCTTGTGGATCTCGTCGATGGTATGCGTATTCTCAGGCAGATGAGGAAATGCAACGGTCGGGCGAAGCTCGCTCAGATCGATGGTATAGGTCTCATCATAAACAGCATCCTCGTCTGCCTCATAAATCGTATATTTCTTAGTGGAGTGCTCCTTCATGTACTGCTCAGCCAGGGCATCCACAGGGAAAATACCATTCTTTCCACCTGCCTCAATGGCCATGTTGGCAATAGTAAAACGATCATCCATGGTCAGGTTTGCAATTCCGTCGCCGACAAATTCCATGGACTTGTACAGTGCACCGTCTACGCCGATCATTCCAATAATATGAAGAATGACGTCCTTACCGCTAACCCACTTAGAGGGCTTTCCGGTAAGTACAAATCTAATTGCAGAAGGAACCTTGAACCATGCCTTACCGGTCGCCATGCCTGCAGCCATGTCGGTACTTCCGACACCCGTAGAGAACGCTCCCAGTGCACCATAGGTACAGGTATGCGAATCAGCACCGATGATCACGTCGCCTGCAACGGTGAGGCCTTTTTCAGGAAGCAGCGCGTGCTCAATGCCCATCTCACCAACCTCAAAATAGTTCGTGATCTCGTTTCTTTTTGCAAATTCGCGTACACACTTGCAGTGTTCAGCGGATTTAATGTCCTTATTTGGTACAAAATGATCAGGCACAAGGGCGATCTTATCCTTGTTAAACACGCCGTCTACCTTCATCTTATCCATTTCCTTGATCGCTACGGGGCTTGTAATGTCATTTCCCAGCACCAGATCCAGGTTTGCCTCGATCAGCTGTCCTGCGACTACCTTGTCAAGTCCAGCAGCATGCGCAAGGATCTTCTGCGTCATTGTCATACCCATGGTCTTATCCTCCGAATCTCATGTTTTTGAATATACATATGCTATCCTAACATAAAATTAAGAAAAAGGAAATAGGAAGATTTATTTATTTTAAGTCAAACCAATCAAAACGGGGCAGGATATCCTGCCCCGTCAAATTTTGTCATGCGATTTTTGATTAGTTGTTGATCAGCTTGTCAGCCTCGTTGTTCCAGCTGTAAAGCTTTCTGATCTGCTCGCCAACCTTCTCTGAAGGATGCTCGCTTGCAAGCTTTCTCATAGCCTTGAAGTGAACCTGCTTTCCAGCGGGGCTCATGTCAAGGAGGAACTCCTTAGCGAAGGTACCATCCTGGATGTCCTTCAGGATCTTCTTCATGGTCTGCTTGGTCTCAGCGGTGATCAGCTTAGGTCCGGTGATGTAATCGCCGTACTCAGCGGTGTTGGAGATGGAATATCTCATTCCAGCGAAACCGGACTGATAAATCAGGTCAACGATCAGCTTCATCTCATGGATACACTCAAAGTATGCGTTTCTCTCATCATAGCCAGCCTCAACCAGAGTCTCAAAACCAGCCTGCATCAAAGCACATACGCCTCCGCAAAGAACTGCCTGCTCACCGAACAGGTCGGTCTCGGTCTCGGTTCTGAAGGTGGTCTCAAGAACGCCTGCTCTTGCGCCGCCAATGCCCAGTGCATATGCCAGAGCCAGATCCTGTGCCTTGCCGGTAGCATTCTGCTGAACTGCGATCAGACAAGGAACACCCTTTCCAGCCTGATACTCGGAACGAACGGTATGACCAGGTCCCTTAGGAGCGATCATGGTAACGTCAACGTCAGCGGGAGGAACGATGCATCCGAAATGAATGTTGAAGCCATGAGCAAACATCAGCATGTTGCCTGCTTCCAGGTTGGGCTCGATGTCCTTCTTGTAAAGGTCTGCCTGCTTCTCATCATTGATCAGGATCATGATAATGTCAGCCTTCTTTGCTGCCTCTGCAGCGGTATAAACCTCGAAGCCCTGTGCCACTGCCTTGTCCCAGCTCTTAGAGCCCTGATACAGACCGATAATCACGTGGCATCCGGAATCCTTCAGATTCAGTGCGTGTGCGTGTCCCTGGCTGCCATAGCCAATGATTGCGATTGTCTTTCCATCCAGAAGGGACAGATTACAATCTTCCTGGTAGAAAATCTTTGCCATTTTTCTTTCCTCCATGTACTTATATGATTTTTTTAGCCGTCCGGCTTATCTTTTTGTCGGATCGTCTTGCATTTATAACTGATAGGGTTTACTAAAAGCAGGCCCTAGAGCTAACAATATTTTCAGATCTTTTATAACCAATCGCAAATGCGGAATAGATGCTCTGTACCTGATTATTTACTCGGCAGGGTTACAACATCCTTCGTTCCGCGGCTCAAACCAGCAATACCGGTTCTGGCAATTTCAAGAATTTCATAGCTTTCCAAAAGGTTTACCAAAGCTTCAATCTTGCTCTGATTACCGGTCAGTTCCACGATCATGCCGTCCTCGCTTACGTCAACGACGTTGGCACGGAAAATGTTGACCAGGGATAAAACATTTTGTCTCTGCTCAGCAGTGACGCGAATTTTGATCAAAACAAGCTCGCGGTATACGCTCTCATCCGGCTTTAATTCCTTGATGTCCTTGACGTCTACAAGCTTTTCCAGCTGCTTTTCGATCTGTTCAAGGATTTCGTCATCACCGCTGGTTACGATGGTGATGCGGCTGTACTTGGGATCAGCGGTTACGCCTGCGGTAATGCTCTCAATATTATAACCTCTGCGGGAAAACAGTCCCGTAATACGGCTCAACACGCCAGAGGTATTGTTTGTTAAAAGCTGAAACACTTTCTTCTGCATCTTTCCACCATGCCTTTCTTTTTAAGAACGCTTTTTTACTTTAATGGAATAACTTGTGAAAGTCTTTATTAAATATAACAACTCTTTTCGGAAATGTCAAGCAACAAAAACCTAAGGAAATCAGCCCAAAATCAAACTTAGTCGTTCTCCTGACATTTTCCCAGCGCCAGGGTTCCCGTTCTCGCCACTTCAACGATGCTGATGCTCTGAAGCATGCTGATCATTAGACTCGTTCTTTCAGGCACGTCGCACAGTTGAATCATCATGAAATGCTTTGACATGTCGACGATCTGCGCCTTCATGATATCGCAAATTTCCATGACGTCGCGGCGATTCGTCTTGTTATATTTCACCTTGATCAGCATAAGCTCTCTCGCGATGACCTGACTCTCATCAAAGGTCTTTACCTTAATGACGTCTATCTTTTTGTTTAGCTGCTTTTCGATCTGCTCAATGGTGTGCTGATCTCCGCTGGAGACAATGGTCATGCAGGAGACGTCCTTTGCGTCTGTCTCTCCAACGGCAAGGCTTTCAATGTTGAAATTTCTTCTGGAGAACAATCCTGCAACCTTGCTCAGTACGCCGGAACGGTTCTCCACCAATACGGAATAGATTTTCTTTTTCATGGCGCACCTCCTAGACAAGATCCATCGGATCAATCCTTACTTCCAAAAGAATGGACTCATCCTTCGCAAGGAAGGCATCCAGAACCTTCTCTGCGTTTTTCATGTTGTCCAGACGCAAATATTTCATGTCATAGGCACTGACAAGCTTTTCCAAATCAGGACTGCCGGAAAGATCTACGACGGAGTAATGATCTTTGTAGGTAAAGTGCTGATATTGTCTTACCATGCCAAGATAATTATTCTTAATGACAATAATCTTTACGGGCACGTTATGCTGACGCATGGTAGCGAGTTCCATCATGGACATCTGGAAGGAACCGTCACCGCAGACGGCAATGACCTGACGATCAGGAGCAGCCAGCTTCGCTCCCATGGCAGCAGGAATGGAATATCCCATGGTTCCCATTCCACCGGAGGTCATAAAGCGACCGTTCTTTACAATATGATAAGCGCAGGACCAAATTTGGTTCTGTCCAACGTCGGCAACATAAACGCCATTGTCCTGCATTTTCTCGGAAAGCATCGTGATGAAGGCCGCCGGATCAACGTAATCAGGATTGGGATTGCGCTTCGGTGCCATGGATACGCGCCACTCACCAAGCTCCTTCGTCCAATCTTTACAATCACAGGTTACCTCCTGTGCCAGCAAATCCTCAAAAATATGCTTTGCATCGCCAACCAGCGGAATCGTTGGTCCGGCATTCTTGCCGATCTCAGCGGGATCAACGTCGATATGTACCAATACCTTATTTCTCGTGATAATTTCTGGCTGGTTAACGGCTCTGTCTGCAACTCTCGCACCGACCATAATCAAAAGATCGCAGTCCTGAATTGCCTTGTTGGCATAGGGCTTTCCGTTGTTTCCGACCATGCCGAAATAAAGAGGATCCTTTGTAGGCATAACGCCAATTCCCATCATGGTAGAAACTACGGGAACGCCAAAGCGTTTGGAAAACTCTCTGATCTCCCCCTCTGCCTCAGACAAAAGTACGCCGCCGCCAACGCAAAGTAAAGGCTTCTTTGCCTTTTCCAGTTCTTTCTCAACCTTCTTAATTTGAACCATATTTCCCTTGACCGTAGGCTTATAGGTCCTCATGTTAATCTCAGAAGGATAGACAAATTTATCTATGTTTGCATTCTGTACGTCAATTGGCACGTCAATCAAAACGGGGCCCTTTCTTCCCGTATTGGCGATGTGAAATGCTTCCTTAAAGATTCTTGGAATATCCTTGGCATCACGAACAAGATAACTATATTTTACGAAGGATTCCACTGCTCCCGTTATGTCTGCTTCCTGAAAAACGTCGCTTCCCAAAAGCTCGCTGTTTACCTGACCCGTAATGACGATCAAAGGAATGCTGTCAGCAAAGGCTGTTGCAATACCCGTGATGACATTGGTTGCCCCAGGGCCGCTTGTCACGGCACAAACGCCAGGTCTCCCCGTCATTCTCGCCATGCCGCTTGCTGCATGCGCGGCATTTTGCTCCGTGCGAATCAAAATCGTGCGAATGTCTGATTCCAAAATGGAATTATAAAAAGGACAGATTGCAACGCCGGGATAGCCAAAAACAGTGGTAACCTGCTCTGCTTCGAGGCATTTTATGATGGCATCTGCTCCGTTCACTATTGTTCCCTCCTTGGTGCTTCTTAGTCGTTGTTAAACAAGGATTATATCACTTTATGGCTCTGAATTCAAGCGTTTTGCTAATTTCACGGCATCAGCGGCATCTCTGGAATAGCCGTCCGCACCAATCTCGTCGGCATATTCCTGCGTAATGACTGCACCGCCAATCATAACCTTAACGGGAAGCTTGATTTTCTTGACTTCCTCCACGACCTCGCGCATTCTTTGCATGGTTGTCGTCATGAGTGCTGATAACGCAATAATTTTGGCATGATGCTCCTTTGCTGCTGCAATGATCTCGCTGGCAGGCACGTCCTTTCCAAGATCGATTACTTGGAAACCGTAGTTTTTCAGCATGAGTGCCACAAGATTCTTTCCAATGTCATGAATGTCGCCTTCCACCGTTGCAATGACTACGACGGGCATGTCCTCACCCTTTTGATCGGACAAAAGCAAGGGTTCTAAAACTTCGATGGCATTTTTCATGGCCTCCGCACTTGCGATCAACTGTGGCAGAAAATATTTTCCTTTATCAAATAATTCACCAACCTCATTGATGCCAGGAAGAAGAATCTCGTTTAAAAGTGCTGAGGGAGCTTCTCCTGCAGAAAGTGCATCCTGCGTCAGCTTCGCAATGCCATTTCGATTCCCCTTCAAGACGGCTTTGTAAAGCGCTTCTCGAGCGGCATTTCCACCTATGCCATTTTGCTTATCTGAAGAATGTTCTTGCTTACCTTCTGCATTTTCAGGGCTTTTGGGAGCTCCTGCGCCTCCTTCCGAAACCAAACCAGAGGAAGACTTATTTGCCGCAAGCAATTTCTCCTGTAGCTCGGCTTCTTTCTTTTCTCTTTGTTCCTTGACAAAGGAGGCATATTCAATATACCTAATGTCCGCTCCCTCTTTATTTAGTAAAACGTCCGTGGCAAAAGCACAGCTCACCAGCATCTCCTGCGAGGGATTTGAAATCGCCATGGTAAGGCCAGCCTCAATCATTAAAGCCAGGAATGCCGTATTGACATAGCCGCGCTCAGGCATGCCAAAGGAAATGTTGGACAAACCGCAGATCGTGGCAAAGCCCTTGGATTTCGCATATCTGACAGTTTCCAGACATTCGAGTGCGGCCTTTTTATTCGCACCAATGGTGGCAACAAGCCCGTCTACGACGATATCTTCCTTTCGCATGCCAAGCTCCTTGGCACGAGTATAAATCTTTTCGATAATTGCCTTCTTTTCGTCGAGATCCTTCGGTAATCCCTCATCCGAAAGGGGAAGCAATATAAATGCGGCTCCATATTTAGCTGCAATCGGTAAGAGCTTTTCAAACTTTTCGGATTCATAGGAAATGGAATTAATCAGGGCTCTGCCGGGGTAATGACGAAGTGCCGCCTCCAATACGGATACGTGACTGGAATCCAAGGATAAGGGTAAATTCGTTACCCCGCTGATTTCTTCCAGACAATGAAGCATCATCGCCTTTTCATCAATGCCGCTCATGCCCATGTTGACGTCGAGTACCTGCGCGCCAGCAGCCTCCTGCTCTTCCGCAAATTGTAATACCTTTTCTAAACTTCCTTCTCGAAGCTGCGCCTGCAGGGCCTTCTTTCCCGTGGGATTGATGCGTTCGCCGACAATCATAAATAAATCATTTAGGCCAAAGGAAAGCGTCTGTCGTTCACTTGACAGATAGCGCACGCCTTCAGGCCTTCTGGGCACAAAATTTGTCCTTTTGGAACCAAAACGTTCGCTTAACCCCTGAATAAAACTCGGATCCGTACCACAGCATCCGCCAAGAACGGATGCGCCGGCCTTTACCAGAATTTCCATCTCCTCGACAAATTCAGGTGCCATCATGCTATAGCAGGTTTTTCCGTCAACATCTAAAAAAGGAAGACCTGCATTAGGTTTGGCGATGATCGGAATGGTTGTTACCGAAGCAAGGTCAGAAATGACCTTTTCCATATGTGCAGGTCCCGTGGAACAATTGGCGCCAATGGCGCAGGCACCAAGACTTTCCGTGACTACTCCTGCCGTCTTCGCATCCGTTCCGTAAAGTGTTCTTCCATCCGCCTCGAAGGTCAACGTTACCATAACGGGTAACTCCGTAACCTCCTTTGCTGCTATCAGTGCGGCACGCGTCTCTGCAAGGCTCATCATGGTCTCCACGATCAATAGATCCACGCCGGCCTTTTCCAGATGGCGTATTTGCTCCTTATAAACTTCAATTAAGTCCTCTAATTCCATGGTTCCCATAGGCTTTAAGGTCTGACCAGTCATGGTCAAATCGCCGGCGACATAAACCTTTCTTCCTTCCGCGGAAGCGGCTGCCTCCTTAGAGATCTGCACAAGCCCTTGGATCATCTCTTCCATCTGATTTTCAAGGCCATATTCTGCAAGCTTGATCCGATTGGCCGTGAAGGTCGGTGCATATAATACGTCCGTACCGGCCTTGACATAATCCTTCTGGAGCTTCAGCATAACGTCCCGATGCTTTAATATCCAATCCTCAGGGCATACGCCAGCTGGCATGCCGGCCTTTACAAGGTTGGATCCGGTTGCTCCGTCTAAATATAGAAAATTCGATTCCGTTCTCTTTAGAAATTCAGCTTTTGTCATGTGATCACCCATTCTTCTCATTCTTTTTTCACAGGCTCTTTTTACTGATCATAATACACTTTGATATCATAACACATACTTATTTCTATCGTAAAGTATTATTTTGTATCTATAAAGTCGATACAAAAATTAAGATTGTTTTAAGAATGTTTGATCTGGCGATTTAGAGGTTGCCAAAAAAAGGGAAATGTGATAAATTATATCTGTTTAGAATGAACTTACTTTCCAATGGAGGAAATTTGGATGCACAAAAATAGAAAGTTTCTTGCGCTCGGACTGCTTTTGTCCGTCTTTTTATGCGCTTGTACGCCACAAAAAACTGATCCAGAGCTTGTAAAGTTTAAGAATGACATTGAAAATTTCTGTAACAGCATCTCAGAGCTAGATGCTTCCATCAATAAAATTGATGCGAGCAAGGAAAACGCTCCTGCTCAGCTTTTGGAATACCTTGACGAAGTGGACATGCGATTTAAAGCCTTTGCAGAATTGGATTTTCCAAAAGACTTTGACTACCTTGAACATCTTGGGGATGAGGCCAGCGAGTATATGACCGAGGCAGTCACTTCCTATCATAAGGCGTTTTCCAATGGCTCCTATAATGAATATACTGCCGCATATGCACAGGAAAACTATTCAAGAGCCATCAAGAGAATCAAAATTATCATCTCATTCTTAAAGGGAGAAACTCCTTCCGGCGATGACATTATCATCTCCTACGAAGGCTCATCAGAAGAACCTGAAGAATAAGGAATAAAAAAGGGCGTGCAAGCTTTTGCACGTCCTTATAATTTTGCTAAGAAAACAAATCCAAAGATGAAAATGGCCGTGACGGAAAGAATCATGCCGATGATGGAGCAGATTAAGCCTCCGTTCGCCATACCCGTACAATATGCATCCTTTCTGGCCTTCATGGCAAAGATAAATCCTATCACGCCGGGAATAATACCAATTCCAAACAGTATGGCGCAAGGAATGGATATAATTCCAAAGATTAAGGTTGCCAGTTCCAGATTGGAATAAATACCAGGATCCCCTCGAAAAAGGGGATCCTGTTTTACTGTACTCATATACTTAGAACTTGCCTGCGGTTGCAGCTTCCTCAATGCCTACTGCAACGGCAACGGTAGCACCAACCATGGGGTTGTTGCCCATACCGATCAGACCCATCATCTCAACGTGTGCGGGTACGGAGGAGGATCCTGCAAACTGAGCGTCGCTGTGCATTCTTCCAAGAGTATCGGTCATGCCGTAGGAAGCAGGGCCAGCTGCCATGTTATCGGGATGCAGGGTACGTCCGGTACCACCGCCGGATGCAACGGAGAAATACTTCTTTCCTGCTTCGGTACGCTCCTTCTTGTAGGTACCTGCAACGGGATGCTGGAATCTCGTAGGATTGGTGGAGTTACCGGTAATGGAAACGTCAACGTTCTCCTTCCACATGATTGCAACGCCTTCGGGAACGGAGTTAGCGCCATAGCAGTTAACCTTAGCGCGAAGTCCCTCGGAATAAGACTTGCGGGATACTTCCTTAACAGTGTTGGTGTAAGGATCATACTCGGTTTCAACGAAGGTAAAGCCGTTGATTCTGGAGATGATCTGTGCAGCGTCCTTTCCAAGTCCGTTCAGGATAACGCGAAGGGGCTTCTGACGAACCTTGTTTGCCTTTTCAGCGATACCGATGGCACCCTCGGCTGCCGCGAAGCTCTCGTGACCAGCCAGGAAGCAGAAGCAATCGGTGTCCTCTTCCAGAAGCATCTTGCCAAGGTTACCATGGCCAAGACCTACCTTACGGGTATCGGCAACGGAGCCAGGGATACAGAAAGCCTGAAGGCCTTCGCCGATGGCTGCTGCAGCGTCAGCTGCCTTACGGCAGTTCTTCTTGATTGCGATGGCAGCACCTACGGTGTATGCCCAGCAAGCATTCTCAAAACAGATGGGCTGGATCTTCTTAACCTGCTCATAAACGTCAAGGCCAGCATCCTTCGTGATCTTCTCAGCCTCTTCGAGGGAAGAGATGCCATAGCTATTTAATACTTTAGTGATTTGAGCAATACGTCTTTCATATGATTCAAATAATGCCATTGTATTTTGCCTCCTCTTCCTTACTTTACTTCTTTATCAGTTCTGGGATCGATGATCTTTACGGCATCAGCAACACGGCCATACTGACCACAAGCCTTCTCGTATGCAGTGTTAGGATCGTCACCCTTCTTGATGAAGTCAGTCATCTTGCCAAGGCTTACAAACTTGTAACCGATGATCTGGTTGTCTGCATCCAGTGCGATACCGGTAACATAGCCCTCAGCCATCTCAAGATAACGAGGTCCCTTCGCAAGAGTACCATACATGGTACCAACCTGGCTTCTGAGGCCCTTACCAAGATCCTCAAGACCAGCACCAACGGGAAGACCTTCCTCGGAGAAAGCGCTCTGGCTTCTGCCGTAAACGATCTGAAGGAAGAGCTCTCTCATGGCGGTATTGATTGCGTCACAAACAAGGTCCGTATTCAGGGCCTCCATAACGGTAAGGCCAGGAAGAATTTCAGCAGCCATTGCTGCGGAATGGGTCATGCCGGAGCATCCGATGGTCTCAACCAGAGCCTCCTGAATGATGCCTTCCTTAACGTTGAGGGAAAGCTTGCAGGCACCCTGCTGAGGTGCACACCAGCCTACGCCATGCGTAAAACCGGAAATGTCTTCCACTCTCTTTGCCTGTACCCACTTTGCTTCTTCAGGGATGGGAGCACAGCCGTGATGTACGCCTTGTGCCACGGGACACATTTCTTCAACTTCCTTTGAGTAAATCATGTGAAATCTCCTTTCGATTTTCTGTCTTTCATGATAAATATGTTTTTATAACTACTCGTTAGGACAAGGACAAATCATACATCATGCTTTATCCTTTGTATCTGTCGTAATAGTTAAAAAATTATCATTATCTTATTTATTTTCTCACGTTTCATCAAAAAAAACAAGCATAAACTCCATCTTTTTTCTGAATTAAATCGCTTTTTGTTATTTAATGCCTTCCTTCTGTTTATTTCGACTTTCCCGTTTTATAATACTGCTCAGCCGTCTGAAATTTCTTCCACAGCATTCCCTGATTATTGAGCTGCTTAACGACATTGGTTCTTCTGCCGACAAAATCCGTCAGCTTTCCCATATATTCATCCGAAGATATGTTACCGTCGGCGACCATGGTAAGCCCCTTCTCCCAGCTGGCCGTCAGCTTCGGCTCTAAAAGAGGCTTGATGGAGCCTTCAACGACGTCATAGACCATCTCGCCCATAAGCGTTGGCGTCAACACCTGCGTTTTCTTATTCAGGGCTAAGTACTCAATGTTTACAAGCTTTTTCAAGATTTCTGCACGAGTGGCACTCGTACCGATGCCACTTCCCTTAATCTGGGCGCGAAGCTCCTCGTCCTCAATAAACTGTCCCGCATTCTCCATGGTCAAAATGATGCTTCCCGAGGTATATCTCTTAGGCGGCTTGGTCTCCCCCTCCTTGATTTCATAGGATTTGACGCCAGCCTCAGCTCCTTTTTTCAGGCCCATAAGCAGCTTCATAAAGGCTTCATCGCATTTCAGCTCCTGTTCGCCCTCACCGTCCTTATCGCCCTCTTTGTCCGCGTCCTTTGCAGATCCATCGGCGTCCTTTGACGCCTTATCATCGCCTGTTCCGGAAGCATCCTTCTTAAAGGAAAAGTTGGATACCTTTAAGAAACCCTCTTCCACCAAGACCTTAAAGTTCGAGAAAAATCGTTCCTCCTTGACTTTTACGGTCAATGCAAACTTTTGATATACTGCCGGCGGATAAAAGATGCTAAGAAATCTTTTTACGATGACCTCATAAACCTTTGCATTTAAGGCGGACAGAGAATTTAAATTCCCAAGTCCCTGTCCCGTCGGAATAATGGCATAATGATCCGTAATCTGCTTATCGTTGACATATCTTGTCTTTGCAATATTCTTATAGGATCCATTTTGAAGGATTTCATTGGCGAATGGCGTCGCAAGCGCATAACCGCGAAGTCCGCTGATATTCTTATCAATCACCTTGGCAACGGCAGTCGACAAAACTCTTGCATCCGTTCTGGGATAAGTAACCATTTTCTTTTCATAAAGCTCCTGAACGATTTGCAGGGTTTGATCCGGGCTGATCTTAAAAAACTTAGAACAGTCATTTTGTAGCTCTGCCAAATTATAAAGAAGAGGCGCATTCCTATTCTCTTTCTTTTTTTCGATAGACTCGATAATGACTGGTCCAACGGGCTCTTCTTCCAAATGATCGATGAGTGCCTTTGCGCTCTTTTCTTCCTTAAATCCATTTTCCTTATACAGAAGGGGCGACAGATAATAAGGAGATCCTTCCACTGCCTTCCATTCTCCGCTGAAGGTTCTTCCCTCAAGCAAGAAATTGCCGACCACTCGATAAAAAGGAGTTTTTACGAAATTACGAATCTCTCTCTCTCTATTTACCACCATGCCAAGGACACAGGTCATGACGCGGCCGACACTGATCACTGCCTTATCTCTCTTTAAGTAATCCTTTACGGCCTTTCCGTATTTCAAGGTCAACGCCCTGGAAAAATTAATTCCCATTAAATAGTCTTCCTTGGCGCGCAAATAAGCAGCGTTGCTCAAATTATCATATTCCGAAAGATCCTTTGCCTCGCGAATGCCGCGAAGGATCTCTTCCTCCGTCTGGGAATCAATCCAGACACGCCTTCGTTCCTTTCCCTTGACGCCTGACATCTGTTCTACCAAACGATAGATATATTCCCCCTCGCGTCCAGAGTCCGTGCAGACATAGATACATTCCACGTCGGGACGCTTTAAAAGGCCACTGACCACCCCGAATTGCTTTGCCGAGCTGGCAATGACCTCGTATTTGAATTCTTGTGGCAAAAAGGGAATGGTGTCAAAGCTCCAGCGACGAAGCTTTTCATCATACACCTCAGGATAACTCATGGTTACCAAATGTCCCACGCACCAGGTAATCACGGATTTCTCGGATTCGACATATCCATCGAAATTTTTCATGGTTTCCTTCAGCGCATTGGCAAAATCCCTTGCCACGCTAGGTTTTTCTGCAATATATAAGTTTTTACCCAAAACCTTACCTCGTTTGACTCCTTAGTAATTTTTCTACGTCCGTAACGGAAAGCGGTTTTCCTAAAAGGTACCCCTGAATCACGTCACAGCCGATGGCATGAAGATATTTATACTGCTGTTCCTCCTCGACACCCTCTGCAACGGACTCAAAGCCAAGGGATTTCACCATGCCGATGATGGATTCCGTAATGATTCTTGTCGTGGAATCCGTAAGAACCGTGTCGATAAAGGATTTATCAATTTTCAGCGTATTGATGGGGAGCTTTTTCAAATAACTCAAAGACGAAAAGCCCGTGCCAAAATCATCCAGTGAAATTCTGATTCCCATCTCCTGTAAGGATTTCATTTTTTCACAGACATTGTCAAAATCTTCGATCAAGATGCTTTCCGTCATTTCAAGCTCGATGAAATAGGGATTCACCTTATGCTGCTTTAGCGCCATAAAAAGACGGTCAACAAAATCTTCCTGCAAAAATTGACTTGCCGAAATATTAATCGACAGAATAAATCGGGAGCCGTACATGACCTGCCACTCGGCATACTGACGAATGGCCTCCTCCATCACCCAATTTCCGATGGGAATGATATCACCATTTTTCTCAGCAATGGGGATAAAAATGCTGGGACTAATCATTTTATTGTCAGATTCACGAAAACGAATCAACGCCTCCATGCCACGAAGCTTTTTATTTCCACAATAATACTGCGGCTGATAATATAATTCAAATTGATTACGGTGGATGGCATCCTTTAGCTTAGATTCCAAATCAAGGCTTCGCATGAATTCCTTTAAAATCGGTTGATCGAAATAAAGGAAGGCATCTCTTCCATACGATCTTCCTTTCAAGGCGACTATTTCAGCACAGTTGATCAAATCAAGTGCCGTTTTAGCTGCATCCGGGTATTCAGCAACGCCAATGGTCACCGTAATGGAAGCACTCTGCTGACTTCCAAGAACAAAGGGGCGCTTTAAGCGTTCCGTAATGGCATTATGAATCTCCTGAACGCTGTAATTGCCCTTTGGATCATAAATGGCAATGCAGTAGACGTCGCTGTTCAAATGGCACGCAATCACGTTTTCACTACAAAAATCCTTCAGGAAGGATCCAAATTGCTGAATTAATTCATCGCCATAAACCATGCCAAGTCCGTCATTGACTTTATGAAAATCATCAATGTCAATCATCATGACACTGACTCTTTTTTGCGCGTTCTTTGCCTTCTGAACAAACTCTCCTAAAAGACGAACAAAGTAATTTCGATTATAAAGTCCCGTAATAACGTCATAGAAGGAATAGTAATTTAATTCTTCCGCCTGAAGCTTATATTTTGTGATGTCAAGGATGCCAATCACCTTTCCGACCAGCTTACCCTGCTCATCATAATTGGCGAGCGCCTGAAACTGTAGCCATGTTTTCTTTTTCCTGGTAAGGCATTCCAACATTGCCTTTTCCTTGCCGGATTTATCGAGGCTGATTAACTCGCGAAGCGGCATGACATAAGGCTCGTCAACGATCTCGTAGATTCTTTCTAAATCTCTCTTAACTTTGATCTCAAAATCAAAGAACGAAACAAAGTCTCCGATGGTTACCAAGTCATTTTTGTACGCATCAAGATACAGGAATGCGCCGCCTGTCATTTCACAGATCATGCGGTACATCCTGTCTCTTGTACTCAAATTCTGATTCATGGCCTTCAATAAATCCATCTGATACTGAGTTTCGTTCATAAAGTAACCCCTATCCTTTTGCTTTTCCTTTACGGTTCCCCTAATTCAGAACAAGATGTTTCTTAAAGAACTATTTTTCGAGATATTGTTGATTCTTTTATTATGATTTATTTCTTCGTAATATAACCCTGTGCCTTCAAAAGCTCTGCACAAAGAACGGCTCCGCCTGCCGCGCCGCGGATGGTATTATGAGAAAGACCTACAAACTTCCAGTCATAAACCGTATCCTCACGAAGTCTGCCTACGCTGACGCCCATGCCATTCTCATAATTTACGTCCAGGGAAACCTGAGGTCTGTTGTCCTCCTCGAGATACTGGATGAAGTGCCCCGGTGCGCTGGGAAGCTGAAGCTCCTGAGGTACTCCGGAAAAGCTGCGGAGTTTTTCAATCAACTGCTCCTTCGTGGGCTTCTTCTTAAACTTTACAAATACGGCAGCCGTATGACCATAAAGAACAGGCACGCGAATGCACTGGCAGGTAATCACGGGGCTCGTTGCAGGAACGATTGCGCCATCCTTGATTTCACCCCAAAGTCTCAGGGGCTCCTTCTCACTCTTTTCCTCTTCGCCTCCGATGTAAGGAATGATATTCTCAACCATTTCCGGCCATTCCTTGAAGTTCTTACCTGCACCGGAGATCGCCTGATAGGTCGTGGCAACTACTTCATATGGCTCAAATTCCTTCCAAGCCGTAAGCACGGGAGCATAACTCTGAATGGAGCAGTTAGGCTTTACGGCGATAAAGCCTCTCTTGGTGCCAAGGCGCTCCTTCTGGAATTTAATTACCTCAGCATGCTCAGGATTGATTTCAGGAACCATCATCGGAACGTCAGGGGTCCAACGATGTGCACTATTGTTGGAAACAACAGGCGTCTCGGTCTTTGCATAAGCTTCCTCAGCCTTCTGGATGGCTTCCTTGGTGCCCTCATAAGCACTAAATACGAAGTCAACCTGAGAAGCAACCTTCTCCACTTCATCTACGTTCAAAACAACGAGATCCTTCACTGCTGCGGGAATTGGCGTATCCATCTTCCAACGATCGCCAACCGCTTCCGCATAGGTCTTTCCTGCAGAACGAGGGCTCGCTGCAACGACAACAACCTCAAACCAGGGATGGTTTTCCAAAAGAGAGATAAATCTCTGCCCAACCATGCCCGTAGCGCCTAATACGCCTACCTTTAATTTCTCACTCATCTTTTTCTCCTCACCTTCTGCCGCTTTCTTTCGCTCCACGGCTTTTCTCACGGCTCTCACCGCTCATTATCGTAAACGCGGCTTACGCGTCAACTAACACAATAATTCCTTTTTGAACTCGGGGCTAGGGGTGAAGGATCTTTCTAGTAACCTTTTGACCTAGAAAGATCCTTCACCCCTTCCCCTCGAGATAATGGTCTCTCCAGTAATCATTTTACCTGGAAAAATCATTCAAACCTTCCCGTCGAGGTAATGGTCTCTCCAGTAACTATTTGACCAAGAAAGAACTTTCAAACCGTCCCTTTGAGATATTGGTTTATCCAATAATCATTTTACTTGGAAAGATCATCCAAACATATAATATGATAATTATAAATTGGGATGGGTATTTAAATACTCCTCGCAGGATGCGATTTCCTGCTTCATGGCAATGATTCCGGGGCCACCGATGGTATTTCTTTTTTCAACGCAGGTTTTGAGGGAGATTGCTTCATAAACGTCGTTCTCAAAGCACTCGGAATACTCCTTCAGCTCTTTAAGCGGCATCTCCTCAATGGAAATTCCCTGATCAATGCAGGCTAAAACGATACGTCCGACAATGCCATGCGCGTCGCGGAAGGGAACCCCCTTAGTAACTAAATAATCTGCGAGATCCGTCGCGTTGGTAAAGCCCTTCATGGCACTGACTGCCATGCGATCCTTATGGAATTTCATGGTTGAAATCATGCCGGTAAAGAGGATCAGGCAATTAGCCACCGTATCCATGGCGTCAAACGCCATCTCCTTATCCTCCTGCATGTCCTTATTATATGCAAGAGGAATGCCCTTCATAGTAGTCAGAAGGCTCATCAATGCGCCATAAACGCGTCCTGTTTTACCGCGAACCAGCTCCGCAATGTCTGGGTTCTTTTTCTGTGGCATGATGCTGCTTCCAGTGGAATATGCGTCATCAAGTTCAACAAACTGATATTCATTAGAATTCCAAACAATGATTTCCTCGCTAAAGCGGCTAAGATGCATCATAACGGTGGAAAGTGCTGCCAAAAACTCAATCAGGTAATCCCTGTCAGATACGGAATCCATACTGTTTAAGGTTGGTCCATAAAAGCCAAGGAGCCTTGCCGTCTCTTCGCGGTCCAAGGGATAGGTTGTCCCGGCAAGTGCGCCTGCGCCTAAAGGACAATAGTTCATTCTCTCAAAAATGTCCTTCATGCGAAGGCGATCTCGCTTAAACATTTCAAAGTACGCACCATAGTGATGTGCAAGCGTGACGGGCTGTGCCTTCTGTAAATGTGTAAAGCCTGGCATATAGGTTTCCAGATTTTCTTCCATGGTCTTTAAGATGACTTCCATGAGCCGCCTTAGCAGCGCATCCATCTCTTGAACCTTCTGTCTGGTATAAAGCCTCATGTCAAGCGCCACCTGATCATTACGGCTTCTGCCTGTATGAAGCTTCTTGCCGGCGTCTCCGATGCGATCAATCAAATTGGCCTCAACAAAGCTGTGAATGTCCTCATACTTGTAATCAATAACAAGCTTTCCAGCCTCTACGTCAGCCAGAATGCTTTGAAGGCCCTTTGTAATGGCATCCTTTTCTGCCTCTGTCAAAATCCCCTGCTTTGCAAGCATGGAAACATGCGCAAGGCTTCCCTCAACGTCCTGCTGAAATAAACGCTTGTCAAATCGAATGGACGCATTAAAATCATAGACCAACTGGTCTGTTTCCTTGGTAAATCGTCCGCCCCATAATTGTGCCATGGTTCGTCTCCTTATCTCTTTCTTGGTCAAAGCCTAAAAAATGTTGTTAAATATTTTACCACAGTCCCATCAAGAATGCAACAAGCGAAATTTCATCTCTGCAAGCTGCCAATCCGTTTCATTGTCAATGTCCTGTACCTCAGTTTCAGGAATCTGAAGCGGTAAGACATTTCCAAGCATCAGGCTTCGGTTTCTTTTAAAATTTGGAACACGGAACAAATAAAATTGGCCGACGTCATGATAGCTGGTCTCAATATCCTGCGAACGGGTATTCAAATATTCCGGATACTCAAAAATCAGATGCCCATCTCGAATGACAAGCCCTCTTTTAGGAGGATAGGAAAACGCCACGACGGGAAGTACAACGTCACAATCAGAGCCTTCAAGGAGTGATAAGCCTTCCCGTAAGCGCTCCGCAGTGATAAAGGGAGCCGTCGGGTATAGACAACATGCCACGTCAAAGGCTTCCCCTCTCTTTTCATAGGTCTCAAGAACTTCCAAAAGCACGTCAACCGTTGTCGCATAATCGTTTGAGGTTGCCTCGCTTCGGAAGAAAGGTACCTTTGCGCCATAGTTTTTTGCGATTTCAGCAATTTCCTGATCATCCGTAGAAACCATCACCTCATCAAACAAGCCCGACTTCAACGCCGCTTCAATGGAGTAGGCAATGATTGGCTTGCCTAAAAAAGGCTTAATATTCTTTCTGGGGATGCGTTTGCTGCCCCCTCTCGCAGTAATAATCGCAAGCTTTTTCATCTCATACCATCCTTATATTTGTTCATTTTGTCTGTGGATAAGCGGATCCTCATACTTGTCCATAAAATCAGGACCTAACCGTACAAGCTCGTCCGCAAACTGTATGGCCTTGGTCTCCGTAAGAACGGAAATGACCTTTCGGAACCGTAAATTCGGGAAGAAATTCAGCATTTCCATGGGCACCGTGGCATCAAATTGTGGAATGTCGGAAAATAAGGTTTGATAATCCAAGACATCTCTTGGGTGCGGCTTCAGG
Source organism: Lachnospiraceae bacterium (assembly GCA_017527205.1). Taxonomy (GTDB): domain Bacteria; phylum Bacillota; class Clostridia; order Lachnospirales; family Lachnospiraceae; genus Acetatifactor. The sequence continues at coordinate 28,444 of JAFXQK010000064.1, read as the reverse complement.
AATACGGTACCTTCCTTGCCATAGGTCTCAACTAAATCACGGAAAATACGCTCTCGTATGTCTAAGGTACATAATGGCTCCGTTAAGATCAGAATTTTATCATTGATCGCATGGGAGTCATGAATAATACGCTCAATTTCCTCACGATTTCTGATGAAAGCCCGTAAAATGAGGTTTTTGTCCTCTTGTGTCAATGCTTTTACCAGAGACTCCCTAGGAACCTCCTTATATTTTCGATAGGGATATTTGATCGCTGCAATGTCATTCACTTCCATGTCAAGACAATAACGGCCGTAGCCATTCTGAATAAAGATCAGATTACATCTTTCCGAAAGAAACGCCTTCAGCGCAAAATGCCCTCTGTTGTCGTATCTGGCGGCATCAAAATTTTTGATGCAGTTTAGTCCGTCCTCTAATGCGTGATAATATATATGATGGTAATTCAAATAATAGCCAATTGGGTCGGAATCACAATAGACATAAATATCCCGATATTGCTTCAAATCGACGGGAACAGTCCTTCCAACAAGCTTTCCATATTTCTTTGTAAAGATAATTCTCTGAATGAGGTTTTTGACTAAATTCCGTTGTGGCTCACGATATTTTGCAAGTTCAGGAAAGTCTGTCTCTTTTTTCTCATCAAAGGGAATGACTTCCGCAAATACTCCCGTACTTTCCACTCGTTCCTTTAAGTTTTCAAAGTTGTTGGAAAGATTGCTGAGCACAAGCGTAGCCTGCCCTCTCTTTTCGGCCGGAAGATTACATTCCTTCAAAAAAGTGACATAAACATGATAATAGGTGTGACAAATATAAATTCTTTCTTTCACCCCATACTCCTTACAAAAACTTCCCACGCCTGAAGTAAATCAAACGTGGGAAGTAATCAAGATACCTCTTATCGTCAGTAACTTATGTGCAAGACTTATTTCTCATCATTGCTCAGCTTGTCTTCCAGCTTCTTTAACAGATTCTGTGCAAAGAAGCGTCCGCCAATACCAAATGCTACTGCAAATGCGATGCAAAGTGCAGCGATGATCATGATAAAGGTCCAGGTAACCATCTCAGGAGCAATGTTCAGCTGGCTAAGGCTGATGAATGCAGCGAGAACATAAATGGCAACCTTTACGCCAAAAGCAACAGCCTTTGCCTTCGGGAACTTCTTATTGATAATGTTCTCTACTGCGTTTGCACAGAACAGGGCAACCGTAACAACGATCACAACGCTGACCACTTCGGGCAGGAAATCAATGATTGCGGTACCAATTCTGGTCAGTACGGAAAGGTTTAATACGTTAACGGCCTGTACAATCGTAATGATAGCGATGATCACGTAAACGATGTTGGCAATCAGGGAAGAGAACGTGGTATTCTCGCCAAGCTTAACGCCAGCCTTCTCCTGAAGCACGTCAACCTTCAGCGCTCTCAAAACTGGTGCCAAAAGATCCTTGATCAGCTTAGCAATAAAGAAGCCGATAAACAGAATCACAATTGCTCCAATCAGATTCGGGATGAATCCAAGGAAAGAGCTTACCAGACTGTTGATGGGGGTGGTTAAAGAACTGATGCCCAGCTTACCAAATGCAACGGGAAGGAACATTAAGAAAATAACAAAGTAAACAAGCTTTCCGATGAAATCAATCGCGGTATTCTTTGTCTCCGTGGTGATGCCCCATTTGTTCAGATACTTGTCAATTTTTAATGCCTTCAAAACCTTTACAACCAGATTCTTCACTATAGTTGCAAAAACAAATGCAAGAGCTAACCAGAGAATGGCAGCTAATACATTTGGAATTGCATCAAAGAATCCTAAAATGTGTCTTTGGATGTTCTCTCCCAAGCGTTCAAAAAATTCACCCATGTTACGTTTACCTCCTTTTATCCCCTTATAAAAATTTAGGATAGCCGTTAAGCTATCCTAGGAATTATAGCTGAACTTTTATCAGCCGAGCTGAAAAAGGGACTTGAACCCTCGACCCCTTCATTACGAGTGAAGTGCTCTACCAACTGAGCTATTTCAGCATACCATATTTCGTTGCTTCTTGATTATTATATACAATATGGTTGAAAATTGCAAGCACAATTTAAACAATTCAATGGAAAAAGCTTTTACAAGGATTTTAATAGCTCTGACGCGACCCTGTCTGCCCCATATCCATCCACAAAAGACTGCATTGCCTCTGCCATTCTCTTTCGTTTTTCAAAGTTCTCCGATAACCTAACGACGGCTGAATACAAAAGCTCCCCGATCTGCTCCTCACAGGCGCGTAAATCTCCGCAGCTGTCCATGTAGCCAAGCTCTGCAAAGGCCTGACATCCCGGGATCTGATTATCCGCTAAAATATAATTTATGGTCGGCAAACCACAGGCACAAAGCTCATACATGGTACTTCCGGCTGCGGACACCGCCAGATCTGAAGCCAAAATAATGTCCTTCAGGCAATTTAGACGATCATGAATGATAATTCTATCTTCGCAGACGGGAAGCTGAAACAGATACTCTCTGTCACGATTTAGGGGTGTTACCAAAAAGTGAAAGCATAATCCATCATCTGCCTGATGCGTTTGTAAATAATCCACCAGCTTCCTTGCAACGCTAAGCGGGTCGGAACCACCCGTAGAAATCAAAACATTTTTACACTTCTTCGTTACAACTCTCTTGGGAACCTCCCTGTAGACGTCCCTGAGCGGGGCATATGTCGGTCCAAGCAAAAATCTAGGAATGCACAGGCCCTCTCCTTCATATAAGTCTCGATAATCTATCTTGGGCCCATAGGCATTATAATTTAGAATTCCTCTCACGGGAAAAGCCGTTTTTCCATAATCATCTACATACCAAATAGGAAGATTGGTTTCGTTTAGCTTCAGAAAATAACGTTCCGTCACATAATAGCTGTCTACAATGATCATTTTCGGCTTCATCGTATTGATCAGAGAAAGAAAGGCTGGCAGCTCCGCTTCCATTTGGTCATAGGAACCACCTAAAAGCTTTACCTGATGGCCACGGCTCTCAACAACGTCCTTCATCTGGTCCTGGGCCATAACAAACAGAGATTCTTCTCCTACCCTGCGAAATGCATCTGCAATGGACAGACACCGCATCACGTGACCGGAACCAATATGGCGATTTCCATCCGCGCGAAATACAATCATTTTCGTGCCTCCCGTTCTGCATCCAATCTACTAATCAGCGTAACTAATCCTAACAATTCTCTAATCTACCACGAAATTCCTTGATGGACATGGCATAGGAATCAATCACCGATTTCATCCGCTCCCCATCCTGCAAGGAATGATAGGATCCCTTTCCCAATGCCTTCTTTCGCATGTCCGGCCAATAGGGATATACCCCAAAAGCCTCTTGAAATAGTTCCAGTGCGGCACGATGCAAATTGAGATAACTACTTTCCAGAGTTTCCTCATCCGTGTCGCAAACAAGCTTTTGGACAATGATATCCCCCTTATCCAGTCCTGCATTCACATAATGCAGGGAAACGCCGCGCGGTGTCCTCTCCACAATGCTCCAAAGATTCGGATCTGCTCCTCGATTCCATGGCAGATAGGAATTGTGGAGATTTACGACATTGCCATGCAGGGCTTCCAAGACGTCTTCCAGAATAAAATAGCGATAAGTATAACTCACCGCCAGATCAAACTTCTGCTCTTTACACCAAGAGGCAGAAAGCTTCTCCTTCCAAAGGATCACTTCATGTCCCTGTTTTTGTAAAGCCTGAAACAATTCCAAGGCCAGTTCATTGTTGTACAGTCCTAAGATTTTCATTCCTGCAATGCCTCCAAAAGCTCCTGCGTAACAGGCTCGCCACGCCTTAGGTCTCTGGGAGCGATTTTCCCAATCACCTTAGGCAAATGCTTTGGCAAAACACCGACACCGGGCCGAATGCTCCGGACGCAATCGCCCTCAATGACGTCTCCTGCCTTTACGTCCTTTACGATAAAAAGACTTCTTCGGAAAATCATGGAGCTCTTTTCGCCCTCAGAAATGGTATAATCCGGCCCTTTGGCGATTTCCTTGGCCGCCTTAACCGCCTGAACCATTTCAGCGAATTCCTCCATGGTCATGCTAAATTTGCTGTCAGCGCTTTCAACGTTAGGAAGCTTTACGTGCTTCTCAATTACGCAGGCGCCAAGGGTTGCGCCAACAACGTCGGCCAAATATCCCTGACTGTGATCCGACAGCCCAACCGGAACGCCGTATTTTTGATGCATGTCGGGGATGTTTGCAAGATGCATGTCCGGCCAATTAGCGGGATATGAGCTACAGCATTTTAATAAAACCACCTGATCATTTCCTGCGCGGTGACAGGCCTCCAGACAATCCTTGATGTTTTCTTCGCTCCCCATGCCGCAGGAAATGATCATGGGCTTTCCTTTGGATGCTGCATATTCGATCAGCGGAATGTCAACAAGTTCAAAGCTGGCAATCTTATACGCTTCGCAGCCTAAATTTTCAAGGAAGTCCACGGCATCATTGTCAAACGGAGTAGACAGGAAATCAATGCCACAGCGCTCACATTCCTCCTTGATGCGCCCCTGCCATTCATAGGGAGTCCCTGCATCCTGATATAAATCATAGAGCTTATAGCCATCCCACAGTGTTCCATGAATCTTAAAATATTCATTGTCGCAATCAATGGTAAGACTGTCAGCCGTATAAGTTTGAATCTTTAAGCAGTCTGCACCCGATTTTGCAGCCCGTCGAACAATCTCTAAGGCATTTTCCAGGCTTCCGCCGTGATTAGCGCTCATCTCCGCGATAAAATATACTTCATTGTTTTTGATCTTATCATATAATCGAAACATCGTATGCCCTAAACCTTTTGAAAGATTTGATATTCTGTCAGGAACGCATATGCACGTCCACCTGAGGGAATGGAATTTCGATGCCATTTGCATCCAAGGTCAGTTTCGCCTTCTCCGTCAGATCCCACTTTGCAGGCCAGTAATCGGCACTCTTAACCCAGCAATGAATCAGAAGCTTCACGCCGCTGTCCTCCAATTCATCCACAACGACACGCATCACCTGATCCTTAATGGTATAATCGCTTTCCGCCAACATGTCCTGTAACACTTCTTTTGCCAGCTTCATGTCAGAACCATAGGAGATCTGCAGGGCAATATCCAATCTTCTCGTTTTTTCTGCCGTCACGTTGGTAATGCTATTATTGGCAAGATTCCCATTTGGCAGAATAATGACCTTGTTGTCTATCGTCTGCAGCTTTGTGTAAAAGATCTGAATCTCGGAAACAAAGCCTTCCTTGCCTGCAGAATCAATGATGTAATCGCCTACCCGAAAGGGCTTTAACAGAAGAATCAACACGCCGCCCGCAAAATTGGAAAGGCTTCCCTGAATGGCAAGACCGATGGCAACGCCTGCAGAGCCGAGCAGCGCCACAATGCTGGCCGCGTCAACGCCAAGGCGTGAGGCAATCATAAATGCCAAAACAACATATAACGCTACGCGCAGGAACGAAATGACAAAGGTTATGACACCCCGCTCCGCCTTAGCCTTTTCCATGGATCTTTGTACAATGCGAAGAAGAATCTTAATGAGCTTCGCACCGACAAAAAAGATCAAAATCGTAATCAGGACGCGCAGGATCAACTGAAAGATGGATCCGGTCACTCCCGTCATAAAAAATGCATCTAATTCTTCTTTTGTCATGTTATTCTACCTTCTCACCTTTTTTCCCTTCTAGCTTAATGGATTCTTCCTCGACAAGATGCATCGCATTTTCCGTATTCTTCTTCGCCTGCTCGAGAGATTCCATTGCATGCTTGGCCGCAAGCTTTGCTTCCTTCATTTCCTTTTCCAGGAGCTTTTGATGCTCCTGCGCCTTAGCCGCAGCCTCTAAGGCCTCCTTTTCCGCTTCCTGCTGAACGCGAAGTGCTTCCTTTGCGGCGATCAGGGCTTTCATTTCTTCCCTGCGCTTTAGGTCTGCCTTCGTAAACGGTACATATTGCAAAAACGTCAAGGAAAGAGGAGCCAGCTTCACCGTGATGGATTCTTCCCTGTCATCGCAAGGCTGTTCCTTGGATGAAATCATTTTTGCATTCACCATGCCGCTTCCGTCAAAGGCTTTTGCATCCGTGTTCAGAAGCTCCCGATACTTTCCCGGAATCGGCACGCCTGTCGTAATTTCTTCTTCAATTCCGGAGAAATTGGCGACGACAAGAATCGTATCCTCCGTCCTTTTTCCCTTTCGCGCAAAGGAAAGGTAACATTCATTTGCAGCGATGTTATTAATCCATTCAAAGCCCTCAGGAACGTCATCCAGCTCATATAATGCCCTTTGTTCCTGATATAACTGATGTAAGGCTTTGATTAATTCCTTCACTCCGCGATGTCCGGGATAGTCTGGCAAATTCCATTCAACGCATCGTTTTTCATTCCACTCATCAAATTCCGCGATGTCCTGCCCCATAAACAAAAGCTTTTTGCCAGGATGAGCCAACATGTAAGCGTAGGTGAGTCTAAGATTTGAAAACTTCTGCTCCCGCATGCCAGGCATTTTACCAAGCATGCTTCCCTGTCCGTTCACCAAATAATGATGAGAAAAGGCCAAAATGTATTTTTCCGTATAGGCATAAACCATGCTAAAGGTCAATTCCCCGTGATGATGGGCACGGAAATAGGGATCATACTTGATATAATCCAAATATCCATTGACAAAACCGGGATTCCAGGTCAAATCAAATCCAAGCTGTTCATCATCAACGATCGGCGTATCCGAGATTGATAAAACGCCAGGATTTCGCTTTTTCAAAACGGAATTCAAATGCTTTATCATGTCAATGGCATCCAAATTTTCACTCCCGCCATACATGTTCGGGATCCATTCCCCATCCTTGCGGTCATAATTCAAATAATACATGCTTGCCACGGATTCCATGCGAATCCCATCGACATGATACTTTTCCACCCAGAAAAGGGCGCTTGCAATTAAGAAATTTGATACTTCAGGGCGTCCATAGTTAAACAACAGGGTATTCCATTTCGGGCTAACGCCTTTTCTTGGATCCTGATGCTCATAAAGACAGGTCCCGTCAAAGGAAGCTAGTCCAAAATCATCCTTCGGGAAATGCTGTGCAGCAAAATCCATGAGAACGCCAATGCCGGCCTTATGCAGCTCGTTTACAAAGAACATAAAGTCCTCCGGCGAACCATATCGTGCCGTGGGGGCAAAGTACCCCGTTGTCTGATACCCCCAGCAATGATCAGAAGGATACTCCGTCACGGGCATCAATTCCACGTGCGTATACCCCATCTCTTTAACATAAGTGATGATCTTCTTTGCAAGCTCTCTGTAATTTGGGAACACGCCATCCTTCTGTTCCATGACGGATCCAAGATAGAGCTCATAGATACTCATGGGAACGTTGCCTGTCTGATAGTCCTCACGATTTTCAACAAATTCCTGATCTTCCCATGTGAAATCGGTAAGATCCGTTACAACGGATGCCGTCTCAGGTCTAAGCTGACAAGCATTTGCATAGGGATCAGCCTTCAGATAGGTCAACCCATTTTTCAGCTTTAATTCAAATTTATAGTTAGAACCCATAGGAACGTCCGGAACAAACAGTTCAAAAACGCCACTGTCCCAGATTTTTCTCATCTGATGAATTCTGCCGTCCCATCCATTAAAATCACCAACAACGCTGACGCGAAGACAATTCGGCGCCCATACGGCAAACAATACGCCCCAAACGCCGTCCATCTTCATGGGATGAGCACCAAGCTTCTCATAAATCTCATAATTTACGCCATTGCTGAATTTTTCAATGTCTTCTTTAGAAATGACAGGATCAAAACGATAAGGATCCTCCATGGAGCATTCCCGTCCGTCCTCGTAAATCACCTTAAACACATAGCTGTCCAACTTTTTCGCTGGTACTAAAACAGCATAAAATCCAACTTCATCCGCTTGCTCCATCTTTGCATCATATACATAGGTTGCAAGCTTTCCCTTCTGACGATCCTTCTCCTTTTGGGTCCAATGAAGATATACCTCCTTTGCACCTGGGAAAAAAGCCTGTACTAAGGTTTGGGATCCAGCCTTTTGCGCTCCAAGAATGCGGTGCGGATTCGATGACTCTGAATAAACAATCTCTTCGATCAAGGGCCAATTCATTAGTTTATATAATTTTTTATCCATTAATCAAAATCCCCCTTTTTCATGCCATGATCTATTGGTAATGCAATCTGCTTACGACTTCCTGTCACTTTGAATGAGACAAGAAAATGATTCAGCAGTTACCCCAAGTCATGAAGGAACAGACCGCTTCGAAGCTTCGGCTCAAACCAAGTTGATTTCGGAGGCATCAGCCTTCCCGCATCCGCAACGGCAAACAACTCTCCAATGGAGGTCGGATACATGGAAAAAGCTACGCTGCCAGGAATCTCCGCGCATCTTCTTTCCAGCTCCTTAAGGCCGCGAATGCCGCCAATAAAGTCAATACGCTTGTCCGTCTTTGGATCACCAATGCCAAGAATGTTCGACAAAAGATGATTCTGCAAAATGGAAACGTCAAGGCCTTCCACGGGATCAGCACTGCAAATTTCCGGCTTCGCCTTTAAGCCATACCACTTACCGCCAAGATACATGCCAAATGTACCCTTTTCCTGAGGGGCAAATGGCTTGCCTGCCTCAGAATATTCGCTGATTTCAAAGTTTTCAGCGATCTTATCTAAGAACGCTTTCTCAGAAAGGCCGTTCAAATCCTTGACAAAGCGATTATAATCTAAGATTTTGAGCTCTTCATCCGGAAACAGCACGGAAAGGAAATAATTATATTCTTCTATTCCGGTAAAATCAGGATTTTCAGCCCTTCTCTTTTGTCCAACCTTTACCGCGGACGCACATCTGTGATGACCGTCAGCAATGTAAATGGCAGGAATTTTAGAAAACGAGGCTTGAATGTCGGAAATGGCTTGTGCCCCGTCAATGACCCAAACTCTGTGCGTGATGCCATCCTCAGAAACAAAATCATAAACCGGAGCCTTTTTCTTCTCTTCCGCTATGATTTCCCGAAGCTTACCACCGGCACGATATGCCAGAAAAATAGGACCTGTCTGCATGTTACAAACGTCAACGTGGTTAATTCTGTCCTGTTCCTTGTCAGCACGAGTGTTTTCATGCTTTTTTATGATATTGTTTTGATAATCATCAATGGATGCGCAGGCAACAATACCCGTCTGGCTTCTTCCGTCCATGACCTGCTCATACAGATAATAGCAGGGCTTATCTTCTTGAACAAACCTTCCCTCGGAAATCCAGCTTCGGAGCATGCTTTTTGCCTTCTGATAAACTTCGGGCGCATAAGTGTCTACCTCAGGTCCAAACTGCGTCTCCGCCCTGTCGATCGCAAGAAATGATCCCGGGTTCTTTTTTACTTCCTCGCAGGCCTCCTGCCGATTATATACGTCATAAGGAAGTGCGGCAATCTCCTTCTCCCTGCCGGGTGCGGGTCGGAATGCCCGAAAAGGTCTCACGTCAGCCATAATGATTCTCCTTTTTTCACATAATATTTCTTCACAATTACTCAAACCATTATACCAAAAAAACAGACTATGCACAACACACTTTTTATGATAATATAAAACATGCGATAGAAAAACAAGCGGCTGCGAAGCAGACATTTGTTTTTCAAGCATGTTTTAACGAGAAAGCAGATTTGCGAAGCAAATCAAGAAAGCTGCGAAGCAGCGAGCTTTCGAGTTTATGACAAAAGAACATGCGATAGAAAAACAAGCGGCTGCGAAGCAGACAGCCAAGAAAGCTGCGAAGCAGCGAGCTTTCGATAAAAGGTAAAGGAAAGGTTGGAGGAAGTCATGACAGAGGAAAATAGAATCATTCTGAATCGGATCAACAAGTATGCAGAGGAGGTTTTGGGCGATATAGATCCCCAAAAAGTCCCCGTTTCCATGCAATTAGAGAAATTAAAGCCAATCATGCAGGAAATTGCTACAGAAAAAGGGATGTCTTTAGAGGATTTGTTTATTTTATACATGGACATCCAGAGCGAGGCATCCGTTGCATCAGACCAAAAGCTCCAGGATCAACTAAAAGACCTCAACATGGGCGGCGAAATGCCCCTCTTATATCGCGACTAAACACATTTTTTAAGCCCTCCCCGTTTTAGGGAGGGCTTTTGAAAACATAGGATTTATTTTACGATACGTACGCGGAATACCCCATCAATCGCCTCAAGGCTCTTAACGATGTCTGCAGGTACGGGTGCTTCTACGTCGCACATGGTATAAGCATAATCTCCGCGAGACTTGTTGGTCATGTTTGTGATGTTGATGTTCTTCTCACCAAATGCGCCAGTGAACTTTGTGATCATGTTCGCGATGTTCTTGTGGAAGATGGCGATACGGCCGGCAGCGGAACAAACACCCATGTCACATGCAGGATAGTTTACGCTGTTGCGAATATTACCATTCTCAAGGTAATCGGTGATCTCCTGTACTGCCATAATTGCACAGTTGTCTTCGCTCTCCTCGGTGCTTGCGCCAAGGTGAGGGATCACGATGCAGCCAGGCTGACCAGCGGTCGTAGCATTCGGGAAATCAGATACGTAACGAGCGATCTTGCCATTCTTGATGCCTTCGAGCACGTCTGCCTCATTGCAAAGCAGGTCTCTTGCAAAGTTCAGGATAACAACGCCATTCTTCATCTTTGCAATGGCTTCACGGTTGATGCTTCCCTTGGTGGAGTCAAGCAGGGGAACGTGAATGGTGATGTAATCGCAATCCGCATAGATGTCATCTACGTTGATCACGTGCTTTACGGATCTGGAAAGCTGCCAAGCTGCATTTACGGAAAGGTAAGGATCATAGCCGTATACTTCCATGCCAAGACTGATTGCAGTATTTGCAACCTTTGCTCCGATGGCGCCAAGGCCGATTACGCCAAGCTTCTTGCCCATCAGCTCAGTTCCGGCAAAGTTCTTCTTCTCCTTCTCCGCGGTTTTTGCGATGTTAGCGTCATCCTTATTTGCCTTAACCCAATCAATGCCGCCAATAACGTCTCTTGCCGCAAGCAGCATGCCTGCAATTACAAGCTCTTTTACGCCGTTAGCGTTTGCACCGGGGGTGTTGAAAACAACGATACCCTTCTCTGCACACTTATCCAGAGGAATGTTGTTGGTGCCAGCACCAGCTCTTGCAACGGCAAGAAGGCTGTCAGGAAGCTCCATCTCATGCATGGAGGCACTTCTTACAAGGATGCCCTCTGCTTCATTAACGTTCTGCGTCATCTCATACGCAGAAGAAAAATTCTTAAGCCCTACCTGGGCAATGGGATTTAAGCAATGGATTTTCATTATGCATTCTCCTCTTCAAACTTCTTCATAAACTCTACGAGCTTCTGTACGCCCTCGATAGGCATTGCATTGTAGATGGATGCTCTCATGCCACCAACGGTTCTGTGACCCTTGAGGTTTACAAAGCCTGCAGCGGTAGCTTCCTTAACGAACTTCGCGTCAAGCTCCTCGTTACCGGTAACAAAAGGAACATTCATCAGGGATCTGTCTTCCTTGCGAACCGTGCCCTTGAAAAGCTTGCTGCTATCCAGGAAATCATACAGAACCTTTGCCTTAGCCTCGTTGCGCTCCTTCATGGCGGTCAGGCCACCCATCTTCTTGATCCACTTGAATACCTTGCCGCAGATGTAGATGCCGTAAGCAGGTGGAGTGTTGTACATGCTGCCATTGTCTGCATGAATCTTATACTTTAACATGGTAGGAGTTCCGGGAAGGGTATCCTCGGTAATCAGATCCTCACGGATGATTACGATAACTACGCCTGCAGGTCCAATGTTCTTCTGAACGCCGCCGTAGATGACACCATACTTGGTTACGTCAACAGGCTCGGAAAGGAAACAGCTGGATACGTCTGCAACAAGGGTCTTGCCCTTCGTGTTAGGCAGAGTCTTAAACTTTGTTCCATAAATGGTGTTGTTCTCGCAGATGTATACATAGTCTGCGTCCTCGCTGATAGGAAGGTCGGAACAATCAGGAATGTAAGAGAAGGTCTTGTCCTCAGAGGACGCGATCTTGTTTGCCTTACCATAAAGCTGAGCCTCCTGATAAGCCTTCTTAGCCCACTGACCAGTTACGATATAGTCAGCAACCTTATTCTTCATCAGGTTCATGGGGATCATTGCGAACTGCTGGCTTGCACCGCCCTGAAGGAACAGCACCTTATAATTCTCAGGGATGTTCATCAACTCGCGAAGGTCAGCCTCTGCCTCATCAATGATTGCCTGATAAGCTTTGGAACGATGGCTCATCTCCATAACGGACATGCCGGTTCCCTTGTAATCAAGCATCTCGTCAGCAGCTTCCTTCAATACCTCCTCAGGCAGAACCGCAGGACCTGCCGAGAAATTGTACACTCTTGCCATAACTTTCTTCCTCCTACTTCTACGTAAAATTTTATCATCATTTCTTTTTTAAGAATACGTATCAGTTAATAGAATATTCTTTCTTTGTCATAAAGTCAATACTTTAAATCATTAAATCGTTAAAAAATTACTATTGAAAAATGAAAACAGGCGTTCCAATTTCAGCATGATCAAAAATGATGTCCGTGGTCTCATCCGGCATATTGACACAGCCATGGGAGCCGTTTCTTTTATAGGTTTCGCCGCCAAATTCCGATTCCTTACGCCAGTTTGCGTCATGAAGGCCAATTGCCTTATAAATCGGCATCCATCGTCTTACAAAAGAGGCATATCCGGGGCCGCGCAAAACTCTGTTCTTATATTTTGCCTGAATGTAAAAGGCACCCTCGTAGGTATCATGTCTTGTTCTAAGATTTCCCGTTACGATTCCGGAGGTCACCATCAGCTTTCCGTCCTGATAATAATAAATCTTCTGCTCCAGCTTATCAACCTCTATGTAAGTACCGCCAGTATCATCCAATCCATGCACCAATGTCTCATGCAGATAGGTTGGAACGTGATTTGTCTTTTTCTTTCGAAGCCTTGGACTGCTCAATATCTCTCGCAAAAACTCCTTCTCGGCAGAAACGTCAATCTCCGTTCCAAAGTTACCAGGCTTTACCATCACGACGTCGCCGCTTTCACGACTTGTCTGAAACGGTCTCTCCACGCCATAGGTATGATATTTTTCGCAAAGGTCTTCCATAAAGGCATCAGCCGCCTCGAGATCATAATAATAGGAATCCTTTTCGTTTTTTAATGGATTTCCCTTCGAATCCTTCGCAATCAGTTTACTCATCAGTGCTTCGTCAAAAACAATTTTCTCCGCACCCATGTCATAGGTCAAACCGCATTCCTCCAGATCCTTTAGTTCTAACCAGGTTTGATAGGTCTTTTCCTGTTCCGAATTCATGTCGTAATCAAAATAGCAATTAGAATCCACAAGGGAAAACTCTGTCTGCCTTTCATTGATTGCACTGACCAGTTCGGTTAACGCCTGCTCTACGTTCAAATGATTTTCCAGCGTGCTGTAAAGAACATATCCCTGATCCTCGAGCTTCATTTCTAAAACGGGCTTTTTCTCTTCCGCCTTGACAAAAGGAAGCTCTTGCCACCACTCATACAGCCTCGATTCATCATAATTGAACGCAGCTTCGCCCGTGGCAATTTGATTCCGTTGCCAAAGCATGCTGGTCCATCCATTATTCAACTGATGCTTTTGATAGGCATTCAAGCTCGCAGAATAATCATAGGATAATCCGGCATCCGCCAAATCAAAGGAATATTGCTTGCCATCCACGTCCGTTACGGTCACGGATGGAGCTACTAAGCCCTGCAGCAATTCCTGATTGATTTCTTCCGGCGTTCTTCCCGTGCAATACACGCCATTTACCCAGGTATTTGGCGCATATTTATCCTTGAAATAGTCTGTCGCGCCGACATATCCCATACCGGTAAGCAGACCAATGGATACGATACAACCTGTTAATACAAAAACCCACTTTTTCTTCATGGAACTCCTTGTTAGTTCTGTGACTTCTTCTTCAGATCGTCTCCGTCAAACACTTCACTGATGGGTGCGCCAGCGGGTACCATCGGGAACACTTTGTCATCCTCAGGGATCAAAACCTCGATCAAAACGGGAGCCTTCAGCGCGATTGCCTTCTCAATGGCAGGGGCAACCTCCTCCTTAGTCGATACGCGGATGGCCTCGCAGCCAAGTCCCTCAGCCACCTTGCAGAAGTCTACCTTGTCATTCAAAACCGTCTGGGAATAACGCTTTCCATAGAACAGCGTCTGCCACTGACGAACCATGCCCAAAACGTGATTGTTAATTACAATCTCAATGATCGGAATATTGTATCGGCTAGCCGTTGCAAGCTCATTCATGTTCATGCGAAAACATCCGTCTCCTGCAATGTTTACGCAGATCTTGTCAGGCTGTCCCACCTGTGCGCCGATACATGCGCCAAGACCATATCCCATGGTTCCAAGACCGCCGGAGGAAAGGAAGGTACGAGGCTGCGTATACTTATAATACTGAGCGGCCCACATCTGATGCTGTCCCACGTCCGTCGTGACGATCGCCTCACCCTTCGTAATTCGGTCAAGCTCTTCGATTACGTAAGGACAGGAAAGTGCATCCTTTTCGTACTTCATCGGGAACTTTTTCTTCAGCTCCTTAACGTGAGCCATCCACTCGGAATGATCCTGTTTCTCAAGCTTTGCATTCAGATCCTGTAAAACAAGCTTCAAATCACCGATCAGAGATGCATTCACGCGGATGTTTTTATTGATTTCAGCCGTATCGATGTCGATATGAATGATTTTTGCATTCTCTGCAAAACGCTTCGGGTTTCCCGTCACGCGATCAGAGAATCTCGCGCCCAAGGCAATCAACAGATCACACTCACTGACGCCAAGGTTGGAAGCCTTGGTTCCGTGCATACCGATCATGCCCGTATAACGATCACTGTAGCCATCAAAGGCACCCTTGCCCATCAAGGTATCACATACAGGTGCGTCGATCAAATCTGCAAGGTCAGCAACCTCCTTGGAAGCACCGGAAATAACCGTGCCGCCTCCGACATAAATAAAGGGCTTCTTCGCATTCTTGATATATTCCAGCGCCTTATCCATTTCAGCCTCTTCATAGCAGGTCTTAGGAACATAGGCTCTCGGAATTTCAGGCTCATATTCGCAGGTTGCAGCTGTCACGTCCTTGGTGATATCCACAAGAACAGGGCCGGGACGACCGGACTTTGCAATGTAGAAAGCCTTTCTGATGGTTAGGGCAAGATCTTCAACCTTTTTAACGATATAATTGTGCTTAGTGATTGGCATGGTCACGCCGGCAATGTCGACCTCCTGAAAGGTATCTTTGCCAAGCATGGGCAGTGCAACGTTCGCCGTGATTGCAACCAGGGGAACGGAATCCATGTAGGCCGTTGCAATACCGGTTACAAGGTTTGTAGCGCCAGGACCGCTTGTTGCAAGGCAAACGCCAACCTTTCCGGTTGCGCGCGCATATCCGTCTGCCGCATGGACCGCGCCCTGCTCGTGACTCGTCAGGACGTGACGAATTTCATCGCTATGCTTATATAAAGCGTCATACACATTGAGGATGGTTCCGCCGGGATAACCAAAGACGGTATCCACGCCCTGTTCCTTCAAACATGCCACAACAATTTCTGAACCATTCAGCTGCATTTCTTGTGCCTCCTTAAACAATTGTATACTGAAAGTCTCGGGGATGGCAGCAAGATTCCACCTCAGGCACGCTCGCGCTCCAGGTGCAGCGTAGTGGTACTAAGTTACCGCAGGATTACCGAAGATTTCCACTTCGTGGATTCTCTTCGGTATGCGTCAACTAAGTACCAACGCTTGGCACATGGGCCTGATGCGGAATCATGCTGCTTCCCCTCGAGGTACTTCAAAACTTTATTACACAATCAAGAATATGATTGAATAAATTTTAATGAGTTACCATTAAAATCATCGAAATAATTATTTTGAGGGTACTTCGAGGACGGCGCCGCGGTTGCCGCTGGTAACGAGTTCGCGGTAACGGCTAAGGTAGCCGGTTGTTACCTTGGGCTCACGAGGCTGCCATTTTGCGCGACGCTCTGCTAAAACTTCATCAGAAACAAGGACGTCGAGCTTGTTTGCCGGAATGTCGACGCGAATGATGTCGCCTTCTTCTACCAGGGCGATCGGTCCACCTACGGCTGCCTCAGGGGATACGTGTCCAATGGAAGCACCTCTGGATGCGCCGGAGAAGCGTCCGTCCGTGATCAGTGCAACGGAGGAGCCAAGTCCCATGCCTGCAATTGCGGAGGTAGGATTCAGCATCTCTCTCATTCCAGGGCCACCCTTCGGGCCTTCGTAACGAATGACAACAACGTCGCCGGGGACGATCTTACCGCCCTTGATGGCTGCGATTGCATCCTCTTCACAGTCAAAGACTCTAGCGGGACCTTCATGTACCATCATCTCAGGAACAACTGCGGAACGCTTTACAACGCCGCTGTCAGGTGCAAGGTTGCCCTTCAGTACGGCAATTCCGCCCGTCTCAGAATAAGGATTCTCCACGGGACGAATGACCTCAGGATCCTTGTTGATGCAATTCTTGATGTTCTCGCCAATGGTCGTTCCATTGACGGTCATGCAGTCAAGATTGAGCAGATTCTTCTTTGTCAGCTCGTTCATAACTGCGTATACGCCGCCGGCCTCGTTCAGATCCTCCATGTAGGTAGGGCCAGCAGGTGCAAGGTGGCAAAGGTTGGGCGTCTTTGCGGAAAGCTCATTTGCCACGTCAAGGTTCAGATCTACGCCAGCTTCTCTTGCAATTGCAGGAATGTGAAGCATGGTGTTCGTGGAGCAGCCGAGTGCCATGTCAACGGTAAGAGCATTCAGAAAGGCATCTTTCGTCATAATGTCGCGAGGCTTGATATCCTTCTCTACAAGCTCCATAATCTTCATGCCGGCATGCTTAGCCAGACGAATTCTCTCAGAATAAACTGCAGGAATCGTACCATTTCCGCGAAGTCCCATACCAATGGCCTCCGTCAGGCAGTTCATGGAGTTCGCGGTATACATACCAGAACAGGAACCACAGGTAGGACATACCTTCTCCTCATACAGGCAAAGCTCTTCCTGCGTCATCGTGCCAGCTTCCACGCTGCCTACTGCCTCGAAGATCGAGGAAAGGCTTCTCTTCTTTCCATGAATATGACCAGCCAGCATAGGGCCGCCGGAAACAAAGATCGTCGGAATGTTAAGTCGTGCTGCAGCCATCAAAAGGCCAGGCACGTTCTTATCACAGTTCGGGATACAAACCAGGCCGTCAAAGCCATGCGCCAGAGCCATACACTCGGTGCTGTCAGCGATCAGGTCACGGGTTACCAAGGAATACTTCATGCCAACGTGTCCCATCGCAATACCGTCACAAACGGCAATTGCAGGGAACATAATGGGAGTTCCGCCTGCCATCGCAACGCCCATCTTTACGGCTTCTGCGATCTTATCCAGATTCATGTGACCGGGAACAATTTCATTATAAGAACAAACCACGCCAATCAAAGGGCGATTTCTCTCCTCTTCAGTATAACCAAGTGCATTAAACAGGCTTCTGTGCGGTGCCTGCGCATTTCCAACCTTTACGGAATCACTTCTCATGTTTTTTCTTCTCCTTTCGTTTTAAAGCCTTCCCCTTGAGGGGAAGGTGTCAGGCGAAGCCTGACGGATGAGGTGTATTGCCGGCATTATTATGGCTATATAATTTCATTATTCCAAATATCCTGACATACTGCCTCAAATCTTTGATTTATGTCTAAATTTGTATATCTTAATACCTTTATCCCTATTTCACGAAAATAAGAATCTCTTTCTTTGTCCTTCTCCAATCCTTTACTTTCATAGTGTTGCGAACCATCTACCTCAATTACAACTTTCGCCTTTGCAATATAAAAATCAACAATATAATTGCCTATTACCTTTTGTCTGTTCACGGAAAATGGAAGTTTTTTCAAAAAATCGTACCATAAATGCCTTTCTTCTTTTGTCATATCTTTTCTAAGCTTTTGAGAGTAATCTCTTAACCCAGCATTATATGTTTTATTCAAAAATCCCTCCACATTGAAATCTATAGCTATTATATAATTATGGTTGAATAATAACAAAGGAAGTTTGAGCTTTTTGTTTTACACCTCATCCGTCAGGCTGCGCCTGACACCTTCCCCTCAAGGGGAAGGCTTTAGATAATACGTTCTGCGATGAGGTCACCCATTTTTTTACATCCAACCTTGGTACAGCCCTCAGACATAATGTCACCAGTTCGGAAGCCGTCCTGCAGCACCTTCTTAACGGCCGCATCAATGGCGTCAGCCTCCTTGTCAAGGTCAAAGCTATATCTAAGCATCATCGATGCACTCAGAATCGTTGCAATCGGATTAGCTACGTCCAGTCCCGCAATGTCAGGTGCAGAACCATGACTCGGCTCATACAGGCCAAACTTCGTGTCATTCAGGCTTGCACTGGAAAGCATTCCGATGGATCCCGTTACCATGCTTGCCTCGTCAGAAAGAATATCTCCAAACATATTCTCCGTGAGGATGACGTCAAACTGCGCCGGATCCTTGACCAGCTGCATGGCACAGTTGTCAACCAACATATGCTCCAAGGTCACCTCAGGATAGTCTTTAGCAACCTCTTCCACAACCTTTCTCCAAAGTCTGGAGGAATCTAGCACATTTGCCTTATCAACGCTCGTAACCTTCTTGCGACGCTTCATTGCCACGTCAAAGCCCTTGATCGCAATGCGGCGAATCTCGTTCTCATCATAGGTCAAGGTATCAATCGCCTTCTTTACGCCATTTTCTTCGATCGTTTTGCGCTCACCGAAGTACAAACCACCGGTCAGCTCTCTCATGATCAGCATGTCAAAGCCCTGACTGCTGATCTCTTCCTTCAAAGGGCAAGCACCCGCAAGCTCTTCATATAAATATGCAGGGCGAAGATTTGCAAATAAATTCAAAGCCTTACGAATCTTCAAAAGTCCCGCCTCAGGGCGAAGATTCGGAGGAAGCTTATACCAAGGAGACGTCGTGGTATTTCCGCCAATGGATCCCATCAGCACGGCATCTGCAGCCTTGGCGGTTGCAATCGCCTCATCCGTAAGAGGTACGCCATAAGCATCAATGGAAGCGCCGCCCATTAAAATATCCGTATACTTCATTTGATGACCATATTTTTCAGCCACCTTGTCCAAAACCTTCTTTGCCTCGGCAACAATTTCAGGACCAATGCCGTCGCCGGGGATACAGGTAATCCGTAAATCCATCCGTCTATCTCCTTTATCCTACTAGTTTCCAGTCTATGTACTATATTTTGTATGTTTATGCAAAAGCTAGTCCACGACTATCAATATATCATACCTTATTTTCAAAATTTTTTCAACAAAAAAATAGGCAATGCCCCAAAGCACTGCCTATCCAAAATTGCATCATTATTCGTTTGCCTTCTCGACCTTGCTGATCGCGGATTTGTCCATGGGAATACGACAATTCTTATTGTTACCAAACTCAACGATAACTGTATCGTCCGTAATGTCAATAATGATTCCATAAAATCCGGAAGTGGTCATAACGCAGTCGCCAACCTCAAGGTTCGCCAGCATGCCTGCGACACGCTTTCTTTCCTTGCTCTGCGGTCTTAACAGGAAAAACCAAAGAGCCACAAAAAACAAACCATAAATGATAATCATGCTGCCAAGTCCGCCCCATGCAGAAGCCATGTCAGCACTCTCAGTCAATAATAACATAGAAAAATCCTCCATCCGTGTCATTTCAATTCTTCAAACACTCATAATCATACACATAAAGTAAGATTTAGTCAACCCAAAATTATATCAATCAAGCGGCGTAGCCATATTTTCAAGCTTTTGCTTCTTATAAGCAGAAAACTCACCCCTATCCAGGCTGTCCCTGATCTCCTCCATCATTCGATTATAAAAATACAAATTATGAATGACGCACATTCTCATGCCGAGCATTTCCTTCGCCTTCAGCAGATGCCTTACGTAAGCACGGCTGTATCTTCTGCAGGTCGGACAAGGGCATCCTTCCTCAATCGGCCTTCCGTCCAGCTCATACTTTGCATTAAACAGATTAATCTTACCATGATTCGTATAGAGATGCCCATGGCGCCCATTACGAGTCGGATAAACACAATCAAAGAAATCAATGCCGCGTTCCACGCCCTCGAGAATGTTTGCCGGAGTCCCGACGCCCATCAGATAGGTCGGCTTATCCTTTGGCAGATACGGAACAACCTCCTCCAAAACATGATACATTTCCTCATGGCTCTCTCCAACGGCCAAACCGCCAACGGCATACCCGTCCAGCTCAAACTCTGAAATCCTTTTTGCATGCTCTATCCGAATGTCGTCAAAAATCGCACCCTGATTGATGCCAAAAAGAAGCTGCGATGGATTCACGGTATCCTCAAGCGTATTCAGACGCGCCATTTCCTTTTTACACCGCTCCAGCCACCTCATCGTGCGATCAACGGAGGCCTGCACGTAGGGCCGATCTGCCTTACTGGAGGGACATTCATCAAAGGCCATGGCGATCGTAGAGCCCAAATTGGACTGAATCTGCATGCTCTCCTCAGGACCCATAAATATTTTGTGTCCGTCAATATGAGAATGGAAAAATACGCCCTCTTCCTTTACTTTCCGAAGTCCGGCTAGGGAAAACACCTGAAATCCGCCAGAATCCGTAAGAATCGGCTTGTTCCAGCTCATAAACTTATGAAGCCCTCCAAGCTGCTTTACGATCTTATCACCGGGCCTTACGTGAAGGTGATAGGTATTCGAAAGCTGAACCTGCGTCCCGATGCCCTCCAAATCCTCCGTGGATACGGCTCCCTTGATCGCTGCCACCGTCCCGACATTCATAAATACCGGCGTTTGAATCGTACCATGCACTGTTTCAAACTGCGCACGCTTCGCCCGACCTTCCGTTTTCAAAATCTCATATTTCGCCATATGCTTGGTTTCCTTCCTTTTTCACTCATAAAATCCGGCTACCCAATTTTCTTCCTCTATCACTTATAAAATCGTCTGCCTGCGGCATCCGTCGCTGCTGTGCAAAAATATAGCCCTCTGTTTTCACAAAGGGCTGTGAAACTAATTTCTTATTTTCTTATACTTCCAGCAAATTGTCAACATTTGTTTTATCTACGACATTCGACCGGCACTTCATGTATTCCGAAGGAAGAGGTTCGCCTGTCACGATGGAGTTATACATCCAGATCACCGGATCATGCCCCTGCCCGAAGGGATCCTGACCAATCGCTGCAACAATGATACCCTTCTTGATGTATTGGAATACCTCCTGAGAATGATCGTAAACTACAAGCTTAACCTTTAACCCGCTTTCCTCGACGGCCCTTGCAGCCTGTGCCGGATGACCCGTTAATACATAAATGCCATTTGTATCAGGATTTTCCGCTAAATACTCTTTGACCTGACGGTAAATTTCTCCCGCCTCAAGCGTTCCGGGAAGCGTATCGATCTTAATCTTCTTGTGGCTTTCCATGCAATCCTGGAAGGTGTCACTGTTAATGACGTTTGAGGTAACTTCTCTGCTACCTTCTAAGATCAAAATCTTGCCCTTTCGATTCAGCGCATTCAGCATAATTTTCGATGCGAGAACTGCAGAATCTGCCGTATCCATCTGGAAAATCGCATTTCGATGTTCTTTATCATTGATGTCACAATTTAGCAAATAAACCTTTTTGCCACGGCTCATAACATCTTCGATGCGATCCACAACCGTTCCGATAAAGAACCCCGGCATCACGTAGCCGTCAAAATCCTCTTTGATCATTCGATCCATAAGTCCGGGCATTTCCTGCGTCATGTCAGACCACTTCGGGAAAAAGGCATATCGGACGATTGCCCCCTGAACCTCTAATTCCTTCTTTGCATAGATGGCGCCTCTGCGGACACTGTGCCAAAAGTCATTGTCATCAATACAGAACACACCGATCTTGATCTTTCTGGGAGACTTCTTTTTCACGGGTTCCACGGCAGTCGTAAACTGACGAAGAAGCTTTTCCAAGCCGTTCAACATCAAATTCAGATTCCCGGCATTCTCGATAATATTCTGAGAAACCTCAGAGGTCTGCTCGGATACCTGAGAAATCTCCTGCGTTCCGGAAGTAATCTCCTCGGAAGTAAAGTACGCCTGTTCCGCACGATTCTTTGTAACAACGGAATTCTGCGTAATCTCGTCGATCTCTGTAAGAATCACCTTCATCTTATCATTGATGACGCCGGACTGCTGGTCAATTGCACGGAAGGATCCGCTTACCGCATCAAATTCCTTACGGCCTTCATCAAAGGTATCTACACAGCTCTGAATACAGCCTGCCACCTGATCACTGCTCTCGATGATATTGTCCAAAATATCATTGATGGTGCCAATGCCTTCCTGCGTCTTCGCCGACATTACGCCCATTTCCTTGGCGACAACGGCAAAACCACTGCCTGCCGCGCCAACCCTGGCAGCTTCTATGGATGCATTGAGCGCAAGCATTTTCAGAGATTCACTGATGCTGACGATAAAGGCGCCAATCTCATTGATCTCATTGATCTTGTCGCTGAACTCCTCCAGAATCTTTTCGCTCTGGTCAAGATTGTCAGAGACCGTCTTCATCTTATTCTCGTACTTTTCCATGCTGGTGACGCCGTCTTTACAGCTGTCCACAGACTTTGACAGCAGCTCGCCCATTTCCTTTACGGAACCGTCAATCTCCGTCAACTTTCCGGTATTATCTTCGATCAGGTCCAGACAAGATTTAACAAGATCTAACTGCTCCTCGACCTTCTCAACAACGCCCGTCAGACTCTCAGAAATCCTCTGGCTGCCTTCCCGATTCAAATCCGCGCCGTTCGACAGCACGTCAATGGAATCCGACAGAATAACCACGTTGCTCTTCGTGGATTCCAGGAAGGTCAGCATGTTGTTCTTAATGACATTCAGTGCTCCTGCGAGAGCTGCCATGGAATCCTTTCGATTGATGTCAATCTCAATATCATCCAGATCCATGCGACGCTTCTTAATCAGGTTCGCCTGCTTCATCAACTCTCTTTTATGCTTCCACTCACGCAAAGCAAAAACAGATAATACAATAATGATAATGGCTTCGAATATTATAACAAATGTTTGCATATACTATACCCCCATTATTATAAAGTATTATACCATTCTTTCTTTCAATTTTCAATGAAAAATGAAAATTGTCGAACAATCCTGATCTATGATGCGAAATGATCTTTTGATTCCAACAACATTTCATGTGCCTACCTTAAATATACTGCTTTTACACTTAAATACGATGCAAATTTATGTCTCTATATTGCCAAGAACCGCCAAATTATATATAATATTAGCGTTTCCAGTTTTAGTATAAGTATTTTTCGCTTTAGCATTACGATTTCCGGCGAAAGCATTCATATATTTACTTTATTGCTAATCGATATTCAAATGAATAGTTTATACTTCTAAATTTATATTTTCTAATTGTATTTTAAGTATTTTATCATATGTGAGGTTAAAAATATGGCTGGTTCATCTTTCGGTACAATCTTCAAAATAACTACTTGGGGCGAATCTCACGGCAAGGCACTCGGCGTTGTCATCGACGGATGTCCCGCCGGCCTTGAGTTATCCGAGGCTGACATCCAAAAATACCTCGACAGACGAAAGCCAGGCACCAGTGCCCTTACTACTCAGCGCAAGGAAAATGATGAAGTCGAGATTCTTTCCGGGGTTTTTGAAGGAAAAACAACCGGCACGCCCATTTCTCTCATGGTACGCAACACCTCCCAGATTTCCGCGGATTATGGTGACATTGCAACCTACTACCGTCCCGGGCATGCCGACTACACCTTTGACCAAAAGTACGGTTTTCGTGACTATCGCGGCGGCGGTCGATCGTCTGGCCGTGAGACCATTGGCCGCGTAGCTGCCGGTGCCATCGCTTGTAAAATTCTGGAGCAGCTTGGCGTCACAGTAAAGGCCTACACCAAATCCATCGGGCCTATTGAGATAAATCCTTCATCATATGACGAGGCCCTACGCCTTACCACTCCTACCGCCATGCCGGATGCCAAGGCAAACGAGGAAACCATTGCATATCTTGCCAAGGCCAGGGAAGCCATGGACTCCGTAGGCGGATGCATGGAATGCGTTGTAGACGGCCTGCCTGCGGGAATCGGTGATCCCGTATTTGAGAAGTTGGATGCAAATCTGGCTAAGGCTATCATGTCGATCGGAGCCGTGAAAGCCGTGGAAATAGGGGATGGCGTAGCTGTTTCCAAGAGATCCGGAAGCGAAAATAATGATGCGTTTATTTCTTGCAAAGCGCAAACTTGTATGAATACTGAAGCTAGCTACCAAGAAAGTTCTAAATCAGTTTTAGATAGCAAGATTACGAAAATGCATCCATCTAATAACATTAGTAAACTTACGAACCATGCCGGCGGAATTCTTGGCGGCATCAGCGACGGTTCACAGATCGTCATCCGTGCCCACGTAAAGCCTACGCCTTCCATCTACCAGACGCAGCACACCGTTAACCAGCAGGGCGAGGAAATCGAAATCCAGATCAAAGGCCGCCACGATCCTATTATCGTGCCAAGAGCCGTTGTCGTCATGGAATGCATGACCGCATTGACCATTTTAGATGCCATGATGCTAAATGCAACGGCAAAACTAGAAACCCTAAAGCTGGTGTATAAAGCAAAAAAATAGGGTCATCAAATGCTCAGGAAATTATGTTACCCCCAAAATAAGACTCGAAAAGGCTTCCCAAAATGGGAAGCCTTCGCATTATGTATCCTTAAATTTCTATCGATCTCATTGCCATGACATTCAAGCCTTAGCTAGATCAAATTTCTGCTTGTCATTCTCTGAAACATCTTCTCCAAGCTGGATCTCGATCAGCTTCATTTCCTTAACGGCCGTGATCGTATGCTTGCATCCAGCCTTCATCGTTATGATGTCGCCCTTCTTGATGTCATTACGCTTCTCATCAAGAATTGCATGACCCTCGCCGCTAAGTACAACCCAGATCTCATCATGCCCCTTGTGACTATGATAGCTCATGGAAGCGCCTTCCTTTATGGTCAGCTTTAAGGCCTTGCTATCCTCTTCGGTATCCATAATCTTAAGGCTTCCCCAGCTCTTTTCCTCGACAACTTCATTCGATGCCGCTTCAGGCGCCGCTTGTGCCACATCCTCCACAGGTGTTATCGGAGAAACTGGAGCAGCTTCCTGGTTTTTGTCTGGAAAATTCTGCCCTTGAGCCTTCTGAACATGAAACATCTGTTCAAAATCATCCACGAAAGGCTTGATATTTGAACTTGATTCCTTATCACTAACCAAAATGCCTTCTTTCGATGCAGAAATAACGACATTATGTAAGCCCATGGCCAAAACAGGCACGTCTAATTCATTCAAAATCTGAACACCTGAGGAACTATCGTCAATCACGCCATTACCAACGACAGTATCCGTCATAGCCTTCGTCAGCGTGCTCCAGGTACCCATGTCCGCCCATTCACCACTAAACCGCATCACCTGAATGTTCGGCTCCTTCTCAACGACTGCATAATCAAAGGAAATCTCATTAAATTTCTCATAATGCGAAAGAAGATCTTTATAAGAGCGATAGCCCAAAATCTCCTGGGATTTATCCAAAATATACTTTAACTTCAGGGCAAACACGCCGCCATTCCAAAGCGCGCCTTCTTCCATGAGCTTCTGCGCTTGCTCACGACTAGGCTTTTCCTTAAAGCTTTTTACCGTCTCCAGCTTTCCGTCGCCGTTCGGAATAATATAACCATACTTATCCGTCGCATAAGAAGGCTCCATACCCATAAGCACAATATTCGACTTTCCAACCTCCGACTGGTACTGCAGAGCGATCAGGGCCCTGAAATACTCGGACGTTACCATTGGGTCAACGGGACATACAACGATGGACTCCGTAGGCTTTACGCCCTTTTGATCCACGAGATATGCCGCTGACAACGCAATTGCGGGGAACGTATCCTTCATCACAGGCTCTACGCACACGTCAACGTCCTTTCCGAGCTGTTTATAAATCTCGGGAACCTGTTTCTCGTTCGTCGCAACCGTAATATGCGTCTGAATTCCAATATTATTCAATTGTCTATAAACGCGCTGGATCATGGACTCATAAGCCCCATCTGCGCGACGAAACAGCTGCAAAAACTGCTTACTTCTTATGTCATTGCTTAGAGGCCACAGGCGCTTACCCGACCCACCAGAAAGTAAAATAATATTCATGCCAATACCCCCGTTTGCATAAAAGGTGACTATTTATATGGTAACCTTTTTTAGGGGGATAGTCAAGGGGAAAACAAGATTATTCGATCGTTATTTTCACCAACATCAGGTCTGATCTATCAAAACACATTCTTTAATCATTAAACGCGCAAAATCCGTTCTATCTTGCAAGTATGCTGCTTTGTCCTCTGATCATAATTTATACCGACAAGAACGATTTCTCCCCCAAAATCTCTTAGTACGGCGGGATAATTTTTTTCATGGATTTGGTCAATGGCCCCGTCAGAAGTCTTATTCCACTTAAGCTCAATAACCAACGCGGGAAGCATTGACTTTTTTTTCGGCAAATATACAATATCCGCTATCCCTTTGCCTGACGGTAACTCTTCAATTTTCATATACTGATCTACGGCAACAATATAAGCAAATTTAATAACATAACGTAGTGCCTGCTCATCGTTATAAAAAGTCGGTGCGTACTGCGAATTGCGAACCTCCTCGATTGCTTCAGCAACTTCATCATCTTTTCCCGCAATCGTTTTCTCTAATAAATTCTGAGATTTTCGAATGAGTTCCGTCCATTTGGCATTCACATGGACTCCTGCGAGAATCTTTTCGAACTCCAACCTAACTTCTTCATTCGGAATTCTTGCGACCTTTTCCTCTTGATTCCACGTAAGATATCCCAAATGAATCAATAATGTCAATATGTCATCCTTACTCCTGAACGATTCAAAGTCATTCTCGAACCAATCCGTCCTAACTTCCACCTCTTCACCGGCAATCAGACGGGTAATAATTTCCTGAAGTCCCTGAAAATCCATATTTACATATGTCATAAGCGATTCGGCAGCAGAAGTTTTCTGCCAATATGAGCCAAACTTTTTATTTCTGACCGCTTGCATAACGGAATACGGATTATAAATAGCACCCACCTCTGAGAAATCATATCCATCATACCATTTTTTTGCTTCCTCGAAGTGCATCTGATATTTTGCACATAACGCGCGTACTTCACTCTCCGTAAAACCTGTGTATTCCGCAAATTTTCCGGGATCTAGAATGGAATATTCTAAGAAATCAGATATTGCAGATTGAGAACCATCCTTTTTTATCGGCAAAATTCCCGTCATATAAGCAGCTGCAATAACCTTAGGTGTAAAATTATTGTTTTTAAACCACATTCTTAAAACATTCAAGTAGCGTTTCTGAGTTATTTCCTCATTTTTTGCCTCGCGGATCAGTGCATCCCACTCGTCAATAATAAATATAAATTTCTTCCCCGTCTTTTCCACGCAGCGAATAAGACTTTCCGTAAGATCATTTTCAAAGATGATATCAGGAAATGCCTCCCTTAAATCCGCCAGGATTTTCTCCCCAATCATTGTGGGAATATCCTTTAGTGCCTTTCCTTCTATCAAGGCTGTTGAAATAAATGTCGTGATATCAAGATTGATTACGTGATACTTATTTAGGTGCACTAAATACCCACTTGATTTTGAAATTGCCTTGTCATCAAAAAGTGGCCTGGAATCACAGGAACAATCATAATACGCACAAAGCATTTTTGCAGCAAAGGATTTTCCAAAACGTCTTGGTCTGCTAATACAAGTTAACATTCTTGGCGTGTTTATTGACTGATTGATTAAATCAATCAGTCCGGTCTTGTCAATATATTCATCATTTAAGATCATTTCAAATCCGGAATTTCCGGGGTTTAAGTACATGCCCATATAGTCCCTCCAACATCTTTACGCCTTTTCAATCTTGCAATCATGCAATCACGTCTTTTCATCATAGTTTATCTCGACAAGAAGAATAATTCAAGTAGCCATTTAACACCGTTCCTTCGTAACCTCGCAATCGCGAGTACCTTATAATCATACCACATTTATGAGACAATTACCTCTGTATCACTTTGCGCGAATCGTACGATTCGCGCCATCACAAAGGAGGTGTATTTTTCGCGTGATCTGATCAACCTTAACGGCCGATTAGACCACCCTCATCGCTCCAACTGATCACCCTTCTCGGAGTAACTGATCAATCACCCATGAGAGGTGACCACTTATCATCGTTCTCTTATAATAAAGGTGG
>JAFXQK010000063.1 GCA_017527205.1 Lachnospiraceae bacterium | reverse complement strand
CCTTCCCGCTTGGGTAGCTTTCCCTTGAATTTCTTTACTTCTTCAGCTTTTCCAAGCTTCCTATAACTTCCTTCACGTAGTCTGCCAGCTTTTTCTCCGCCACGCCGGCAACCTTCGCATTACACTTCCCCATCGGAATGAGAAAGACGGGCACCTCCGCGCTCGATATTGCGCCAGCCATTCTCGGCGAAATTTCCCCCAACATGGCATTCGCCATCAAAATCCCCATGGGCCCACAAATAGCATCCACGTGCGCACTATTATATACCACCGCATTCTCCCCAGTGGCTCCAAGCGTTGTTCCGCCCTTCATCATGTTGGCTGTCGCCGTTGCATTCGTCCCGACGGCAACGACCTCCGCCTCGGGAATCGCTGCCAAGATTGCCTCGACCAAAAGCCTTCCAACACCGCCGCCCTGACCATCCATCACCATGATTCTCATGCACACTTCCTCCATGATACAATATTATATTCATTATATATGAAACTGCGCAGATACGCAAAAGGTTTTTATTTCGTTACCTCACAAAAAAACCCTGGCGCGATATCAAACGCGCCAGGGTCTTCATAAATTTTAATTTCGATGATTTATTTCTTATTCTTAATCAATCTTACAACAAAGATCAGGAGGCATGCGCCGATCACGCCACAGATGATGTTGCCGATGAAGCCATGGAAGCTGATGCCGAGAACGCCAAACAGCGCGCCTGCAACTGCGCCTCCAACAACGCCAAGGATAATGTTGATGATAATGCCGTGCTCACTCTTCATGATAATGCCTGCCAACCATCCGCAGATGGCACCTACAACAAGACTAACGATAAAATTAATCATTTTTCCCTTTCCTTTCTTTTCTCAGAATCCGTTTCCGAATTCATTTTTTGAAATCATAAAAAATTATATTCAATTTTTTGTATCGAGACAAGTATAAAATATCACAATATACCTCGCCTGTCAAGGTATATTTTCCAATTTTAGTAATATTTTTAGATTCGCTCAGAAATTGCCTAATTTAGGGCATTTATTCCTCTTCCGCCCAGACTCTCGCACATTTCACGGCACGCTTCCAGCCCTTCATGAGCTTTTCGCGTCTCTCCCAGGACATAGTCGGCAGGAAGTCCGCACCCAGGCTCCAGTTCGCCTTAATCTCCTCCTTGCTCGTCCAGTAGCCCACGGCAAGTCCCGCAAGATATGCCGCGCCAAGCGCCGTCGTCTCAATGCACCGGGGCCTGAGTACTTCCGTCCCAATGACGTCTGCCTGGAATTGCATTAAGAAATCGTTGGCACTCGCGCCGCCGTCCACGGTTAAAGTCCTTAGCTTCATGCCGCTGTCCTCCTCCATCGCGGCAAGAACGTCCGCCGTCTGGTAGGCGATGGATTCCAGCGTTGCACGGACAAAATGATCCTTCGTGCAGCCACGGGTAATCCCGACAATGGTGCCCCGCGCATATTGATCCCAGTAGGGTGCGCCCATGCCCGCAAAGGCAGGCACGACATAAACCCCTGCCGTGTCAGGCACGCGCCTTGCATATTCCTCGGACTGAGAAGCCTTCTGGAACATACGCATGCCGTCGCGAAGCCACTGGATCGCCGCTCCCGCTACAAAAACGCTGCCCTCCAGCGCATACTCGATCTGCTCATTTCCGCTGGCGGCGATGGTCGTAAGCAATCCCGCCTTCGAAGAAATGGCTTTCGTTCCTGTGTTCATCAGCAAAAAGCAGCCCGTTCCGTAGGTATTTTTCACCTGTCCCTGCTCAAAGCAGCACTGTCCAAACAGCGCCGCCTGCTGGTCTCCCGCAGCTCCCGCAACCTTGATCCGTCCGCCGAGAACGGATGGATCCGTCTCTCCATAAACCTGGCTTGACGGGCAAACCTTAGGCAACATGCTCTCAGGAATTCCAAAATACTGCAAAATTCTCTCATCCCAGCAAAGCTTATGAATGTCATAAAGCATGGTTCTCGACGCATTGGTATAGTCCGTGACGTGGACGGCCCCCTTGGTCAGATTCCAGATCAGCCAGGTGTCCACGGTACCAAAGAGAAGCTCTCCCTTCTCGGCACGCTCCCTTGCTCCCGGAACGTTATCCAAGATCCAGGCGATCTTTGTCGCACTGAAATAAGCATCCGGAATCAGTCCCGTCGTCTCGCGAACATACTCCTCAAGTCCATCCGCCTTCATCTGCTCGATGCGATCTGCCGTCCGCCTGCACTGCCAGACAATGGCATTGTAGACGGGATCGCCCGTCTTTTTATCCCAGACGATGGTCGTCTCTCTCTGATTGGTGATGCCGATGGCGCAGATCTTATCCGCCCCCGCGCCAATTCTCGCCATCGCTTCGATCGCCACCGCAAGCTGGCTCGACCAAATCTCCTTCGGGTCATGCTCCACCCAGCCGGGCTTCGGATAAATCTGCCCGAACTCCTTCTGCGCCATGGAGCAGATGTTGCCCTCCTTGTCGAACAAAATACATCTCGAGCTTGTTGTCCCCTGATCCAATGCCATTACGTAACCCTGCATGCCTCACCCTCCGTATTTTACCCTTTAAATCCGTCCGTTTCACAGCTTTTGACGTTATTTCCCGTAGATTTGCTTTCTTTCCCAGTTACAAGAAAAGTCTGTCTCCGCCAAGCGAAAACAGACTCCTTCCCATCTTGTTACTATAAAATTACTCATGATAGGGTTGCTTCCCGTCACATTCCTCGGAATGGAATCTGGAACAATGCTTGTCTCTGTATTTTTTACAAAGAGCGAGCCTCCAGTGATCATCATATCCCGTCTCTGCCAGGTCAATCTCCCAATACTCCTGATACAGAACCGGCTGACAAGGAGGATTGTGAATCCACCAATCAGGATAAGGGAACTTCTGACAATACTCATAGATCTCATTGGGACTCTTCTGATTCATCATGCGCTTAAACATGTCCGCATAGGAATTGCAAAGTCCCTCGCGCCAATCCGGGGCATCCGGATCCAACCAGGGGAACACCATGAAGGGTGGCAAAATATCCATGTCCTTTAAGATATAAACAACCTCCGGGTTCGCCTTAATGTAAAGGAACAGATCCTCCGCTGCCTTGGCATAGGATTCCAACGCTCCAACCTCTTTCGGAAAATGGTTTCTCATTGCTTCCGTCTGTGCGGAATCTCCCAAGGAAATGCTTTGACTTGTCTTCTTTGTATCATCTTGCATTTTCTTGATTTTTGCTAATTTACGATTCGCGAAGACATCTTTAAGACCCATTACCAGTAACTCCTCTCTAACCCATATTCCCCATGCGTTTTCAAAGAACCTCACACGCAGATATTAATTATATACTAAAAAAAGTCTTTCGTAAAGACACATTTTTTACGAAATTCACAAATCGGAAGCACTTTTTCGCCTACTTGTCTCCCTATACTAACGAATTTCGTCTCTGAAAATAGTATACCACAATTCCATGCAAAAAAAAAGACACTTCGAAGAAGAAAGTGTCTTTTTTACGCCATTTCCTTGCAGTGCAAGCTATTGTGTTTTGTCTGATGAAAAGTCACAAGCTATTGTATGTTGGTCACCTTCCCGGCAAATAAAACCTGGTCGTTATTGCTGTCATAGATTAGGAATGCAAACGGTCTGTCCAGGAAAACCTCCTTGATTTCCCTTTGAACCGGTTCTATAAAAGCTGCCGTATCCTTTGCCAAGATCACGGTTACTGCTGCTGCCCTGGTGCCCTCCTCGTCCAGCTCAATCTTACACTTCTGAAGAATGTCGCTGACAAAAAGCGATCTTCCCTCCACCATCTTGTCAAACTCCTCGCAGGCAGGATCAAAAATCTTGAGAACTCCCTCTGCTTTCAGAATGTCAACGACGTTCTCCGTCATCGTCTCAAACTCCAGCTTTGGCATGATGGCCCTGACGTCATACTCCTCCGTTCTGGACTCCATGAGGCTTTGCAGGTCCAGGTCGCTGAGCGAAAAGTCGCCCTCTTCCTTGGGAAGAATGCCAATGAATTCAAATCCATTGTAATAATTTTTTGCAAATGCCGTGCAATGCTCATTTTCAAAATATTTGGAAAGAGAATAGTCTACCAGCATATCCTGCGTTGTCTTCTTCCCCGCCAGGTTGGTAAACTCGCGCTGATTGACGATCCATTGCTTAACCCACGGAGATTCAAAGTACAGGGAATTTACCAGGACTGCTGCCAAGCTAGGGCTAAACATGTTCGGTTTTACAACCTCCTTGATCATCCCCTCCGTATGCTCATCACACCAGGCATTAATCTTGTCTGCCGTGGCCTGTGCCTCATTCACAAAGTCCACGTTCTCTGCCTCAGCACGGAACTTTTTCTGTACGAGCTTACGATACTTCTCTGAAAGGTCATCCCCTTTTCTTACCCAAATCGAATTGGCAAGCTGATAAGAAAAGGAATATTTGGAAAACTGATTATCCTCATGGGCTTCTAAGCCTTCTGCGAAGGAAAGATACTGATCTACCCAATCTGCGTAAGTCTCGCCGCCAAGATAGCGATATAACTCCTGCGCAGTCTCTCCCGTCGTCCCTTCCGCAACCATGCCAAGCGCCACGTTTAATGAAAGCGGGCTCACCAGAACGTTACCACCCTTCTCCTGGTAAACCTGATCCGCGAAATACGCAGCCTTCTGATAAGCGTTTTCCAGCTCCACGGGAATGATTTCATGGTCTCCGTTTGCCCCGAGCTTACGGACCTCCCCCGATCCCCCTTGCTCGTTACTTCCCTGTGACTGTCCAGAATTCCCCTGACCATTCTCTCCTTGCTCGCTACTTCCCTGATTGCCATTTCCTTGCTCGCTACTTCCCTGATTGCCATTTCCTTGCTTGCTACTTCCCTGATTGCCATTTTCTTGCGACTGCCCTGAGGGATCCTCCTGCTCACTTCCCGAAATTTCTTGCCCTGAGCTTCCCTGCGGATTCCCCGTCCCAACGTCACCGCATCCCGATAACGCCATACATGCACATAATAAAATAAGCAATTTCTTCTTCATATTCTAGCTCCTTTTCTGAATCCTGCCCTTATCCTATATAGTACTTCTTTATCTGTACTTCTTTATCTATACTTCTTTATCTGCACTTCTTTATCTGCACTTCTTTATCTGCACTTCTTTATCTGCACTTCTTTATCTGCACTTCTTTTCTGTCTGCAGTCTAGGCAATTGCGCCTCTTATCCTATAAGACGCCATTCTTCTTCATAAGTTCTTTTCATCACATAATTTCAATGAAGGTAGTTGATTGTCAAACTAACTTCTGGTTTCAAAACAGCCCGTCATTTTT
Organism: Lachnospiraceae bacterium; assembly: GCA_017527205.1. Taxonomy (GTDB): domain Bacteria; phylum Bacillota; class Clostridia; order Lachnospirales; family Lachnospiraceae; genus Acetatifactor. The sequence continues at coordinate 93 of JAFXQK010000063.1, read as the reverse complement.
GTCAAACTAACTTCTGGTTTTGCCATTTTAAGCGTTTTTTCCTGTTGTTTTTTACGTTTTTCATGCGTATAATTAAGAAAAATGCGAGGATTT
>JAFXQK010000062.1 GCA_017527205.1 Lachnospiraceae bacterium | reverse complement strand
TATGGTTTCGATGATATTTAGTTTTTGTGTGGTAACTTAAACAATACATCATCTTGAATTCATTTGCTACTGCCATTTTTATAAAAGTAAAACGCTGCGCTTTAACCTTGGCAGGCCGTCGCGCAGCGACTTAGTTCAATTGGAAGTTAATCTTCCTAAACATTACAACTCTTTTGCTTTTTACAGAATTATTCTCACAGATATAATTAAGGGGCTGCTTCTTGCAGCCCCGTTTTTTTATTACTTAATCCGTTTCCAAACATCAAGATCATCAGTCTTTACATATCCGATTTCTTCATAGTCTACATCGTGATTACTAGGTGAAAATATTGGTAATATTGGATTCAGCCCTGCATTTTTCAAAGAATTTGTAAGTTCATACATCATGGCAAGTTCATAATGCTGACCATGATATTCAGAATATGTATAATAACAACTTATGAATCCCTTTTCCTTTGTGTTGGTTTATACTTTTACCTTTTTGACTTTGAAAAAACTTGCTTTTATCTTGATTTATACCTAAAATGAGGTAGAAGCCATACCAAATTATGACAAGCTATGTGAAGAAATGGAGAGAGTGAAAGGATAATGGAAGCTTTTGAAAAGCAAGGAAATACAAGGGAAAACAAAGATATACAACGAAAAATCAAAGTGCTCATGATTTGCCACGGCAATATTTGTAGATCACCTATTTCTGAATTCGTCTTAAAGGATATGGTGGAGAAGCGGGGCATTCAGGATCAATTTGAGATTGCCTCAGCGGCGACGAGCACGGAGGAGATCTGGGGCGGGCGTGGGAATCCGATTTATCCGCCGGCGCAGGCGGTTTTGCGAGAGCATGGAATTGGAAAAACGGCGTACACAAATTTCAGTAATAAGCGGGCGCGGCAGGTGACGCGGGCGGATTATGAGCATTATGATTATCTGCTCTGCGCGGATGCGGCGAATATACGAAATACGATAAGGATCACGGGCGGGGATCACCAGGGGAAAATAAAGCTTCTCTTGGATTTTACGGAAAGGTCTGGGAGGTCGATCGCGGATCCGTGGTATACAGACCGGTTTGATGAGACATACCGTGACGTGGTTGAAGGATGTACGGCTTTTTTGAAAACATTGGAAAGGCAGGGAGTGATCAAGCCACGTAATTAATGCATTATGGACTATTGGGTGCATGGAAGTGATGACGTGGTAGTATCGTGATCCGTAAATTGAACACTTGACGAAGTAATTGCCAGATGTTTTAATAACATTTGGCAATTAGTGTTTGAAAGGACATAAGAAAAAGTGAACGAGAAAACGAATTTTACGCAGGGAAGGATTATTTTGCCGCTGATGCGGTTTGCACTTCCCGTGATGTTTGCAATGTTTTTGCAGTCTATGTATGGTGCAGTGGATCTATTTGTGGTGGGAAAGTTTGCAACGCCTGAGGACGTTTCGGCGGTGTCGACGGGCTCCATGATCATGATGACACTGGCTAATATTATGACAAGCATGGCAATGGGAACAACGATTTATTTTGGTCAGCAGATCGGTATGGGAAAAACGAAGAAGGGCGGGGAGATCATTGGTGCAAGCATTGCACTTTTTGCCGTGCTGGGCATTTTCATGTCGATCTTGATTCCCGTCTGTTCCGTGGGAATTGCGGACGTCATGCATGCTCCAGCGGATGCGTTTGATAAAACGGTGGAGTATGTGCGGATTTGTGGCGGAGGCATGGTTGCGATCGTGGCTTATAACTTGATCGGTGCGATCTTCCGCGGCATGGGAGATTCGAAGACGCCGTTGATGGCAGTAGGAATTGCATGTGTTGTGAACGTCGTAGGGGATTTGGTGCTGATTGCTGGTCTGGGATTTGGCGCGGCGGGCGCTGCAATTGCGACGGTAGGGGCGCAGGTCATCAGCGTGCTTTGCTCTGTTTTTATCGTTTCGAAAAGGAATCTTGGTTTTGAATTTCATCGGCGCATGATTCGTCTGAATCGGGAGATCATCGGACACGTGATGAGACTCGGTATTCCGATCGCGTTGCAGGATTTTCTGGTAGGCGTTTCTTTTTTGGTAATTCAGGCAATCGTTAATACCTTGGGCGTAACGGCTTCAGCGGGCGTCGGCGTAGCTGAAAAGGTGTGTGGGTTTATCATGTTGGTACCGGCGGCGTTCATGCAGTCGATCTCGGCATTTGTTGCACAGAACGTCGGTGCGGGAAGGATGGACAGGGCACACAAGGCGCTTAAAGGTGCGATCGGGGTATCGTTTCTGTTTGGGTTGTCTATGTTTTTGCTTTCCTTTTTCCGGGGTTCGATTCTGACGGGATTGTTTGCAAAGGATCAGGAGGTAATCCTTGCGGGTGCTGAGTATCTGAAGTCGTATGCGATTGATTGTCTGTTTACGTGCTTTTTGTTCTGTTTTATTGGATTTTACAATGGATGCGGAAATACCAGCTTTGTCATGGCGCAGGGAATCATTGGTGCCTTTGCGGTGAGGATTCCGGTATGCTTTTTGATGAGTAAGTGGGAGCCGGTGAAGTTGTTTCACATTGGTTTGGCCACGCCATGCTCGACGGTGGTTCAGATTGTTTTGTGTTTCGGCTTTTTATTCTATTTGTCTCGTAAGAACAGGACGAGCGGATAAATGTAAGGAATGCCTGGAAAAGGCGGCGCGGGGATGGCTTGGCATGATCGGATTCAGGGAATTTGGGGTTGACAATAAACCCATTCTGAGGCTAGGATGATATGGAAGCGTGAAGCTTTTGGGAAGACGAAGTAAAAACTGGATCGAATTCTGCGAGGGGTAAAGGTTATGAAAAAGATTGGTATTTTGGAAGATGATGAGGCAATGGGAAAGGAGCTATCGTATTATCTGGAGTCTAACGGATATGAGGCACGGTGGATCGAGCCCGCAGAGTATACTGGGAAGAAGGCGGAGGAGCTGGTAAAGCTGCTTCTTGATGAGAATTTGTATCTTTTGCTTTTAGACGTGGGCCTTCCAGGAATCAACGGATTGCATGTATGCAAGGAATTCCGGAAGGTGTCTGAATGCCCGGTGATCATGATTACAAGTAAGAATGACGATCTTACGGAGCTCATGGCGATCAACAACGGAGCGGATGATTTTGTGGCGAAACCTTTTAATCCACAGATTCTGATTGCGCATATGGAATCCGTGATCAAGCGAACCTACAAGGCGACGGCAGTTTCGGATGAAATGCACGTGGTACAGGAAATTGACAATGGCGGAGAGAAACGCCGGCAGGAGTTTACGTTGGAGCTCTCAAAGGGGCGCGTCGTAGCGGGCGATGCCGTGGAGCTTTCTAAAAACGAACTTCAGATTCTAAAGATTCTTGTGGAGAATCAAGGAAAAATTGTTTCGCGTGATGACATCATGAATGAGCTGTGGGACAATTGCATGTTTGTGGATGACAATACGCTGACGGTAAACATGACGCGTCTTAAAGGAAAGCTGGAGGATATTGGCATCACGGGTGCCATTGTGACAAAACGTGGCATGGGATATCAATTGCAGTAATGAAAATGCATTGGGGAAGAAGGAAATGAAGTATGTTACTTGGTTAAGGGAGCACGGTATCTGGACGGCGGTGTATTTGTTTGCTCTGGTCACCATAGAGCTTTTCCTCGTCACCATGTCAGGAGGCGGGTTTCTGATGGGTTATGTTTTCGTGGCGCTGACAGGTTGCTTCTTTGGCGGAACCTACATAGAGTTTCAACGCATGAAGAGTTATTTTGTGGAGCTTTCCTCAGCCATGGAGATCCTTAAGGAAAAGTATTTGTTTTACGAGATGATCGAACGTCAGGATTCGCAGGAAGAGAAGGAAGTGAAGGAGCTTTTCTATCAGGTGGAGACGAGTACGCTTTCGGAGCTGGAGTTTTTGAAAAAGAATTCGGAGGATTATCGGGATTTTGTGGAGACTTGGGTTCATGAGATCAAGATTCCCATTGCCGTAATCCGAATGATTCTGGCGAATCACAAGGAAGCCGACGTAGGGCTGTCCGGTGAAGTGGAACGCATGGAGCGTTACGTAGAACAGGCACTGTTTTATGCGCGGAGTTCGGTCGTATCGAAGGATTATTTGGTGGGTCCGCTGGATCTGAAAAAGACCGTGGAACAGACGGTTTTGGCGCGCAGGCGTCAGCTTCGTGAGATCAATGCAAGGATTGATCTGCATGATCTGGAGCTGGAGGTTTACAGTGACGGTAAGTGGGTACAGTTCATGCTGGGCCAGGTGATGGATAACAGTATGAAATATGCATCGAAAAAGGATGCGGATGGATGCGGACTAGTCTTGGAAATTTATGCAACAAACACGGCAAATGCGATTCAGCTCCACATGAAGGATAATGGGATTGGAATCAAGGCAAGCGAGCTGGACCGGGTATTCGACAAGGGCTTTACCGGGCAAAATGGACGGAGCGGCGCGAAGTCCACGGGCATCGGGTTGTACCTATGCAAAAAGCTTTGTGACAAGTTAGGGCACGGGATCAGTCTGACTTCGACGGAGGGTGAGGGCACGGAGGTAACCTTTGTGTTCCCAAAATCCAGCATGACAAAGGTAATGGAATGATTTTGCATGAAAAGAGGGGAAAATATGGTCTGTGACGGGGCGGCTGGGCAAAAAGCTCATCGCCCTTTCTTTGCGGAGTCTCGAAGGTGAAGCGGAGAGTTTTTGGAAGCTTACAAAACTGTAAGGTTTCGGTAAGGTTAAAAAATGGCAGGATCTGTGCGGTGGGAGTAGAATCAGTTTATCAAGGCGTATCAAAGAATTATTCGAAAGGATAGGTAAGGATCGTGGCGAAGGTATTGGAAGTATCGAATCTACAAAAGTATTATGGATCAAAGGGAAATCTGACGAAGGCGCTTGACAACGTGAGTTTTTCCGTGGAGAGCGGGGAATTTGTGGGGATCATGGGCGCAAGTGGAAGTGGAAAAACGACGCTGCTTAATTGTGTGTCGACGATCGATATGGTGAGCGCGGGAAAGATTTTGTTGGATGGTAAGGATATTACGTTCCTGCGCGGTGAGGCACTCAATGCATTTCGGCGTGACGAGCTGGGGTTTATTTTTCAGGATTTTAATCTGCTGGATACCATGACGGCCTTTGAAAACATTGCGCTGGCGCTGTCGATTCAGAAGGTCCCGGCGAAAGAGATTAAGGAGAAGGTGGAGAAGATCGCGGCGAAGCTTGGAATTACGGAGGTGCTGGAAAAGTATCCCTATCAAATGTCAGGTGGACAAAAGCAGCGCGTGGCCTGCGCCAGAGCCGTTGTAACGGATCCGAAGCTGATTCTGGCAGATGAGCCAACGGGTGCGTTGGATTCAAAGTCATCCCGCATGCTTCTTGAAAGTCTCCTGACCTTAAATCATGAGCTGGGTTCAACCATTATGATGGTTACGCACGATGCCCTCAGCGCCAGCTACGCCTCCCGCATCCTTTTTATCAAGGACGGAAAGCTGTTTACGGAGCTTCGGCGAGAAGAGAAGGAGGATCGTAAGGACTTCTTTAATCGCATTATTCAGGTTCAGTCTCTTCTTGGCGGAGATGCAGATGAGATGGCATAATGACAGAGGATTCAGCTATTCGAGAAGGTGGTGCGGGATGAATACGTGGAAATTAGCTTTTACAAACATGAAAAAGAGCGTCAGCGATTACGTGGTGTATTTTATTACCCTGATCCTTGGCGTTGCGATTTTTTATATTTTTAATGCCATCGGAGACCAGGCATTGGTAAACGACCTGACGGATTCCGGTTATGAGGTGATCAAGATGATGACCTCGCTGCTTACGGGAGCGTCCATTGGCGTGGCGTTTGTCTTGGGATTTTTAATCATCTATGCAAATAATTTTCTGATCCGCAGAAGGAAAAAGGAATTTGGCATCTATCTCCTCCTTGGAATGGGTAAGAGGCAGGTGTCGAAAATCTTATTCTGCGAAACGGTGATCGCGGGCCTGATCTCTTTAGGCATCGGACTATGTGTTGGCATTCTGGGTTCCCAGTTCCTGTCATTTCTTGTGGGTAATTTCTTTGATGCAGACCTAAGCAATTATCAGTTTCGTTTTTCCCTTGCGGCAACGGGTAAGACCATGATTTCCTTTATCGTCATGAATCTGGTGGTTCTTATTTTTCACGCCGGGGCGATTACAAAGTACCGCCTGGTGGATCTTCTTTCCGCCGGGAAGAAGCCGGAGACCAACATTGTCAGTGGCTCCGTAGTCAATTTGATATTATTTATTCTCTCCGCGGTAGCTCTTGGATATGCATATTACCGGGTGGGCTTTTGTTCAGACCAGATTGTTTTCAAGGAAATGGTCCGGCTGATCCTGATTGGCATTGTTGCAAATATGGTGCTGTTTCGGTCGCTGGCCGGGTTCCTTATGGAGGTGTTCAGGCGTTTTAATGGGTTCTATTTTCGGAAGCTGAATGCCTTTGTGCTTCGGCAGTTTTGCAGCGGGCTTCGCAGTTCTTCCATCACCATGGGGATCATTTGCCTAATGCTCTTTGCGACCATCCTTTCCTTCGTCATTGGATTCTCCATGGCAAATCAGTTTCAGGGGAGTGCAAGGGAAAAGACGCCGGTGGATTTCAGCATTCAAAGAGATGACGGCGTGAAGGTGTCGCAGTATTTGGAACAGGTGGGGCATCCCATGGCTGATTGGGCAAAACCAGGTTATGTGGAGGTTCCCGTCTATGCGCATCAGGGGCTTGCTTTTGAGGAGACTATGGGAGGCTTTATCAAGGAGCTGAAGGAGCAATTCCCGTTGGCCATCTTTTGGGGTTATCCCGCACAGTTCATTTCCGTCTCTGATTATAATCAGCTGATGCGGATGTACGGCCAGGAGGAGGCTGAGCTTTCCGGGGATGAGTACCTTGCCGTATGCTCTTATGATATGTTTGCCTCTGCCCGCGATAAAGCCATGCAGGATGGCCTTGAGATTCCCGTTGGCAGTCATGTGTTAAAGCCTGCTTCCACGCAGTGTCTGAATCATTTCCTGATGATGTCGGGAATCAGCATGGATACGGGAACCCTTATTGTATCGGATGAGGTTGCTTCGAGGGCCGTGGAGGAAGGAATTTTCGTTCCCGCCAATTATATTGCGGCTGGTGACTATCAGGCGAAGGGAAAACAGGAACGAAGGGACCTGGATAACATGCTAAACAAGCTGGTTTACGGAGGGGATTTGACGGAATATGCCATGAATATTGCGGATCACCACATGATGGTGGGAACGAAAATCGGCATCCGTGAATCCAATAATGGCTTGGCAATGATGGTTACGTTTCTGGTGACCTACGTGGGCGTGGTGTTCCTTCTTTCGAGCGCGGCAATTTTGTCCCTGAAGGCTTTATCGGAGTCCATCGATTCTCAGGGAAGGTATGACGTCTTAAAGAAGCTTGGATGTGGCAAGGAGACACTGCATCATGCACTCTTTGCTCAGATTGGAATCTTTTTCCTGCTTCCCATGTGCATTGCGGCGGTGCATTCCATCTTTGGCGTGCGCTTTGCAAAGTCCTCCCTGCAGGCACTCCTTTCCATTGACGCAGGCTATGGCATTCTGGTAACAAGCATTGTGATGGTGTTACTATACGGTGGATACATGCTGGCGGCTATCAAGAGCAGTCAGAGGATTGTAAAAATTTGAAGATGTTGGACGTAAGCCCGGCCTTTTTGGACCGGGCTTTTTTGTCGCATTATCAGGTTATTTTTCACAAAAGGTTAAAAATTCTCAAAAACTATGTTATAATAATGCAGGATCATCGCAGATTTCTAAGGAGGCGATAACATATATGGGAAATGATTATTTTCTTTTTTATGCGGAAGGAAATATCGTTTGCATTTTTATTCTGCTGATTATTCTGATCAATGATTTGGTAAATAATACAAAGCAAGAGAAGCAGATTAGATTTAACAGTACCATTACTGCACATATTTTGTATTTTACTTTAGATATTATCTGGGCCGCCATATTGGGAGGACAGCTTCCGAAGATCCGATTTTTGATTGTACTTTTGAATTTTGCCAACTATGTGAATTTGAGCCTGATGGCATATGAATGGTTTATGTACATGGCCGTGTCGGAGGGCATGACCTTCTGGAAAAGCAAAAGAAATAAACTGATCAGTCTGTTGCCCATGATCGTTTCCACTTTGGGGATTGTCATTGCCTATGTGATCAAACCATATTACTGGATCAGCGAGACGGGAGAGCTAAATGGCACATATCATCTCCTGCATATCGCTGCTCCCGCAGTTTATCTTTTGGTCGCATTAGTGTTGTCCATGAGGAATGCGAGTAAGGCAGAAACAAGGGAAGATCAGAAGATTTACCGACTCATTGGGCTCTATCCCATTGTTGTTTTCTTTTTTGGCGTCCTTCAGATTTGGGTTTTAAATTCTCCGGCCTTCTGTTTTGGCGTTACGGTGATGCTGTTGTTTTTCTATATTCAGAACATGCAGACAAGAATTTCCATAGATGCGTTGACGCGCCTTAATAACCGCGGACAGATCAATCGATACGTGGATCAGTTAAGGTATCAGGACAACGTAAGGATTTTTGTCATGATGATGGATCTCGATCACTTTAAGCAGATCAACGATACCTATGGGCATGCGGAAGGGGACAGGGCTCTGATCCTTGCGGCAGAAGTGCTGAAGCGCACCTGTGAAAGGGTTAGAACGCCGATCTTTCTTGGGAGATATGGCGGAGACGAATTTACGATTATTCTCCAAAACCCGGAGGCGAAAAATCATCCTGAGCAGCTCATGGTGGAGATCCGCGGAAATTTGGCCAAAAAGAAAGAAGAAAACCAGTTGCCTTATGCGCTGGAAGCCAGCATCGGCTATGAAGAGCTTCGGGATGAAAATGATTCCATGCAGGAGTGCATCATGCGTGCAGACGAAAAGCTGTATGCGGATAAGCAAAGCAGGAAAATCAAAAGATAACGATCACGAAAGGATGGACGTGGTATATTTTTCCCTTGCATATCCAAGGGGAATCCTTTATAATCAAAAATTGGATTAGTGGACGGTGGGATTCCGTTATTTTGAATGAACAACTAGGAGGAAAATCATGATCGAATTACTGCAGGGCGGTGCGTATTTGATTAACGGCACCGAGATCATTGCTGAAACGCCTGAGGCTTCCGCGGCCATCAAGGCAAAGACCGGGAAGGAGATTTCCAAGGCGGAGGCAGCGAAGAATACCATTGCTTACGGGATTTTGGAGAGTCATAATACCTCCGGCAATATGGAGAAATTAAAGATTCGTTTTGATAAGCTGACCAGCCATGACATTACGTTTGTCGGTATCATTCAGACCGCGAGGGCTTCAGGACTTCAGAAGTTCCCCATGCCCTATGTGCTGACCAATTGTCACAATTCCCTTTGTGCAGTAGGCGGTACCATCAACGAGGATGACCACATGTTTGGCCTTTCCTGTGCAAAAAAGTACGGCGGCGTTTATGTTCCCCCTCATCAGGCAGTCATCCATCAGTTTGCAAGAGAGATGCTTGCAGGCGGTGGAAGAATGATTCTGGGCAGTGATTCTCATACACGTTATGGCGCACTGGGAACCATGGCAATGGGCGAGGGTGGTCCTGAGCTGGTAAAGCAGCTCCTGAATCAGACCTATGACATTAACATGCCTGGCGTTGTTGGCGTATACATGACTGGCGCACCCGTGAAGGGCGTTGGTCCTCAGGACGTGGCACTTGCAATCATTGGCGCCGTGTTCAAGAATGGTTATGTTAAGAATAAGGTCATGGAGTTTGTGGGCCCTGGCGTTGCGAGCCTTTCCGCTGACTTCCGTATTGGCATCGATGTTATGACAACGGAGACGACCTGCCTGTCCTCCATCTGGAAGACCGATGATCAGATCAAGGAGTTCTATGACATTCATGGCCGCAGCGAGGATTACAAGGAATTGAATCCTGGCGAGGTAGCATACTATGACGGCATGATCATGATTGATCTGTCCACGATTCGTCCCATGATCGCAATGCCGTTCCATCCCAGCAACACCTACACTATCGAGGAGCTGAATGCAAACCTTCTCGATATTCTTGACGAGACGGAAAAGAGAGCGCTGGTAAGCCTGGACGGCGCCGTGGATTATCACCTGAAGGATAAGGTAAAGAACGGTAAGTTCATGGTAGATCAGGGTATCATCGCAGGCTGCGCCGGCGGCGGATTTGAGAATATCTGCGCGGCAGCAGACATCTTAAAGGGCCAGTACATTGGTGCGGATGAGTTTACCTTGAGCGTATATCCCGCCTCCATGCCCGTATATATGGAGCTCATCAGAAACGGCTGCGCGGCAACGATCCTTGAGACGGGTGCCATCATGAAGACGGCATTCTGCGGACCTTGCTTTGGCGCAGGAGATACACCTGCAAACAATGCCTTTAGCATTCGTCACTCTACCAGAAACTTCCCGAACAGAGAGGGAAGCAAGCTGCAGAACGGCCAGATCTCTTCCGTGGCTTTGATGGATGCAAGATCCATTGCGGCAACGGCTGCAAATAAGGGTGTGCTGACGCCTGCAACCGACTTTGACGGTGAGTTTGGCAAATACAAGTATCACTTTGACTCTAAGATTTACGCAAACCGCGTATTTGATTCCAAGGGTGTTGCTGATCCGAATGCGGAGATTCATTTCGGTCCCAACATTAAGGACTGGCCTGCAATGGGTGCGTTGCCTGAGAATCTGGTGCTGCGCGTAGTCAGTGAGATTCATGATCCCGTCACGACGACCGACGAGCTGATTCCCTCCGGTGAGACGAGTTCCTATCGTTCCAATCCTCTGGGACTGGCTGAGTTTACTTTGAGCCGTAAGGATCCTAACTACGTAGGTCTTGCGAAGGACATCCAAAAGGCGGAGAAGGCAAGAATGAACGGCGAGCATCCCTGTCAGGCACATCCTGACATAAAGCCCGTGATGAATGCCATAAAGACGCAGTTTGCAGATGCAAGCAAGGACAATACTGGTTTTGGTTCCACGATCTTTGCCGTGAAGCCCGGCGACGGCTCCGCAAGAGAGCAGGCTGCTTCCTGCCAGAAGGTGCTTGGCGGATGGGCAAACATCGCAAATGAGTATGCAACGAAGCGTTATCGTTCCAACCTGATCAACTGGGGCATGCTTCCCTTCCTGATCCAGGAGGGCGAACTTCCTTTCAAGAACCTTGATTATCTCTTCATTCCTGGCATCAAGAAGGCCGTGGAGGAGAAGACGGAAGTGATCAAGGCATACAAGGTGGACATGGCATCCGGAAAGCTTGGAGAGGCATTTGACCTTCGTCTTGGTGAGCTGACCGACGAGGAGAGACAGATCATTCTGAAGGGGTGTCTCATTAATTACAATCGCGTGTAAATTGTTTGTGCGTTGCAGATTCTAATGCCGCGCAGAAAGGATAGAAGATGCTTTTTAATGCGAAGATAGAAAATCCCATGTTAGTTGGAGCCATTGAGCTGATGCGACAGGATCAGGATCCTTCAAAGCGAGAGGCTGTTTTGGAGGAGATTCTTAAGGCAACCTTTCTTTGCCCTGCAACTGTTTCCGCACCCCCTTTTCAGGGAGAAGATGGACAACTGACCTTGCCGGATAATTGTGACATTCAGCAGAAAATGATTCAGGATAAATCGGGGCGTCCTTTACTCATGGCATTTACCAGTCAGGAGGAAATGGACAAGTGGCTTGGGCAAAGAGCCATTCGTGATTTCGTTTACGGATTTGGCATGAGCTTTACGGAATATGCAGATTTGATGCTACAAAAGCTTCCGGATGGCACGAGGGGACCAGCACAGGGATTTGTCATTGACCCCTATGGATGTAATCTTGTGGTAGATCGTGACATGGTTGCGAACATCATGCTGCGCCTCCTAAAACGTGGATGATTCCTATTACATTTCAAAAACAAAGACCTGAGGCATTCGTCTCAATGTCCATAAGTTAAGTGTTCCAATACCTCGAGGGGAAGGTTTGGATTGTCTTTCTGGGTCTAAAGTCTACCAGAAAGACGATCCAAACCTAGCCCCGAGTCCTTCGGAAGACTTCAACGGAAAGACATTGATGAAAGCCTCAGGCTTTTTTGTATAAAATCCTTTTTTGCGGCAATACTAGATGGCAAAGACAAAAACCACAGCATGCCGAAAGAAAGGAAGATGGAGATGAAAAAGGATAATCGGAATAACAATGCGAGAAGGGAGAGATTTATCATGATCTCAACCTCAGCCTTGGTATTGACGGCGCTCACCGTGACGGGAGCCTATGTCAGAACGCATAACCGAAATGCATTGGATCATGGCTATACGATTGATTTTGAAGCGTTGGAGGATCGGGCAGACGAAAAGCTCAAGGAGATCGCCCTGAACTCCGGAAAGGGGCGCGTAAATCTGCAGGGGGAAGCGAAGGAAGAGATGGAATTGCCCCTGGAGGCAGGCTCGGATGAGATCAAGATTCCGGGACTTACCGAAAAGAATCAAGGGAGTTTTGGCGCAGATCAAAGCAGCAGCAAGGGTATGAGCGACGGCGCGGGAACACTGGGGAGCGGTAAATCGAATGCTGGAAAGCAGACCAATGACAGGACAGGTGTTGGAAAGCAGGTAAATGATAAGACGGGCGTTGGAACGCAGGGAAGCAGTAAAACGACTGCAGGCACAAGTGATGCAGGCAAACAAGAAAGTGCAAAGGCAGTTATCAACAATGAGACGGAAAGCGGAGCCGGTACTCTGGATCAGGCGGAGAGCTTGGTAACGGATGCTGCTCCCGTTAGCGCGGCAGCTTCTGAGGAGCTTCATTTCGCGCCAGAGACGATGATAAAGCCTGTCGCCGGAAACCCATTGATCCCTTATAGCATGGAGCATGGCGTTTATTTTGCAACATTGGATCAGTATAAATGTAGTCCAGCCGTAGTCTATGGAGCAAGTCTGGGAGAGAACGTAAGTGCCTGTACGACGGGCAGAGTCATCAACGTTCACAACGATGCCGAGCTGGGACATGTCGTGATCTTGGATTTGGGCGATGGATATCAGGCAATTTATGGTCAGGTGGACAACGTTGCGGTACCCATTGGAGCGAAAATTGATGCCGGAGCACAGCTGGCAACTATTGCGGAGCCTACAAAGTATTATAGCGTTGAGGGGAGCAATCTTTATTTTCAATTGAAAAAGGATGGGGAAAGCATCGATCCCAGTCAGTTTTTTGAGTAAGGCCAGGCTTAAAATCAAAGCCGTGGGAACAAGGCCATAGAAAAGAATTCGATATGTCATTACGAGAAGAAGTCCGAATAAGGGCTTCTTTTCTTGCATAAGATGAACAAACTGGAAAAAGCGGGTTAGAAAATATGAGAGAACGTGCAAAGCACAAAAGGAGTATAGGGGCGTGGATAGGATGCTTTGTCATGCTGTTTGCGTTGCTTGCATTGGCAGGGTGCCTTAAGGAGGATACGGAGAAGGTGAGGGATCTGGAGTCCGTCATCGTGTCGGAGGAGGCGTTGCCTGCAGAGCTAAAGACGATTATTGATGAAAAGAAGGAAAAGCCCTTTCAACTGACCTATTCTGACAAGGAATATCTTTATATCTGTATTGGCTATGGAAAGCAGGAGACGGGAGGCTATAGCATCGTGCTAAATGATCTCTATCTTACGGAAACGGAGGTGCGCGTGGATACGACGCTCTTAGGGCCGGAGCTATCGGATCAGGCAAAGAAAACGGCTACTTACCCATATCTCGTCATTCGGACGGAACTGGTAGAGCAGCCGGTAGTCTTTAAGTAAGCGATGGAGCGGCATCATTACTTTTTGCCGTAGAGCTTGTCAGCGTATTTTTCTTTTAATTCAAAATAGTTTTCGGAAATCATGTTCTGGAAGTAGGAGCCAATGCTTTTTTTGGTTTCCTTGTCCAGATCCTTCAGGTAGACCGGCTTTCCGTAGCGAATGACAACGGTGGCAGGTTTGATCTTGGGAAGGTGATCTTCAAAGATGGAGGCGGTGTTCACGAGGGTAATGGGAACCACGGGAACGCCGCTTTTTTCTGCGATCTTAAAGCTTGCGTCATGAAAGGGAAGGAAGGTATCTGCCTCGTGGTTTCTGGTGCCTTCAGGAAAAATGCAGATGGAGATGCCGTGCTTTGCCTTGTCGATCGCCGTGAGAATGGTTTTGAGGCCTTCCTTGATGTTTTCACGATCCAGAAATAGGCAGTGCAGGTTCTGCATCCAACGGCGAAGCAAAATCCAGTTCCACATTTCTTTTTTCGCAATGTATCCGGTAGGCCTTGGCACGCGCACATAGGTCAGCAGGATGTCGAAATAGCTTCTGTGGTTTGCTACATAGACCACGGCAGTATCCTTCGGTACGTTCTCCTCCCCTTCCACGATGACCTTGACGCCGGCATAAAACAGGCAGGCATTAAAACCGCATTTTACCAGGAAAAGGCTGGAACGATCCTTCCATTCCGGCTTAAACTTCCCAATGATCCATTCGACGAGGAGCATGGGAATATTGACGATCAAAAATAATACAACGCACAGGACAACTAAAATAAAACGAATCATGTAGATACTCCGTAAATTGATTTTTGTGCAGGTTACGCAGGAGAGCGGCTTTCGCTTCCGCAAACGAGACACAAGGAAAGTATAGCACAGGGAGGGGAAAATGTATAGTGGCAGAATCATGAGACGAAAGAAAAGAACGAATGGTGGAGAAGGAAAATAATCAAATAATTATCGACAGAATTCGCGCTCGTGAATCTTGTTTGAAAATCATTTTGTGAAATTCATGACTCCGTTTGCAAAGGGTGACATTGTAAAAGCGTCAGAAAATGACAAACGGCATGCGAAGAATTTGCTAAGGGAGAGCAAAAAAACTTGGGAAGCCAACCATATACACTTGCAAAAGTCCTATGAGTTTCGCAAAATAGCTTGCAAAACTCATAGGACATTTGCTATAATATGATCAAACAGGCAGGACTTTGGAGGGCACTATGTATAGGGAAATAATGAAAGAATTGGAAAAATGGAAAGACAAGGCTCGCAGGAAACCGCTTCTTCTTACCGGAGTCAGGCAATGCGGCAAGACATATGTAGTCAATGAGTTTGCAGGCAAGTATTTCAAACAATATTTATATGTTAATTTCGAATCAGAGGAAAAGCTTTCAGGAATTTTCGAATATGATTTTGACGTAAAGAGAATTATCTCCGAACTGGAAATGAATTACAAAGCGCACGTCATTCCCGGGGAAACTCTTGTTTTCTTTGATGAAATACAGGCTTGTCCGAGAGCGATAACGTCACTGAAGTATTTCTGTGAAAACATGAAGGAACTTCATGTTGTTTGTGCAGGTTCTTTACTGGGGGTTGCGCTGAAGCGCAATCAGGTATCTTTTCCTGTAGGAAAGGTAAACCGGTTGCAATTGTATCCCATGAGCTTTAAGGAATTTGTTATTGCAAACGGAAGGGAAGATTTGATAGAAACTTTCAGTAAGTGGCCCATAGACCGTGAAATCCCCGAATTATACAAGATTCCCATGACAAAGCTTCTAAAAGAATACTATATAGTCGGCGGAATGCCTGAAGCCGTTAAAACCTGGATAGAAACAAGGGATTATGAAGAAGTCGAGACGGTTCAAAATGAAATTCTCTCAGATTACGCAGATGATTTCGCAAAACACGCTCCACTTGAAGACATTCCAAAGATTCGATGGATCTGGGATTCCGTACCCGTGCAGTTGGCAAAAGAAAATAACAAATTTATCTTTTCTCATGTTAAGGAAGGAAAGCGCTCGGCAGAACTCGAGGATGCCTTGCAATGGTTGGTTGACGCCGGGTTACTGATTAAAACGGAATTAGTGGAGAAACCGGAAACTCCGCTGGATGGATGTGCTGACAAAACATATTTTAAAGTATACATGTCAGACATTGGATTGCTTAGGGCAAGGTCAAAGGTTTCACCAGATACCGTCCTTGAAGATGCCGGACATTATGTCAGATTTAAGGGCGCCTTTGCGGAAAACTATGTTCTTAATGAGCTGAAATCGCTTGGAAAGCAGCCGTTCTTCTGGCGATCCGGAAACACTGCGGAAGTTGATTTTATTTACGAGGACGCAGGAGAATTGATCCCCGTCGAAGTAAAATCTGCGGATAATACCCAGGCAAAGAGCTATAAGCAATTCTGCAAGCAGTATCAGTCGAAGAAAGGTGTTAAGCTGTCTGAAAAGAACATAGCCGAAAACATTTGCGAATCTACGGTTACGTACAGCATTCCGTTATACCTGGGATGGAATTTGGATTTCTTTTTGTCTTGAAACCGGGAATGGAAGCAGACGAACAGATGATTTCATCGCCACACATTTTTACGGCGTTAGGTGAAGCTGCAGGAAAAGGAGTAAAAAGGTGCTTGGGGATGATCCTTTGTTGCGACTGCCAGGGAACCATGGTAAAATAAAAAATGACCTAAGGGCAGGCGAAGGGGGACGAAGGATGGAAGCAGCGAGGGTGGTGCATCCCATAGAGCCAGTGTATGATCAGGATTCGAGAGTATTGATTTTGGGAAGCTTTCCGTCGGTGAAATCCCGGGAGGCAGGGTTCTTTTACGGCCATCCGCAGAATCGATATTGGAAGGTGCTGGCAGCAGTGTTTGGGGAGGAAGTGCCGCAGACGATCTCAGAGAAAAAGGCTTTTTTGCTAAGAAATCACATAGCGGCGTGGGACGTCATTCAATCGTGCGATATTGTGGGTTCATCAGATGCCAGTATTCGGAATGTTGTGGCGAATGATCTGCGTGTGATTTTGGATGCGGCGAACATAAGGCAGATTTATGTCAATGGGAAGACGGCCGAAAAGATGTTTTTGAAGTATACGCAGCAAAAGCTCGGGAGAGATTGTATTTGCTTGCCGTCCACAAGCCCTGCGAACGCCGCATGGAGCCTGGAACGGTTAGTGGAAGCATGGCAGGTGGTAAGAGACGTGTAAGCGACGAAATTAGGTCGAAATATAGATCAAAATATAGATCAGAGCAAGGGAAAGAACAAGAAGGAAATACGGAAAAAAACAAGAAAGGGTGATGCGAACGATGATGTGGATCAGAAATGGATACGTTATGGATCCAAAGTCGGGTATGGAAGGAAAAAGGGACCTTCTGATTGAGGATGGGAAGATTATAAAGATAACAGAGTGCATGGGAAAGCATGCTGGGGAATGTGCAGCGACGGATGAAGATAGGGCAATGGGGGAAGGAACGATGGCCAGTCAAGGTTCTGCAGGCAGTGGACGCACGGAAGCTGGCGAGGTACGGGAGATTGACGCGGAGGGACTGATCGTGGCACCGGGACTTGTGGACGTGCACGTGCATTTTCGGGAGCCAGGCTTTACCTACAAGGAGGACATCCAGACCGGGGGAAGAGCGGCGGCAAAGGGCGGTTTTACGACTGTCGTTCTGATGGCCAATACGAAGCCTGCCAATGATAATGCGGAGACTCTGGCGGAGGTTTTGGAGAAAGCGAGGCAGACGGGGATTAACGTGTTGTCCTGCGTCAACGTGACGAAGGGCATGAAGGGAGAAGAAATCGTTCCCATGGAGGAACTGGCCAAGGCTGGTGCCGTGGGCTTTACGGACGACGGCGTGCCGATCCTTAAGGAGGAGCTGGTGCGAGAGGCCATGAAGCGGGCGAAGGCGATTGGGCTGCCCGTGAGCTTCCATGAGGAGGATCCTAAGTTTATCGAAAATAATGGCGTAAACCGTGGAAAGGCCAGTGAATATTATGGGATTGGCGGTTCTTCGAGGGATGCGGAGATTACACTTTCTGCGCGCGACATTGAGATCGCGAAGGAAACAGGGGCTGACATTGACATTCAGCACATCAGCACGAAAGAGGCCGTGGAGCTGGTGCGTAAGGCGCGGGCAGCAGGCTATGCTAACGTGCATGCCGAGGCGACGCCCCATCATTTTACGCTGACGGAGGAAGCGGCGATCAAGTATGGTACCAATGCAAAGATGAACCCGCCTCTGCGCGAGGAGGCAGACAGGTTGGCCATTATCAAGGGCCTTCAGGATGGCACGATCGAGATGATCGCAACGGATCATGCACCGCATTCCGCAGAGGAAAAGGCGCGCCCGATCACGCAGGCACCGAGCGGCATCATTGGCTTGGAGACTTCGCTCGCGCTAGGCATTACGGAGCTGGTGGACAAGGGGCATCTTTCCATGATGGAGCTGCTGGAGCGCATGAGTACGGGGCCTGCGAGGGTGTACCATCTGAATGCAGGGTATCTTGCGGAGGGTGGTCCGGCAGATCTTATTTTGATTGATAAGGAAGCAGAGATGATTCCGGGCAATTATGCGTCCAAGGCAAGCAACACGCCGTTTACGGGATGGAAGCTTCGCGGGCGCGTGAAAATGACGATTTGTAGCGGTAAGATTGCGTGGGAGGATGAAGCCTGACGAGGGCGTCGCGAGAGGCGATAAAGCATTGTTGCGGGATGACTGCATGGGGGAACATGGCATCGCCATAGTGGTATCGCGAGAAAGGATGCCGTATTGTATGGGGGATGCGGTACGAGTGTCATGGTAGAATTTGAGGAGCGTGGGAATGAAGAAGGAAGGATATTATTCCAGCGGAAGTTTTGCAGCGAAGGCACACGTGACGAAAAAAACCTTACGTTATTATGACGAGCATGGGTTTTTAAAGCCTTCTTTTGTGAATGAAAACGGTGCCAGATTTTATACGGAGCAGGACTTTCAAAAAATGCAGCAGATCCAAATGCTGAAGTACTTGGGCTTTTCTCTAGAGGACATTCGTGAGATGACCATGAAGGAAGCGAGGGAGGAGTCTTTGGTGCCCGCGCTTCAGTTTCAGATGGAGCTTTTGGACGAGCGTATGGAGCAGATGAAGCTGGTGAGAGAAAGTCTTCGGGACACGACGGAGCTGTTGCAAAAGGGCGAGGCCGTGGACTGGGGGAAGCTCATGGAGAGGACTTCTGTTTCAAGTCTGGAGCAGAGCCTGCGGCAGCAGTATTTGAATAGCTCCAACATCAGCGCGAGGATCAGTTTGCACGCAAAGTATGCGGTGAATCAGCAGGGATGGTTCCCATGGATTTTTGAACAGTGCGGTCTGGCGTCAGATGAGAACAAGGGAGATGAAAACAAAAGCATTGTTAGGAGACAGAGCGGTGCTTGCGGTGAGGATCAACAGGGCGTTCGTGTTTTAGAACTGGGATGCGGTAATGGAAGCTTTTGGCTTGAAAACTGGGAGGGGATTCCCAAGGGTCTGTCTGTAGTGATTTCCGATGCATCGGAGGGAATGTTGCGCGAAGCAAAGAAGGCGATCACGGGAAGAACAAAGAAGAAAAGCGAAATTCATCCGGTTGATGGTGACACGACAGGAAAAAGAAAAGGTGATGCCAGCCATAGATTTCAATTTCAGCTCATTGATTTTCATGAGATTCCCTGTGAGGATGACTCCTTTGATCTCGTGATTGCAAATCACGTGCTTTTTTACGCCAAGGATTTTGATAAGGTTTTGAAGGAAATTCGGCGCGTTTTAAAGCCTGGCGGAAGGCTAATTTGCAGTACCTATGGAACAAAGCACATGAAAGAGATTAGTACGCTGGCGGCAGAATTTGATGATCGCATTGTGTTGGCGGCTCAAAATCTGTATGAGATTTTCGGGAAGGAAAACGGAGAGACTATTTTAAAACCGCATTTCGAAAAGGTGGAATGGCGGCAATACGAGGATCACCTTCTCGTGACGGATGCAGAGGATTTGGTAGATTACATTATTTCCTGCCATGGCAATCAGAATCGCTACATCGTGAATGACTATAAGGCTTTTCGGCAGTTCGTCGAGGGAAAAATTCGCAAAGGATTTTACGTGACGAAGGATGCAGGTGTTTTTGTGGCAGAGAAAATCGTGAAGTGAGAAAAAGAAATTGAGTCAGAAGGGTAACGCTTTTTGACTCTTTTTTGGCGAGGGAAAATGAACCTTTTCTGGATTGGAACCGTCTAATACTATGAAGCCGGTTTCAAGAAGCTGCGATAAGATGAGGCAGAGTTGAATGAGATGACATATTCTATCGCAAAGCTATGATTATGTTAGTAGAGGAGGTGAGGACGTGACGGAATTTGAAATGCTCTTAGGGCAGGTAAAAAAGAGCGTGGAATACTTTGTTAAATGCAAGATTTCGCCAATAGAGGACGCGCAGGACATCCTGCAGGAGACCTATCTGACGGCATATCAAAGGTTTGATCAATTGAAGGACAGAAACGCTTTTAAGGCATGGATCTTGAGCATTGCGAGAAACAAATGTAATGATCATTTTCGGCAGAAGGCTGCCGTGTTGGAAATACCGCTGGAGGATGCGGAGGAGTATTCTGCAGACGATGGACGCATGGGAATTGTGGAAGTCCTTGCAGTTCGGGAACATCTGGAAAAGCTTGCTGACAAGGAAAAAGAGATTTTATATCTTTACTTTTGGAAGCAGATGCCACAGGAGGAAATTGCGAAGAAGCTAGGCATTCCCGTGGGAACTGTAAAGAGCAGACTATATGTGGCAAAGCAAAAGTTTCGGGAGAGCTATGAAGGAAGTCATCGGAAAAGAGAGTTGGAAGGAGTTGATATTATGAAACGTTTACCGGAATATATGCCGAAATATAAAATTACTGCGAGAGCAGATGAGCCGTTTTCGGTGAAATGGGAAGAATTGATGGGGTGGTTTTTGGTGCCGAGACTTGGCGAGAGTTTGTCTTGGGGTATGTATGATCAGCCGTCAGGAAAGTGCGATCATATCTATGACATGAAGGTGATAGGACGGGCAATGGTTCATGGCATTGAAGGCGTGGAATTGACGGCAAGGGAGGCATCCTATTCGAACAAGGAGGAGGTCACCAATAGAACCTTTGTGGCACAGCTAACAGATACACATTGTCGGTATTTGGCAACCATCAGGAACGACAATGGCATAAGGAATTTTATCACTTTTCTGGACGGTGAGGAATTCATGAATTGTTGGGGCTTTGGTGAGGATAACTGTGGCAACGAGGTCCATCTGATGCCAAAGGGCGACATCCAAAGGGATGGCAACAGGATCACGACGACAAAGAAGGATTTCCTTTTGGATATCGTAGGGCGGTATGACGTAACGATCTGTGGAAAAACCTATGACACAGTTTGCGTGATGGACGTGCAGACTTATAATAATGGCGTAGTGTCAGAGCAATTTTTGGATAAGAATGGGCGCACGATTCTTTGGAGGCGTTTCAACAAAAATGATTGGCATGTGGATCATTATGGCGGAAAGCCGTGGAGCGAGCAACTGCCAGAGAATGATCAGTTGATCGTGGATGGCGAGACCTATGTGCAATGGTATGACTGTATCACGGATTACATATTGTAGGGTTAAAAATTTACTCTATACATTTTGGACGGCATGTGTTAATATCTTCTCGTAGGCAAAGAGGTCTGACAAAAGATCTCTTTGCCTTTTCTTTTTTTGGAGGTGAAGACAGATATGAAAAATCATCTGATTCAGGTAGTTACGGTTGCTCCGAAGCTTATGGTTGGAAATATTTCCTATAACACGGAACAAATGATTTCCTTGATTCGGGAGCTTCCTGAGGCAGGACTGATTGTGTTTCCTGAGCTTTCTGTTACGGGATATACCTGCGCAGACTTGTTCCTGAGTGATCTGCTGTTGAATGAGGCGGAGCGTGCGTTGTTACGGATGTCAAGGGTAACGGAAGGCTTTGGCGGAACTGTAGTTGTTGGAGTTCCGATTCGTTTTGAAAATCATTTATATAACTGCGGCGCAGTGCTTTCGCAGGGAAGAATTCAGGCGTTGATTCCCAAGAGTTATTTACCGAATTATTCAGAATTCTATGAGTGCCGCTGGTTTGCGTCAGGCAAGGAGTTCAAGGGACGAAGCCTTTTCATTGGAGGAGCAGAGGTTCCTTTTGGGACGGATCTTCTTGCCGAGGATCCGGCAACGGGAGCCGTGCTTGGCGTGGAGCTTTGTGAGGATCTTTGGGTGCCTGACAAGCCCAGCACGCACGCGGCTTTGGCGGGGGCAAACATCATAGCAAACCCTTCTGCATCCGATGAACTGATCGGCAAGGAGGAATATCGCAGAAACCTTGTCGCACAGCAAAGCGGAGCCTGTTATTGCGCGTATGCCTATGCAGCAGCCGGAACCTGTGAGAGCAGTACCGACCTTGTGTTTTCAGGGCATTGCCTCATCGCGCAAAATGGAAGCATTTTTGCAGAGGACATTTTTCCGAAGGAGACAAAGGCAGTAAAGGCATTGATCGACCTTGGCTGTATCATGCATGACAGAAGGCGCCAGAATACCTTTGAGAACGGGCAAAGGTCTGAGTATCGCAGGGTCATTGTTAACATGCAGACCATTGGCGCAAACGAGGCAAGCATCGAGGAAATGGCTGAAATCCTAAGGGAACAGGAATACCCGATTGCCAGAAATCCTTTTGTTCCGCACGATGACGATGCAAGAGATGCACGCTGCCGCAGAATCCTGCAGATTCAAGCGAATGGTCTGGCAACGAGAGTTCGTGCAACGGGTATTCGTAATCTTGTCATAGGAATCTCCGGAGGATTGGATTCCACACTGGCACTTTTGGTATGTGCTGAGGCAAAAAAGCTTGTACCTGAAATTAGGATCATTGCTTATACCATGCCCAATGAGGGAAACACTTCTAAGTTGACACACGACAATGCAGACAGACTGATGGAGCTTCTTGCAGATGAAGCGCATGAGGCACCGATCAAGGAGGGCGTTGAGCTTCATCTGTCGCAGCTTAGGTCTATGAAGGGCTATCAGGGGGAGGGCGACGTCACCTATGAAAATGCGCAGGCAAGGATGAGAACCTATCTTTTAATGGATGCAGCTAATATGAAGAACGGACTGGTCGTGGGCACGGGTGACCTGTCAGAACTGGCGCTTGGCTGGTGCACCTACAATGGAGACCATATGTCCATGTATGCCGTCAATGCATCCGTACCGAAAACCTTAGTGAAATTTATTTGCAGGGTATATGCGGATTACTGTGGAAATGACGAGCTAAAGAGAGTGCTTCTTTCCATCTGCGATACACCGATTTCGCCGGAACTGACGCCGAGCGAGGATGGAAAGATTACACAAAAGACGGAGGAAAAGATCGGAAAATATGATCTCAATGATTTTTTCCTGTTTTACACTCTGCGGTACGGCTTCGAACCATCGCGGGCAGCAGCCTACGCGCTCAGGGCATATCCTGAGCTTTCGGGAGGAGAGGTTCGCGAGGCGGCAAGGAATTTCTATCGTCGGTTCTTTACGCAGCAGTTTAAGAGAAGCTGCTTGCCAGATGGACCGAAGGTAGGTTCCGTCACGCTTTCGCCGAGGGGAGACTGGCGTATGCCAAGCGACGCGTCAGTGGCGCTATGGATGGAGGATTTGGTATGACGATATGGAATGATGGATTCATATGACAAGCGTGACAAAAGAATTAAGAATTTATGAATTTTGAAAAAAATGCTTGAAGGTGCCCTAAGGGCACCTTTTATCATGGGAGCAAGCAGGAAAAACAAGCGACGCGAAGCGGCATTTGTTTTTCCGCGACCTCCCAACGAGAAAGCCATGCGCAATGCGCATGAAGGGCCGCGAAAGCGGCAGCTTTCGAGTATGGGTTAAAAGAAGAGCTGCGAAGCAGCATTTGTATGGAGGAAAAAATATGAAGATTATTGTAACCGGAGGAGCCGGATTTATCGGCAGTAATTTTATTTTTCACATGTTGAAGAAATATCCTGACTATCGCATCATCTGTCTGGATTGCCTGACCTATGCGGGAAATCTTTCCACGCTGGCACCGATCATGGACAACCCGAACTTCCGCTTTGTGAAGGAGAGCATTACGGACAGAGAGGCAGTTTACAAGCTTTTCGAGGAGGAGCATCCTGACATCGTCGTGAACTTTGCGGCAGAGAGTCATGTTGACCGTTCCATCGAGAATCCTGAAGTATTCTTGGACACCAACATCAAGGGTACAGCAGTTCTTATGGATGCCTGCAGAAAGTACGGTATTACCCGTTATCATCAGGTTTCCACGGATGAGGTATATGGCGACCTTCCTTTGGATCGTCCTGACCTGTTCTTTACCGAGGAGACTCCCATTCATACGAGCAGCCCTTACAGCTCTTCCAAGGCTGGCGCGGACCTGTTGGTATTGGCATATCACAGAACCTATGGCCTGCCTGTGACCATCAGCCGTTGCTCCAACAACTATGGTCCTTATCACTTCCCTGAGAAGCTGATTCCTCTGATGATTGCAAACGCATTGAATGACAAGCCCCTTCCCGTATATGGCGAGGGCCTGAACGTGCGCGATTGGTTATATGTTGAGGATCATTGCAAGGCCATTGATCTGATCATTCACAAGGGCCGCGTGGGCGAGGTTTATAACATCGGCGGTCACAACGAGATGAAGAACATCGACATCGTAAAGCTGATCTGCAAGGAGCTTGGAAAGCCCGAGAGTCTGATTACACACGTAACTGACAGAAAGGGTCATGACATGCGTTATGCCATCGATCCTACCAAGATCCACAACGAGCTGGGCTGGTTGCCTGAGACGAAGTTCGCTGACGGCATCAAGAAGACCATCAAGTGGTATCTTGAAAACCGCGAGTGGTGGGAGACCATCATCTCCGGCGAGTACCAGAACTATTATGAAAAAATGTACGGCAGTCGCAAGATTATGAAATAATAAAAACCCGCCATTTCTGAAAGGTCAGAGATGGCGGTTCTTTTGTGTGTTGTTTTATTGTGGTTTTAATTCTTTTCTTCAAATAGTTCAGCGTATTTTGGATCCTTACGGACTTGCTTTTTTAGCTTCGCAGGGTAGGTGTCGATAATGAGTGTCAAATATTCAGGTTTGCATACAACGAAACCCGCCAGGATACCTTTCGCTTCGGAGAGCAAAGGGGATTCAAAATGTGGCTCCTGAGGGATGCCCTGCATGGAAATAGACATGATCTTCACATATTCTTTGTAATGTGTAAAGGCGCGGTCAAATGCAGCGTAGGAAAGGTCATATTCCTTCAGCTTGGCATAGTTACCAGCGCAGCTTAGGTTTAACATACACAGGTCACTGTGAAATATACCATAGCTTTTCCCATCAAAAATCTTTTCATACAAAGTGTATATGGCTTCCAGAATTTCATTCGCTTCGCGTGAGCTTTTCAATTTATCATTCCACAAAATGGCCTGTTCCGTGATCCGTTCTAAAGTATGGAGTAGTGAAAGGATTGCTTCACCGCGGTACCTGGCAGCATTCTTAAATTCGGAATGGGATGCGAGCAGAACTTCTCTGCTGTGTTCCACCAACGGTTGGGCGTTCGCCTTCTTCTCCGCTTTTTCTAATTCGCCCATGTGGGCATAGACATGTAAAAGAGATCCTACCACTCCGGGATCATTCTTCGAAAGATCCTCATAGATCGCAGCGGCTTCCTCGAGATAGGGATTGTTTGGAGTGGTCTCCTGAAAGCCTTTGCTTGCAAGGGCACTTGCCAAATGACTTTGAAGCTTTGCCTCTCCAGGAAATTCCTCTAAGCATTTTCGAAGAAATTGAATGGTTTCAGTTATGTCTTGCCCTTCAAACATGCGTCGGAGAGCTTCCTTTGCATACGCATTTATCTTGCCTTCCCGATCGTTTTGATAGCCAAAGAGGGAATCAATGGATACATGGAAGTAATTTGCGATGGCCGGGATGAGATTCATGTCTGGATAGCAAGTGCCTGCCTCCCATCTTGAAACGGCCTGCGCCGTAACGCCTAGTGCCTTCGCCAGATCCTCCTGCTTTCGCCCGTCTCTTTTTCGTAATTCCTTTATTTTTTCTCCAAGGTTGACTTGCATATTTCATACCTCCTCAATGATTTGCTTCACCGGTGTTGTACTAAGCATATCAGAAGGAGGTGGAAACATCAATTATCAATTGATTGTTTAGAAATAAACAATAGGTTGAATTCCCGCTTGCTATTTCTTGCCATAGGAGATCAGGGTGCCTTTGAAGAAGGTGTATCCAGCGCTTGGGTGTCCCTCAAAGAAGGAGGAGATTGTGAGGTTGCGATCGATGTTAAGCTCTGCCTCCTGGCGAGTCATGCCGTGCGAAGTGAAGAAGAGGATTGTTTTTTCACGCTGCTCTGGCGAAAGACCCGTGTTCCAATCATTATATTTCAAGAAATCCTGCTTCGTCTCTTCATAGTCCGCGCTCTGCGGCGTCACGAAATTCACCTTGTCATTCGCGCGTACGTCAACCTCACGCAGTCCAAGCGCACGCATCAAATGTGCCGTGCGGATCGCGACGGCGTAATCGCGTCCTTGTTGTTCTAACTCGGTTCGCCAATGCTTTTCCATTCCGTCATGGCGGCAGAGCTCAAAGTAATCCATGCCATCGACATAAAGACCGTCACATTCAAACTCTCGGTTGGAATCAATGCAGACAATGTAAGAATCCTTTTTCGCAAATTCTATGATCTTTGCCAGAAAAGCCTTAGGGTCATCTAAATGCCGAAGTACGGCCTTGCACAGCACGAGGTCATATTGTTCCTTCGCATGATATTCCATAACATTTTTTGTAATGAATTTCACGGGATAATCTGCATCCGCGAAGAGATGTTCGCCGACCTCGGTCAGTTTTTCCGTAATGTCAATTCCGGTATAGGAGCTGCCCTTGGGCAGGTAGGGCATGAACAGCTTCCCAAGGAATCCAAGGCCGCATCCGCAGTCCAATACCTTTACTGGCCTGTCAATCTTCCAGACCTGTTCGATCAAAAACTTCGCATAATCATCATTCCAGGAATTCTTTCTCGAACGGATCAGATATTCGAGCTTCTCTGCCCAGAATTTCGAGGAGTCCGTTCCAGCGGGCACATAGGTTTCATCGGAGAAGGGCACCAGACCCATTAACTGGTCCACGGAGACCTCAAAGTATTCTGCAAGCGTGGGAAGAAAAGTGATGTCTGGCATGGCAGTGCCATTTTCCCATTTGCTGATTGTTTGGAAAGTAACGCCTACGATGTCGGCAAGCCGTTGCTGCGTGAGATGTTTTCTGCGGCGCAGCTCCGCGATTCTTAATTTTACTTCCGCCATATTTCCCCTCCTGTGAATCTCTTCAAATGCAAATTCCTATTGGCCTCGTTGAAAGACAGGTGCTCAAAATGGGCTGACTTTGCCTTGTTGGAATTGCAATTGGCTTAATGCTTCATTGCTTCCTGGATATATCGGAATTGTGCGTTCAGCATTTCGAAATCCACAATACCTTGTGCGTCAAAGGCAGTTGATTCCACCGTGAAAGTATCGTTGTAGTCAATCTTATGAATGAAAGTAAAGAATGACTGGAAGTCCACGTGGCCTTTACCAATCGGCAGAGTCTTTAGCTTTGCCCATTCCTTCAGAGCTCCGCCATAATCATTGACGTGATAATGGCAGATATGCCCGTCCTTCCAAAGCCAGTCATTTTCGGGAGCATAGAGAAGCTGCGTCTGCCCATGGAATTCTGCCATCTTCGTATCGAAAACGAAGTGAATGTCACAATAAGCGTCGGTGAGTTGTTTCCACCGGGACATGGGATCTTGGTGCGTGCAAACGATATTTTCCACGAGCAGGTTGATTCCACTGGCATCCGTCAGCTCACGAAGCTGTGCGTAGGCTTCAAGATTCTTGTCAAAGTTGGAATCAGAGGTCATGCCGTCCCACAAATGGATGACAAGCTTTTTCGCACCGAGTTCTCCCGCAAGATAGACATTCTTTTCAAAAAGCTCATAGGCAGTGGCAAGGTCTCCCTTGCTGATGGATTCTCCGATGTGCTTTTCGCAATGCATGACAGGGATATTCAATTTCATCGAGCGAATGGCTTTGAGCATGGGATACATCTCCTCATACCAGCTGGAGTACATCATAAATTCAAAGCCGTCACAGCTGAGCTGTTCGGAGAAAGGCTTTAACAGGTTGTAGTCGCGTCCGTTTGGCAAGCCGATGATGGCGCCCGTGGAACATAAGATCTCGCACATGATTAACACTCCTTTAATGACTGTTTTCTGAAAACGGGTCATGTTCGCTTGGAACAATTTTAGTATAACGCAGAAAAATGACGTTGTCTTGCGACTTGCCCGAGAGTTTTTTCAACTGCGAGGCGAATTGTTATTCTAAAGAATAGGTGATGGAGATGGAATTCCCTTTTGCATGAACGGTTCCAATGGCACCGCAGATAATGGGCATCTGGGGCGGAAGATGACCAATGTCGAGGTCGAAAAAGATGGGCACGCCCATGTCACCGAGCACGTGGAGTACGGCCTGACGGCAATCCAATCCCATAATGGATTCCTTGATATGTAGGGGGCGTCCAAAGAGGAAGGCTTTGGTATTTCTAAACCACCCAGCATTCTTTAACTGCCAGAGTCCGCGCAAAATTGCTAATGGATTTAGGTCACAGGACTCTAAAAAGAAGATCGTTCCATCAGCATCATATTTTTCCAAAAATTCTTTGGTATGATCAAACCTTGTACCACAGAGGATGGTGAGGATGTCAAGGCAGCCGCCCAGCATGCGGCCACTTACGGAAAGGTTTAGGGACACGACGTCATCACTTCTTTTGCAAAGCGAGTTATTAGTTGGCAGAAAATCTGCGGTACAAGTTTCATATAATGTTCCCCGAATATATGCAGACATTTGGAACGGCTCGGTACAGTTCAGCGTCGCCGTAGGATTTTCGGGGGAAGCAAGGCTTTCAATTTCCCAGGAATCGTAATGATGCGCAGTGAGCGATTTTCCTTCTAAAAGTGCCACGGTATCTGTTAGGTAGGGATGCAAGGGCCTCATGCCAAAGGAGGAGGCATTGGGACCATAAATGGATGCATTGTCGCAGATGGTGGCCAGAGCATAGATGAGGTTGGTGTTGTCAGAGTAGCCCATGAACCACTTGGGCTTTGCATTGGCAATTCCCTCAAAGTCTACGAATTCCAGATCCTCGCACATTGTCTCACCGCCGCCAACGGAAAGGACGGCATCACAGTTGTCCGTTAGAAAGAATTCATTGATCTCCGCACCGCAATTTTCAGCCGTGGTACTCTTGCCGATGCCATCCTCAAGATAAACGTTCGGACCGACAACGGGGATGAAACCTGAGTTTTCAAAATAGTTCAGGGCTTCCTGAAAACGAGTATGATAGGGCTCTAAGGAAGCACATCCAAAGGATGGCGCGATAAAACCAAGACGAGCATTTTTCTGGAGAAATTCAGGATATTTCATGGAAACTTACCTCCCATATACGAAATTTAGGAATGTGATATGTAATACGCGCTCATATATCATAAGTTTTGGGATAGGCATGCCATGGTTATGATTTCATTTTAGGCCTTGAAATGGGTATGCCCATATGAATGATTCTTGGGAGCGGATGGAGCTTTCTGCATCTTGAATTATGGTAACATAAAACACCGCAACGTGTCAAAAAGAACCGTCCCCAATGGCTCAGGATTGACGGGATGGCGCGAGTGGTTTATAATATTAGTCGTTGTGAACATGGAAACGGTAAGAGATATAGATGACATAAAATATGCTTGTGAGAAAGGCAGTCGATTATGAAGGTAATCATTGTAGGTGCCAGTAAGGTTGGATATGCACTGGCGAGACATATTTGTGAAGAGGGATATGACTTAGTAGTCATTGACAGGGATGCGGCCTGTATCGATGCCATTACGGATGCGTTTGACTGTAATGGATTTGTTGGAAACGGAAGCAGTCCTGAGCTCTTAAAAAAGGCAGGAATCGCTTCTGCAACGGTTTTGGTTGCCGTGACAAAGGATGATGCGACAAATATCTTGTGCTGCGGCGTGGCAAAGCAGTTGGGCGTAAAGCGCACCATTGCAGCCGTACGAGGGCCTGAATATGCGGAGGACAGGGATTTCTTCGGGCAGAGGATGGGCGTGGACATGCTGATTAATCCCGACAGGGCGGCCGCCAATGAAGGGAATAAGATGATCCGCTATGCCGAGACGGTGGAGCTGGAGAAATTTGGTGACGGAAACGTTCACGTGGCAACCGTTGAAATTACGAAGGACAGCATTCTTGCGGGCGTATCGATGCCACAGGTACATGCAAGGCTTGGCGCACAGATCCTGATCTGTGCGATCGACCGCGGCGGAAAAATCTTTACGCCGAAGGGCCAGCATGACGTGCGCTCGGGCGACAAGATCACCTTCGCAGCCATCGGAGAAGAGATGGACAAGGCATTGGTGCAATTAGGCATCATTGAGAAGATTCTTAAGAAGGCCGTGATTGTCGGCGGCGGTAAGGTAGGATTCTACCTGGTCGGGGTGCTGCTGAGACAGGGCGTTGCCGTTACCTTGATCGATCTGGATGCGGATCACTGCAGGAGAATGCTTGAGCATTATCCGAAGGCCAACGTCATCCAGGGGGATGGAACGGATTCCGTGTTGATGGAAAAAGAACTGAAGGACGCGGATGCATGCGTGGCTTGCACGGGAAATGATGAGGGAAATCTGATCATTTCCATGTTTGCGAAGTCCTTTGGTCTGGACCGGATTGCTGCCGTCATTGATAATTTTAATTATGAGGTCATGCTGAAGAAGAGTGGCATCAACCACATTTTCTCAACGCAGGACGTGGCATTGATTGACGTCATTAAGGATACCAGACTTCTTGCAACGGCTGGCAAGAATGAAAATGACAAGAATGTTATGAAGTGGCTTTATACCTTGAATGGTGGTAAAATTGAGGCCGCAGAATTTGAAATTAGTGAGGATTTTGCTTATCTTGACATGCCCTTTAAGGAGAAGCAATTCCAGCTGAAGTCGGGCATCCTGATCGCCGTGATCATGCGTGGACAGGAAGTGATCGTTCCCGACGGAAATTCCTGCATCAAGGTCGGGGATCATGTCATTGTGGTTTCCGCAGAGCATAAAATCGCCAGGCTTTCGGATATTTTTGCAAAAGGCATAAAGGAGAATTAACCATGGAGCATGTATTAGTCAGTTTATTATTGATCCTGTTCCTGGTGGTTTTCATCTCCATCCTGAACGAAAGGACCATTAAAATATCGAATGACGTAGCGTTGGTTCTGTTTTCCTTCCTGATTGCCGCGGTGCTAAAAATACTTACCGTGACGGGGCTGATGAATTTTGAAGGTACGGTCATCGACAACATTGAAAACATGAATTTTCAAGAGTTTTTGATGGATGGGATCCTGTGCTTCATGTTGTTCTCCGGTGCGAGCGGCGTAAACTTTAACAGGTTCGTCAAGAACATCAAGTCGATCAGTCTGCTGGCGCTTTTGTCCACGGTGCTGTCCTCGTTTATTTACGGCGGCATTTTCTATCTGCTGAATCTGGCGCTTGGGCTTGGCTTTGACATTTGGCTCTGCATCCTGTTGGGATGTATCGTCTCTCCGACGGATCCGATTGCGGCAACCAGTATTTTGAAAAAAGCAGGCCTGTCAAAGAACGTCTCCACGGTCATTGAGGGAGAGTCCTTGTTTAATGATGGAACGGGCGTTGCCGTGTTTGTGGCGATCAAGAATATCGTAAACGACGTTTCGGACTTAAGCTTCCCCGTACTGATCGCAAAGGAGCTTTTCGGTGCGATCTTCATTGCGCTGACCCTGTCCTTTTTGATGTTTAAGCTGTTACGCGCGACGAATAATCCCATGCTGCACATCCTGATCAGTCTTTTGGACGTAGTTGCGGCTTATGTCATTTGTGAGACGATCGGGTGCTCCGGCGTTATAGCCTCCGTGGTCTGCGGCATTTATTTTTCCCGGGAGATGGGCAAGCACGAGGCATGGCACAAGGTCGTGGATCCGAAGGACTGGTATGAGGATTTCTGGCACATCGCAGATACGCTGTTTAACAGCATCCTCTTTATTTTGATCGGATTCGCGGTAATGAATATGCCGCACCATGAGTTTATCGTGATTTTGGTGCTTGCGGCGATCGTGATCAATGCCATTGCCCGTTTCCTGGGCGTCGGCATTTCTGCGCTGATCATCGGAAAGAAAAAGATTCCGAACAGATACAACACGAAGGAATTTACGACGTTGATGACATGGAGCGCATTGAAGGGAGGACTTTCCCTGGCGCTGGCGCTTGGCACAAAGGAATTTCTGCCGGAGAGCAGTTATCACGTCGTGCTGATCATGACAAGCGTTACCATGTATTTCACCATTGTTGTTCAGGGCTTGACGACAAAGAAGGTATTCGCCATGGTGGAGCGCTGGAAGGCAAAGAGAATCGCCTAGACATCTGTCAAAATTGTAAAAAGATTTGTAAAAAAGCAAAAATACGTGGAATAGGACTTGCAAAGCTTTTCATTTTGTGATATTATATCAATCCGTGATACACTAATTTCCTTGCTCACCGAGAGGTGGGCCAGAGACCAAAAGGAGGTAACTAATATGAACAAGTACGAATTGTGCGTTGTGGTTAGCGCTATGATCGAAGATGACGCAAGAGAAGCAGTTGTCAACAAGTGCAAGGCTTACGTTGAGAGATTTGGCGGTACCATCACCGAAGTGGATGATTGGGGCAAGAAGAAGCTTGCTTACGAGATCCAGAAGATGAAGGAGGCTTTCTACTACTTCATCAGATTCGATGCACCCGCTACTGCTCCCGCTGAAATCGAGAGCCGCGTTCGCATCATGGACGGCGTCATCAGATACTTAGTCGTTAGACAGGATGAGGCATAATTAGAAAGCGAGAAGAAATATGAATAAAGTAATTCTTATGGGTAGACTTACAAGGGATCCTGAGGTGAGGTATTCTCAGGGAGATCAACCTTTGGCAATTGCAAGATACACTCTTGCAGTGGACAGACGTCAGAGCCGTAACAATAATGGCGGTGATGAGCAGAACGCTGATTTTATCAATTGCGTAGCATTTGGCAGAACCGGTGAGTTCGCTGAAAAGTACCTGCACAAGGGAACTAAGATTGCCATTACTGGTCGTATTCAGACTGGTAGCTACACCAACAAGGATGGCGTAAAGGTTTACACCACGGAAGTTGTGGTAGATGATCACGAATTTTGCGAAAGCAGGAATGCTGCCGGAAACGGGGATGGCGGTTACGCTAATAACGGTGGCAACTATGGTAACAACAATTATGGCGGCAATCGCAGCCAGGCTGCTCCCAGCGGGGCAGGAGATGGCTTCATGAACATTCCTGACGGAATTGATGAGGAGTTGCCGTTCAACTAACATTTGACGATTATTTTCAGAAGGAGGCATTACGATGGCTTTTACTAAGACAACTGAGAAGTCCGATTCTCCCATGAGAAGAAAGGGCGGAATCCGTAGAAGAAAAAAGGTTTGTGTATTCTGTGGTAAGGATAACACGATTGATTACAAGGACGCTAATAAGCTTAAGAGATACGTATCCGAGAGAGGCAAGATCCTTCCTCGTCGCATCACCGGCAACTGCGCTAAGCATCAGAGAGCTCTGACCGTTGCCATTAAGAGAGCACGTCACGT
>JAFXQK010000061.1 GCA_017527205.1 Lachnospiraceae bacterium | reverse complement strand
TGGATATTGAGGAGGCGCTGGCACAGCAGAATGTCCGGTTTAACAGCGACATCGTTAAGACGGAGGAGAGCAGCCTCGATCAGGTCAATGACAGCACGAAGCGAATGATGCAGGGGGACGTCAGTAAGTTTAATCATCTCCCCGGATTTCTGCGGGAATATTACGGCAAAAAGGCGATGGAGGAGGTATTTGGGCCGGGGGGCGAGTTTCCCCCCCTAAGCGATGAACTGAAGAGCAAACTGGGTGAGATGACGAATCGCCCGGAGTTCCGTTATACGCTCACGCAGATGATCGAACGGGGCGTTACGGACAAGGACGGAAATGACATAAGCGATCGCCTTCGCGAATATGACCGGTACATGAACAGTCGCATGCTTGCGGAGACATTGAATCCCGTGAGCGAGGAGAGAAAGGAGAATATCCGTAAGAAGTTTCCGGGTGCCGAAGGGGAAAGGCTGATCGCGGAGAATCAGGAGAAGCAGGTTTTCCTTGCCAAGACCATGTTTATGTCCCAGCTGGGGCGCATGGACATCCACAATGAGGACGGGAGCAACGAGCCCTATGCGGGAACCACGGCGGAGCTCTTTGGACACAGCGGAAGGGTTGCGTTCACCCTGCCCACCGGCAGCAAGGAGCAGCAGACGAAGATGTATGACGCATGGCAAAAGTCTGCGCTGGACAGCAGCGTGCTGCGTAAAGGGCGCTTTGCCAGTCACGAGATGCATCGGAGACAGGTTGACAAGGACGGGAATGTTGTACCCTTTGAGGAAATCCGGATCCGCTGGAAAAAGCAGCTCACAAATCTTCAATTCAACAAAAAGATCACTACTTACATTGGCAACTATGGCATGAACATTCCTCTGGGTGGTCTGGGCAAGCCCTTTAACGGCACGGATTGCGTGGATGCCCAGGGCTCCTTTGGGCATACCTATATGCGAACCAGAAAGGGTGACGAGAAGCATTGCGGTGCGATCCTTTTTGGCTTTGAAAATGCGGTGCCGAAGGGAACAAGCTGCATAGGTCAGCTCCATAATTTCAAGGCGATCAGCCACGACATGTCCCCCTTCTTTTCGGGGAAGACTACGGTGGGCAAGACCATCGGCGGAAGAGAGGCGGATCTGTCCCATCTTTCGCCGGAGGAATTCACGGAGGCGATGAATACCTTCGAGGCGGGCTATCGGAGCCTGCAGGAGAGGGCGCAGCAGGATCCGGAGGCGGCAAAGCAGCTGGAGGAGCTCAACGAAGCCATGTGCGGAAAGCGCATGGACGCGGCGCAGCTAAAGGGTCTTCTGACCTCCTTTGGCATGGACCCGGAGAAGGCAGAAAAACTGGTTGATTCGGCAAGAACCGAGAAGGATGCGAACTATACGAAGCCTTTTGAGAGGGAGGATACGATCTCTCCAAAGGGACTGCGGGAGGAGTATCGGAGACAGGTAGAGGGCGCAAAGCAAAGGCTCTTAAAGGACGGAAACAACCGGTCGGAAAACAGCCGGGACAGGGATATTGTAACAGTGCTGGCCGGACATGCCCTTGACAATGCAAGTCTGAAGGATACGGCAACTGCCGAGGGGCTGGAGGAATTCTGGAACAAGACCACGGCCTTTTATTCGGAGCATGTGAAGGATTTTGTGAAGGTGATGGGCAGGGATGAGATGCAAAAGCTCGCAC
Source organism: Lachnospiraceae bacterium (assembly GCA_017527205.1). Taxonomy (GTDB): domain Bacteria; phylum Bacillota; class Clostridia; order Lachnospirales; family Lachnospiraceae; genus Acetatifactor. The sequence continues at coordinate 44,310 of JAFXQK010000061.1, read as the reverse complement.
TTTCAGAGGACGGTGGGAAGGAGCTTGCCACTTCGTTTCGGAAATATGTGGCAGGACTTGACCATATACCGGAGCAGTGTCCCCAAACTGTGAGGCCTAAGGCTGGCGGCCGCGTGGAACGTCTGAAGGAGAGAATGAAGAAAGAAGAGTTTGACACGCCGGAGAAAAAGCGGAGCTGCCTTGCGGAGCTTTTGGGGGCGCGCAAATCCGTCAAGGCCGGACGAAGTCACACCCTTTTGATCGACGGCAACCTGTTAGAGCCCCTCGGTGAAAATTTGGAAAAAGAGGTGAGCTCAGTCAGGGAAAAGCTGGATGGGCTTTCGGATGAGCAGGTGGACAGGCTTTTTGAAATGGGAAAGAAACGCGGCTACGCCGGAGCCATGGAGGAGGAATTTGACGCTCTCACCATATCTCCCGCAGAGAGGGAGATCAACCGGATCAAGCAGGATGCCGTGGATCTGGAGATCGGCAGCGAGGAAATGGAAAATGCCGCGGCTGAGCTGGTGTGGCTTGAGGGCAAGAAGGATCTGCCCTTTGAACGGCAGAGGGAGCTCATGGAGAGCGACGCGCATGAGGCGGAGCTGAGGGAACTGAAGAATTCCCCGGAATTTAAGCAGATGCTTCATAACAACAGCATTAACGACCTGTATGAGATGGTGCGTGCGCAGGACAACAAAGAACTGATGGAGCAGATGGGGGAAGCGACAAGGGAAATTGCAGAGAGCCCGTTTTCAAGGCTCTATGATGAACTGAAGCAGGATCCGGCCAAATTGCAGCAGTATCAGCAGACCTTTTCGCAGCTGGCACAGAATGATACACTCCGTGAAAAGCTTGATAACAGCGTTGCGGGACGCTCGTTCCTGAAACAGCTTCCGGAGGTGCAGTATCAACTGGGGACTCTTGAAGATAAGCAGGCATTCGTTGAGAACATGGAAAAGCTCCAGGCCCATGCAGCCTTTTTACGCTTTAATGTAAAACCCGAATTATTTGAGAGCTTTTCGAAGGAGATACCGCAGTTTAGCGAGGCATACGACCAATTGAGCGTACCGGAGAGAGGGACTGCGGGAGATTATGACCTGACGCTTAAGAGCTCGATCTATTCCGCTAATAAAAATTTTATCGGCGAGATTGAGCAGTGCCTGCTCAGACAGTCCGTGCTTCACGAAATGGTGGGAGATGCCCCGGGCTGGGAACAAAAGCCTTTCACCAAAGAAGACATTCGTGAACTGAACAACCGATTTAACAAGCTTCAGACAGAACTTTCAAGAAAAAATGACGGTGTCTCAATTGATTTTTATGATGGCGTCAGCGAAGAAAGAATCACCCATGCCATGACAAAGGGCGGGTTGGCCTCGGCTGCGAAGCAGGTGCAGAAAGTGGGTGAGGAGCTGGATGCCGGAAGGAAAAAGGATAAAAAACAAAGCCCCCGGGAGTATCTGGAGGAATTACTTACCTTCCCATTGAAAAAGGAACTGTATAAGAAAGCGAGCTACAATAAAGACGACATCTATCCGGTCGCTGATCAGATTTTGGCGGCGAGGGCACTGGCAAAGGAGGTGGAGGAGCATCCGGAGGCATTCCGGACCACGGAGTCCATGGAGCAGGCTTACGAAAAATACCGCAAAGCCTACAAAGACGCGAGAAAAAGCGCTGATGTCCCTGACAACATCCTGGAAAAGGGCGTTCTGAAAAAGGACGAAGGGAAGTCCCTGTCTCAAATGTTTGGAAAGGCAGTTGCAGGGTCTACCAGCGAGACCATGCATCATCTGCCGGCGGAGCATCGCCCCAGCGCCAGAGAGCAGATCGAAGCCCTTCAGAAAAAGGCGAAGAACAAAGAGTTTGAAAATGATTATTATCGGAATCGAGGGATTGCTCAGATCATAGCCATCCGGCAGGGGATGAAGATCAAGCCGGGGGGCGACAAGAAGCTTGACAATACGGTCACAAGCAAGGCCTTTAAGGAAACGGAGAGGATTTTTGAGATTATCAAAAGAATGCCGGAGGAAGAGGTCAGGAAGCTGGAGAGAAAAATGCGTGACGGCCACGGCGGCAGGCTGGTGGAGGAATTCGAAAAACTGAATACCTATGAGAGATATATCGAAAATGCCAAGGCAAATCTGGCAAATATCATATCGCCACAGCCAAGGGAGGTTGCACAGATCATGGCGGCGGAGTTTCAGGCCGGTAATCAGAAGGACGGCATGAAAAAGACGGCTGACTTAACCGCCATCCAAAAAATAGCGGATGTCATCGAAAAGGAACCGGCTTACATCGAAATGATGAAGGATCCGAAAACGCTGGAGCTGGTCAAGCAGGGCAATACGAAGGAACTGAAAAACAGTCTTTTGGCGCATAAGCTTCAATTGGACGAAGCTGCAAAGAAGAAGGCTGCGGCATCTCAAATGCAGGAGGAGCAGCCCGGGCCTGAAAAGAAGGAGCAGGAAAAGAAGGAATCGGAAAAGAAGACAGGGACTGTGAAGAAGACAGAGCCGGAGAAGGGAGTGCCAACGGGACCTGCTTTCAGGTAAGAATTTGTTGGAAGAAGGCTAAGAAGGCTATAGAGGTCCGGGAAGCACGAAAAGAGGACCTTAATAGGCGTAAAAAAGGAGGAAAAGAGGTATGCCGAGTCAGGAGAAACTGCAAAAAGAGGAACAGAACCAGAGAGACCTTACATGGTGATCTGGGGGCGTCTACCTGTAATAAACGCGGGGAATCCGGTCAAATGGCCGGATTCTCTGCAGAACTACGAAGAATGAACGAGGTACAAAATGGGATTTGGAGATTGGAAAAATCAAAAATGGTTTCCTTACACGGTGGCATCCTGCAGCGGCGTGCTTTTGTATGTGATTCTGACGAACCTGAGCGCAATCGGAGGAACCCTGGGGAGGGTGCTTCAATATTTTTCCCCCGTGGTGATCGGATGTGTTCTGGCGTATATTATGGAGCCGTTCGTCATACGCCTGCAAAAGGGACTGTTCCGCAAAATAAAGAAAAAGAAGCTGAACCGTCTGGCCTCCGCCGTATTTGCCCTGACCATTGCCATTGTTCTGCTGACGCTGATCCTGGTTTCGCTGATCCCGCAGCTGATTGGAAGCATTACCACGTTCCTGTCCAATTTTGACACATATCTTGAACAACTCCAGAAGTGGCTGGAGAGCTTTAACGGCGGTTTTTTGAAAAAGTACGTGGATCTGTCAGGGTTTTTTGAATCCAATCTGAATTCCCTGATTCATCTTGAGAGTAAGCTGCCGGAATATCTTGAGAAAATTCTTGGAGCGTTTTCTGCCATCGGTGAGGGCTTGGTAAACTGGGTGATGGGAGCGATTCTTGCAGTGTATTTTCTTTTTGACAAGGACAGAATCTGCTGGGGATCGAAAACCCTCGTCATTTTGATTACTTCTCCTGCAAAGTACAAAAGGTTTTTCTCGTTTCTAAAGAGCTGTAATGACATCATGGAGAAATACATCATTGCCGAGCTGGTGGAAGCGTTGGTTGTAGGAAGTGCTAATTTTATTTTTATGCTGATCTTTGGAATGCCGTATGCTGTTCTGGTTTCCGTGGTTGTCGGAATCACCAACATGATTCCCACCTTTGGTCCCATCTTCGGAGCGGCCGTCGGTGGTCTGATCCTGCTCCTTGCGGATCCGTGGAAGGCCGTTGCCTTTCTGATTTTCACGGCGATCCTTCAGACATTGGACGGGTATGTCTTAAAGCCGAAGATGTACGGAGACGCCCTGGGCGTTTCGCCGGTTATGATTCTTGTCTTTATCATTGTCGGGGGGAAGATGTTCGGCGTGATCGGTATTTTGATTGCCATCCCTCTTGCCGCCATTCTCAGTATCGTGATCAGTAAATTTCAGGCTGTTTTACTGGAGAGGAAGGCGATACGGCTTGGGATCGATGATGAAGACATAGTCCAAAAGGCCGATGAACCATCGAAGGAATGATGATGAGGGAGGCAGTTTATGCGGGTGTTCTTACAGAGGTGTTTAAAAAACAAGATAAGACGGAAAAAACCGTTCCCATTGGCATGTCTGGTGCTGGCTGCGCTGGTCCTTGGCGGATGCGGCGGTCAGAAGAACGCAGGGGGCGAAGCCGTACCCTCCGAAAGCGGGGAAGCGAATTCCGTAAGTATTTATGAGGTTTCGACGGAAGATGCACGGTGGGTGGAGATGAAGGATACGTTCCCGTCCATGCTCTGGGGGCAGTATACCTATGACGAGTGGGTTACGACGGAGACGGCGGGCGATGAGGCAACGCCGACCGTGAAATATGGACTGGATCATGAGAAGTTCTGTGAGGAAGTAAAATTTCTGAAAAGCTCCGTTACCATGGATGGAAAGGAGACGCCGGTGGAGCTGACTGCCCTTCCCATCGAGATCAAGGGGGCGTTCCCACTGGGGTCTTCCAAGAGCCTTCTTGACGGCATTCAGATCAAGAGTAAAAACGCCTTCGAGACGCTTTGGGGGAGCTATTTCTGGAAGAAACCGATTAACAATACCTGGGAGCTTCGGGAATGGGAGGAAGAGGTTCACTCGGCATTTTTGGGGCGCTTTAGGAATAACGATTGCTGGGATAGTTTTAAAAATTTAATGAAGCAAAACGTCATTCAGATGGAATACCTGACGAAGGAGAAGAAGCCTGCCGCGGCAACCTTTTTGTATGAGGTCGAGGGTAACCGGCTCCATCTGTATGAGTGGGAGGCAGATCCCGAGACCTTTGAACTTGACAGGAAGGAATGGACGGTCTTGGAGTTTTGCTTCTCGGGGAGAAATCTGATGCTGCGCGGGGAGGGCTGCACCGTCACCTACTGTCCCTCGGCATTTTCCAAAAAGGCCGGGGAGCAGGAGCATAGCGTGCCCTATACGGATGGATATGCCAATGATGCTAACGATACCTATGGGGAGCTCCAGGGCTTTTTTTGGTACGCCGGGGACGAGAGCATGGGTGCCATTGATTTTACGGACGGCGGACGGGCAGTCGAAAAGACTGTCAGGGGGAGCGGCGATCAGCTGTTCCTTCAATGGACGAAGCGCTACGGCAGAGTCTCGGGAAAGCTAAAGCTCGAGGAAACTCCCGGGGAAATGTCCTTTGGGTATCTTTGGACGGAGCCCTTTGGCGTGATTTTGGTTGCGGACGGAAGGTATTACCGATATCAGCACAGTGAGAATCATTATTATGAGGATCAGCTGGGCGAAAACCTGGGCGAGGGCGTTGCCGTAGGGGACTTAAACGAGGATATCGTAAATCGTCTGCTGGAGGAACGGGCGGCGATTCTGGAGGAACTTCACAAGGCATTTGGGCAGGCGGACATTCAAGTTGAGATCGACCCTGACGCCGGAAAGGTGACGATGGACTCCAGCATCCTGTTTGACGTGGAGGAGGATTCCCTTACGCAGGAGGGTGAGGATTACCTGAACCGGTTCCTGAAGGTTTACGGATCCGTCGTGATGGACGAGAAGTATGCGGACACGATCTCGGAGATTCAGGTGGAGGGACATACGGACACGGATGGAACCTATGATTATAATCTGGATCTTTCCGAAAGACGGGCAAATTACGTCATGCGATATTGCCTGGAGGTTTGTCCGGAGCTTGAGGGCAGGATCTCGGCGAAGGGCTGCTCCTACGACTATCCCGTGTATGACGCGGAGGGTAACGTCGACAAGGCAGCCTCCAGACGAGTCGTATTTAAGTTCAAACTCAAAATTGGCGGGGAATAGGTGAGAAAATGATTTTTGTGCATTTTACACAAAAATCATTTTTTTTGTTATTGATGCGATATTTGATGGACATTTGATGGATATTTTTTGAGGAGTCGTGGTATGATTGGGACAGATTATGGCAGGATAACCATAATTTCAATAGAGTTTTTTGGAAACTATTGAAAAAAAGGGCTTTTTTTAGTAAAATGTTGTAATGGAGATCGTGTACCTTGATCCGATTTTTGCCGTTATTTTCATGGTGGAATCGGCCGAAGGCCGTTTTCATAAAAACTGGATGCTAATTGCGAACCGTTGATCCGCGGGACGAGAAGGCTTCCTAAAAATCACGTGATTGAGACAGGAGGAAACAGCAATGAAAAAAATGATGAAAAAGATGTTGGGCCTTGCGGCAGCGCTGAGTACGGCATTCATGGTAATGCCCATGACTTCCCTGGCGGCGAACAACGAAAGCGATTTCAACCCTGACGGAAGCGTAAACTTTGACAAGGTTACCAGCCCCGTTGTTGATCTGATCAACAGCCTGCTGGGACCTGCCATCGCCATCGTTGGCGCTCTGGGCGCCGTTTACTGCGTTATCCTTGGCGTTAAGTTTGCAAAGGCAGAGGAGCCTCAGGAGAGAGAGAAGGCGAAGTCCCATCTGAAGAACGCCATCATCGGTTTCGTTTTGATCTTCGTACTTATGGTAGTGCTGAAGGCAGCCATCGGACCTCTTACCCAGTGGGCGACCGGAACGAAATAATCACGCAGTACTAATCGCTAACAACTAAATATTAAACTTAAGCTGCCAGCTGGGGTCGGATACGGGACGATCGACTGCATCCGCCCCACGGATCGGCTGGCAATTTTTTATTGAAATACTGAAATTGGAAGATAACGGCGCTGAAGGCGCATGCCGGATAGAGGCAAGAACGGATGGTAAGGCGATCTGTGGAAAAGAAGGTTGATACATGCGGAAATGGAAGTTGCCAAGCGCAGACGGAGATCAGGAACGGAATCAGGGCTGGAACCCTAAATGGAATCAGAGCGGGAATCAGAAGCAGAAAACCAAACGTGACTTTGGGTGCAGGGTTGCGCGCGGTATGCTTGCGCTTCTGTGTTCTGCTGCGCTGGTGCTTTCAGACGCCCTTCCAGTTCCGGGGGAGCTGCCGGAAGCGGTAAGTGCGGCAGGTCCCAGTAAGGGAACGATAACATTTTATAAGTGGACAAGGCTGAGAGAGTGGGATGATCTGTCAGGTGGGGGCTATGTGATGCTGATCCATAAGCAGGATGGCAATTATTATATGTCACAGAGCGTTACGGACATCAATAACGGACAGTCCCATTGGATTTCCAAGAGTATTGACATGGATCCCAGGATCGATCCGGAGTCGGATGAATTTCTGACACGTACCAATTGGTCAAATATTCAGACCAGAAAAACGACCTTTAACGGAAAATACAGCGCTTTTGATGGCTTTTATATATATGAATATGTGAATGGAACTTGGTATTATGTAACCCACACCACGGAGTATTTGCATTATGCGTCCAATGTGGCTACGCTCTGGATCCCCTATGACAGAAGCATGGGAGACAGTGGGAAGGGCTTCGAGATGCGGTTTGGAACGATCAATAATAATACCGTCTGGCTGAGACCGAAGTCTGCGGGGAATGGGCTTGGCGTAAGACTGGACTGGGATGGATGGACCGGATCGATCGGAAGTTGGGAGGTCTATGGCAGATCTACGAAAACTTTTACCTGTATCAATAGGAATTATACCATTGGGGAGAATCAGGTTTATGTGGCGGATGCCGATCTTTTTTTGAAGGAGGATGTAAAGCTTACCATACCGGAGGGTTCGGTGCTCTGCGTGAAGAACGGGCCGTTTTATGTGAATGGTGAGATTGAATGCTACGGAACAATTCTGGTGGAGGACGGCGGGATCATTATGCCGATGGAATCCACCTCGGGGGGCTCCCGCATTGTTATGAAGGAGGGGGGCGCCATGATCATCCGCAGCGGCGGAAAGGTTTACGCCGGTTGCCCGAAGGGGTCTCTCGGGACGAAAGGGGACAATGGCTGGCTAGATATGTACGCCGGCTCTTCCATCATCAATTTCGGTCTTCTAGTGGTGGGGAAAAGCAATCTTACCTATGGGCAGGCGACCATCGAGAATCATAAGGGCGGTGCCATGTATCTGGGGTATTCCATTGCTAAAGAAAAATCTTTTTTAAGAGCTGCTTTGAATAATGATTTTTTGACAAAACTGAAAAACAGCACTGCTGACGTAGGTCAGTCACTTACAAACGGGGGCACATATTACGGCAAGGGCGCCAATACCACCGTCCTTAAAACATGGGAAGGGGCGGTCACAATGCTCGCAAACAAGGCAAGCGGCAGTAATTACGGCCAGACCATTAAATTGTATTCCTATGATAAGAATGGGAAATGCACAGTCATTTCGAGCTATTCCCCATAAGTGAGGGAGGTTTGCAGTAAGGGATCACAGGATTGAGGAGAAGGGATTACATATGTGGAAGCTATGCGGTGGACGGAAAGGGTTAAAACAACTGAAAACGGGACGCAGTACCGGGAGGTTCTTTGGATGTACACTGGGGCGCAGTGTGTTTTCCCTTCTTCTGGCGGCGGTACTGGTGCTTTCGGATGCCCTTCCCATCCCGGGAGGATTGCCGGATACGGTAAAGGCGGACAACTATCCCCGAAAGGGTACGATCACCTTTTATAAATATACGAGGCTCACAAACATAAATGACGTGGCGAAAAAAGATGATTCCTATGACTATTTCTTCATGGCCTATGAATATGGCGGCTCCTATTATGCTCCTTATACGAGGATATTGGATACAGATAACTGGCCTGTCATGAAAGTATCGGAAATCATGCCGCACTTTAACACATCCGGAGGTGATTTCCAGTCACGAACGCAAATAAGACACAAAAAGTCCAATCCTAAATCCGGTTACTACGGGTCGAATGGAATTGGTCTGTGGACCCAATATAATGGAATAGGAGAGGCGGGAGATTGGAACAAAAATGGAATTAATGCAAGCTATACGCATGATAAAATTATCCCCAGCGATTTCACAAGATATTTTAATGTTCGTCAGTCCGGATCGGGAGAAAACGCTAAATTCCAGATTATCTATGTTTACGGATTGAATGACAGCCCCGCGGATCACACGCGTTTTGCTGCAAATGATAAACAAATATGGGGGTCATTAAACTACGGTGCCATGCCTTTTATGTTCTATAAGATAGACTCCTTCACCTACACCTGTATCAATTCCAATTATACCATCGGTGAAAACCAGGTCTATGTGGCTGACAGGGATCTGTTCCTGAGGGAGGGAGTGAAGCTGACCATACCGGAGGGCTCGGTGCTCTGTGTGAAGAACGGGCCGTTTTACGTGAATGGTGAGATTGAGTGCTACGGCACGATCCTGGTGGAGGATGGCGGGATCATCATGCCCTATGAATCCACCGATGCGGGCTCCCGCATTGTCATGAAGGAGGGGGGCGCCATGATCATTCGCAAGGGTGGAAAGGTGTATGCCGGCTGCCCTAAGGGATCACTCTGGACCAGTGGGGACAACGGTTGGCTGGATATGTACGCCGGCTCCTCCATCATCAATTTTGGGCTGCTTGTGGCGGGACAGTGTAATTTCAAGTACGGGCAGGCGACCCTGGAGAATCACAAGGGCGGAGTGATGTATCTGGGCTATTCAGTGGATAACGATTGTGAAAAATATTTTGTCAATGCGACCTGTAGCAATGATGTGATAAAGGGAGTCATCGAAGGCCGCTATGCGGAATGGGTAAACTTTGGAGTAGTGAAAACAAACGGGCAGGTGCATTACGGCGAGGGCGAGAATCAAACCATTATTAAAACCTGGGATGGCGCGTTAACTCGGTTTGCAAATAAGAGCAATAGTTCGGGGAAGACCGTTAAGTCTTATTCCTATGACAAGGATGGAAAATGCAGCGTTAAAACCGATTTCTCGCCATACTAGCAATTGCCGGGATGGCGGGCAAGGGAGGAATGTGCATGAAGAGTTTGTTGGAAAAAATGAAAAACATGAAGCTTGGCAGGGGAATCCTGTACCTGCTGCTGATTCTGACGGGAGTCCTTGTGCTGGGCTTTTTCGTGCGTTCGGTACTCGTCAACATGGACGGAATCTTCGCCGGAAAGGATCTGATCCTCGACTGGCATCTTCTCCTGGAGCCAACGACCTGGGCGCAGGGCGTGTTCGCGGTCGTCGTTATCCTGCTACTGTTATTTGTGACGGATTATCGTTCCGTGAGCTCTAGAGGCATGCGGGAGCGCAAGGGCATGGCTGCGCGGACGGAGGGCGCACTGGAAAACAGCCGCTTCCTTACGGACAGGGAGAGGGATAAGTATTTCCCGAGTTATCTCTATCAGCAGCTTGGCACGGTGAAAAAGGATGGCATTCCCGTCCGCGCACTTGTGGATAAGAACGGCAAAATGCATATCAATTTTCTCTCAGGAGCCCATTCCCTGGTCATCGGTGCTACCGGTTCCGGTAAGACGACGACCTTCATCAATCCCATGATCCAGCTTCTTGGCGCCTGCGGCGGCGGAAGCAGCATGATCATGACGGACCCGAAGGGTGAGCTGTTCTCCCTGCATTCAAAATTTTTGCAGTCCAGAGGATACAACGTATTGCTTTTGGATCTGCGTGACACCTATACCTCCAGCCGCTGGAATCCCCTGGGCGGGATCTATGACATGTATCAGGAGTTCCTCTCTGCCGGCGAGGGCATTCGGCTTCACAGGGATTCCATGGCAGGCTATCCTGACTTAAAGCGCATGGACGGCGAGGGCGCCGAGGGTGAGCCCTGGGCAGAGTGGCGCGGCATGGCATATGCGGACATTTCCCATTGTCAGGACGACATCGCCGTGACAAAGCAGAAGATTTATGATGAGATGTACGAGGATCTAAATGACCTGATCTCGGTAATCTGTCCCATTGAAAATGAGAAGGATCCCCTTTGGGAGAAGGGTGCCAGATCCATCATCATGGCGACCTGTCTTGCCATGCTGGAGGACAGCGCGGATCCGGAGCTTGGCATGACAAAGGAGAAGTTTAACTTCTTTAACCTGAACAAGGCGCTTACCAATTCAGAGAACGAATTCGAGGCGTTAAAGAAGTATTTCGAGGGCAGGGATCCCCTGTCTCAGGCGGTGACCCTGTCAAGGCAGGTGCTCTCCGCGGCAGAGTCCACGATGTCCTCCTATATGTCCATCACCTTTGATAAGCTGAACATGTTTAACGACCGCGGTATCTGCGGTCTGACCTCTGCTACCGACATCCGGGCAGAGGAGTTTGCGGAGAAGCCGACGGCATTGTTTATGAAGATTCCCGACGAGAAGGATACAAGACACGGCCTGGCAGCAGTTTTTATCCTGTGCATGTATAAGGCGCTGATCAAGGTGGCGTCCGCCAGGGAGGACCTTTCCCTTCCGAGAAACGTGTATTTCATTCTCGATGAGTTTGGTAACATGCCCAAGATCGAGAAGTTCGACAAGATGATCACCGTAGGCCGTTCCCGTAAGATCTGGTTCAACATGGTGGTACAGAGCTATTCCCAGCTGAACAACGTATATGGCGAAAAGGTGGCGGACATCGTGAAATCCAACTGCGGTATGAAGATGTTCATCGGATCGAATGATATCGGCACCTGTAAGGAATTTTCGGAGCTGTGCGGAAATATGACGGTGCGCACCTCAAGTACCTCCGCGAGCATGGGTGCTAAGGAGGGAGATTTCAGCGTTTCCAACCAGACGCAGGTAAGGCCGCTGATCTATCCTTCGGAGCTGCAAAAGCTGAACAACAAGGAATCCACGGGTAACGCGATCATCGTGACCTTCGGTAACTACCCGCTGATGACAAAATATACCCCCAGCTATCTGTGTAAGTATTATCAAATGGGCCAGATGGATCTGGGAGATCTGCGCAGCAACATGTTCCGCGCGGATGAGGTGTTCTATGACCTGACGGCCCGCAATGAGGCCGTACTGGAGGATGAGGATGAAGACGTGGAGCAAGGTGCGTAAGGCAAGGTTCATAACGAGGGGGATCAGAATTGCCGCAGCGGCATGGATTGCCCTTGCGGCAGCCGGATTCCTTCCATGCGGCAGGATGGCCAAGCTTTTTGGGGGACAGAGTGGCGTGGTGCTTCACGCGAAGGCGGAGGAAGTCTCCGGTGAGGAGGTGTTCGGAAGGCTGGATACCTTTACGGGGGAGAAGATTTCCGGGGATTCACAAAGCGGGTCTTCGACTGTACGGATCATGGAGCCTGTCTGGATTGCGGACAATATGTTTTATGATCTTGAGAAGAAGGCCTTCGGGTACTATGCGGGACCTGACATTGTCTATGCCAACGTGGCGGACGGCATGATCGTGAAGGGGAAGGTTTCCATAAAGATTCCTGACACGGTGACGGCGAAGCTTTATTGGAACGGGAACGCCGTGGATTTCCCGGGAGGTAACATTTCCCGCCTGGGCAGCTACACGGTTGAGGTTTCGGACAATACGACGACCACCCAGCTTTTCTCCTTTATGATCGTGGACAGTAAAACCAATCAGGTTCTGAACTATAACGTGCCTGAGGGCTTCCGCATCACGAGAGCGACGCTGGAGGGAGAGGAAATCGATTTTACCAGGAAGTTTGTGGACATGTCTAAGGAGGGACATTACGTCATCGCCTATGAGTGCTCCAAAGCGGACGTCGCCTGTACGCTGGACGTGACGGTGGACGTGACGCCGCCGACCATCGTACTGGAGGGCGTGGATGAGGACGGAAAAGCAAGGGGACCCGTTGCCATTACGCACGTGGTGAGCGAGGATACGTTGCTCATTACAAGGAATGGTGACGAGTACGAGAATCTGTTCAGCAACGTTCTCACCAAGAGCGGAAGATATGTGGTTACGGTCACGGATCCTGCGGGAAACAGCACACAGTACCGTTTTACCATCATGATCTATCTGGATAAAAACGCCTGGATTTTCAGCGGTTTATTTCTTTTAGTGGTGATCGTCGTGGTGAGCTTGTTTGTTTATTTTAGGAAGAATCTGCGGGTTCGTTAGAACTGCCTGGTTACGAAAGGGGAATTTACGGCCTGTGGCCCGGTTCTGCGAGGTGGTCAGGGATTGGACGGCTGCAAGGATAAAGGGGAAAAAGCATGGATTTTTTTAACGACGTAGCTGACTTTTTCACAGAGGACGTGGGAGGCTTTTTCGAGGATGTCGGCGATGCTTTTACGGACATACCGGACATGATCGGGGATGCCCTGAAAAGCGCGTTTGAATATGTCCTGGAGAATGTGTTTTACCGATTCTTTTATCTGATCGTTACGGGCCTTTGTAAGCTGGTGGGATATCTGGACCAGATGTTCAAGGTGTTTTCGGGACAGAGCGCGGTGAAGTATGACGGGGAGCCGACCCATCTTTTGGACGTCTTTTTCAACAACCATTCCATAAATAACATCTATTGGGGCTTTGCGCTTCTTGGCATCGTGCTTGCCTTTGCGGCGGCAATGATCGCCGTGGCGCGGAAGATGTTTGACGGGCGGGATAAGGATCAGCGTTCCCTGGGGAACATCCTTGGAAGTCTGGCAAAGAGCCTTCTTCTGATCGTGAGCATGAACGTGATCATGGCAGTCCTGTTGACCTTTACGAGCCTTTTGATGACGCAGATCACCTATATTTTCGACTATGCCGACGCATTGGATCAGAAGGAGTCCATTACCTTTACGGATGAGCAATATGCCGCCATGGGGCGAGTCCTGAATACGATTGCCAACTATTCACTGAGTGAATCGTCCACAAGTACCTATAACGTGAACACCTGCTTTAATGAGATCCGTCCCGATCTGTACTATCTGCAAAGGCAGGGTGTGTTTGATTTTTATTATGAGACCGTCAGGGACGGAAAGAAGATTGACACCTGGCAGTCCGTTCTGCAGGACATCGCGCACTCGGCGAACCTCAGGAAGGATCTGTACGTCGACATCTATTATGAGGGTGTGGCTTCAAGCATCAAGAATGCCATGAACGTCTTAAAGACGAACCGAAATCTTCGTCCGCTGAAAAGCTATAAGAGGGAATTTCAGACGAAGAACGAGACGATTCCCCTGGATCGGTTCCTGTTCGTTTTGGGTACCTTTGATGCAGCGAAAAACTCGGATTATAACGTCAATCCCGAGCTCACGGACGGCCTTCGAAGCGCATATTATTACGGCTATAAGGACATGTACGACTTCGACGTGTGCAAGAAGGATTTCAGCTTTGCGCCGGGGGATTACAGTTATCTGCTTACGCTGCTGATCGGCATTATCCTGCTGATCAATCTGTATTATATTTTGTTCAGTTGTACGGTCAGAATTTTCCTGCTTTTGTTCCTGTATATTGTGGGACCGCTCTTCTTTGCGGTGGAGCCCATCGACGACGGCGAGAAGAGAAAGCAGTGGACGCAGGCCTTTATAGTTCAGCTCTTTAGCGTGTATGGAACCGTGATCACCATGCGGCTTGTCCTGATCGTGATCCCGATTGTTTTAAGTAGCAAGCTGGAGCTGTTTGATTCCGGCTTTATGAACTTCCTGGCGAAGGTCGTGCTGGTGATTTCCTGCTACATGGCAGCCAAGAAGGCAAACGGCATTACCACGGGCATTCTGACAGGCAGCGGAGCTTTTGCGTCCGCACACGCAACTCAGGATGCTGCCAGGGCATCTGCCAAGACGACCTGGAGTACCATGACGGCACCTGCCAGATTTGTCAAGTATGGTTATGACAAGACAAAGCAAGCCATGCAGGCTGCTGCAGGCGGCGGTAAAGGCGGTGGAGGTGGCGCCGGCGGCGGAGGCGGCGGAGGCGGCGTCGGCCAGGACATCCAGAGAAAATGGAATGAGACGAAGGCAAGCATGCGTGACCGTAGCTTTTAAGCACAGAGGGAGTAGCTATGAGACTAATACCCGGAAAGACAAAAGTTCAGATAGAGCTGTTCAAGGGAATTTCCCTGTGGGACGTACTGATCGGCGGCATCGGCGTGGCAATGATCCTGTTGGTGCTGATCTCTTCCCTGCCCTTTAAGTTTGTATTTGCCATCGTCATCCTGATCGTTTCGGGCATGCTTTTATTCCGGCTGGATACAGAGCCGACCTATGTCATGGTCTTAAACATGATCAAGCATTTTGCTTACTTCAGAAGGTACGAGAAGGTCTATGATGATGAGATGATCCTTCAGAACAGCAATGGAACGATCAAGGAGGAGTTTATTAGGCAATACCGTGAGAAGGCAAGGGGGAATATCGACGAGGATGGTCTCGAAGAAGGATTCGAGGAGAAAGGGGAGTATTCCTCTGAGGAGTCCTTTGCGGAGGGAGAAGCAGCACGGGAGAAGGAAGAGGTATTGCTCTCCGAGAAGGAGGTCATAAAACTCGAAAATAAGATCCTGAAGAGCAAGAAGGCGACGGAGCAGGAAAAGGACGCCATATGGCTCGCCAGGGCGAACCGGAGTGCAGCCAAGAAGGAAGCAAAGAAACGGGGCGAGAAGCTGGATCGTTTCCCGGCGCCTTCCATGGGGGACGCCACGGTTCCGCGTAAGACGTCAGTAAGGAGTGCTGCCGCAAAATCGGTAAACGGTAAGGATGCGGCAAGTAATAAGGGTACTGCCGGAACGGAAACGCAAAAGCAGGCGAAGAAGCGGCCGGATAATTCGGAATACGGATTTATGGAAGACGTCATGGCATTTACCGACGTCAAGGATGATTACATCGAATATGGCGGAAAGTATTATGGCACCGTGATCGAGATCGACCCCGTGGAGTTTCGGTTCTTTAGTGAGCACAGACGCAACAATTCGATCGAGCTGGGCGTCGGCAGGGTACTTAGGAGCATTCACCTGGGCTTTGCGGCGAACATTGTAAAGCTGGAGCGCCCCATTATTTACGACAAGTATCTTGCGAAGGAGAGGTTAAAGCTCGATCAGCTCCGCAAGTCCTATGAGAGTGGCATGATGAGCGAGCTGGAGCTTCAGGCCAGGATCGACATTGAAAATGACAGGTTGAAAGAACTCGAGGGCCTTTGCACGGATAAGCAGGTGATAGCGCCTTTTTACTACATTGTTCTTTTTGAAAGCGATAAAAAGCAGCTGGAGCTTCAGACCAGGGACGCCATGGATTCCCTGACGAAGGGTGAGATGACGGTCAGAAGGCTGGATACCAAGGAGCTTGCAATCTTCTTAAAATACACGAATCAACTGGATTTTAACGAGCGTGACATTGAAAAGTATCAACCTGAGGATTACGCGCAGTGGGCGATGCCGCAGCGCGTGAACGTGAAGGTGCGCACGGTGGAGGTCAATAACATTGTCACCCACAACTTCCGCGTGGTGAAATATCCCTCCTGGGTGGACGACGCATGGCTGGCAAACGTGCTTTCCATGCCTGCGACGAAGGTTGTCATTAAGTGCAGTCCCATGGACAGAGGCAAGGCAATCCGTACCATCGACCGCTCCCTGCAGGAGCTGCGCGGACAGTATAATGCAACGGGCGTGGACTCCAAGAGAATTGAGCTGGAAAACCACATTGAAACCTTAGGCGATCTTCTTGCCACGCTGCAGGGCGAGGGTGAGGAGCTTTTGGAGTGTAATGTCTACGTGACGGCCTATGACGTTCAGAGTACCCGTCTTGCCATGGGCGTAGAAAAGCTGGAGACAATGCTTCCCGAAATTTCCTCCATGAAGAAGTCGGTTCGCAGGGCATGGCAGGAAAACAATTTCCGCTTAAACGACAATTTCTTTAACCAGATGAGCGCCTTTATCGGATCGCAGGTGAGCGCCTATGACCCTGAGATGAAAAACGGACGCGGCATTCCGTCGAATTCTCTGGCGGCATGCTACCCCTGGATCTATGCGCATATTTCCGACGAGGGCGGCTTTAAGCTGGGTTCAAGCGACGGCGTTCCCGTATTTATCGATTTCTTCCGCAGGGATTCGGAGCGTGTCAACTCCAACATGGTGATCATCGGTAAGTCCGGTTCAGGTAAATCCTACGCGACGAAGAGCATTTTGTCAAACCTTGCAAGTGAGGATGCAAAGATCTTCATCCTCGACCCCGAGAACGAGTATTCGGAGCTGGCCCACAATCTGCACGGCAAGGTCATTAACGTGGCGAATGCCCAATACGGAAGGTTAAATCCCTTCCACATCATTACGGCGCTGGATGATGACGAGGGCGGAAGCGCGGCGGGAAGCTTTGCAACCCACCTGCAGTTTTTGGAGGAGTTTTACCGCCAGATCCTGCCGGAGATCGAAAAGGATGCGCTGGAGTACTTAAACAACCTGACGGAGAGGCTTTACACCAACCGCGGCATTACGCCCGAAACGGATCTTTCGAAGCTCCGTCCCGAGGATTATCCGATCTTTGACGATTTGTATGACGCCGTTCTGGAGGAATTTGAGCGGACGGAAAACGAGTACATTCGTTCCATGCTCCGCACGCTGATCAATTACGTCGCGAAGTTTTCCACGGGGGGAAGAAACGCCAACATCTGGAACGGGCCCTCTACGGTCACGACGGATGAAAACTTTACGGTGTTTAACTTCCAGGCAATGCTTTCCAACCGGAACACCACCATCGCCAATGCGCAGATGCTGCTGGTGCTGAAATACATAGATAACGAGATTATTAAAAACAGGGATTATAACAGCAAATACGGCCTGAAGCGTAAGGTCGTGGTGGTCATTGATGAGGCGCACGTCTTCATTGACTCGAAGTTCCCCATTGCGCTGGACTTTATGTTCCAGCTGGCAAAGCGTATCCGTAAGTATAATGGTATGCAGATCGTCATTACGCAGAACATCAAGGACTTTGTCGGAAGTGAGGAGATTGCGAGAAAGTCAACGGCAATCATCAATGCCTGTCAGTACAGCTTTATCTTTGCACTGGCGCCCAATGACATGCACGATCTGTGCACGCTGTATGAAAAGGCAGGCGGCATCAGTGAGGTCGAGCAGGAGCAGATCATTCAGGCGCCCAGAGGGCAGGCCTTTACCGTTATGAGCGCAACGAGCCGTTCCACCTTCAGGGTGGAGGTCCCGAAGAACATGGTCGACATGTTCCAGGAAAGGGAGTTCCACAGCAGGTACTTTACGGGCACGGACGGCGCGGCGGCATGGGAGAGATTTATTGGCAAAAGCCGCAAGGCACATGACGCAAACAGTAAGGAAAACAGGAAGGCTCAGGTCATTGCGTTCCAGAACGCGGATCAGGAGCAGAAGAACTGGGTCCGCTTTGAAGAACTGACGGAAGAACAGGGCAATGCTTACGAAACTGCCAGATCCGTTCAGAAGTCGATGCCTTCGTCCAAGAAGGTTTCCTTTGAGGAGCTGGAGGATGATGACCTTGGCATGTCGGATGAGGACATGGATGCGCTGATCGCCAGCCGCATGGCTCAGAGGACGCCAAAGGACGGAGACCGGAGAAGTCAGAAGGAGGCGGATGAGGCATACGAAGCCAGGGAGATCCACAGGACTCGTGAGGCATACGAGACACCGACAATACGGACGGCAGGCGAAAAGGCAAATGATACGACGCAGGTCATCGGAGAGCTGAAGGACGTGCTGGCAGATTTTGTGCAGGCATTCAGACAGCCCGTCGCACCCGCACCGCAGCTGCAGCAGCCCGTCGCAGGGCCCGCGGCGCAGCCTCCGGTGGATTACAGTGCGATGGTGGCTGACATCCGCAGCCAGGTGATGGAGCAGGTAATGCAGGAAATCCGTGCGGAGGGAGTGACCTTTGGCAGCTCCGCTCAGGGACAATCTGAGAGCGACGAGGATGACCTGTTTGAATTAGGGCTGTCGGATGAGACTGAGGAAGACGAGGAAGCGTTGGATCTCGAAGAGGACAGCCTGCTGGACGAGATTTTAGAGTTCGACACGGAGGAAGATCTCACGGAGGAAGAGCTGAAGGAGCTGGAGGCGCCTGAGGACGAGGAAGAGCCGGAGGAGCTTTTGGATGAAGAAGAGGACGAAGCATCTGAGGACGGGGAAGCCGAGGAGGATGACTTTGACTTTGACGGCTTCTTTGAGACAGAGGCGGGTGTTTCCGATGAAGACGACGATAACGGGGATGGCTTTGACATTATGAGCCTGCTGCGGTCCGAGGCTAAGACCATCGCTGACTCGAAGAAGTCTCTGCCTGAGGGCGACGTGGAGCTCGATGATTATGCGCCCGAGGGAGGCGTGGCAGACGTAACCCTGGAGGATCTGGGGAAGATCGTTTCCATGCTGCGTAAAATGAAGCGGGCAAAGGGATAAAGGAGTAGAACCATGGCAGCAAAACTGGACATGAAATTGGTAAATCGGGGGGATGAGGGCGAGCTTTTGCTTTTCGGAAAGCTGGATTCGCAGACCTCGATTGATGCGGAAAAGTACTTCGAAGAGGCATCAGACCGTTTCGATCATCTGATTCTGAATATGGCGGAGCTGAGCTATCTGTCCAGCGCGGGGCTTCGCATTTTGAAAAAGACGCACATCAAGATGAACAGGAAGGGCGGGGTGTTGTCACTGTGCAACGTGAACGACAACATCATGGAGGTCTTTGAAATTACGGGGTTCGCAGGGCTGTTGAATTTTATCTAAGGTATCGAGAAACTCGGGGTGAGGTTGGGATAGTCTTTCTGCTAACCATTAAACCCAGAAAGACTATCCCAACCTTCCCCTCGAGGTATTGGATGGCTTTCGATGGACATCAGCTGAAGTTTAACAGTCCCGCGAGGGATAGGTGAGAGTGTGTGGTGATGCTATGACGGTGATAGAGAAATTGTTGAACAGGAATGCGAAAAGAATCACGAGGTGTAGGGTGTTGTCGAGGCGTGCGTGTGCGGTGGGGCTCGCCCTGATCATGGTGCTCACCTCTCTGACGCTTCCTTCCATGCGGGCGGAGGCTGCGGAGCAGGGAACGGCTACGACCAATGGTTATCTTCTTGAGGTGGCAACGGGTGTCAACGCAGGATCAGCGGTGGAATTCCTCGAGATCCGGTATACGGGAACGGATAATAAGAAGCATAAGCAGTTCATCTTTCCGAATGAGGATTCTCTGGAAAACAGCTATAAGCTATTGAAGACCTATGGCGATGACAAGGGAAGTACGGACTGGTTAAAGGGCTGGAATTTTACTTCCGAAGTGAAGCCGCCGTGGGAGACTACCGCCAAGGGCTTGCAGACCAATTCCGTGGATCAGTATTTCTTTACCACGGAGGTTCCGATCAAGTCTGTCCAGAGACTGGAGGGCTTCCTTGGAAGCGACCGGGACTGGACCTGTACGCGTATGCAGCTTTATAAGGTGAACAGAACGGCGGGCCTCAAGATGGCAATGCAAATCTCTGATACCTGGTATCTGGATTTCGACGGCGACTTGATCGCCGAACTGACAAATCAGCCGAACAACTGGAGACCTGCGGGCGGCGTTGCAAATTACATGCGCACGGATCAAAAGGCGGTCCTTAGGACGAATTTCTCGGGCATTTCCTATGCGCATCATTCCTTTGCATCAGAACATGCCTATGGCATTCGCATGGATTTTGCGGATGTCGTTGGCGGCGGGTTTGACTGTCTGATGGCTCAGTATAGTGACGGCACGTATCAGTTGAGCGACGCAAAGGGTGTGGCTGAGACCATGACACTCACCGTGACGTATCTGGACGCTTTTGGAAAATATCGCTTTGTCAGGATTCCGGTGATCATGAATACGGTTGTCTGGTCCTGGAATAATGGGGTCAGCTCGGCCTCGGAAAAGAAGGTCTGGGGCATCGGGCAGCAGGGTGAGACCATCGCCTTTGCCGGAAAGCTTCCGGATTGTATGCAGATCACTAAGGTGGAGGCATCCATCGGTTCCTTTGACGCGATGACGGAGGCGAAGCTTGAATACAGCGGGAGTAATGGCACGCAGGTCAGGAGGGTTAACCAGGGTGGAACCGACGACATTCGCCTGACCTGTATGGCGGTCTATGACATGAGCAAGTCCTCCATGTCGGTTACGGTGGACGGGGCGCAGCTCTCCTATGATTTTACGGGAGATCCGATTCTGTACCGCGTGTCGGGAGATTCGAAGGGCGATCTCTTCCGTGCGGGGAACGGCCTGGTAGACATGAAGCTTCGAAACTATGAATTTAAGGACGGTCAGGATCATCTGTCGGTGCCTGACAATAATGAGTATTATCTGATCCAGATCACGACGGACGACATTGCCGCTGCGGCAACAAAGTCCGACCTATATATGAGATTGAACTATGTCAATGCCAAGGGAAATGAGGCCAGCACGGGTGAGGTTCTGCTCAGAAGCGCGACCGAGGAATATTATGGTACCTGGCCCGGAGATACGGACAATTTTGTCTATAAGTGGGGCGTGAATTCCGGGAATACCTTGACGGCGCTGATGACGCTGAAGGACGTGGATTATTTTACGGGTGTCCGCATCCGCATGAAGGAGGCACCGGCAGGACAGCAGGATGATGATTATCAGTGCAAGAGCTTTCAGATTTATGCGGTGACGTCGCTTGGCAAACGTAAGGTTACGTGGCAGAGCGGTTATGACAAGAGTCTGAACGGGATGCATACCCGCGTGAATGTCACAAGGCAGTTCACGGGTAAGACGAGCACCATTAAGATTCTGGACTTTGATAAGAGAATGCTTGTGCAGCAGGATCAGGAGCTGGAGATGGACTTCGAGTCCTTAAGCGTGGAAAACATCGTGGAGAACAGCTTTGACATTACGGATTACCGGATCAGCTACGAGGAGGCCATGCAGGACTTTAACTTTACAAAGGCAAGGAAGACCTATACGGTCACGGTTAACGTCTTTGACGACTCGGTGGCGACGGACGATTATGGCAACGTGGTTTCTTCCGGCGGAAACGGTGATGCGGGATCGGAGAATCTTTTCTACTTTCAGCTTCTCTTTGAGGACGGTTCCAGCTGCTATGAGCTTGCCAATCAGCAGCTCATGGGAGACCGGTTTGCCTCAGGAGCCGCGGAGAGCTTCCAGATCAGCACCAATCAGGACTATGGTGAGGTAACGGGCATCCGGATCATTCCTGATGATACCTCTGAGGACAGCAAGAAGTACGATAAGCTGAGGATTGATAACATAAAGGTGACGGAGACCGGCGTGACGGGAACCCATGACTGCTGGGTGGCAAATGACGTTGGCTGGATCGGCGTGGCATACACGGAGGAACAGGAAAAGACGGGCCCGGGCGGCCGAAAGGGCCGGACGGCGGCAGAGATGGGAAAGACCACGACCATTGACTATACCACGAAGGTCGTACAACTGGAAGTGGCGATCCATACCAATGAGACGGAGCAGGATGAAGGATATGCCAGCCAGTTCCACGGAAGAATGTACGGACAATTTACCGTTGTTCAGAATAATGGTGAAAGAAGGCAGCTGGAGACCTTTGACCTGGTAGAGAAAATCTACGAATACAGGAATAAAAAGAGCGGGAATACCAAGGGGTATGCCGTCAGTGACAAGGCGTCCATGTTCCGTACGGGACATACGGACCGGTTTTACGTGGACATTGATGACGTGCAGGAGGTAGTTGCCCTGGATCTGACCATGGAGCAGCTCGATAACCCTTACAACTGGGCCATCGGCGGCGTATCGCTCAGGCTGATCACGGAGAAGGGCGTCCTGCGGATCAATACCAACGACGAGTATGATTATCAGAGGGATACAGAGCCGGAGGTCGTCTGCACACAAAGGAGCGAGGGAAGCCCTGCCCATCTTGTGAAGGCGAAGGCTGCGGGAAAGCCCGTTACGGAGAACATTCCCTTCACGGAGAATTATATCGACCTGGGGGATGAATACAAGACAAAGACCTCCAAGATTACCAGAGTGCCTGCCTCTCAGGGAGATGAGCTGAACGTCTTTATCTTCCCCAGGGAGGGCGGAAATGCGGAGCCGTTCAATAACTATAATCTTGACATTGAGCTGAATTATGCTCACGTCTATGGTCCCATTTATTATACGGGCGGAAGGATGAAAAAGTATACGCCGCCTGAAGGCAGTGCCACGGGCAGAAAGATGTTCTACATGACAGGCCTGAAGGCAGAGGGCATGATTGATCTGAATAAGGTTTCCATCAAGGCAAATACCGGCGGCGCTGACGTGAAGATGTGCTATCTGGATTATGCCATCATCCAGCAGGTAAGGTCCGGCGTGGTGATCGCAAACTATTATATCGACTGCGGCGACGTCAATTATTTCTATGGACAGGGCAAGTTTGCAACGACTGATCCGGGAGCTATCGGCTATAAGGATCAGCAGAGAGTGACGTTCCAGTTCGGCATCACGACGCAGGAGAGTAACCTTATTCCCGACAAGGTTGACATGGCGGTTGCCCTTAGATATAAGCTGGCGAACGATCCCAATAATACGGAGTATCTGACGCCTTACGTCTTCCTGTCGGATCAGAACGTTGATACGATCAGGGCAGGACAGGTGGTGGATCTGATATTTAACCAGATGTTTGTCGGAGAGATTACGGGACTTCGCCTGGCTACCATTGGTGACATTGAAGCAACGGTGGATGCGGCATTTGTTTCCACGGCCCGGACGGATACGACCGGCAAGCCAACGCATACGGAGCATTACAGCTTTGGAAACGGGGTGATTGTAACCACGGCACCCATCACGATTTTTAAGACTGCAGTGGGCGTGGGTGATCCGGAGGCCGTGAGGTGCGTATCCTTTGCCTTTAAGACGTCAGAAGCCGGAAAGACGGAAAACAGCGGAACCGATGGGCCTGTTTACATGCGACTCTATACGGCGGATGCAAATGGCGTGGTCAATGCACCTGTAGAGGTGGATGACATTCGAAGGTATATGGTTGGAGGCGGCGAGAACTTTGAGACAGATCAGCTGCAATACGTAAGATTCCTTGTGAAGGGAGCGACGTCGATCCGCAGGATCGAGCTGATGCCGAGAAGTGCGGATTATTCTGGAACGGCTGGCTGGACGCTGGATTATGCGATGGCACAGATGGACGGCGAAGCGGTGGATAAACGTATCGTAGGCGAGAGGATTTATGAGGGAACGCTTAAGCGGATCACCTTTGCAAACGTGACGGTGAAGGCGAACACCTGGAACTGGAACGATAAGAAGAATGCTTATGATCAAAAGCTTGTACAGGATAAGACGGCGAAGATGATCGCTCTTGCGGAGAAGCCCTTCCTGATTCAGGCGAACGTAACGGGATCGGAGCTGGGCTATGTCGTGACTGCCGTGGAGGTTATGGACGACGAGTATGAGAGCGGCGAGCTGACAACCTACTTAAAGCGCGATGGAAGCAGTTACGTCTTTACGCCTCCGAAGGAGGAGGATACGAAGTATTACCGCATTACCGTGGCCTCCGCGGAGGTTCCCGAGGCGAAGGTGGTCATTGAGCTTTCCGTAAAGGGCATCGAAACGCCTGCAGGGACGGGAACTGGAACCGGCACGGGAACGGGCGAGAGCAGCGCAGGCGGCGCGGGAACCGGAGAAAGCAGTGGAAGCGGCACGGGAACCGGCGAGAGCGGCGAAGGCGGCACGGGAACCGGAGAAGGCGGCGGAAGCGGCACGGGAACCGGCGAGAGCGGCGAAGGCGGCGCGGGAACGGGCGAAGGCAGCGGAGCGTAAGCTGCGAAGAAAGCGGAAGAGGTAGAACATGGGCAGGCGTGAGAACTGGCGCCGCAAAGTGACGACAGAAGATAGGACAGAAGGCAGGAGGGCTTTCCTGCGTTGGTAAGATCGTGGAGGTTAGCGTGAAAAAAGCAAATCGGATATTCTGTGTCTTGGTGGCATGGGCGATGCTCCTTGGACTGGCAGGATGTGGAAAAATGAATACGGGAGGGGAAGATACAAACTTCCCCTATTCCTGGAAAGAAGAACGCAGGGGAACGGTCTTGCTGAAACTCGATGGCTCCCGAAGCCCTGAGGGATATTACTGGAGCATTAAGAGCACGGATGAAACCGTACTTGAGGTTAAGGTGGTCAAGAAAGAGAAAAAGGGTATTATTACCTATCGGATCAAGCCATTGAAGGAGGGCTCGGCGCAGGTGGTATTTGCCAGAGAGCGCGACCTTACTTCCACGGGAGAGAAGGAAAGCACGTCCAGTGAAGCGGCGACAGACAGCGATGAACCTGAGAATCAGGCTTCCGGGACGAAAGACGGGATGGCAAGCGCAAGAGAAGAGGAAATTCAGCTAGAGGATATAAAGGAGCAGGAGACAGATCCTTCCATGGAGGCAGAGGAAGCATCGGCGGCAGCGATGGCGTCAGAAAACTTTGAAGCCTATCTTAGTCGTTTTCGGGTGAAGGATATCATCGGTGAAATTGAGATCCGGTTTGATGCGGAGCCTGTCGGTAAAAAAGGAAAGCTAAAGCTCAGCTTAGTCCTGGCAAATACTAAGGAGCATAAGGGCATCATGCAGGGCGGAGCGCAGACCGGAGATATCGATTATCAGCTTTGGGAGGATTCCGACGGATCACTAAGACTGCGACTTTCGAAGCAGGAGGAGGCATGGAGCACCTCCTGGAACGGAAAATATGAGCCGGTGGAGGATCCTGGAATTCCGGGGATTGTTGTTTCCGTACCGGAGATGCGCGACGGAAAATACATCATTTTGGAGATCAAGGATGAAGGAATCCTTGAAGGGGCACAATGCTTTACCGTGAGAGGTCTGGAGCAGGGAACTGCAACGATAGAGTTTTCTAATCCAGCGCTGGATGAAGTGCTTCTGATCCAAATCAAAATTTCCGCGAATGGTGAAATTGAGGTGCTTTCAGACAGTATGATGGCACCTCAGTGATAAAGGAAGGGCCGGTAATGGATGCGTTAAGGAAAGAGATCAGAGAAGCGCTTTTGGGTGACCTTATGCCTACGGAGGACGGCAGAATTGCCGTATCCTTTACAAGGCTTGCAAAATACGTGAATGGTCTTGGAGACGGATATGACAAGGTACGGATCTTCGGGGTTATGTGCAGGAGGCGCTGGTATCTGTCGAAAAAGAATGCAAGGCAGATGCATGAGCTGGCGGTTAAGGGAATGCAGGACATGGGCAGGATGATGTGGCTCTCCAGTGATCCTGAGAAGGAGGCCGTGTATTGCTCTTATCTTTTAAACACGCCGGCGATTCTCACATATTCGCGGGGAGAGGACGGCGTCATCGAGATGGCGTGCTATTCGGCAAGGGGACTGAGCGGATGGATTGCCTGCTACCGGACACTCAATAAATTTCAGCGGAAGGTTCCGAATGATTTACAGCGCATGTCCGAGGAGGACGAGCAAAAAAAGCAGGGTGCAGTCAGGGCGCAGGCTACGGAGGAAAGACTTCAGACCAGGCAGGCAAAAAAGGAGAAGAAGCTGGAGAAGAAAAGGCTTCGGAAGGAAAAACGCAGGGCAAGGTTAGCGAAGTTTGCAGGCGTAATGCCCAAGCTGCCGGGGCTTCCGGTGGAGATCAATGCAGGGAGCGACGTCCTTGCGACAGAGCAGAACGTGACAAAGGAAAACGACAAGGTTGCGACAGAGCAGAACGTGACAAAGGAAAACGATAAGGCTGCGGCAGAGCAGACCAGGCTGGAGACAGAGCAGACCAGACTGGAGGCAGAGCAGACCAGGTTGGAGGCAGAGCAGGCCAGACTGGAGGCGGAGGCAGAGCAGGCGAAGGTCAGGGCGAGAGTAGCCAAGGCCAGGCTGGAGGCTGCCCAGGCCAGGCTGGAAGCTGAGGAGGCCGAGGAGAAGCTGTTGGAGACCCAGGCGAAGCTGGCAGCGAAGCATGAGGCAATGCAGGACAAGGCAGGGGTTGACGGTAATAAAGGCAACAGCAATCGTAAGAATGGAAACGGCAAAAAGAAAAGATAGCTTTCGGAGGTCATTTGCCTATGGATTATAATAAACTATATACGAACACGCAGGACATGGTAAATCTGCTGGAGGAAGAGGACGTAGGCGTAACCTTTGGCAGTTCGGAGTACAAAAAAGCGAAGAAGGATTGTACGATCGTTTCGGAGTTCTGGACAGGTCTCAAAGACAGAGGTAAGGACTTCCAGATGTCTGATCACGAGCTGGAGCAGGCCAGACAGAAAACGGAAACAGCCCTGGATAGTATTAAGACTTATTTGGATAAGAAGAAAAAGGAGAAGGATAAGAATGGGAGGGAGAGTGATACCTCCCATTACCGCGTGGAGGCCATGCGGGATGCCCAAAGGAATCTCCAGGAGCAACTGAAGGAGTTGGATGATCTGGCTGCGCAGCGGGGAATGGAACGTCCCCTGCCAAGCGATGAACAGTTGGAGAAACAGCGGAAAGACCTGGCAACCGATCTGGAGGAGGCAACTAGAAACGTCCATAACGGGAGCAAGGAATTTCAGAATGCGAAAGAGCAGTATGAAAAGCTCAATGACCTTTGGACAAAGACTATGCAGAACAAGGGGGAGGATGAGCTTCCCACCGCAGGTGAGATCGAGAACCTGAGGGCAACCATCGAAAATGCCAGAAAGGCTGCGGATGCGTATTTAATCAAAAAGGCTGACATGGAAGATCCGGGTGCCAAGACGGAGAAACGCATCACGGCCATGTCACGGGTGAAGGAAAATCTGGAGATCCAGGAGAAGAAGCTGGCGCAGTGGCAGAAGCAGCTGGCGGAGAAGGAGCCTGTCAAAGGGTATCTGGAGCTTGCAAATGACACACAGTATTTGAATAATCAGATGGAGGCCGCCGATCAGGGCGTGGTCGGCGGAAGTAAGGAATTTAAGGAAGTAGAAAGCCTGCTGAAGAAGCAGCAGGAAAAGTGGAGGGAATTCGAGAAAAAAGGCCCGGACTATAAGATGTCTCCCGAGGAGCTCAGGGAGATGGTGGATCTGAACCAGAGAATGGAGAAGGCCGTGGACAAGTACATAGCGGATAAGGCAGGCAAGGATCTGTCCGCGAAAACGCAAAAGCGGCTTCGCGTAATGCAAAAGGTGAAAAACCACGTACTGTCCCAACAGAAGAAATTTGAGGCTCGCCGAGACGAGATGCTCAAGGAAGTAGAGGGCATCTCAAATCAGGAAGTCGAAAAGCGCAATCTCGAGGGCTCCAGGGAAATTCGAAACGCCAACAAAAATGTTTATTTCGGCAGCCGTGCATTTTCCGATGCCATGAAATCCTATAATCGCTCTTTGGGCGAGTGGAGGAATTATCAGGCGAAGGAGGCAAGCGGGAAGGCAACTACGGCGGATCGTCAGGCGGAGATGGCGCGTCTTCAGGCGAACATCAAGCAGATCGATAAGTATCTGGACACTAAGAAAAACAAGGATCTGTCAAAGAACCCTAAGACGGCCAAGCGCGTGGAGGCCATGGAGAAGGCCAGGAAGAATTTGCAGGTCCGCATGAGAAAGATTGAGCTTGCCGAAAAGAAAAAACGGGAGGCAGAGAGGGAAGCACGGAAAAGAACGATCAATGAGCGCAAGAATAATCTGCAGCTTGGCATGAAATCCCAAGAGGCGCTGGAACGCAACGTGTCGGCCGCTTCGCTGTCAGCGACGGCGCAGCTTGAGCAGCTTGGGAGAAGAAGAACCCTGTCGCCAATGGATCAGAGGAATGCACGCATGGCGGTGGCGGCCCTGGTGCTGGAGGAAAGGCTCAGGCGCCCGGGAAATGAGGCTTTGAGGAGAAGGCTTGCGGGGAGCGGGAAGGAATACGCCCGGCAGGTGAAAAATCTCGCAAATTCCAAGGAGTTTAAAAAGAGCTTTCCGGATAAGGCATTTACGCCCGCCAATTGCGCGAATTTGGCGAACGATCCCAAGGTTGTACAGAGATGTGCCAGAGAGTTTGAAAATCGTCTTGTGGCGGCGCAGCGGGCAAAGCAGATGGTTCAGAACCAAAAGCTGCAGAGGCAAAACGTCAGAACAAAATAAACCTCGGGACAAAAATCACCTTTTGGATGAAGGGAAATTCAGCGGCAATACAGTGCTTTCCATAGCATTCAGTTGGGGGGAAAAATGATCAGGGCAGTTATTTTTGACATGTTTGAGACCTTGGTGACGCATTATAGGTCACCGCAGTATTTCGGGGAAGACATCTCAAAGGATCTTGGAATCACGGAGGAAAGGTTTCGCGAGATTTGGGATCCTTCCGAGCATGACAGAAGCGTTGGTCTTCGGACATTCGAGGACGTGATCACGGAGATCATGAAGAAAAATGGAGTATACTCCGAGGCGCTTCTTACAAAGGTATTGAATCGGCGCACGGCGACGAAGGTGGAAGTGTTTATGCATCTGCATGAAGAAATCCTTCCCATGCTGGAGGAGCTGAAAAGAAGAGACGTCAGGATTGGCCTCATCAGTAATTGCTTTTCGGAAGAGGTTTTTGCCATTAGAGGGAGCATTTTATATCCTTATTTCGACGCGAGCATGCTGTCCTTTGAGCAGGGAATCATGAAGCCGGACAAAGAGATTTTTTACCGCTGCATGAAGAGATTGCAGGTTTCACCGGAGGAATGTCTGTATGTCGGAGATGGTGGCAGCAGGGAGCTGGAGACGGCGACGGAGGTAGGCATGAAAGCGCTTCAGGCTACCTGGTACTTTGAGGATAACAAAAGAGGAAATCCAAAGCGTAATCCGAAGTTTGCCGCGTTGAATAGTCCCATGGAGCTCATACGGCACCTGATCTTTTTCTCCGTACTCTTTGGAACGCGGGAGCCACTGCGTTTTCGCGAGGTGGTTGGCGACGGCATGGCATTTGACCTGCGGATGCGGATTCGGGGAAGCGTAGGCGTTTATGGCTTTGATGCGGAAAGATTCTTTGGGGAGGAAGACATTTCACAAAAGATAAGAGAGGTTCTTCCCGGCATTCTCCAGAAGAATCTTATGAATTGGCCGGAAGAAAAAAGTATTTTGCAGAGTGATTTAAATGCCCTGCTTTATTCCATGATTGAAAAAGGACTTTCGGTCATCGGCATCAGGGTGAAGGCGGAGTCCGTTTACTGGCAGTTGACCGAGGACTCTCAGGAATTATATAAAACGGCCATCAGTCAATTAACACAGAGCCGGTCCGTGCAAATACGGGAACGTGATCAGGCGGCAGGGCAATCCACGGAAGCACCGGGAACAAGAGAAGAAGGCTTGAGGTTCGTCTTTGCGTCAGATTCCTTTAAAGGGTCCCTTACGAGCGGGGAGACGGCGGAGCTTTTAACGAAGGCCGCACAGGAAGTGTTTGGGCACGTGGAATGTATTGGCCTTCCCGTGGCAGACGGAGGGGAAGGAACCGTAGATGCGCTTCTTAGCGCCGTAGGCGGTGAGAAGATTTTTGTGGACGTTCACGGGCCGGGGATGGAAAGCATCCGTGCATACTATGGGAAGCTGGATGAAAGAAAAGCCGTGATCGAGATGGCGGCCGCCTCAGGACTGACGCTTGTTCCTGATGACAAACGAGATCCGTCCGTTACCTCGACCTATGGGACGGGAGAGCTTTTAAGAGATGCATTGAATCGCGGCTTTGAAGAGATTTACGTCACCATCGGGGGGAGTGCAACGAACGATGGAGGAATGGGCTGCGGCAGGGCACTCGGGATTCGTTTTTTGGATGCGGACGGCCGGGAGCTCGAGGGTACCGGAAGAGATTTGGAGAAGGTTCGCAGCATTGACGTTTTAGGGCTGGATCCTCGTATCAAAAAAGTCAAGCTGACCGTCATGTGTGACGTAACAAATCCGCTCTGCGGAGAAAATGGGGCGACCCGTACCTTTGCGCCGCAAAAGGGCGCATCGCCGGAGATGGTAGCGGCATTAGAGCGGGGAATGCAAAATTATCGAGACGTGATCAGAGGGAAGTTTGGAAAGGATCCCGATCAGATCTCGGGAACGGGAGCAGCGGGAGGATTGGGAGCGCTGCTTCTGATTTTTTTCGGTGGAGAGATGCGCTCCGGAATCGAAACGGTTTTGGATTTGAATGGATTTGATCAGGTGCTAAGAGGTGCCGATCTGGTGATTACGGGAGAGGGGCGAACGGATGGACAGAGCGCTTGCGGCAAGGTGCTGCAGGGCGTTGGCGAACGGGCGAAAAAGGCGGGCGTTCCCGTGATTGCGCTGAGTGGCTCTCTAGGCCCTGGATATGACAAGATCTATGAGCATGGCATCGTCTCCGTCATGACGACGGTGAACGGGCCGATGACCCTAAAGGATGCGATGGACAACGCAAAGGAGCTTTATTATCAGACAGCGGTCAGAATGTTTCGGGTGATTCAATTGGGAATCACTTTGAAAGGATAAACCGTAAAAAGAGGCCAGCCCTTAATCAGGAAACACCCCCAAGAAGGCCTGTGGAGGACATAGGGATGAATTTTGAGGCTTTTGTAAAGGATATCAAAGAGAATCAGTGGAATGTATTTGGCGTTGAGGTATATGAGAATGGAGAGCTAACGCATAGCTTTGGGGATACGGAAGAAAATCTCCACGAGCTTTACTCTGCTACAAAGACGGTGCTTTCCATTGCTGTGGGCATCGTTTATGACATGGGTTTGATTGATCTGGAGCAGTGCATTTTGGAGTATCTCCCGAAGGAGAAGGTTGCAAAAATGTCGAAAAAGCAAAAGGAGGACTTTGGGAAGATTACGGTAAAAAGGCTTCTTACCATGTCAGTGGGAGACCTGCCCTTTCGTGCGGAGGGCGAGAGCTGGATCGACTTTGCCCTTTCCTGTGAGATCTGCCATCCGGAGGAGAGAGTATTTAATTATTCTAACATCAATTCCTATCTGGTTGGCGTGGCACTGACGGAAATTCTGGGTCGCGACCTGGGCGAATTTATCGAGGAGAAGATCTTTGCGCCTCTTGGCATTCAGCGCTATGAATATACTAGATGCCCGGAAGGATATTTTTATGGCGCTTCCGGCATGAGGCTAACGGTGCATGATTTTAGCAAGATTGGCCTTCTTTTGTATCACAAGGGAGTTTATCAGGGCCGGCGCATTCTGTCGGAGGAATATGATGAGCTTGCCACCAGCGTTCAGATGCAAAATCGGGAAGGCGGTTATGGCTACTTTGTCTGGAAATATTTGGACGGATTTAGCATCAACGGAAGGCAGAAGCAAAAGTGCTATGTTCTGCCGAAGAGAGGCCTTGTGATCACGCAGCTCTGCAATATTGAGGATCTGGGAAATGATCTTAGGAACAGCATGGAAAAGTGGATTCTGGACGCTCGCAGGGATATGTGATATTGTGAAACTTTGAAAGATGGCTACTAAAAACATAAAAAGGGGTAGGATGGATGAACAGAGAAGAGCTTCAGAGCTTTTATGAAAAAAACATGTACGGAACCTGGCGGGAAGGCGAGAAGGTATCGTATGAGCTGTTGGGCGAGGATCCAAAGGCAAAGGAAAAGCCTTCTGGATTTCCAAACCCCTTCGAAGTGATCGGTGGGGAGCTTGTGAAGATCAAGATAGAAGCGAGGGGACGAAAGGCTGAATTTATCGTTCATGCCTATCTGCCTAAGGAAGAGGATCAAAGGAAGTATCCGAAGGGATCCCCTTTCATTATCTGCATGCATCCGATCCAGCCGAAGGACTATATTCTGGCGCAGGGCTATGCGCTGTTCTTTCTGGAAGGCCGTCAGATTGCTTCAGATGACATGGCACATCAGGGAGCCTTTTATGATGTTTATCCCTATGGTGCAGATGAAGCAGAGCAGACAGGTGTTTTGATGGCGTGGGCCTGGGGCGCGTCAAAGGTATTGGATGCAGTCTATGCAGGACTTGACAAGGAGTTTTCTCTGGATGCGGATGCGTCCATGGTGACGGGTGTATCTCGCTGCGGCAAGGCGACGGCGGTCTGCGGTGCATTCGATGCGAGATTTCGCATGACGATCCCTGCCTGTTCCGGCGCGGGCGGACTTGCCCTGTACAATTTTGTTTCCGAAGGAAAGACCTATGACCTGCGAAAGGTCGGCGCTCCTGCGGAATATACCTATGGGAAGAATGAGCCTTTGGATTGCCTGCAATCGGAGGCGGAACGAGGTTGGTTTAATGACAGGTTCCTGCAATACAAGGAGCCCGCAGAGATACCGATGGAACAGGAAAACCTGCCGATCCTGGCGATGGATCAGCGGCGTTATTATTTTATCATCGCTGCCTGCACGGGTGAGGATTGGGTGAATGCTCCTGCCATGTGGGAGTGCTATAAGAGGGCAAACCTCGCCTATGAGGCGGAAGGTCTTGGAGATCATCTCGTACTGAATTTCCATAAGGTAGGCCATGCCGTGCTTCAAGAGGATGCCGAGAAGTTCATCCCATATTTCAATCATATGTATTATGGCTGGGAGACTGGCGTCAAGATCGAGGACCTAAAGACAACTGTTTTTGCAGGACAGGAGGATGGCAACGCATCCATTCTAAGGCTTCGTCCCTATAAGAAGGGTGACAGTCAGTTGATCACGGGCTGGGCCAACAGGGATGAGATTATTTATTACAAATGGAGCTCCGGCTTGTTCGGCAGTTTTCCACTGGCAGCAAAAAAGCTGGATGACGTATATCGAAATCAAAATGGTTTCTGCAAGGAAGAGGATAACTTCTATCCCATGATCGCGTTTGATGAAAGCGGCGTGGTGGGACATTTTATCATGCGTTACCTTGGAGATCATGAGACCATTCGCTTTGGGTGGGTGATCGTAGACGATACAAAGCGCGGTCATGGCTATGGAAAGAGAATGCTGGAGCTGGGCCTGAAATATGCGTTTGACATTCTGAAGGCGAAAAAGGTGACCATCGGCGTATTTGAAAATAACGCGCCTGCATATGCATGTTATCGGTCACTCGGCTTTTGCGAGGTGCCGAAGGAGCAGCATCACACGCTGAATTATAAGGGCGAAGAGTGGAGAGTCATTGAGCTGGAAAAAACGAAATAATCAAAGGGCATTTGAGGCTTGCGCGTGAGAATCAGAGTGCCGGGAGGATGAGGCGTCATGGGAAATGAGAACAGAGGAAAAGTTGGCGTTGTCGGAGCCATTCTAAGCATTGTTTTTTTACTTTGGTTTTTTGCGTCCGTTGGTGCCATGATCTATTGTTCCAAACATGACATGGGAGCTTTGGTAGTGACCCTTTTTGGACAGTATTTTTTGGTGTTTGGTGCCATTGCCGTTTTTTCCGGATTAAAAAGTAAGGACTTTCAGCCGATCACGCTCCTGTTTCCGCTCGTTGGGATTGGATGTATGATAGGGGGCTGTATCTTCCAGTTTGGAAGCGAAGAGGTCATGAAATATGCGGAAGCGGCGCTGCCCTATCTTTTTCTTGGGCTTTTTTTTGTTATTGGCGTGTCGCTTGTCGTAGGAAGTTATTTTTCCTCGAAACGAAGACATGAGGTGTGCAACTACCGTATTATGGGTACCTGCGTAAAGGTGAAGACCAGATATCACAAGGGAACGCGAACCTATTGCCCGGTATACGAGGCGTATTTCAGGGATGAGACCATTCTTCTCAGCAATAACACCTATAGCAACATGAATCATATTGAGGAAGGGGAGACGCGAGAGCTGTATCTGAATCCGGACAATCCCAAGGAGTTTTATGAACCGAAGGAGGAACGGTCACTGACGATATTCATGTATGTTTTGGGGAGTATCTTTGCTGCAGCGGCAGCATTTGCGCTAGCCATGGTGTTATTTTTCGTAAAGTGAGAGGGAATATTTTGAAAAGGTGCTGCC
The DNA here is from genome assembly GCA_017527205.1 of Lachnospiraceae bacterium. Lineage (GTDB taxonomy): Bacteria > Bacillota > Clostridia > Lachnospirales > Lachnospiraceae > Acetatifactor. The sequence goes on along the minus strand of JAFXQK010000061.1, from coordinate 9,853 downwards.
CGTGCCGCCCTTTTATGATCAGGGGAATCCGGACAAGGCGATCACGTGGTTTAAGGACACGGAGCAGGGAATTAACTCATTGACGGAAGGAAAGACAAAAAGAGTCATCCCGTTGGTGTGTCAAAGAGCTTGCATATGAGTGACAAAGGATATATGAATGACTACGGAGGGATCAGACATGATCAGGGAAATCAAAGAAACGGAAATTTTGGAATGCGTTGCGGTTATTCGCGAGAGCTTTCAGACGGTGGCAGATGAGTTTGGGTTTACGCCGGAGAATGCACCGCGATTTACGGCGTTCGCGACAGACGAAGAAAGGATCCGATATCATTTTGTGACCGAGCATCGGCCAATGTATGGTTATTTTTTGGACGGGAAGATGATCGGTTATTATTCTTTGCAAATCGTGGATTCCAAAACATGTGAGCTAAACAATCTTTGCGTGTTGCCACAATATCGGTTTCGCAGGTTCGGTGCGGAACTTTTAAATCATGCGTTTGATAAGGCAAAGGAGCTTGGCTGTACCGTAATGCGGATTGGTATTGTCGAGGAAAACAAGGCCCTACGCAAATGGTATGAAAAGTATGGCGTTGAGCACGTGGGTACGCAGAAATTTGATTTCTTTCCGTTTACCTGCGGTTATATGATGAAAAAGCTTGTAGAGCCGAAAAAATGGGATTCCAAGGCGACGGGTCTGTATCGCTATGAAACTCATTTACATACCGTGGAGGGAAGCGCTTGCGGCGTGACTCCTGGAAGCGAGTATCCGGCGATTTTTAAGGAGTTGGGCTATGACGCGATCTTTATTACGGATCACTTTTTCCATGGAAACACGCGGCCGTCAAGGGATCTTCCGTGGCCTGAATACGTGGATGCCTATATGAAGGGCTATGAGGAGGCAAAGAAGGCCAGTGATGCGATTGGATTTAAGGTGTTCTTTGGCATCGAGGAGAATTTTGAGGGCGATGAATTCATGATCTATGGCGTTGGCAGGGAATTCCTTCTCGCGCATCCTGAGATTCCTCACTGGACGAGAGAAGAGATGATCAAGGCCGTTCACGATGCGGGCGGCGCCGTGATGCAGGCACATCCGTTCCGTGATCGCAATTACATCAAGAAGATTCATCTCTATGCGGATGACGTAGATGGTATTGAAGGCATTAACACTGCAAATACGGCAAATGATAATCTTGCGGCCCTGTGCTATGCGTTGCATCATGGTTTTATGATTCAGGCTGGATCAGATACGCATTTCAAGGGTGGCATCGGGGATGGCAACGGCGGCATATTATACGCAGATCCCATCACTTCGGAGAAGGATTACGCGGACAGGCTTCTTCGCCGCGAGAGACCAAAGATTTTCTATCCGAACGAACTGTTTGCCGGCATGGGCGGAATCAAGGTAAAGCTTCCGATGGAGATTCACCGCGGCGGCACTTGGGAGGAATTATCGTTGGAAGAAGTAAACAGGTGGTTTTTGGAAGCGGGTGCGACCATTGGCGACGCGCCTTCGCAGCCGGAAGGACTCGTGCCTGAGATTGTATCGAAGCTAAAGGCGTAATGAGTCAAAAAGAACCGTCCTCGTCGACGTGAGGTGAGGGAAGATGGATTTTCGTGCTTTGATGAATACAAAAGAATACGATTTTTTGCGGACGAATGAGAGACTGGGCGACAGAATTATGTTGCTTGGGCTGGGCGGAAGCTATTCCTATGGGACAAACCGTGAGGGGAGCGACATTGATTTTCGCGGAGTCACTCTTCAACTGCCTTCTGATTTGATCGGGATGACGCAGTTTGATCAGTATGAGGATGAAGGGACGGACACGGTGATCTATGGCTTTAATAAGCTAGTTCGTCTTCTTTTAGAGTGCAACCCGAATACCTGTGAGATGTTGGGGCTGGATGAGGAGCAGTATTTGATCAAGTCTAGGCTTGGTCAGGAGCTGATTGATCAAACGCCAATCTTTCTTTCTAAGCGAGTGATCAAGTCCTTTGGCGGCTATGCGGACATGCAGCTTCGCAGACTGCAGAATGCGCTTGCGAGGGATACGCTTTCGCAGGAGGAGAGGGAGAAGCATATTTATAAGTCCGTATTGCATGCCATTGAGGATTTTAATCTGAGACATAAAGGTAAGGGTGCAGAAGGGATTCGGCTGTATATCGACAAGGCGGAGAATCCGGAGCTGGAGACGGAGATTTTCGTGGATGCAAATTACAAGCATTATCCCCTTCGGGATTACAATGAGCTTTGGGGAACCATGCGTTCCGTGGTACGCGATTATGACAAGATTGGAAAGCGCAACAAGAAAAAGGATGACAATCATTTGAACAAGCATGCCATGCATCTTGTAAGGCTGTTTATGATGGCAATTGACATTCTTGAAAGAGGTGAGATTAAGACGCACCGCAAGGATGATTTGCCGCTACTTTTATCCATTCGCAACGGAGACTTTATGCAGGAGGATGGCACTTATTCCAAGGCATTTTATGAGATGCTGGAGGAGTATGAGAGAAAACTCGACGAAGCAGCGGTAAAGACGAAGTTGCCTGATGAGCCGGATCTTCGAAAGGTAGAAAAATTTGTGGAACGCGTGAATCGTTATGTAATCACGGGAGAATTGACATGAGAGACATCTTAAAAGAGATTCAGGAAAAACTAGATGAAATCGAACAAAAGGAGCACGTAAAGATTCTTCATGCGGTGGAATCAGGGAGCCGTTCTTGGGGTTTTGCGTCACCTGACAGTGATTATGACGTGCGGTTCGTTTACGTACGCCCCATGGAAGCGTACCTAAGCATCGAGGAGCCCAAGGACGTGATCGAATGGCAGTTGGATGAGGTTCTGGACATTAACGGCTGGGACATAAAGAAGGCACTAAAGCTTTTTGCAAAGGGGAACGCGACGCTTTTTGAGTGGAGCGGGTCGCCTGTGGTCTATCGGACGACGCCGGAATGGGAAAGAATTCGAGAGGTTTCGAAGCAGTATTTCTCAGAAAAGACGGCGGTATGCCATTATTATGGCACGGCAAATTCAACCTACATGGAGTACCTTCAAGGGGAAAGGGTGCGCTATAAGAAGTATTTTTATGCACTTCGCCCGCTTCTGGCAACGGAATATATTGAGCGATACCATGAGGCCCCTCCAGTATTGTTCGATGATCTGCTAAAGCTGGAACTGCCGGAAACATTTCGAAATGCCTTGGATGAATTGTTGGAGATCAAAAAGCGCACGACGGAAAAGGAAGAGAATCCACAGATGCCGGTGATCAAGGCATTCATCGAGGAGGAACTAAAAAAACAAAAGGAAATCGGTGATGCGCTTCCGAATGACCATAACAGAAATTTGGAGGCATTGAACCAAATTTTCCGGGAATTGTTGGAAGGATCTGCCAAAAAGAACCGTCCCCTTTGGCAGATTAAGCATATTTTTGACGGGGATTTCGGATGTGAGGAGCGGCCTGCAGGGCAAGAAGGGCTCATGGTGTCCGTGACGCTGGAGAATGAGACAGGAGAAAAGCGATATGTGACGGTGGCGGATGAATGGCTTCGGGCGAGAGGACTTGACGTTGGAAGCACATGGCCTAAGGATGACTGAAAAAAGTGAAGGCGTAAGAGAAAGTGAAGCTGTAGGAGAAAGAAAAGACGTAAGAGAAAGAGAAGGGGAGATGGAATGAAAACGATCAACTTAGATGAAAAGTGGATGTTTCGAAGGGGATATTTAGATTCCATCGGGATGCTTGAAAGTGATCCAGGCGCGGAAGTGAATCTGCCGCATGACGGCATGATTGGGACGTCTGTGTCTCCTAATGCGCCTGCGAGCGTTGACATGGGATATTTTACCGGTGGTTTGTCGAATTATACGAAATATGTCTTTTTCCCTAAGGAATGGGAGCAGGAATGCGTTGGACTGAAATTTGACGGCGTTATGATGAATGCATCCGTTGACGTGAACGGGAGCAAGGTCGCCCATTGGCATAATGGGTATGCGCCAAAGTTTGTTGATCTGACGGATTACGTGACCTTTGGCGAAGAAAACCGCATTACCATCAACGTTAATACTAGCATGCAACCGAATTCCCGTTGGTATACGGGTTCTGGATTGTATCGCGGAGCAGAGCTAATGCATGGACCGAGAGTACATCTTGTTCCTGACGGCATTTTCGCGTACACTAAGGAAGTGGCTGACGGATATGCCTTTTTAGAGGCGCAGGTCGAGGTGGAAAATGGCGGACTTGGAAATCGCATGGCAGAGGTGACATTAACGATTTTTCCTGAAGGAAGCGAAGTCATCGTTGCCGAAACAAAGCGTGTGATTCAGGTTAGTGCGCGGAAGACGGAAACGGCACGGATGACAATGACGGTGAAAGATCCCATGCTTTGGGATGCGGAACATCCTGATTTGTATCAGGTCAAGGCTACCGTGAAGGACATAGGCACATACCGCACGCATTTTGTCAAGAGCGAAGAGGTTACGGTGGACGAGGCGTCTACGCTGTTTGGCATTCGCACGATTTCCGCAGATGCCGTACGCGGTCTTTTGATCAATGGAAAGAGCGTAAAACTAAAGGGCGGCTGCCTGCATCATGACAATGGTTTGCTTGGGTCCGTCACCTTGACAAGGATTGAGGAAAGAAAGATCAGGAAGCTCAAGGAGGTTGGATTTAATGCGATCCGCACGGCGCACAATCCTCCGTCTGCAGCTTTGATCGAGGCATGTAATCGGGTCGGCATGTATGTCTTTGATGAGGCATTTGACGCATGGGCCATGGGTAAGCGCGGCGGTGATTACAATCAATTCTTCGCGTCGGATTGGGAGAAGGACCTGACTGCATTTGTAAAGAGAGACAGAACTGCACCCTGCGTCATTTTATGGTCGACGGGTAATGAGATCCCAGAGCGTGGCGGCCTAAGTGACGGGTATGAGCGTGCGACAATGCTGGCGGAGAAGGTGCGTGCCCTTGATGGAACGAGACCTGTCAGCAACGGAATTTGTTCGTTCTGGAGCGGACTGGATGATGCCTTGGCAGCAGGGCAGAATCAGGCGCAGAATGCCAACGATGACAGAACGACCCTATGGGAGAGGGGTACGGAGCCCTTTACCAATGGATTAGATGTTGTCGGGTATAATTATATGGAGGATCTTTATGAGCAGGATCATGAGATGTTCCCGGAGAGGGTCATCTTAGGCTCTGAGAATTTCCCGAAGGAGATCGGTTTTCGGTGGCCTTTGGTGGAAAGGCTGCCATATGTCATTGGCGACTTTACCTGGACGGCGTGGGATTATCTTGGCGAGGCGGGTATTGGTAAGGCAGCATATTATGACGTTGATGACGCAAGCGCACCGAAGAATCCATGGGAGCTGATGCCGCAGGGGACTTCGCCCTATCCTTGGAGAACGGCGAACGATGCAGACTTTGATATTACGGGACGGATGCTGCCACAGGGAGCATATCGAAGCATTGTATGGGGAAGCAAGAGAACCTATCTCTATTCCATGCATCCGATGAACTTTGGAAAGAGGGAGCTTACCAGCATGTGGGGATTTCCTGCAGTGCTTTCCTGCTGGAATTATGAGAGCGTTGGAGCGCCGATTGAGTTGGTGGTCTTTTCCGGGGCTGAGGAAGTTGAAGTATTAGTTAATGGAAGCAGCATTGGGAGAAAGCAGGTTTCCAAGGAGAGACCGCTGCCGAACAGTGTTCGCTTTGAGACAACCTACCAGCCAGGAAGGGTTGTCGCGATCAGCTATCAGGATGGAAAGGAAATCAGCAGGGCGGAGCTGGCAACCACGGGTGCGCCTGCGAAGCTTCGATTGGTGCCTGAAACGACGGAGGCCTGCGCTGACGGACATGATTTGATTTATGTTGGAATTGAGATCGTAGATCAGGAGGGACGTGTAGTACCGGATGCGGAGGTGAAGTTGGAAGCAGATGTCGAGGGGGCATGCGTGCTTGCAGGCTTTGGTTCTGGAAATCCGATTACGGAGGAGGATTACACGGATGCCTTTGCCACAACCTACAGAGGGCGTGCATTAGCAATCCTGCGCTCAGGGTATGAGGCAGGAAGCTGTAAGCTAGTCGTAAAGGCAGAAGGCTTTGATTCGATGGAAGAAATGTTTTGCGTTAGATAATTGAGAAGTAATCACGGTTTTTAATAGTTGGAACTCGTTGGAAGGAAGCAGAAAACACGGAGCAGTTATTTTCAGAAAGGAGCAGGCATGAGCAAGGTTAAGTGGGGTATTTTAGGAACGGCAAACGTGGCTAGATGGGGAATGATTCCAGGCATGAAGAAGGCCAACAATTGTGAGCTTTATGCCATTGCGGGAAGAAGCGCAGAGAAGGCGAAGGCATTTCAGGAGCAGTACGGATTTGAGAAGGCTTATGGCAGCTATGACGAGTTGCTTGCTGACGAGAACGTGCAGGCAGTTTATATTCCGCTTCCCAATGACATTCATTTGAAATGGGTGAAGGCAGCGCTAAAGGCTGGAAAGCACGTGCTGTGTGAGAAGCCCATGGCGATGAATGCGGCAGAAAGCAGGGAAATGTACCAGACGGCAAAAGAGTGCGGGAAGTTCTTAATGGAGGCGTATGCCTATCTGCACAGTCCTTACGTGGAAGCGCTTTGCGAGGATATCAAAAGCGGTATCATTGGCGAAGTGAACTATATCGACACGGCGTTTGTCACGCAGGGCTACAAGGAGGATTTCAGGCTCCACAAAGAGTTTGGCGGCGGTGCCATGTATGATCTGGGATGCTATTGTACGACCATGATTTTGACGTTGGCAAAGGCCATGGAGGAGGCGAAGAATGCGGAGGGCATGGACGGACTAGAGCCCACGCTTGTCAAGGCATGCGCGGAATTTACGGACCTTGACGTGGATTTCCTGACGGCAGGCCTGATCCGCCTTAAGAATGGTGTTCGTGCGTCCTTTAACGTGGGCATGAATCTGGGAGAGAATTCCAATTCCAGATATGACAGGCTTTTTATTCATGGAACGAAAGGGTCCATTCGCTCGGACGTAGAGTATAATCAGGAGGGCAATGTGTCCTACAAGATTTTTACGCAGGATGGAGTGATCGAAAAGAGCGTATTTGTGCCTCACAATTATTGTATGGAGGTTGAGCAGCTCGGAAGATGTATTCTGAACGGAGAGAAGCCGCACGTTACGCCCGAATTCTCGATCAAAAATGCAGAGCTGATTGACAAACTGCTAAAAGAGATGGGGTACTAAAATATACCAGCGCGGCGGACTGCTTTGTTGGTTGACAGTAAGGAAGACATATGGAGAATTTAGTTTTTAGTTTAAATGCGACGTCACCGATTTTTGCGTTGATGGTGCTGGGGTATCTATTTCGGAAGATTGGACTGATTGACGAAAAAGCGGCAGGCTGGATGAACAAGTTTGTGTTCAAGGTGGCGCTGCCAGTGCTGGTTTTCAAGGATTTGGCGAGCCAGGACTTTGCAGGAACCTGGAACGGAAAGTTCGTTTTGTTTTGCTTTCTCGTGACGAGCGTTAGCATTGCAGTGATTGCGCTGTTCTCTAAGGTCGTCGTTAAGGATAAGGGGAAGCGGGGAGAGTTTATCCAGAGCTCCTACCGCAGCAGTGCGGCACTCCTCGGGATTGCGTTTATTCATAACATCTATGGCGATGCGGCAAGCGGCATGGGTCCGCTGATGATCCTCGGAAGCGTACCCTTATATAATATTTTTGCGGTGATCGTGCTGATGCTGACGGCGGAAACGCCTACGAAGGCAGAAGCGGGAACGCCTAGTAAGCAAAATTCTAATTCCCCAGGGGAGCCGAGCAGGGCCAACAATGTGTCGCAAGCTGAGATGCCTGCACAGGATCAAGGAGCGCTCCTGAAAAAGACGCTTTATGGGATCGTCACAAATCCGATTATTATCGGCATTGCCATCGGTCTTATCTGGTCGCTGATCCGCATTCCGCAACCGAAGATTTTCCAGACGATTGTCTCAAATGTTGCAGCATTGGCAACACCACTCGGCCTGATGTCCATGGGTGCAACCTTTGAGTTCAAAAAGGCTATCGGAGATATCAAACCAGCACTCGTTGCAGCGTTTATTAAGCTTTTCGCGCTGGCAGCAATCTTTCTGCCGATTGCCGTGGCGCTGGGCTTTAAGGGAGAGCAGATTGTTGCAATCCTCGTGATGCTCGGAAGCGCAACGACCGTGAGTTGCTATATCATGGCAAAGAGCATGGGGCATGAGGGAACGCTGAGCAGCAGCGTGATCATGCTGACCACCTTTGGATGCTCCTTTTCGTTGACGCTGTGGCTGTTTGTGCTTAGGAGCCTTGGAGTGATCTAAAAAAGATTGGGGCTTCTTAGAAAAGAAATTTCTTGCATATGCAAACTAAACATGTTATATTCTAATAAAGGGGAAAGCCATAGAGGCGGCTACCCTTTATAGTGAGACTAAGTTTTACAACCTAGCCGTCAACTACTGGGAATAGTTGGCGGCTATTTTCTATCCTTAAGAACTTTGTAACAAAGTCCTATAAGGGCAACAATGAATTCATTGAGACGCTTATTATATATTAAGGGGTTGCTATGTGTCAATGGTCAGTATTACATAGAGATATGTTTATTTAATTTCGGGTTCCAATTCATCAAAAATTTTATTCTGAAAAAACTCTGTAAGAGACATTTCCAGTCCGTCACAAAATTTTTTGATTGTGAGGAGGGAGATGTCCCTTCTTCTTTTGTCCATCATGCTGTAAAGCGTGGATGGAGTCACGCCGGAAAGATTGGCTAGTTCGTTCAGGGTCATGTTCCGTTCTTTACAGATCTGTTGAAATCTTATTGCGACTGCATCTTTAACATTCATAATGTTTTCACCTCAGAAATATTGTAAAAAAATATACGCAGACGAGTGTACGCACTTGCGTATATTGGCGAATAATTTATAATGGACTTATGGGTGTTGCAATGTCTGCTTTATATTTAACCTAAAAATATGAAGGAGGCAGGTCATGGAAAAATATGGTTATGTTCGCGTATCCTCGAAGGAGCAGAACACGGACAGGCAGCTGGATGCATTAACGGAAATGGGGATTCAAAGGAGTCACATATTTATTGACAAATTGTCGGGAAAGGATTTTTGCAGACCGCAATATCAGAAAATGCTTAAGAAGTTAAGGCGGGGTGACCTTGTCATTATTATGAGCATTGATCGGCTGGGACGCAATTATGAGGAGATTTTGAATCAGTGGAAAGTGATTACAAAAGAGAAAGAAGCAAACATAAAAGTATTGGACATGCCTCTTCTTAACACTTATGAAACAAAGGATGGGCTGACGGGGATGTTCGTGGCAGATCTTGTGCTACAGATTCTGGCATATGTTGCCGAGATGGAAAGAACCTTCATCAGACAAAGGCAGGCGGAGGGAATTGCAGCTGCAAAACGGCGAGGTGTGAAGTTTGGTCCCGCAAAGAAAAGCAATCCGAAGGGGTTAGAGGAATACTGTGAAAAGTGGTATCGGGGCGAAGTGACAATTCGAGAAGCTGCAGCCGAACTTGGAGTTAGCAATTCCTTGTTTTATCGACGTTGCAAGGAGTTTGAGGGGCAGGAGAATTGTTTTTTAAACTAGACATTGTAATACACCGTATAAAAACAGAAAACCACCCCAAAATCGCTGATTTTTCTTACGCTCTCATTATACAGTAACTGTTTCATATTGTCTACTTTATGAAACAAGGAGCATTCCTGTTAAGTAACTAACAGCGGATTTGCAAAAAATGAGTGTCACCCTTAGAATAATGATTGTTAACTTGGCGAGTTAATAATAATCATTTTTCAAAGGAGACACCCACAAATGAATTGTAAACAAAATCAG